>JAPKZB010000058.1 GCA_026393985.1 Acidobacteriota bacterium
TGGGATGGGGGCGGTGCATGCGCTGTCGCCGGGGCACGGGAAAACGATTGTGGCGGCGTTTTTAGTGGGGAGCCGGGGGACGTGGCGGCATGCGTTGCTGTTGGGCGGGGTGGTGACGTTGACGCATACGGTGAGCGTGTTCGGGCTGGGGATGGCGACGCTGTACCTGACGGCATATGTGCGGGCGGATGAGTTGGCGCGAACGATGGGGGTGGTGGCGGGGGCGTCGATTGTGTTGGTGGGGTTGTGGCTGTTGTTGCAGCGGACGGGGGTATTGGAGCACGGGCATAGCCATGAGGTGGAGACGAACGGGGGGATTTTGGCGCTGGCGGTGGGAGGGGGGCTGGTGCCGTGTCCGTCGGCGCTGGTGCTGCTGTTGACGGCGATTTCGCTCCAGCGGGTGGGGGTGGGGCTGGTGCTGCTGGTGGCGTTTAGCGCGGGGATGGCGGTGGTGTTGACGGGGATCGGGCTGGGGGTGGTTTACGGAAAGGGACGGTGGGGGGAGAGCGGGCTGGGGGGGAGCGTGTGGGGGAAGCGGCTGCCGGTGGTGGCGGCGGGGGTGATTGTGCTGGTGGGGGTTTGGATGACGGGGATGGCGTTGCGGGGGTAGGGGGCCGCCAGCCTTGGTAGCGGACGGCCCGGCGGACAGAAGAGTTAGAACGCGTGCGGGTCCTTCTTCTTCTTGTCTTCCTTCTTCTCGTCGGCCTTCGGCTTGTCGTCGGAGGTGGCGGCGAAGGCGGAGAGGGAGAGGGTCATGAGGGCCGCGAAGGCCAGGGTGAGAATCTTTTTCATTTAGGCTCCTTATGGGAAGTAGCCCGTGCGCAGGCTAGAAGCGGCACCGATTTTAGGGGAGGATGGTGGCTTCGAGGAGGAGGAGGGGTCGCTGGGGCGTTTCGCCGTTGACGGGTTCCTTTTCCAAGGCGGCGAGGACTTCGAGGCCTTCGACGATGCGGCCGAAGGCGGAGTACTGGCCGTCGAGGTGGGGGGCGTCGCCGAGCATGAGGAAGAATGAGGTGGAGGCGGAGTCGGGGTGGTCGCCGCGGGCCATGGAGACGATGCCGCGGAGGTGTTTGCGGTCGGGGTGGAACTCGCCTTTGAGGTTGCGGACCCAGCGGTCGGCGGGGTGGGAGCGGCCGGGGGCCATGCCGCCCTGGACGACGAAGCCGGGGACGATGCGGTGGAAGGGGGTGTGGTTGAGCCAGCCGGAGGCGGTGAGTTTGAGGAAGTTGCGGACGTGTTCGGGGGCCCAGGAGGGTTCGAGGGCGATTTTGAGGGAGCCGAGGGTGGTTTTGAGTTCGACGGTGCGGGCGAGTTCGGCGGGGGTGGCGGAGAGGAAGGGTTCGACCTTTTTGGGTTCGATGGTGACGGAGAGGATTTTGACGGGTTGGGTGGTGAGGTTGTCGGGGCCGGCGGGGGATTGGGAGATTTTTTCGACGACGTCCATGCCTTCGGTGACGTGGCCGAAGGCGGAGAATTTGCCGTCGAGGGCGGTTTGGGGGCCGATGCAGACGAAGAACTGGGCGCCGCCGGAGTTGGGTTTGCCGGGGATGCGGACGGTGGAGACGGTGCCGCGTTCGTGTTTGAGGTCGGAGAACTCGTCGGGGAGGAGGTTGAGGCCGCCGGTGCCCCAGAGGTTACGGGGTGTTTTGGGGGACTTGAGGAGGGGGTCGCCGCCCTGGATGATGCCGTAGGGGACGACGCGGAAGAAGGCGGAGCCGTTGAAGTAGCCCTGGCGGGCGCGGGCGAGGAACTGGTCGACGTGTTTGGGGGCTTTGGCGGGGTGGAAGGCGAAGCGGAAGACGCCGGCGTCGGTGGTGACGACGGCTTCGAGGTCGGCCGGGGATTGGGCTTGGAGGGCGAGGGCGGCGAGGAGGAGGGTGAGGGGGCGCATGTTAGCGGGAGACGCGGAGGTTGGCGAAGTGGGACTGGCTGCCGGGTCCGATCCAGAGGGCGAGGGCGCCGGAGGGGAGGCCGGTAAGGAGGTCGTTGACGATGAGGTTGGGTTGGGGGGCGTGGTTGACGTAGAGTTTGGCGGTGTTGCCGCGGACTTCGATTTTAACGTGGGTCCATTCGCCGGGGACGAGGTCGACGTAGGATTCGTACATTTGGGGGAATTTTTCGCGGAGGGGGGCCCAGTCGAAGCCGGGGATGGCGATGTATTGGACGGAGTGGTTGCGTTGAACCTGGTTGGGGGAGCGGCCGTTGTAGGGGCGGAGGTAGAAGGCGTTGTAGGGTTGGCCGGCGGGGCCGACGCGGAAGGCGAGGCCGGTGAAGCCGCGGGAGGTTTCGGGGGCGGAGGGGAGGCGGTCGCCGGCGAGGTCGAATTCGATGGCGCCGTCGGTGAAGGAGGAGTTTTTGAGGATGGCGAGGCGGGCGGGGTCGGTGAGGGAGGCGGGGGCGGTGTCGGTGAGGCGGAGGGCGGGGCGGCCTTTAAAAGTGACCTCTTCGACTTTGACGTGGTGGGTTTCGAGGTTGGCGGCGAGGAGGAGGAGCGGGAGGAGTTGCATTTCGATAGACTGGGGGCGCTATGCGAATGATCTTGGGACTTATTGTAATCGCGTCGCTGGTGTTGGCGCAGGGGCCGGGGAAGAAGCGGATTCTGGTGGTGGGGCAGTCGAAGGGGTGGCAGCATGATTCGACGTCGGAGGGGATGGCGACGATTTGGAAGCTGGGGAAGGAGACGGGGTTGTGGGATACCTATATCCGGACGGATACGCAGTTAGTGACCAAGAAGAAGCTGGGGGCGAACGGGAAGAACCTGGATTACTTTGACGCGGTGTTTTTTTACACGTCGGGGGAGTTGGATCTGGATGAGGAGCAGAAGACGGCGTTGTTGGACTTTATCCGGAAGGACGGGAAGGGTTTTCTGGTGGCGCACAGTGGGGTGGATACGTTTTATTCGTGGCCGGAGTACGGGGAGTTGGTGGGAGGGTATTTTGACCTGCATCCGTGGAATCAGTTTCAGGCCAAGCTGGTGACGGAGGACCCGGGGCATCCGGCGACGAGCCATTTTCCGAAGGATTTCTTTCTGTTTGATGAGATTTACCAGTTGAAGAGTTATTCGCGGGACCGGGTGCGGGTGTTGATGCGGCTGGATACGGCGGGGGTGGATCTGACCAGGCAGGGGGTGCACCGGACGGATGGGGATTTTGCGGTGTCGTGGGTGAGGAATTATGGGAGCGGACGGGTGTTTGTGTCGACGCTGGGGCACACGGTGCAGGCGTGGGAGCATCCGCAGGTGCAGAAGATGTGGGTGGAGGCGGCGAAGTGGGTGATGGGGATCACCAAGGACGGCGAGGCGACGCCGCGGCCGAAACCTGTCAAATAAGCGCTCTGGCCGGGGGGTGGGGTACACTGAAGAGAACCTTAAACCCTTCAGGAGACATGGAAAAGTATGGCAATTAAAGTCGGCATCAACGGCTTCGGCCGGATTGGCCGGAATGTGCTGCGCGCGGCTCTGGACAATCCGGAGATTGAATTCGTCGCCACGAACGACCTGACCGACACGAAGACGTTGGCGCACCTGCTGAAGTATGATTCGACGCTGGGGCAGTTGCCGATGGACGTGCGGGCCGAAGGCGACACGATCCACTACGGCGACCGGAAGATCAAGGTGTTTGCCGTGCGGGACCCCGGCGAAATCGACTGGACGTCGACGGGCGCCGAGATCGTGATCGAATCGACGGGCCGGTTTACGGATGGCGCGGATGCGGCCAAGCACCGGAAGGGATCGGTGAAGAAGGTGATCATTTCGGCGCCGGCGAGCAATGAAGATTTGACGATGGTGCTCGGGGTTAACAATCACATGTATGATCCGGCGAAGCACCATATTGTGTCGAACGCTTCGTGCACGACGAATTGTCTGGCGCCGTTTGTGAAGGTGCTGCACGATCAGTTTGGGGTGGAGAAGGGATCGATGACGACGATCCATAGCTACACGAACGACCAGAGCATTCTGGACGCTCCGCACAAGGATTTGCGGCGGGCGCGGGCGGCGGCGATCAACATGATTCCGACGTCGACGGGCGCGGCGAAGGCGATTGGGCTGGTGCTGCCGGAGTTGAAGGGTAAGCTGGACGGGTACGCGATGCGGGTGCCGACGCCGGACGTTTCGGTGACGGATCTGGTGTGTACGACGACGAAGAACACGACGACGGAAGAGGTGAACCAGGCGTTGAAGGCGGCGGCGGAAGGTCCGCTGAAGGGCATTCTGGCCTACACCACGGACCCGGTGGTGTCGACCGACATGCTGCGGAATCCGAACAGCTCGATCATCGACGCGCAGTTGACGAAGGTGATTGGCGGGAATCTGGTGAAAGTTGTGTCGTGGTACGACAACGAGTGGGGTTATTCGAACCGCGTTGTCGATCTGTGTCTGTTCCTGGCACAGAAAGGTCTGTAATCGCGGCTTGCGCTCCTGCGCTACGGCCCCCTTCCGGTTCTCCGGAAGGGGGCAGTGCCATGTTGGGGGGCCATGTTGGGGGGCGAAGTTGCGGGCGGCCAGTGGGTTCCGTAATGTAGTGGGCAGTTTGATTTCAGGGAGATAGTTCTTTGCCAATGCAATCCATAGTGCGGTTATGTCTGTTTTTCAGTCTGGTTTTGAACGTGTTTGGCCAGACTTTTGGCGATTTGTCGGGAGCGGTGACGGATTCGTCGGGAGCGACGGTGGCGGGGGCGAAGGTATCGCTCGTTAACAGCGCCACCGGGGCGACGCGCGACACGGTGACGAGCGAGGCTGGGACGTATGCGTTTCCTTCGCTGCAGCCCGGCAGCTATACGATGAAGGTGGAGAAGGCCGGTTTCAAGGCCACGACGCGCACCGGGCTTGAGATTCAGGTGCAGCAGAGCCGCCGCGAAGATATCGATCTGCAGCTTGGCAACGTTACCGAGACGATCGAAGTAGCGGCCTCGGCGCTTTCGCTGCAGACCGAAAACGCCACGCTCGGCACCGTAATCGACAACAAGCGCATTGTGGAGATGCCGCTGAACGGCCGCAACTACCTGCAGCTGGTTTCGCTGGCGCCGAACGTGAGCTACGGCTTTCCCTCGGCGGGCCAGGCCGGTTCCCGGCAGGGCGGTATCCGCGCCGACCAGAGCATCTCGATTGGCGGGCAGCGGGCGCAGTTCAACCGCTTCACCCTGGACGGGATTGAAAACACCGACCCGAACTTCAACACCTACATTTCGCAGCCGTCGATTGACGCGATTCAGGAGTTTAAGGTGCAGAGCGGCGTTTATCCGGCCGAATATGGCCGGGCGGCGTCGCAGATCAACGTGCTGACCAAGGGCGGCGGCAACGAGTACCATGCCACGCTGTTTGAGTTTCTGCGCAACGAGAAGTTTGACGCCAAGAATTACGCGTTTACGACGAACCGGCCGCCGAAGGATCCTTTCAAGTGGAACCAGTACGGTTTTACACTGACCGGTCCGGTGGTGATCCCGAAGCTGTTCAACGGGCGGAACAAGCTGTTTTTCATGACGAACTACGAGTGGTTCCGGCAGCGGCGCGCGCAGCAGGGGGTTTACAACCTGCCGAGCGAAGCGATGCGGGGCGGGAACTTTGCCGGGGTGGCGGCGATTTTTGACCCGTTGACCCGGGCCCCGGGGGCGACCGGCGTCGTGGCGGCGGTGCCGTTCCCGAACAACGCGATTCCGTCGAGCCGCTTTCATCCGACATCGGTGAAGCTGCTTGAGTTTTTCCCGACGCCGAACGTGGCCGGGGCGGGATTGCGCAACAACCGGGCGCAGGCGTTGGGCCGGCCTATCGATCGCGACCAGATGACGATTCGCGGCGACTACAACGAGTCGTCGAAGTCCACCTGGTTCGGCCGCTACAGCTGGGGCGAAGAGAACCAGTTGACCGAGCAGCTGCGGCTGAACGGCGATAAGATCATCACGAACTTCGACCAGTACATGGTCTCCAACACGCGGGTGCTTTCGCCGACCATCGTTAACGAGGCGCGGTTCGGGCTGAGCCGGTTTTACAACACGACCGGTCCGGAGTTGGCCTTTACGCGGAACGTGGTGGGAGAGCTGTCGATTCCGGGCTTGAATGCAGGGCCGGGCGTGCAGTGGGGCATTCCGGCGATCGGTTTCGGCGGTACTTACTCCGGCTTCGGCAACGGGTCGGAAGGTCCGTACGAGAACAACAACCGGGTGATCCAGGTTAATAACAACCTGTCGATTATCCGCGGCAAGCACACCTTCCGCATGGGCGGCGAGATGCGCTGGGACAACTACTTCCAGGTCGGCAACCAGTTTGCCCGCGGCGAGTTCCTGTTCATTCCGAACGCCACGAACAACCCGGGCGTCTCCGGCACGGGCGACGGCTTTGCCGACTACCTGCTCGGCCAGACCAACCAGGCCGAAGCGGCGGTGTCGATTGCGCGGGCGCGTTTCCAGGCGGTGAACTTTGCGGTGTACTTTGACGACACCTGGAAGATCTCCTCGAAGATCACCTTGAACTGGGGCATCCGCTATGAGAACAACCCGCCGTGGCAGGACCAGACGGGTACGCTGTTCAACGCTATTGTCCGGCAGGACATCCGGCCGGCCAGCTTCCAGGGCGCGAACGTGGCCGATCGCGGCCTCTATCCGTACTTCATGCGGCAGGGCACGGGTTCGGATGCGTACGAAGGAATCAACCTGCGGTGGCCGAACATTGAAGTGGCACGCAATGGTTCGCTGGGTAACCGGCTGGTGGCGCGCGACAACAACGACTGGGCGCCGCGCATTGGCTTGAGCTGGAGCCCGACGGCCAAGTGGGTGATCCGCGCCGGCACCGGCATGTTCTACAACCAGGACACGGGCAACCCGCGGTTCGACATGGCGCGCAACCTGGCGGGCCGTCTGCGGTTCAACTCGAACACGGTGACGCCCAATCTGACCTGGAACAACGCCTTGGCCGCGGCCGCGGGAGGGATTGCGCAGGTGCCGACGCCGTACGCCTTCGCCAATCCGTACAACCGGCGGACGCCTTACACGGCACAGTATCTGCTGAACGTGCAGCGGGAGCTGCCCGGCGAGATTCTGTTCGAGGTCAGCTACCTCGGTAGCGTGAGCCGGAAGCTGGAAGCTCTCCGCGCCGTCAACGAGGCGTTGCCGGCGCCGCGCACTACGGGTCTGACCCTGGCGCAGCGGTCTCCGTTTCCCAACTTCGGCCGCATTCAACTGGTGGATAACGGCGGCACGGGCAACTACAACTCGTTGGGCGTGAAGGTGACCAAGCGGTACTCTTCCGGCCTGACCTTCCTGTCGGCCTACACCTGGGCCAAGTCGCTCGACACGGCCACGGCGATCCGCAACCAGGGCGGCGACACGCTGTTCCCGCAGAACAGCTACTGCCGGGCGTGCGAGTATGCGCGGTCGTCGTTTGACACCCGTCACCGGGTGACGACGTCGATCTCCTGGGATCTGCCCTTCGGCAAGGGCCGGCGGTTTGCGATCGAGAACGGGTTTGCCAACGCCGTGCTGGGCGGCTGGCAGCTAGGTTCGATCGTGACGATGCAGACCGGCTTTCCGATGACGATCACTGTGGGTGGCGACCCGTCGAACACGGGCGGTCAGTTCGACCGGCCGAACTCGACGGGGACGAACGGGAAACTGGAAGACGGGAGTCCGGCGCAGTGGTTCGACTGGCGGGCGTTTACGCGTCCGGTGGACGGAACCTTTGGCAACGTGGGACGCAATACGATGAACAGCCCGGGAATTGTAGCGTGGGACTTCTCGACGTTCAAGAATTTCACGATGCCGTTCAGCGAGAAGCATGTACTGCAGTTCCGGTTTGAGGGATTCAATATCATGAACCATCCGGTGTGGGGCAACCCGAACACGAACCTGGCGTCGGCGGTGTTCGCGGCGGGTTCGCTGGCGCCGGTGTCGCAGGGTAACTTTGCGACGATTACCGGGACGCGGACGAACATGCGCAATCTGCAATTTGGCTTGAAGTATAACTTTTAGCTGGTAATCAACCGCCAACCACCTCCCGTCGAGATCGGCGGGAGGTGGTTTTTTTTTGCAGAGACCTTAAAAGCGAGCTGCCCTAAACCTTAGGCCTCACCCCGCCGATGACTAAGGTGAGGAGCAGAGAGTCTATGGCGCTTCCCCACATTGCCCTGCCAGGTACTGGCATTGAAGTTGTTCTTGGTGCTCCGTGTCCTGCCGCCAAAAACGATAGCGGTCGGATTGACCGCTTGGCTGCCCTGCTCAACGGAGCGATGAGCGCGCAGGGGCCGGGGCGCCCGCGGATGCAATTCCCTTGGACCTGGTTGGTGCGGCTGGAGGACCTGCCGCTGCCCTCGGCCATGATTACGTCCTTGACGGCCGGCGGCGTTGTCTATGCGCTGCAATTGGCCGAGATGCTGGGCCGCTCCGTACCGCTGCTGCCCCGGGTCCGCCACGATCTGGAGGCCTGCTGCCGTCAATTGGGCATTGAGCCGGGCGAGCAGGCGCCGGTCTGGTGGAAGGAAAACCTCGACGCGTTGGAGGCGGCCTTCGGCGAGGCGGTGCGGCGGAAGGTGATTGAGCACATCTCCTGGCAGCTGCCCATCGCGCAAGCGCAGGCGTCCGCGGCCACGCCGGCGGGGGCGACGCGGTCGATGCTGGTGGCCAGCGAACTGCCGTGGGCCCGATTGCCTGTTGGCCTTGCCGTGCCGGCCATGCAGCGGCCGGTGATCGCCTTGACGCCACCCCAACCGGTCGATGTGTTGACCGGATTCACGGTGGCCGGGCCGGGTACGCTGCAGTTGACGATGGCCTATCCGGTGGCGCTCACGGCGGAAGACCGGGTCTGGCTGTGGCAGCGGGAGGAGCCGGGACCGGCCTGCTACCCGGTCAGCCGGGGTGCGGAAAGAGCATGGTGGGTGGAGGGCGTGGCCAACGCGCAGCAGGTATTGGGCGTTTCGCTCGAAAGAGCGGGGGCATGCCTGGGATCCAGGTTCCGCTCGGAGGCGGATCTTGCCGAGATGGTGTTGATCGCGGAGGGCTGGGAGTACATGGCGGGATGGTTGCTGTGGTCCCGCGCGCCGGTCTTTGACGGGCTGGTGCAACGGGCGGTGGCCCGCCGCGTCAAGGCCGAGCCGGAAGCGACTCTCGCAGCCTGGCTGGCTCCGGAGGCGCCGGAGGGCCTGGCGGCGCCGGCCGGAACGGCCGCGGCGGAGCTGCTGCAGGAGTTTTTCGTCAACTGGTGGGCGAGCGCGGAGGCGGCCGACGCCATGCTGCGTGCGGCGTCGCTGCAGGGGCAGGATCCGGAGGCGTGGGTTCGTTTGGCAGAAACGTACCCTATTCTACTGGGCCAAGTTCTGTTTGCCGGATGGCTAGACCGCCCGGCGCGGGAGCGCCGGAAGCTCCTGGTGGCGGTTTGCGACCGGCTGGCGGCCTCGATTGTAGCCGAGGGCCGGGGCGGGGAGGCGCATTGGGAGTTGGCCGAACAGACGGCGTTGGTGCGGGCCGCCACGGAGTGGGGTGTCGGAGAGTGGTTCTTCACGGCCAGCGGACAGGCCGGGGCGTTGACCGACTGGGCACACGGGCGTCCGGTACCGCCGGAGATGCGGCGACGGTGGGTCAGCGCCTGGGCCGGCCGCGGGGCGTGCCAGTGGACGGCGCTGCATGTGGTGCGCGAGTTGCTGCGCGAGAGCCAGGCAGGCAGGGGGAGTCCAGCGGAGGCTACTGCCGGCGGAAGCTAGTAGCTGATGCCGGTCAGCGGGCTCGAGGCGCTGGCGTACAGCCGGCGCGGCATGCGTCCGGCCTGGAAGGCCAGGCGCCCGGCCTGTACGGCGTGGTTCATGGCGGCGGCCATCCGGGGGGGATCGGTGGCTTCGGCGATGGCCGTGTTCATCAGGATACCGTCATAGCCGAGTTCCATAGCCACCGCCGCATCGCTGGCTGTTCCTACGCCGGCGTCCACGATCAACGGCACGGCGGTGATCTTCTCCCGCAGAATCCGGAGGTTCGTCAGATTCTGAATGCCCAACCCCGACCCGATGGGCGCGGCCAGCGGCATGACGGCCGCTGCGCCGGCGTCGATCAGCTTGCGGGCGTTAATCAGGTCGTCGGTCGTGTACGGCAGAACGACGAAGCCCTCTTTGGCGAGCACCCGGGTCGCTTCGACCAGGCCTTCGTTGTCCGGGAAAAGCGTTTCCGGGTCGCCGATCACCTCGAGCTTGACCCAATGAGACAGACCCACCTCCCGGCCCAGGCGTGCGGCGCGGATGGCCTCTTCGGCGTTGTAGCAGGCGGCGGTATTGGGCAGCAGAAAGTACCGGTCGCGCGGGATGTAGTCAAGCAGCGACTCCTGCGTGCGATCGGTGAGGTTGACGCGGCGGACGGCCACCGTCACCACTTCGGCGCCGGATGCTTCGTGGCACGCCGCCATCTCCTGGTGCGAACGGTACTTGCCGGTGCCAACGAGGAGCCGGGAGCGAAACGGGCGCCCCGCAATTGTCAATCCATCACTCATAGCCTTATTCTACGCCGCCGCGGAATGCCGGAAACGAATCGGCAACATGCGACACTACACATCAAACGCGGAGCGGCAATTATTGTGCGATTTTTGATTGAAAATGAGCACTACCTCCGCGTTCCCAATGAGCGGTTGTGGGAGATTACCTGAGCAGGATGGGCCAATCCCTGATTTCACTTGACTGGTCCGGAGGGCGTGGGTATACTCCGTCTGGATCTCTAGAGAGAGAGAATTCCGGCGCACCGTGTCCACGCGCCTTTACGCAGTCCAATTCAGAGACCTTACCGAGCATCGCCTCAGGAGAACTACGAGGACCTTATGGCAAGAGAGAGCACGCAACATAAATTAGATCGTGTTCGGCCGCCCCGGGTGCAGATCACCTATGACGTCGAAATCGGGGACGCGATCGAACTCAAAGAGCTGCCGTTTGTAATGGGGGTTTTGGGCGACTTCACCGGTCAGCCCGTCGAGCCCCTGCCCCGGCTTCGCGACCGGAAGTTTGTCGAGGTGAATCCTGACAACTTTGATCAGGTTCTCGAAGGCATGAAGCCCCACCTCGCCTTCTCGGTCGAGAACAAGCTGAGCGAGGACGCCGACGCCGGTCAGCTCAAAGTGGACCTGAAGTTTGCGAGCCTCGACGACTTCAATCCCGAGAATGTGGCCCGGCAGGTGAAGCCCCTCAAGGAGCTGCTCGACCTGCGGACGCGTCTTTCCGACCTACGCGGCACTCTGCAGACCAACGAAAAGTTGGAAGAGACCCTGATGGAAACGCTGAAGGACGCCGGCAAGATGGACAAACTCAAGGCCGAACTCGGCACGGGAGGCACTGAGTAATGAGCGACGCACAGAAGGCACAGGCGGCGGCGCAGGAGCAGACGCTCGAACTCGGTCTGCTCGACCAGATTGTCGAACAGGGCCGGGTCGGGACCGATTCGGCCAGCAAAGAGCGCGGCAAGTCGCTCGTCAAGGAGTTCGTGCAGCAGGTGCTGCAAGGGCAGATGACCATCTCGCGCGACACCGAGGCGATGATCAACGCCCGCATTGCGCAGATTGACCACCTGATTTCGATTCAGTTGAACGAAATCATGCACCACCCGTCGTTCCAGAAGCTCGAGGGCTCCTGGCGCGGACTGAAGTACATGATGGACCAGTCGGAAACCAGCGAAATGCTGAAGATCAAGGTCCTCAATGTGTCGAAGAAGGAGCTGCTGCGCGACCTGCAGCGCGCCCCGGAGTTCGACCAGAGTGCCATGTTTAAGAAGGTGTACGAGGAGGAGTTCGGCATCTTCGGAGGCGCCCCGTTTGCCGCCCTGGTGGGCGATTACGAATTCACGAAGCACCCCGAGGATATTGAACTGCTCGAACGGGTCAGCAACGTGGCCGCGGCCGCACACGCGCCCTTCCTCACGGCGGCCTCGAACGAACTGTTCAACCTGGAAAGCTTCACCAGCCTCGATCAGCCGCGCGACCTGGGCAAGATCTTCGACAACACGGAATACGCCAAGTGGAAGAGCTTCCGGGCTTCGGAAGACTCTCGCTACGTTGGTCTGTGCCTGCCGCGGATCCTCGGCCGGTTGCCGTATGGGCCGGATACGAAGCCGGTGGAGGCGTTCAATTACCAGGAAGGCGTCGATGGCACCGAGCACAATAAGTACCTGTGGTCGAACGCCGCCTATGCGCTTGGTGCGCGCCTGACCAACAGCTTTGCCAAACACCACTGGTGCGCGGCGATTCGCGGCGTTGAAGGCGGTGGGCTGGTGGACGGGCTGGCGGTGCACAACTTCCGCACCGACGATGGCGATGTGGCGATGAAGTGCCCGACCGAAGTGCCGATTACCGACCGCCGCGAGAAAGAGCTTGCCGACCTCGGCTTCATTCCGCTGGTTCACTGCAAGGGCACGGACTACGCGGCGTTCTTCAGCGTACAGTCGGCGCAAAAGCCCAAGCTGTATGACAAAGACTCGGCCAACGCCAACGCCCGGCTATCGGCCCAACTGCCCTATATCCTGGCCGTCAGCCGCTTTGCGCATTACCTGAAGGCCATGATGCGGGACAAGATCGGCAGCTTCATGTCGCGTTCGCAGTGCGAGACGTTCCTCAATCAGTGGATCTCGCAGTATGTGCTGCTCGACGACGACGCCTCGGCGGAGATGAAGTCCAAGTACCCCCTCCGCGAAGCCCGTATTGATGTTTCGGAGATTCCGGGCAAGCCCGGGGCCTACCGCGCCGTATCGTTCCTGAAGCCGCACTTCCAGCTCGACGAACTGAGTGTTTCGCTGCGCCTGGTGGCGGACCTGCCGCCGCCGGCCAAGGGCTGATTTTCGCGCGGGGGCTGATGGGTTTTTCCTCCGGCCCCCGCGTTACTTAGTGAACCGGCTTACAAGGGAAGCTGATCTGGCGAAAATCTTCCGGTGCGATAACCGAAAACCTTCGCTCACCACTAACAAAAGTTTCTACAGCAAATTACTCAGGAGATAATAACATGCCATTTGATGCATTTTTGAAACTGGACGGGATCCCGGGCGAGTCGCAGGACGACAAGCACAAAGAATGGATTGAACTCCACAGCTTTTCGATGGGGATTGCGCAGACCGCCGGCGGACAGCGCTCAACGACAGGCGCGGCGACGGCCGGCCGCTGCGACCACGCGGATCTGTCGATTGTAAAGAATCTTGACAAGACCACCCCCAAGCTGAACCTGTTCTGCTCCAACGGCACGCACGTCAAGAAGATCGAACTCGAACTGTGCCGCGCCACGGGCGATAAACAGCTCTACTACAAGATCACCATGGGCGACTGCATCATCACCGGCGTCCGCCCCGGCGGTTCGGCCAAGAACAGCGACCCGATACCGCTCGAAGAGGTCTCCTTTAACTATGGCGAGATCGAATGGGAGTACACCCAGACCGACCACAAGACGGGCAAACCCGGCGGTAAGGTCGCCTCGAAGTGGAGCCTCATCCAGAACAAGGGCGGCTAGTCTCCCTCCTGCCTGCGGCGGCATAGCCTTCTGACCCATGACAGCCAAGGATCTTTATCAGGCAGGAAAGCTGAAGGAAGCGATTCAGGCGCTGAACGGCGAGGTCCGGGACAACCCGGCCGACGTTCGGCGCCGGACGTTTCTATTCGAACTGCTGACTTTCGCGGGCGAGTATGATCGCGCGCAGAAGCAGCTACAAGTACTGGCCGATTCGAGCGGCGATGCCAAACTCGGAACCGTGCTCTATCTGTCCGCCCTGCACGCCGAGAAGACCCGGAAAGAGACGTTTGCCAAAGGCGACTACCCCACCCACGTGGCGGACGCCGCCGATGCTCCCTTAACCGGAACCCTGAACGACAAACGCTACACGACCATCGTTGACGCCGATCCGCGGATTGGACCGCGTCTGGAGTGCTACGCCGCCGGCGCCTATATCTGGATTCCCTTCAAACACATCGAAGAGATCGAGGCGATGCCGCCCAAACGGGTGCGTGACCTGATCTGGATTCCGGCCCTCGTCCGCACCGGTCCCGAGTTCAAGGCTATGGAGCTCGGCGAAGTCCTATTGCCCGTCCTTACCTGGGACGCCAGCACGGACGCCGACGACAACGTCAAACTCGGACGCGTCAGCGAGTGGTATGAAAACGAAAAAGGAGAAGTCTGTCCCATCGGACAGAAGATGCTGCTGGTGGACGGCGAGGAGTTGCCGATCCTCGAACTGCGCAAACTGGTCTTTGACCGGTCCGAAGCCGCGCCAGCCACCGAAGCGACCGAAGAGTAAGCGATGCCTCTCCGCGAAGACCTGCTCAACCCGATACCCGGAGACAATCCCAGCGGAGAGTATCTCTACTACACGCCTGTCTACGACAAGATCAAAGAGGCCCGGCGCGAGGACGACGAAGGGCCGGTGGGCGAGTGGCAACGCGAACGGAAGCTGGCTGACTGGAACACGGTCATGAAACTGGCCGGCGAGTCGCTGGCCACCAAGAGCAAAGACCTGCAACTGGCCGCCTGGCTGACCGAGGCCCATCTGCGCAAAGAGGGCTTCGGGGAGTTCCGCAAGTCCCTCGACATGATCAAAGGCCTCGTCGAGAACTTCTGGGACACGCTGTATCCGGAACTCGAAGACGGCGATGCGGAGTTCCGCGCCACGCCGTTGCAGTGGCTGGGGAACTTCAACCTCCAGGTCCACATGGTGCCCATCGTCCGCACCTCGGCCGGGTACAGCGACATCCGCTACCAGGAGTCGCGCAAGGTTGGCTACAAAGCCGACGCCGAAGGCGACAGCACCAAACTCGAAGCGTTTCTCGAGAAGACCGGCGAAGGCAAGATCAGCGCCGACGATTTTGAGAAAGAGTTCAACGCGACACCGAAAGCCTGGTACGTCGCGCTACTTGAAACCATGGACGGGTGTCTCGAATCGCTCGAGGCGCTGCAGATCCTTTGCGAAGAGAAATTCGGCGACATGGCGCCGGGCTGGACCAGTCTGCGGGGCGCGCTTGAAAAGGTGCGCCAAACGGTCAATATCCTCCTCAACCGGAAGCGCGAGAAGGAACCCGACGAGCCGCGTGCAGAGGTTTATGTCGAAGAGACCGTCGTCGAAGTGGAGGAGACGACCTACGAGTCGAGCGTCGTAGCAGCCGCCCCGGCGGCCCGCGCCGTAAAGCGATCAGGGCCGCTCGCCGCCGAACCGGTCGACCGGGACGATGCCATCGCACGCGTCGTTTCCGCCGCCAAGTTTCTGCGGTCCGAAGACGCCTACTCCCCCGCGCCGTACCTGATGCTTGCCGGTCTCCGCCACGGCGAGTTACGCGCCGGGGGCGAGACGCTCGACGCCCGGCTGCTCGAACCCCCACCCACCGAGATTCGCCAGCAGCTCAAGCAGCATGCGATGGACTATAACTGGCAGGGGGTGCTCGACACCGCCGAAGCGGCCATTGCGCTGCCCTGCGGCCGGGGCTGGCTCGACGTGCACCGCTACGCCGCCCAGGCCTGCGCCGAACTCGGCTACTCCTACGCCGGGCTCCAGACCGGCATCAAGTCCGCGCTGCGCGCCCTGCTGACCGACTATCCGGGCCTGCTCGACATGACCCTGATGGACGACACCCCCACCGCCAACGCCGAAACCACCAACTGGCTAAAGGCCGAAGTCCTCGCCGGGGTGAGCGCAGCGCCGGCGCCTGAGCCCTCCTACGCGCCGCCTCCCGTCGAAGCCGCCCCGGTGGAGTCGGAATCCGGCGAGCCGGCCCCGCCCGATGCCTGGGAGCTGGCCCGGGAAGCCGTGCGCGGCGGGCGCATCCGCGAGGCCATGGATCTGCTGGCGCGCGAAGCAGCCGTTGAACGCAGCGGCCGCGGGCGATTCCTCCGCCGGACGCAGTTGGCGTCCTTATGCATGGAGACTGGCAACGAGGTGATCGCCCACTCCATCCTCGACGAACTCGCCGCCGAGATCGACTCCCGGCGCCTCGAAGAGTGGGAGCCGGTGGAAGCCGTGGCGCATCCGCTTCTGCTGCTCTACCGGTGTCTCCGGCGGCAGGACAGCGAAAGCCCAGCGGCGAAGGCCCTGTTCGCCAGGATCTGCCGACTCGATCCCGGGCAGGCATTGAGCGTCAGCCGGTAAACCGCGATGGCAAAAGGTGACTTCGATCAGAACGTAACGCTGTCCGTCCTCGACCGGCTGATTGACCGCGAGCCGAAGAGTCCCACGGCCGAGGCGCGCCTGTCCCGCGCCCAGTCGATTCGCCTGCTCAAGGCGGCGGTCAAGCGCGATCTGGAATGGCTGCTCAACTCGCGCCGCATCAAAGAGGAGTCCGTCGACGCCAAAAGCGAGCTCACCCGCTCGCTGTTCAACTACGGCCTGCCCGACCTCACCCACTTCGGCCTCCACTCCTCGCGCGACCAGAACCGGCTGACGTGGATGCTCGAATCGACGGTCGCCATCTTTGAACCGCGGCTCCGCAACCCGAAAGTTTTCATGGAGCCGGTGGAACCCGGCTCGAAGCAGCTGCGCTTCCGCATCGACGGAATGCTTGAAATGGACCCGGCGCCCGAACGCGTCACCTTCGACACGATGCTCGACCTGACGAGTCAAGCCTACGTGGTCAAGGGCGACGGGTAGAGGAAGGGCGCGGTGCGGGACGAGCTTCTCTACTACTACGAACGCGAACTGACCTTCCTGCGCCAGATGGGTGCCGAGTTCGCCGAAAAGTATCCGAAGATCGCCAGCCGGCTCATGCTCGAGCCGACGCAGTGCGAAGACCCGCACGTCGAACGCATGATCGAGGCGTTCGCTTTTCTGGCCGGTCGCGTCCACCTCAAGATCGATGACGAGTTTCCCGAGATCACCGAAGCCCTGCTCGGGGTCATCTACCCGCACTTCGTCCGGCCGATTCCGTCGATGTCCATCGCCGAACTCTCGTCGGATCCGGAAAACGCCGCCCTGATCACGGGTTTCCCCGTGCCTCGCGGGGCGGTGCTCAGCTCCCGGCCGATCGACGGTTTGCCCCTCCGCTTCCGCACCTGCTTTGACGTCACGCTGTGGCCGCTGATGCTGAGCGGCACCGCCTGGAAGTCGCCGGACCGCCTCTCTCCCGCCCCCAAGTCCTCCGGCGCCACGGCGGCGCTGCGCACGGAGGTCCGCTTTGCGCCCGGCGTGCAGCCGGACAAGCTCAATCTGCGTTCGCTGCGCTTGTTCCTCAACGGCGAAGCGTCGATGATCCATTCGCTGTACGAGTTGCTGTGCAACAACACGGCGCAGATCCTGCTCCGCGATCTCACGCCCAACTCTCGCAAGCCCCCCATCACCCTGCCGGCCAGCTGCCTGCAGCCCGTTGGCTTTGCGGAAAACGAAGCGCTGATTCCCTATCCGCGGCGCAGCTTTGACGGCTACCGCCTGATTCAGGAGTTCTTCCACTTCCCCGAAAAGTTCTTCTTCATCGAGCTTTCAGGTCTTGCAGAGCTGGCCGGCTCCGGCTTCAAGACCGGCTTTGAGATCGTCATTCTCATCAACAGGTTCGAACGGCCGGACCGCATGCAGCAACTCGAAGTCGGCGTCGGCCCCGCCACGCTCAAGCTGAACTGCACCCCGATCATCAACCTTTTCAAGCAGACCGCCGAACCCATCCTGCTCACGCACAACAAGACCGAGTACAACATCGTTCCCGACGTGCGCCGCCCCCTCGCCATGGAGGTCTTCTCGATTGAGGAGGTGCTGAGTTCGAACCCCTCCACCGGCGACATCACCTACTTCGAGCCGTTCTACTCCTACCGCCACGGCGCCACCCGGGACAAAGGGCAGACCTTCTGGCAGGCCATCCGCCGCCAAAGCAACCGCCGCAACGACGACGGTACGGAGATGTCGATTTCGCTCGTCGATCTCTCCGGCCGCCCCATGCGCCCCGACTTCGACGCCATCACCGTCCGCACCATCTGCTCGAACCGCGACCTGCCGCCGCGCATGCCCATCGGCAATGAGATGGGCGATCTGGAACCGCAGGGCCTGGCGCCCATTCGCAAGGTAACGGTCCTGCGCAAGATGACCGCGCCAGTTCGTCCGCCTGTCGGCAAAGGAGCGCTCTGGCGCCTCATCTCCCATCTCTCCTTGAACTATCTTTCGCTCGTCGAAGACGGCAAAGAGGCCTTTCAGGAGATCCTCCGGCTCTACGATTTCGAGAACTCGCCGGCGCTGCAGAAGCAGATCCTTGGCATCAGCTCCATCACGAGCCAGCGGCACTTCGCGCGGCTGGTCTCCGAGAACGGCATCTCGTTTGCCCGCGGCTTGAAGGTAGACGTCGAACTCGATGAAGAGCAGTTTGTCGGCGCGGGCGCCTATCTGTTTGCGAGCGTGATGGACCGCTTTCTGGCCCTCTACGTCACCATGAACAGCTTCAGCCAGTTGACGGTGCGGACCCGGCAGCGAAAGGAGGTATTGGGCGCATGGCCTCCGAGAACCGGCCACCAGATCATTCTCTAGACGCGCCGCTGCCGGAAGCGCCGCCCCCCTACCGTCCCGGTATGGCGCTGCTGCAGCAGCGGCTGGCCGAGCGTGGCTACGAGTTCGAGTTCTTTCAGGCCGTCCGCCTGCTCGAACGCCTCTCGCCGGACCGCGCGCCCGTGGGCCGGTTCAATGTGCCGGGTTCAGAGGTGGCGCGCTTCGAGGTCAACCAGGAGATGGGCTTCCCCGCCAGCGCCATCGAGGGCATCGAGTTCGCCGAGGGCCAGCCGGCGCGCGTGAAGGTGCACTTCATGGGCCTCACCGGCCCTCAAGGCGTACTGCCGCTCTATTACACTGAACTGCTGCGCGAACGCTTGCGCGCCCGGGACCACTCCCCCGCCTCGTTTTTCGACCTCTTCAACCACCGGATCATCTCGCTCTTCTATCAGGCCTGGGAGAAGTACCGCTTCCCTATCGCCTACGAACGGGGCGACCGGGACCGCTTTTCGCACCACCTGCTCGACCTCATCGGCCTCGGCACGCCGGGCCTTGCAAACCGCCAGCCGCTCCCCGACGATTCGCTCATCTTCTACACCGGCCTGCTGAGCCAGCGCGCACGTTCGGCTTCGGCGCTCCGCAATCTGGTGTCGGACTACTTCGATGTGCGCTGCGAGGTCGAACAGTTCATCGGCGGCTGGTATCCGCTCATTGAAGAGACGCAGTGCTGCCTCGATGCCGAGGATGTCTCCATCTCCGAGCAGTTGGGCTTTGGCGCCGTGGTCGGCGACGAGGTGTACGATCAGCAGTCCGCCGTGCGGATTATCCTCGGGCCCCTGTCGCTCGAACGCTACTGCGGCTTCCTGCCCCAGGGCGCTGGCCATGAACCCCTGAAAGCGTTGGTCCGGCTGTTCGGCGGCCCGACGATCGATTTTGAAGTCAAGTTAATTCTCGCCAAGGCAGAAGTGCCGGAGTGCCATCTCGGCCCCCGGCCTGCCGCCGTCCGCGAGGAAGAAGAGTTCGCCCTCGAGAACATCCAACTCGGTTGGACTTCGTGGGTCAAGACGGCTCCGCGTCAAGCCGACGCCGCCGATGCCATACTTCGTTTCTAGGTGAGCACATGAGCGTAAATCTAAAAAGCCTGATCGGCAAACTCAACCAGACCACCCGCGCCGCGCTCGAAGGCGCCGCTGGCATGGCGCTGTCCCGTACCCATTACGATATTGAAATTGAGCACTTTCTTCGTAAACTGCTCGATGCGACCGATAGCGACGCGGCGCATATCCTGCGCCACTTCGGGGTCGACGCCTCGCGCCTGACGCAGGAGCTCGACCGCAGCCTCGACCGCCTGAAGACCGGCAATGCCCGCACCCCGGCCATCGCGCCCTCCCTGCTCAAGATGTTCACCGAGGCCTGGACGATCGGCTCGATCGAGTTTGGCGACGGGCAGATCCGGACCGGTCTCTCACTGCTCGCCCTGCTGAGCCACGAAGACCTCGCCCGCATGCTGCGCGACGTCTCGAAAGAGCTGCAGAAGGTGAACGTAGAAGGCTTGAAGAAGGAGTTCGCCGCCATCGTCGACGCCTCGAACGAGTCCGTGGCGCCGCTCGCGGCGGCCGGTCCGGCGGGCGGGGGCGCGGCAGGTCCCGTCAAGG
Source organism: Acidobacteriota bacterium (assembly GCA_026393985.1). Taxonomy (GTDB): domain Bacteria; phylum Acidobacteriota; class Terriglobia; order Bryobacterales; family Bryobacteraceae. The sequence goes on from JAPKZB010000058.1 coordinate 20,025, forward strand.
CGGGCAGCGGCAAGCAGCCCAACCTCGACGCCTACACCGAAAACCTCACCGAAAAGGCCCGGAAAGGTAAGATCGACCCGGTCCTCGGCCGCGATAGCGAGATCCGGCAGGTCATCGACATCCTGCTCCGCCGCCGCCAGAACAACCCGATTCTCACCGGCGAGCCGGGCGTTGGCAAAACCGCCGTCGTGGAAGGCTTTGCCCTGCGCATCTCCCAGGGCGATGTGCCCGCCCCGCTCAAGAACGTCGAACTGCACTCGCTCGACCTCGCCCTGCTCCAGGCCGGCGCCGGCATCAAAGGCGAGTTTGAAAACCGTCTGAAGGGTCTCATCGAAGAGATTAAGTCCAGCCCCAAGCCCATCATCCTGTTTATCGACGAAGCCCATACCATGATCGGCGCCGGCGGCCAGGCCGGCCAGGGCGATGCCGCCAATCTGCTCAAGCCCGCTCTGGCGCGCGGCGAAATGCGCACGGTGGCCGCCACCACCTGGAGCGAGTACAAGAAGTACTTTGAAAAGGATCCCGCCCTGGCCCGCCGCTTCCAGGTGGTCAAGGTCGAAGAGCCCACCGAAGCGGTCTGCATGGTGATGATGCGCGGCATTGTCGGCATGCTCGAAAAGCACCATCAGGTCCGGATCCTCGATGAGGGACTCGAAGCCGCCGTCCGCCTGTCGCACCGCTACGTGGCCGGCCGCCAACTGCCCGACAAAGCCGTCAGCGTGCTCGATACCGCCTGCGCCAAACTCGCCCTCGGCCAGAACTCCACCCCCGCGGCCATCGAAGACCTCAACCGCCGCATCGACGACCTCGAAGTCCAGCAGCGCGTCCTTACCCGCGAACAGGCCGTCGGCACCGATCATGCGAAGCGTCTGGCCGCGATTGCCGAAGAGCTCGCCAAGTCCAAGACCGATGTCGAAGCTCTCAAAGCGCGCTTTGAGAAGGAGTCCGGCCTTGTCCTGAAGCTGCGCGAGCTCCGCGGACGCATCGAAGAAAAGGCCCACGAACCGAACGCCGCGGCCGAACTCGGACCGCTGCGCGAAGAACTCACGCTGCTCGATGACGAGTTGAAAACGCTGCAGGGCCAAATGCCGCTCATGGGCGTCTGCCTCGATGGCCAGGCCGTCAGCGAGATCATCTCCGCCTGGACCGGCATCCCCGTTGGCAAGATGCTTAAGGACGAGATCGAGAACACCCTCAATCTCACGGCCCAGTTGACCCAGCGCGTCATCGGCCAGGACCACGCCCTCGATACCATCGCCCAGCGCATCAAGGTGTCGAAGGCGAAGATGGAGGACCCCAACAAGCCCATCGGCGTCTTCATGCTCGTCGGGCCCTCCGGCGTCGGCAAGACCGAAACGGCTCTCACTCTCGCCGACCTGCTCTACGGCGGGGAGCGTAACATGATCACCATCAACATGAGCGAGTTCCAGGAGGCCCACACCGTCTCGACGCTCAAAGGCTCGCCCCCCGGATACGTCGGCTACGGCGAAGGCGGCGTGCTGACGGAAGCCGTCCGGCGCCGGCCCTATTCGGTCGTCCTCCTCGACGAGGTGGAAAAAGCCCATCCCGACGTGCTCGAACTCTTCTTCCAGGTCTTTGACAAGGGGCAGATGGAAGATGGCGAAGGCCGCGAAATCGACTTCAAGAACACCATCATCATCCTTACCACCAACGCCGCCACCGACCAAATCATGAAGCTGACGGCTGATCCGGAGACCGCCCCCAGCCCCGCCGGCATCACCAAAACCATCAAGCCGGAGCTCGACAAGGTCTTCAAGCCGGCCTTCCTCGGCCGCATGGTGATCATCCCCTACTACCCCGTCCGCGATGCCGCTCTCAAGCAGATCATCCGCCTCAAGCTCGGCAAAATCCAGCGCCGCCTCAAAGAGAACCACGCCATGGCCCTGCGCTATGACGACAAGGTGCTCGAGGCCGTTGCCGCCCGCTGCACGGAAGTCGAAAGCGGCGCCCGCAACGTCGACAACATCCTGACCAACTCCCTGCTGCCCGACATCTCCAACCAGATTCTGGCCATGATGGCCGCGGGCGAGCACAAAGAATCCATCGACGTCACCATTAGCGACGACGGCGCTTTCCTCTACTCCTAACCGACCGCGCATCACCGTGCGCTGCAGGCAGGGGTCGCCCGCGCGGCCCCTGCCTGATGTACTTTCTGGCTCGATTGCGCGCTATCTTGTGGGAACGGAAAACCCGGAATGCCTCCTTTAACTCAGAAGAATCGTCGCCTCGTTCTCGAAACGCCCCTGGGCGAAGATGTCCTGCTTATCCGCTCCCTGCGCGGCCGTGAGGCCGTGTCGTCGCTGTTCTCCTACGAGATCGAAGCGTTCACGGGTAACGATACCACCATCGACTTTTCCAAGCTCATCGGCAAGCCGATGACCGTCTCCATCGCGCTCGACAACGACGGCGTCCGCTACCTTAACGGCATCGTCGTCCGCTGCGCCCGGGGCGCCCGCGGCTTCGACTACACCGCCTACCGCTTCGAGATCGTCCCCAAACTCTGGCTGCTCACCAAGGTCCAGCAGAGCCGCATCTTCCAGCAGATGTCCGTACCCGACATCCTCAAAAAGGTGCTCGCCGGCCTCGATATCGCCTTTGAAACCCAGGGAACCTACGAACCCCGCGACTACTGCGTGCAGTACCGCGAAACCGATTTCGCCTTCGCCTCCCGGCTGATGGAAGAGGAAGGCATCTTCTACTACTTCAAGTTCTCCCATGGCGGGCACAAAATGGTGGTGGCCGACAAGACTGCCGCCCACGCCGACACGCCCCACATGGCCGAAATCACCTACGACGAAGTTGGCGGCGGCACGGATACCAACGAACGGATCATTTACTGGGAGAAGGTGCAGTCGCTCCGCAGCGGCAAGGTCACCCTCTGGGACCACTGCTTCGAACTCCCGCACAAGCACCTGGAAACCGAAGAGACCATCACCGAAACCATTCAGGTCGGCACCGTCACGCACAAGCTCAACGTCGCCAACGACAAGCTCGAAATCTTCGACTACCCCGGCGCCTACGCCCAACGCTTCGACGGCATCGCCCCCGGCGGCGGCGAACAGTCGGGTGAAATTCAGAAGATCTTCGAGGATAACTCCCGTACCGCGGCCATCCGCATGCAGCAGGAGGCGCTGCCCGGGCTCGTCATCGAAGCCCGCACCAACTTCGGCGGCATCACCGCCGGCCACAAGTTCAAACTCGCCCGCCACTTCGCCGACGATGGCGACTACGTCGTCACCGAAGCCGACCTCAACTTCAGTCAGGGCAGCGACTACGTCTCCGGCGTCGACGATTCCGAAGAACACTTTGAAGAGGTCAGCTTCCGCTGCATCCCCGCCGCCCTGCCCTACCGGCCTCCCCAGCTCACCCCCAAGCCGGTGGTCCACGGCACCCAGACCGCCGTCGTCGCCGGCCCCTCCGGCGAAGAGGTCTTCACCGATAAGTACGGCCGCATCAAAGTACAGTTCCACTGGGACCGCGACGGCAAGTACGACGGCAGCAGCTCCTGCTGGGTCCGCGTCGCCACGCTCTGGGCCGGCAAAAACTACGGCACCGTCTTCCTGCCCCGCATCGGCATGGAAGTCGTCGTCGCCTTTGAAGAGGGCGACCCGGACCGGCCCATCGTCGTCGGCTGCGTCTACAATGCCGACTGCATGCCGCCCCACGTCCTGCCGGACAACAAAACCATGTCCGGCATCAAAACCCGCAGCTCCCCCGGCGCTGGTAGCAACAACCTCAACGAACTGCGGTTCGAAGATAAGAAGGGCGAAGAGATGATCTTTCTCCACGGCGAGAAGGACTTCGATTTCCGCACCAAAAACGATTGCAAAGCCGACATCGGCCACGACTTCCATGAGCACGTCGTCGGCGATGTCCGCATCGGCTACGACACCAACTACGACGCCAAGATCGGCCTCAACAGCTCCACCGAGGTCGGCTCCGACTACAGCCTGAAGATCAAAGGCAAAGCCGCCACCGACATCACCGGCGCCCATACCCTAAAGGCCGGCGGCAACTCGCTCTATCAATCCGGCGCTAACATCCACATCAAAGCGGGCAGCTCAATCAAAATCGACGCGGGCTCGCCGATTGAAATCAACAGCCCTTCCGGCGTCACGCTGAAATGCGGCAGTAACTTTGTCACGGTCAGCTCCACTGGCGTCGCCATCAGCGGCAGCATGGTGCTGATCAACTCCGGTGGTTCGGCCCTCAGCGGGACGGCCGTGTCGGCGCTCTCGCCCACGGCCCCCAAAGCCCCGGCCGAGCCGCTCAAGCCCGGCACCACGGCGCTGCCCAAGGTCATGTCCGCCGCCGGACGCACCGCCGCCGCGGCTGCCGCGCCGGCCGCCGAAGCCGTCGACTCCGCGCAGAAGCACAAGCCGGAGTCGGCCGAAAACAAGGAAAAGAAGAATTGGGTGGAGGTCCACCTCGTCGACGAGTCCGGCGCCAACGTCCCCAACGAAGCCGTCCGGGTCACCCTGCCCGATGGCGCCATCGCCGAAGGCACGACCAACGACCAGGGCAAGTACCGCGTCGATGGCATCGACCCGGGCAACTGCACCGTCACCTTCCCCAACCTCGACCAGGACGCCTGGAAGGAGAAGTAGCCCATGGCCATCCACACCGTCGATCGCGGCGACAGCATTCCGAGTCTGGCCCACGACAACGGCCACTTCTGGGAGACGCTCTGGAACCACCCGCAGAATGCCGACCTGAAGCGGCGGCGCCGGACCCCGAACATCCTCAACCCCGGCGACGAGGTCTTTATCCCGGAACTGCGCCTGAAAACCGTCAGCAAACCCACCGACGCCACCCACAAGTTCGAGCGCAAAGGTGTCCCCGCCAAGATTCGGATGCAGTTGAAGATGCTCGGCGAACCGCGCAAGAACGAGCCCTACAGCCTGATCCTCGATGACAAGACCATCGAAGGCACCACCGACGGTGATGGCTTCGTCGAAGCCTTCATCCGCCCCAACTGCACCGGCGGCAAGCTCATCCTCACCAATACCGGCGAAGAGATTCCCATCGCCCTCGGCCATTTGAACCCCATCGATACGGTCTCGGGCGTCCGCCAGCGGCTCAGCAACCTCGGCTTCTACTGCGGCGATGGCGACGAGGTGGACGACGCCACCAAAACCGCCCTCGCCCAGTTTCAAGGCGCCCACGGCCTGCCCAAAACCGGCGCAATCGACGAGGCCACCCGCGGCAAACTGCACTCGCTGCACCCTTAACCTTTCCCTGGAGACGGCAAGATGTTAGACGCAGTCAAATCCGGCCTCGACGCCGTCAGCAACGCCTTGGGCGGCGCCGCGCCCGGCACCCCCGGCGGCCCGGCCCCGATGACCTTCACCCGGGGCGAAACGGTGGGCGAAACCGCCCAAGAGGCCCCCGGCTTTCAATCGCCCAACGAGGTCCGGCCCCGCGACAGCGGCGCCCCCATCGAATTCGTCCACATGGGTTACGCCCACCCGGACACCTCCCTCCACTTCGACCATCCCGCGCTGAAGGACGATACGAACCTGGAGTTTACCCCGGCCGTGAAGTCGCACGGCCTCCTGTTCCGCGCCGGCCTCGAACGCGAAGCGTTGCTGCTGTCGAGCTTCCTCACGGCCACGCAGTCGGTGCTGGCCGACCTTGAAAAAACCAAGGGCGGCGCGGGAGAACTGCTGGCGATGGGCGCCGATCTGCTCGGCGGCGCCGGCGGCAGCGCCGCGCCCAAGGCCGCCGATGTCAACGCCTTCGGCGAAGCGGTGAAGACCGCCATCGCGCCCGTCAACGCCGACCTCATCACTTACCAGAACGTCCACAAGGCCGGCCTCGATCTCCACCAGGTGCGCGCCAACTACCGCGCGTTTCTTGAAAAACTCCTCGCACCGCCCGCCAGTGACCCCGCCGGCGGCCTCCTCGGGGGCCTCAGCAGCTCTATCTCCTTTCTGCCCGGCCTCCCACCGGCCGTCAAGGACGTGTTCACCTTCATTCAGGGCCTGGCCTTTAAGCCCATGGACGTCTACCTCGGCTTCTACGTCCGCCTCGCCAAGGACCTCGAACCGGTGATTGAAAAGGCCGTCCGGCAGTACACGGTCAAGGCGATTCAGGAGCAGCACAGCCCCGTCTTCTACCTCTGGTACCCCAAGCCGGCTTCCCCGCCGGTCCCCGCCACCGGGGAAGCCGCCGAAGGCACCGGCATCGGCTTTCTCGACGATGCCCGGCAACGCTTTGAGCAGATCCGCTCTTCGGTCGAAAACACCGTCGACACGGTGACCGACTTCCTCAGCGCCTCGCCTCCCCCGGAGCCGCCGCCCGGCGCGCCGTATCTTGATCAGGCACTGCAGATCGAAACGCCGCCCCCCGCCGCCGGCGCTCCGCCCGCGCCGCCCAAAGAGGTAACGGCCACGATTGTCAATGGCTTTCAGGCCGCCCTCGGCCTGTCCGGCATGCCCGCGTTTATTGAACGCATCATCAGCGAAGTCACCCTGATGAACAACGAGTTCCTGCGCGAGGTTTATCGCAAGCTCATGGAGCGCCCCGCCGTCGAGCCGATCGACGAAGCGGCCATGTACCGCGCCGCCCGCACGCGCCTGCTCGATAAGCTCGTGGCTCTGGTCATGGAGAACGTAAGCCTCCTCCAGCGCGCCAAGGAGTTCTCCTTCAACCTCCAGGGCAAGACCATCGCCCCCGGCGCGGCCCTGCTCGAAGAGGCGCAGAAGGAGCTGAACGACCAGGTGCTCCGGCACATGAACGTGGCGCTCGAACTCACCATGGGCGAACTGGTCGACAAACTCGAAGGCGCCCGCCAGCAAGCGGTTCGCGAAAACGCTATCGCCATGGAGGTCTACCTCGGCCTGTTCCCGTGGCTGCTCGCCCTCAACTTCCGCAACACCTTCTTCCCCGTCTGGGACCTGATCATGGACAACACATTCGGCAAGATCAGCGGACCGCTCGGCGACGCCGTCAAGCAGGCCAAAGACGCCATGGCCGAGGCCAAAAAGAAGGTGGACGAAGGCCGCCAAACCGCCATGCGGCTGCAGAAGATCAAAGACCGTGCCACCACGCAGGGCCTGCAGGCCGGCAGCTCCGGCCAGAACCTCACCGGCTATCGCGACGACTGGCAATCGCAACTCGCCACGCAGGAAGCTCCTGCCAAGCCTGAAGTGGTCCCCTTCTTCCCGCTCACCGCCCGGAAAAACGAGGGAAGCGCCCGGAAAATCGAGCTCGCTGAATTCAATCAGGTGCGGGGCAACCACAAGTACCCCGGCGCCGCCAATCAACCCTAGCGATTTCGCGTTAGCATGAAGGAGCATCGGTATGCCCAAAGGTCCCGCCGCCCGCATCACAGATAGCGTTAGCCATCCTCTGCCGCCCCTGCTGAACCCCGGCCCCGGATCGCCCAACGTGCTCATCGGCTATCTGCCCGCCTGGCGCGGTATGCCGCTGGCCGCCGCCGCCGGCCTGCAGGTCGCCCAAAAGGCCGCTGACACCGCCATGAAAGTTGCCGAACAGGCTACCAAAGCCGCCGCCGGCCCCGCCGCCCCGGCCGCCTTCGCCGCCGAACAGGCTCTGAAAACCTCCCTTCTGGCCAGCATGACCAGCATGGTGACGAGCGTCTCCGCCGGCGCCGACATTCACATGTGCGCCACGCCCGTCCCGGTCCCCCCCCACGGCCCCGGCGTCGTTATCGACGGTTCGGCCACGGTGATGATCAACAACCTGCCGGCCTGCCGCCTCGGCGATACGGTGCTCGAAGCCCTCGGCGGCCCCAACAAGATCGTCAAGGGCGAATCGACCGTGATCATCGGAGGCTGAACCCGGGTGCGTCGCCGGTCGTTCTTGCTTCTGGGCGCGGGTGCGGGCCTCTACGCCGGCCCTCTCGAAGACCGCATCCGGCGCATCGAGCAGCGTTGGCTGCCGGTCACCTCCATGGCCGGCGAGCGGGTCCCCTCCGTCAGCATCGCCGTCTTCCGCAACGGGCAGATTGAATGGGCCCGCGCCTACGGCGTAGCCACCACCACGGGTACCCTCTTCCAGGCGGCGTCCCTGTCCAAGCCGCTCGCCGCTATGGCCGCCCTCCACATGGCCCAGCACGGCAACTTCGGCCTCGACGACAACGTCAACACCAAGCTCAAAAGCTGGCAGGTACCCGACAACGAGTTCACCGCCGCCGCCAAGGTCACCATCCGCGGCATCCTCAGCCACACCGCCGGGCTCACCGTCCATGGCTTCCCCGGCTACGACGAAGACGACGAAGTCCCCAGCGTGCTCGAAATCCTCGACGGTAAACTGCCCGCCCGCACCCTGCCGGTCCGCGTCAGCCAGCTCCCCGGCGCGCAGTTCCTCTACTCCGGCGGCGGCTACACCGTCCTGCAGGTGCTGCTCGAAGACCGCTTCGGCAAAGCCTTCTCCGAACTGATGCGCCGCATCGTGCTGCAGCGCCTCTCGCTCTACACGAGCACCTTTGAACAGCCTCTTTCGGCTGAATTCGCTGCCCGCGCCGCCGTCGGCTTCCACGAAAACGGCCGCAGCTACACCGGCGGCTGGCACACCTACCCGGAGCTGGCCGCCGCCGGCCTCTGGACCACCCCCATCGACCTCGCTAAATTCGCCATCGAAGTCCAGAGCACCCTGGCCGGCAAATCCGCCAAAGTCCTCGATAAATCCTCCGCCGAACTCATGGTCACCCCCCACCTCGGCGCCTATGGCCTCGGCTTTGAAACCCGCCCCGGCTGGTTCGGCCACGGCGGCGCCAACGCCGGCTACCGCTGCCGCCTTTGGGCCGCCCGCGACGGCTCCCACGGCGCGGCCGTCATGACCAACTCCGACAACGGCGCCAAGCTCGTCGACCGCATCTTTGCCGCCATCGCCGCCGAGTCGGCCTGGCCCGCCGGCCTCACTTAATTCAGCCGCGCCGCCAACACCCGGCCTTCCGCATCAGCCTCTTTCTCGGCCAGCCCCACCGTCCCGGCCATCCACGCGCCCTTGGTGAACACAAACACCGGCTGCCCTCCGTCCATCCCGAAGTAGCCGCCAAAGCTCGGCACCAGCTTCGCGCCCTGCAGCGCCTTCTTCCAGTCGAGCAGCAGAATCGCCGCCGTCGTCGGGTCCTTCAGCTTCGTCACGAAAACCCGGTACTCCCTGGCGCCCCTCTTGTAAGTCGCCACCGTCCCGCCCGGCATAAAGGCCTTGCCCAGCAGCGCCTTCGGCGGCACCTCCACCTTGGTCCGATTCGTCGCCGGCAGGCGGCGGGATTCGTCCGCCGGCTGAGCCAGCAGCGGAAGCAGCAGAAAGGGGAACAACAGGCAGAGTCGCAGCATGGTGGTATCGTTTACTCTAATCCATATGCTCCGCCTCGCGGTACTCCTGCTGCCCCTTGCGCTCCGGGCCCAAGCTCCGCTCTACGAAGAGGACTTCCAGAAATCCCGGCCTTACCGCGAACAGGGCTACCGCCAGTTCGACGAGTACCTGAAGAAACTGCCCCCGGCCGAAACCCTGCGCCAGCAGTTCCGCACCAAAATCGGCTTCCCGCCCCCGGGTTTTACCGACAAGCCCGCCATGCGCTGCGAACCGATGGGTGAAGACAGCATCGCCACTTACTCCCGCTGCTGGGTCACGGTGGCCGCGGGCCTTGAAACCTACGGTCTCTACCTCGTCCCCAAGCAGCGCCGGGGCGCGGCGCCGCTGGTCATCTCCCTGCACGGCGGCGGCGGATTCCCGGAACTGGCTCTGTTCAAAGGCGGCACCAACTATCACGACCAGATTCGCGGCGCCGCCCGCGAAGGCTACGTCGTCTGGGCCCCGCAGTTCGTCATGTACCCCTACCGCGACCGCGACACCGGTACCCCCATCCCCGCCGAAGTGCGCGCCGAACTCGACCTCAAACTCCGCAACGCCGGCACGAGCCTCATGGCCCTTGAATCGATGAAGGTCATCCGGTCGCTCGACGCCGTCCTGGCCCGGCCTGAAGTCGACCCCGGCCGCGTCGCCATCATCGGTCTCTCCTACGGCGGCTACTACTCGCTCTACATCGCCGCCCTCGACCCCCGCATCCACGCCGTCGTCGCCTCCGGCTGCTTCCGCGAAGCCCCGCTCGTCCGCGAAGCGCTCACCGGCGGGCGCCCCGTCGACCTTACCTCGCCCCAGCAGGTGGCCCTCATCGCCCCCCGCCCGCTCCAAATCCAAACCGGCATCAAAGATGCCGCTGCTCCGATCGAAAGCGTGCGCCGCACCCTGGCCGAAGCGCGCGTCTACCATCCCACCCTGGATTACCAGGAGTTCGACGGGGGCCACGAATGGCGAGGAGACCTGGCATGGACCTTTCTGCGGCAACACTTGCGGAAGTAGAACGCAAACGCGAACAGCGCGCCTGGTACTTTTACGACTGGGCCAATTCCGCCTTTGCCTCCACCGTTCTCACCCTCTTCCTCGGACCCTACCTCACCGCCATCGCCCGCGCCGCCGCCGGCCCCGACGGTCTGGTCCACCCCTTCGGCCTGAACATCGACCCCCGCGCCTTCTGGGGCTACTGCGTCTCGCTCTCCGTCATCGGGCAGGTGGTCGTGCTGCCCCTGGTCGGCGCCCTGGCCGACTACCGCCGGAGCAAACGGGAGTTCCTCGGCGTCTTCGCCTACCTCGGCGCCCTCGCCACCATGGCCATGTTCTTCGTCGAAGGAGACCGCTACCTCCTCGGCGGCGGCCTGTTCCTGCTCGCCAACATCTCCTTCGGCGCGGCCAACGTCATCTCCAACTCCTTCCTCTCCGAGCTATCGACGCCCGAAGAGCGCGATGCCGTCAGCTCCCGCGGCTGGGGCTTCGGCTACCTCGGCGGCGGTCTGCTGCTACTGCTCAACCTCCTGTTCTTCTCCAACGCCGAAAAACTCGGCTTCACCGAGGGCTTCGCTGTCCGCCTCAGCCTCGCCTCGGCCGGCGTCTGGTGGGCCGGTTTCACCCTCATCCCCCTGGCCCGGCTCAAGAATCGCGGCACACCCCAGGCGCTCCCCCCCGGCGAGAATATCGTCTCGGTCGGCTTCCACCAGTTCCTCCATACCCTTAAAGATCTGCGGCACTATCCGCAAACCATGCTCTACCTGGTGGGCTATCTCATCTACAACGACGCCATCCAAACCGTCATCGCTCTCGCCGGCCAGTTCGGCAGCGACGAACTCAAAATGCCCATGTCCAAACTCACCATGGCGATTCTCATGGTCCAGTTCGTCGCCTTCCTCGGCGCCACCCTGTTCGGCTACCTCGCCTCCCGCATCGGCGCCCAACGATCCATCCTGATCGCCCTCGTCGCCTGGGCCCTCACGCTCGGCTACATCTATGTAGCCGTTACCACACATGAAGAATTCTTCATTATGTCGTTCCTGGTCGGCCTGATCATGGGCGGTACCCAGGCGCTCAGCCGATCCCTGTTCTCCCTCATGATCCCCGCCGGTAAGGAGGCCGAGTACTTTAGCGTCTACGAAATCAGCGATAAGGGGACCAGTTGGCTCGGTCCCCTTATCTTCGCCCTCGCTCTGCAGACCACGGGGAGCTACCGCACCGCGATTCTCTCCCTCGTCGTCTTCTTTGTCATTGGCTTCGTTTTGCTATTTCGCGTCGACGTGGCCAAAGCCGCCGCTACCGCCCGAAATAATTGATGGTCGTTGTCGCCGTGCTCTTCGCCCCGGTCGCGTCCGTTACCGTCAACTCAAACGTGTAGGCGCCCTGCCCCTGGCCGAACTGCACCGTCACCCGGGGCGTGTTGGCGGCCGCGGGGTTCAGTGCCGCCGTCGGCCCCACCGAACGCCACTGGTAACTCAGCGGAGCCACCCCCGTCGACGTGCTGCCATCAAGCGTCATCTCGCGGGCAAACGAATCCCGGCCCTGCGTAACGATGTTGGCCGCCAAGGCCACCGCCGGCGGTGGAACCGTCATCTCGTAGAGCGCCACCGACCCGCTGGTTTCGTTCGCAGTGATCAGCAGCGGGCGGCCGTTCGGGCTCTCGTCCGCGGCGAGTGCCAGCACCCCTTCCGGACCCAGGTCGCCCGCCGTGCCCGCCTCCGGGTTGCCCTTGAAGTCGCGGGAGTTCGTGTAGGTCACATAGACCGGCTTCTCCGGGTCGGTCACGTCATACACCATCGCCCCCCCAATCCGCTCGAGGCCGATAAACGCATATAGGCGTCCGTTCAATTCGCGAACCACCACACCCTCCGGCTCCGGACCCTTGTTGTCGCTGCGGTCGTCGCGCGTGTTGTTCGCGTTGCTCGCATTAAAGTTGTCAGGGTAGAGGCGGGCGGTAATCTGCTCAAATTGATCGCCGCTGTCAAACACCAGCTTGCCCGAAGTATCCCAGATCGAAAAACTGCGGCCACCGAGAACGTAGAGCGCATCGAAGTCGCCATCGCCGTCCGTGTCGCCCGTGGCGCGGGTTACGGTCAGCCGACCCAGATTGCCGGCCTGCTGCAGCGTGGAAGCGTTCGGGAAGCGCGCCGGATCGAGGCGCAGCGTGCTGACCCGGGCCTCCTCCGCATAGCCGGTGTATTCCCGCGCATCGCCCTCGTTGGCCGTAATCAGCCACGTCTTGCCCTTGGCCTGAAATGCCGCAAGGCCATCCGGCTGATACATCCCGAACACCGGCCAGTTGGCGATGTTGATCCGGTTGTCGCGGTCGCTCACGTCAAGGGCATTGCCCGGCAGCGTATGGTCTTTGAAGCCCAGGCCCACGATGCCGGTAATCCGGCCCTGCTCGATATCGATCACCCCGAGAGCGTTGTTCTCCTGCAGGGTGACCCACGCCGTCTTCGAATCGGGCGCGACAGCGATGTACTCCGGCTCCAGATCCTGCGCCACGGTAGCGCGGGGGCCGTAGATGCGCACGCTCGGGTCCAGCCGCGTGGTGTTATAGGCCTTGAAATCCGCCGTCCGGACGTTAGCCTGCGTTACGTTCCGCACCCCGCCGCTGATGTCAATAATCGAGACACTGCCCTCCGGGTCGACCGAGTAATCGGCGTTCGGCTCGCCCTCGTTGGCCACCAGCACCCGCCGGCCATCCGGCGTAAAGGTCAGCATGTCCGGCAGCGCTCCCACCTTCACTGCGCTCAAGAAGCTGCCGTTCAGGTCATAGAACACCACCGATCCCGGATCTGTCTTCGGCGTCGCCTCGACGGCGGCCGCAATCAACCCGCCGCTCACGGCGATGCTATTCACCGAGGTTCCATACAGCGAGGAGATGTAGAGCCGGAAGATCGCCCGCGGTGCGGCCGGATTCGCAATATCGAGGCCCTCAATCACGTTGGCCTGCGCATTGACGAAGAACAGCCGCTTGCTCCCGGCATCGTAAGCGGCTATCTCGGCGCCCGCCTGATTAAACAGGTTGGTCGAATAACCGCCCACTTTCCGGATCGTAAACTCCTGCCCGACCAAGGTCCCGGCAAGTATCATCAACAACAAGCAATGTTTCATACCCTTCACCCTTACCGATATTTGGTGACGAGCGGATGACTTTTCGCTGAATGTTAGATTACGACCACTACCCGGCCCCGCACTTCACCGTCGAGAATGGCCGTCGCATGCAGCGGCACCCGGTCCAGGTCGATTTCCGTCGTCAGTCCGTCGAGCTTGTCCACCGGTATCGTGGCGGCCAGCCGCCCCCAAATCCGGCGGCGCTCGCTGTTGGGCACCTCGACCGAGTTAATCCCCAGCAGATTCACGCCCCGCAGAATGAACGGCAGCACCGTCGTCGCCAACTCCGTCCCCCCCGCCAAACCGCAGGCGGCCACCGAGGCGTTCGCGCGCAGTTGCCGGATGATCCCGCCGAGCGTCGTCCCGCCCACCGTGTCCACCGCCCCGCCCCAACGCTCTTTTTCGAGCGGCTTGGCCGAAGGCGCGCTCAGCACCTGCCGGTCAATCACCTCGGCGGCGCCCAGCCCGCGCAGATAATCGCCGAGCGCCGCGCGGCCCGTCGACGCCGTCACCCGGAATCCCCGCGCCGCCAACAATGCCACCGCGATACTGCCGACGCCTCCGGCCGCGCCCGTCACCACAATTTCGCCACCCTGCGGCGTCGCCCCGTGCCGCTCCAGCGCATCCACGCACTGCATGGCCGTAAAGCCCGCCGTCCCAATCGCCATCGCCTGCCGCATCGTAAACGGCGCCGGAATCGGCACGCACCACCCGGCCTCCACCCGGGCATAGCCCGCATACCCGCCCCAGTGCCGCTCTCCCAGGCCGCAGCCGGTCACCGCCACCTCGGTACCCGCCGGCAACCCCGCCGCGCTCGACTCCCGGACCACCCCGGCCAGGTCAATGCCCGGAATCATGGGAAACTTCCGCACCACCCCGGGCTTCCCGGCGATGGCTAAGCCGTCTTTATAATTCAAGCTCGAGTAGCGAACCTCGACAAGAACCTCGCCGGGCGGTAACTCGGCGGTTTCCATCCGCACGAGTTTACCGCCGGTCTCGGTCAGGAGCAGGGCGGGGAATTGCGGCATCGGCTACTTCGCCTTGAAGTAATTGACTTCGCCCATGATGACGGACTCCACCTTATCCGTCAGCTTGCCGTTCACTTCGCTCGCCTTCCGCGCGGCCACCCACTCCGGATCAGCGCCAAACGCCTTCCATGCCTTATCGCGGGCTTCGCGGCTGGCGTACTTCAGCACGTAAATCAGCGTGTTGTCGGCGCCCTTTTCCTTGTCAGTCGGACCCCAGAAGCCAATCACGTTGATGCCGTGCTTGGCAAACAGCTTCATGGTGTGGTTCCGAAACCGGTTGTGAAGATCTTCGAGCTTGCCGGGGGCAGCGACATAAGTCCGCAGCTCATAGCAAGTGGCTTCTTTCTTGAGAGAGGGGGAGGGAGCGGGCGTTTGGGCCAGGCTCGCCACCGCGGTGGCCACCAGGGCCAGAAGGAGTGTGCGCATACGCCCCAGTTTACACCCCAGGTTACAATGGAGGGTTGCCGTAATGAGAGATCGCGTTCTATCCGCGCTTGCTGTAGGCGCCACGCTCGTCACGGCGAACCGCCGCCTCCGGCGCCAGTGGCGCGCCGACTTCGACGCCGCGCAGCAGGCCGCCGGCCACCGTACCTGGCCCTCGCCCGGCATCATAAGTTGGAACGACTGGCTCCTGGCGGCCCACGAAGAGAGCTTTTCCCCCCAGCGGCTGCTCAGCGACTTCGCCGAACGCTATCTGTGGGAGCAGATCATCCCGGACCAGGTCCTACTGGATCGCCCCGCCACGGCCAAGATGGCCTCCCAGGCCTGGGCGCTCCTGTGCGGCTGGCGCGTGCCGCTCGACCACCCGTCCTTTAACGAGACCGAAGACACCGCCGCCTTTGCCGGCTGGGCCCGCACCTTCGCTCGCCACTGCGCGCAAAAGAACTGCCTCTCGTCGGCCACCCTCGCCGATACCGTCAACCCCGTTGCCGCCGAACTCTGGCTCACCGGCTTCGACGAACTGACCCCGCAGCAGCAGGCCCTGCTCGACCGCCGCGGCCGACCCTACTTCACGGCCGATGGCCCGGCGGGAAAGGCCGGCTCCGCCGCCGTGGCTGTCTATCCCGATGCCGCCGCAGAACTGCGCGCGGCCGCCGCCTGGGCCCGCGAGAGCATCGAAACGCTGGGCGCCACTAGCGTCGGCGTTGTTGTACAGGACCTCGCCGCCCGGCGCGCCCTCGTCGAGTCGATCTTCCGCGAAACCCTGGGCGGCGAACTCTACAACATCTCCCTCGGCCGGCCCCTCACCCACTATCCCCTTGTCGCCGCCGCTCTCCGCCTGCTCCAGCTCTCGTTCGGGCCGCTTCCCCTGCCGGAGGCCGGGCAGTTGCTGCTCTCGCCCTTTCTGCTCGGCGGCGAGTCCGAATACCGCGCCCGCGCCCGCTTCGATGTGCAGCTACGCCGGCAGAAGCGCCTGCGCGTAGCCGTCGCCGATCTGCAACAAGAACAAGAAGACTGCCCCCGGCTCACCCAGGCGCTGCAAGCCCTGCGCGCTCCCGCGGGGGCGCAGCCGCCGTCGGCATGGGCGGCCACGTTCCTTACCCTGCTCGGTGGCGCGGGCTGGCCCGGCGAGCGGACGCTCGACAGCGAAGAGCGCCAAACCGAGCGGCGCTGGCAGAAGGTGCTGAGTGCCTTCGCCGAACTCGATCCGTGGACCGGCCTCCTCGGCGGCCCAGCCGCGCTGCACCTGTTTGAGCGCCTGCTCTCGGAAGAGATCTTCCAGCCCGAGTCCGCCGTGCTGCCCGTGCAGATCCTCGAAGCTCTCCAGGCCGCCGGCGCGCAGTTCGACGCGCTCTGGGTGCAGGGCGTCGACGACCGCACCTGGCCCGCCGCCGCCCGCCCCAATCCCTTTCTGCCCTTCCGCATGCAGCGCGAGTGGCGCCTGCCCCACGCCTCGGCCGACCGCGAGCTCGAGTTCAGCCGCAAGATCCTCGGGCGCTTGCAGCAGACCGCCCCGCGCATCGTCTTCAGCTACGCGCAGCGCGAACAGGAAACCGAACTGCGCCCCAGCCGTTTGATCCGCCACCTGCCTCCGTTTTCGCGGGAACTGAAGCAGTATCCGACCTGGGCCGGCGTGATTCGCGCGGCCTCGGTGCTCGAAACCTTTGAGGACGCCCAAGGCCCCGCGCTCCCCGCTGGCATGGCCGTCCGCGCCGGCACCCAGGCCATCAAATGGCAGGCGCAGTGCCCCTTTCAAGCCTTCGCCCGGACCCAGTTGCGCGCCGAACCCATCGAAAAGCCTGAGGAGGGTATCGACCTGCGCGACCGCGGCACCATGCTTCACCGCGCCCTCGAAACCTTCTGGAACGAGTGCAAAGACCACGCCACGCTCGTCTCCACCGACTGCACCCCCCTGCTCGAACGCGCCGCTGACCATGCCGTCGAAGGCCTTACCGGCGCCATGCGCCAGCTCGAACGCGACCGCCTGCTGCTCCTCCTGCGCGAGTGGCTCACCGTCGAAGCCGCCCGGGAACCGTTCCACGTCGCCGCGACGGAAACCCGGCTCACCCCGCGGTTTGCCGGGCTCGAATTTGCCACCCGCGCCGACCGCATCGACCGGGGCGCCGACGGACGCACCATCATCATCGACTACAAAACCGGCCTCGTCTCCGCCAAAAGCTGGGACGGCGCCCGGCCCGACGAACCCCAACTGCCCATCTATGCCGTAACCGCCGAACCGACCCCGGCCGCCGTCGCCTTTGCGCAGGTCCGGCGCGGCGATTGCCAGTGGGTGGCCGCGCCCGTGCCCGTCGCCGAGTGGCGGGAGGTCATGGAAACTCTGGCGCAGGAGCTGCGCGACGGCCGCGCCGCCGTCGACCCGAAAGAGGGCGGCAAGCCCTGCGAATACTGCCATCTGCAGACGCTCTGCCGCGTGGCCGAGGTCTCGAATGCCTGAAGCCGTCCGCCGCCGCGTACTCGACCCGCAGACCTCCTTCCTGGTCCAGGCTCCGGCCGGGTCGGGCAAGACCGAACTGCTCACCCAGCGCTTCCTCGCTCTGCTCGGCCGCGTCGAACAACCAGAAGCCGTGGTCGCCATCACCTTCACCAAAAAGGCCGCCGGCGAGATGCGCTTCCGGCTCCTGCACGCTCTCGAAATGGCCCTCGGGCCCGAGCCGGAAGAGGCCCACAAGCGCCAGACCTGGACCCTGGCCGAGGCCGTCAACCGCCGCGGCTGGGACCTGATCGAGAACCCCGCCCGCCTGCGCATCCAAACCTTCGACAGCTTCTGCCGCTCCCTCACCGAGCAGATGCCCTGGCTGAGCCGCCTAGGAGCGCCGCCGCAGATCGCCGAGGATACCGCCCAGCTGCACTATCTCGCCGCCCTCGAAGCCGTGCGCGCCGTCGAGCACGGCGACCCCGCCGTGGCCCGTCTGCTGGCGCACCTCGACAATCAGTTCAGCCGCGTCACTGAAAAGCTCGCCGAGATGCTCGCCCGGCGCGACCAGTGGCTGCGCCACCTGCACATCGACCGCGCCGGCATTGAACGCGCCCTGCGCGCCGTGGCGGACCGCCACTTCGCCCAACTCGCCGCCGCCGCGCCCAGCAGCATCCCGGAGGACTGGCCCGCCGTGCAGGCCGCGGCGCTGACCAAGTCCGGCACCGTCAGTCGCAAATGGGCCAAGGCCTGCGGCGCCTCCCCGGAGTTCGAAGCCCTCATCGCTAAACCGCTGCCACCCACCGAACTGACCGACGCGCAGTGGGAGATCATCGCCTCCATTCTTGAGGTGCTGAAGCGGGCCGCAGCCGAACTGAAGCTGCTCTTTCAGGCCCGGCGCCAAACCGACCACGCCGAAGTCCCCATGGCCGCCATGCTCGCCCTGGGGCTGCCGGAGTCGCCCACCCCGCTCGCCGAGGCGCTCTACGCCCGGATCGAACACCTGCTCGTCGACGAGTTCCAGGACACCTCCGCCTCGCAGTACGAGATCCTCCGGCGCCTGACCGCCGAGTGGGTGCCCGGCGATGGGCGGACGCTGTTTCTGGTGGGCGACCCGATGCAGTCCATCTACGGCTTCCGTGAAGCCGATGTCGGGCTGTTTCTGCGCGCGGCCGCCGAGGGGCTGGGCCATCTGCCGCTCGAGTTCGCCCAATTGAACCGCAACTTCCGCTCCGACCGCGAACTGATCGGCTGGTTCAACACGGTGTTCCCGTCCGTGCTCGCCCCGGCCGTCGAGGTGGAGACCGGCGCCGTACCCTACGCCGCGAGTGAGGCCACGCGGGAGTATCCGGACTGCCGCGTCGAACCCCGCTGGGGCGGAGCGGTCGAAATCGCCGACGTCGTCGAGGCGCACCCGCAGCAGACCATCGCTATCCTCGTCCGGAACAAGAGCCACGCCACGCCCGTGATGGCAGAGTTGCAGCGGCGGGGCATTCGCTACCAGGCCGTCGACCTCGATACGCTCGGCGAACGGAGCGCCGTACGCGACCTCGAAGCGCTCACCCGCGCCCTGTTGCATCCGGAGGATCGCACCGCCTACCTAGCCGTCTGCCGTGCGCCCTGGGCCGGCGCCACCCTGACGCAGTTGGCCGCCGGGGAGCTGCCCGCACGCGTGGTGGCGGCCCTCGACGCCGCGCGGCGCGGACGGCAGCGCGGCTCGCTGCGCCGGCAAGTGGAGCAGCTCTGGCTCACCCTGGGCGGTCCCGCCACCCTCATCACCGCCGAGGAGCACGAAGACGCCGCCGCCTTCTTCACCCTGCTCGACGGCTTTGATCCCACCGCCGATCTGACCACCGCGCTCGGCCGGCTCTTCGCGCAGCCCGACCCCCTGGCCGACGGGCGGATTCAGATTCTGTCGATGCACAAAGCCAAAGGTCTCGAATTCGATGTCGTGATCCTGCCCGAGCTCCACCGATCAAGTGGCAACGACCAGCCGAGCCTGCTGCGTTGGCGCATGGCGGAAGACGAGCTTCTGCTTGGCTGCATCCGCGAAACCGGGGCCGAACGCGATCCGGTCTACGAGTATCTGCGCGAGTACGATAAGACTCGCACCGGCCACGAGATGGCCCGGTTGCTCTACGTCGCCTGCACACGGGCGAAGCGGCGGCTGTTCCTGTTCGTCCACGGAAAACTGCGCAAAGGCACGTTAGGGCATCTGCTCGAGACGACCCTGACGCCGGTGCTGCAGCCGGTTGTGTCCCCGGTGGCGGCGGCGCCGCGTCAGGTTCTGCGCCGGCTCCCGGCTTCCTGGGTCACCCCGGCGCCGCCGCCGGAGATGCCGTGGCCCCGGACGGAGGAGGTCGACGCCGTCGAAGAGACCCGGGAGGAGACGGCCGGCTGGGAGGTGCGCGCCGTGGGCACCCTGGCGCACCGTGTGCTGCAGCGCATCGCCCGCGAAGGGCTCGCGGCCTGGCCGGTGGCCCGCCTCGCCGAAGCCACGCCTTTTCTCGCCGCGCACCTGCCGGCCGAAGGCGTCACCCGCTGCCTGGCCGCGCTGCGGGCGACTCTGACCAGCGAACGGGGTCAATGGATTCTGGGCCCGCATGCCGAGGCCCGCAATGAATGGGCGCTGACCGGTCTCGTAGAAGGCAAGCGCGTAAGCGGCGTGCTCGACCGCACCTTCGTCGATGCCGAGGGAACCCGCTGGATCATCGATTACAAAACCGGAACGGCCGCCGAGGCTTACCAGGAGCAGTTGCAGCGTTACGGGACGCTACTGGCGTCCCTCGAAGACCGGCCAATCCGGCTGGGGCTTTACTACCCGCTCGAAGGCGTTTGGCAGGAGTGGCTCTTTACCGCTTCTCAGCCAGCAGAATCAGCGATTGGCCGAGCGGTAGATTGATGCCGCGGCTGAGCAGGGCCGCTTCGGCGGCGAGCGGGGCGTACAGCAGGCGGTCCAGCCACGGCGCGACGGGTTCGACGCCGCTCGAGGGTTCGCCGCCGCACAGCGGTTCGACGACGCGGAATTTGAAGAGCGCTACCGGCAGCAGCAGCGAGTTGGCGTAGCTGCAGCGCAGCGTTCGGAAGCCGTGCCGCTCGGCCAGGGCGAGCAGCCGGCTTTTGGTGAAGCGCTGGCGCTCGTGCGCGAAAACAGAGTGGTGGCTGCGGAGAATGTCGAGCGCCGACACGCGCAGGGCGAGGAATCCGCCGGGCGGCAGGACGCGGGCAAACTCAGCCATCGGTTCGTCTTCGCGGCCCCGGGGCAGGTGTACGATAACGTCCATCGAAACCAGGGCGTCAAAGGCCTCGTCGCGATAGGGCAGCTGGCACATATCGGCCTGCACCATGCGCTGCACCCCAAGCGACTGGCCAAACTCAAGGCCCTCCCAGCCGAGGTCGAGCGGATAGAGAGGCCAGCCATACCGCTGTTGCAGGGCGAGCGCGAAGTGTCCCGTGCCGGAGCCGATCTCGGCGACGCGCCGGAACTTCCGATTGCGCGTACTCTCATCGAGCAGGCCGAGCAGGATCCGCCGCATGCCGCGATACCACCAGAAGTCGTTCTCCGCCTTGGCAATATTCGCGAATTCGGCGGCGTTCATCATGGCGGTGATCCTTATGGGGGGTGATCTTTGGGTATCGCAGATCGCGGACGAAGGTGTCAAGCCGCCTTGTTCTGGCTGTCGGCCTGCGCTTCGGCAAATGAGTTCGTCAGAACGATCACCACCATGCGCATGGTGGTTGCCACATCGCCGTGTGGCATGATGCGCCGGAGGCGCGCTTCCACGGTCGCCATGGCCCTTTCCACACCCCGGTCAACCTCGATGGCGGTTTGCCGCGGGAGCCGCTGGGCTTTGATGCGCCACTGCGGTGTTGCGGACGCCAGCTTGACCAGTTGGGTAATGATATCCTCTTCCGCCTTCAGAATCATCTGGAAACCGCGCTGGGCGCATCGCAGCCGCGCCAGGATCCGTTTGGCGTAGCGAGGATCGAAGTACGCCCGACGCTTCGCATCCAACTTCTCCGACACGGGCAGCAGCGTCCGCAGCACCGGACGAATGTTCCGTTCCACCCAGAAAAAGCAGCGATCCATCATATCCGGATCGAGAACGTCACAACACAGCCGGTCGACATGCTGGCCGACGGCGGGCCGCGATGCCCGCCACCCGATCATGCCCTGCGCCAGCTCGAGATCTTCGAGGCGGCTCGGATGATCGAAGTACAGCGAGGGAATCCACTCCCGCATCGCCGTTTGTAGCGCCAGCGAGGTGCGGGCGTATACGGTAGCGTAGCGGGCGCTGCGTTCGGAAGCCGCCGAGGTCCAGTCGCTGCCGGGCTGCCATTGCCGGGGCGCGGGATCGGAAAGCAGGCCGCCGGTTTTCGGATGGGCGTGGCACGGCGCTGGTAACGGCTGGCCGAAGACGGCGTGATTCACAAACTGTCGCACCAGCTCTACGGCGGAGATAGGCGGCGGGCCAAGTGCGAGATCGGTAGCTGGAGACTCGCTTACCATCGCGGGTACGATATCTCCCCACAAGGAGGACGGCGCCCCTTGTTCGGTCATCGGCAGGAACAGCGGTTCGTTAGGCGTTGCGAAGTTGCGTTTCATCACGCCTCGAATGTAGCAGTCAAGGAAGCGATTCCGAACTTTGGGTTCGTTTCCGCACTCCCGTGAAACAGGAATAAGCGTCTTTTAAGCAATAACTTACAGGAAATTCTCAATTTTTTGAATTGCCTGTGAACTACTTCAGGCGAGGCGTTGAATTGGTACTGTTTTGGAGAAGTACTAGGCGAAAATCCTGTCGCTTGGCGCCGCCGGCTCCAGGGAATCCGCGAGCGTTTCAAGGAACTGCCGGTGCGACCCGCTCTCACCGATTTCAGCCGCCAAACGACGCCGGATGTGCGCGTAGCGCTCTTGCAGAGCTAGAGTAGAGACCTCGAGTCGGTGCAGAGGTTCGGCGTCTTCCGCGGCCATGGGCCCGGCGGCGACCAAGGCAACCAGTTCACCGCGCAGTGCGAGCAGGGGCAACGCCTCCGTTTCAGCGCCAAACGGGATGGCCAGAAGGCATTCATCAAACACCGCAATCTGTGAAAAGAGAGTGCGCATCTCCGCTACCCTTCGTTTTTGCCAAACGTTACTAACTGCATGCTCTTCACGCTTGCCTCGACAACGCTTTTCTGCGAAGCGAGGCTGCCGAGGATCGCGTCAACCGCTTGCAACCGCTCCGAGGCGACCCGTTGCATGTTCTCAAGACGTTCCGTGAGCGTCGCCACCTGCGCCGATAGCCGTTTGTCGGTCTCGTCCATCCGCGCCGTTTCGTTGGCAATCACGCCCGTTACCGGGTCGCTGATCTGCGATACCTTCGCCTGCATCGCCCCAAAGCCCGTCGTCGACGAGCCCAGGAATTCGAACGCGCTCTGAATCTGGGTCTCGCTAAACGCGTCAAAGGCCGACTGGTCAAAGCTCGCCTTCCCATCCTTGCCGAAGGTGACGCCAAGACCGGACAGACTCTTAATGCTACCCGTGCCTCCGTATCCGGAAATCTGCGTAAGCAGCCCCCCGGTGTCGCGGACGATAGAGCTGCCCGTCAGGAGTCCGGCAGCGCTCCCAATCTGGGCATCCACCAACTCCCTCGTCCCGTTATAGGCCGTCACGAAACTTCCCAGACGTGCGGCCAAACTGCTCCGGTTGCTCGATAGCGTCACGCTGACCGTCTCTCCGGCCGAGGTCGTTCCGCCCAGCGTGAACGTTACGCCACTCACCACGTCGTTTACCAGATTGCTGTTTTTGGAAACCGCAACCCCGTTGATCTTGAAGTTGGCGTTCGAACCGTTGTCTCTGCTTACCAGCAGATCGGTGTTGGCGCCGGATGGATCGGAAGTCAACGTGATCGGCTTTTCGCCCGAGGTGGTCGAAGTCAACGACAGGTAGTAGGGCGTTTCTCCCGACCCTGTCGTCAAAATCGACGCCGTTACGCCCGCGCCCAGGGCGTTTATCTTGTCCCGCAGCCCTGTCAGGGTGTTCTCCTGCGCGCTAAGAGAGATGTCAAACTCCTTGCCTGCAAATCCTAGCCGGACGTTGCCGCTCAAAGAGACAGTGCCCGTCGTCGAGGACGCATACCCGGCCGATGTCGCCGAGGAAGAACGGGCCAGCGACGTCACGTCCGAAATCGTGTACGTTGCCGGAGTGGTGGCCGTGACCGCACCAACACTCACCTTCGAGCTGTTCGACGAGACTCCCCCTACCGCGCGCGATCGCCCCAGATCTCCTAAATCACTGACCGCCTTCTTCAACGCCTCCGCCGAAGTCTGAATCCCCACCGCCAGCGTCCGCTGCTGCACCAGCTTGGTCTGGTCGCGCTGAATGGCGTTAATGGGCTGGGCGCCAATCGCTACCGTTCGGTCGAGAATCTTCTGAAAGTCCGCCGAATAGCTGCTGACGCCGGAAAAACGAATTGGTTCAAGACCCATGGCTCACTCCAGAATTTCGCCCACCTAAAAAGTCTATCGGCGAAAATGGGCCGTCCTTGAGCGAATGTGTCCCCGGATGTTTCCGAATCCAATTCATGCCACAATGTCCGCAGGAGCATTCTGCAACCATGATCAAACGGAACTTCTCGCTTCTTGCCTTGACGGCCGCCCTGGCGACTGGCGTTTCGGCAGCGGACTGGAAAGGGTGGATCAGCGACTCCACCTGTGGCGCCGGCAACGCCGGTTCCGGTAAAGCCGAGCGCGAATGCGCCGACCGCTGCATCAAAAACGGGGCCGCCCCCGTCTTTGTGACCGAAAAAGATAACAAGGTCTATCAGGTCTCCGACGCCGACCTCGCCAAAAAGCACATCGACGGCAAAGTCATGATCTCCGGCGAAATCAAAGGCGACAAGATCATGATCGCCAAGATCGTCAATATTAAGGATTAGTACTCCTTTTCGGGTTGGTCTGTGCGGGAGGCCCAATCCATGCCATCTTAAAGGCATGATGATTGTTCGTTCACTCGTATCGGCACTGGCGCTCTCGGGCCTTGTTTGCGGCCAAGCCCCCTCATCCCACGCTGACCGATTAAACCAGGCCGCCACGGTCCTCGAAGAGGTCATGGCGGTCAAAGACAAAGCCATTCCCCAGGACCTGATGGACAAAGCGCATTGCGCCTTGATCGTGCCCGGCATGAAAAAAGGTGCCTTTGTCGTCGGAGGCCAATTCGGCAGGGGCTTTGCGTCCTGCCGCAAGGCTAGCGGTCAGGGATGGAGCGCCCCGGCGCCCATCCGAGTCGAAGGAGGCTCGGTCGGCTTCCAGATCGGCGGATCAGAGACCGATGTAGTCATGCTCATCATGAACGCCCGCGGCGCCGAGCGCCTGATCAAGAGCAGTAAGTTCGCCGTGGGCGGCGAGGCTTCGGCCGCGGCCGGTCCCGTAGGCCGGACCAGTTCCGCCGAGACCGATGTTACCATGCGCGCCGAAATTCTTACCTACTCCCGCTCCCGCGGCGCCTTCGCTGGCGTGTCGCTCAAGGGCAGCACCGTCCGCGCCGACAGTGACGCAATCGGCGATCTGTACGGGAATAACCGGATGAAAAACGAGCAGATCGTCTACGGCGACGTCCCCGCCCCGGCCGCCGCCGCCCGGCTCTTGGCCAATCTCAATAAATACTCGAGCCGCATGTCTAAATAAACTGCCTCAAATGCTCCACTGCGCGCTGCTACTGCCCGGCAGCGCGCAGCAACTTTCCTTGGGTTACTGCATTTGCAACCAGTTACAGTTTGGCCCGCGACTTGCTCCCTCACGGGCAGGAGAAGTCGCCGTGAGGCAACCCAGACTGGCAATTACACATCCGATAGCGCTTCCGTTGAGAGAGGGCTTCGGGAGCGTCGATTCGGTCTCGTGTTTTCGCCAACTGGACCAGTGTGATTCCCCCGAGAGACTCGTGGCGGAGATTGCGCGAGTGTTGCGTCCCGGGGGGCTTCTCCTCCTCACAGTGCCGAATCGTCATGTGGAAAGCCTGCTTCGTCCTTGGTTTCACGTGGAGCTCCAGCAGGCGTTGGACTCTCCTGACCAGCGCCTGCTGATTTGTACCCGGAACAAGAAGGTTCTATCCGGCGCTCAGCTCCCCGCCGTGGGCTAACAACTCCCCTGCTATCTGTAGCGCAACCTCTTTCCCCTTCTCGCCTACCTCACCCACCGGCCCCACGCAACTCGGGCACCCCGATTCGCACGGACAAGCCGTAATTAGGTCCCGCGCCGTCTCCACCAGGCGTCGGTGCTGCCGGAACAGCGGTTCGCTTCCTCCCATGCCCCCCGGGTAGGTATCGTACAGATACAGATTCGGCTCCCACTCCCGCAAGCCCCCGGTCGCATCCTCGGTGAAAGCAACCGCCAGATCCCGTGGATCACACATCAGCAATAAGGCACCCACTGCCCGCAGCGCATTTCCCAGACCCACCAGGCCATTCTGCTTCTCTGTCGGCGTATACCCGGCAAAATGCGCCAAAAACGCCGCCGGGAAATGGAGCCAGAAAGAGGTCGTGTGCATCTCCTGCTCGGGCATCGAAAGATTGCCCGCCCCCACGTTCTCAAGCGTATAAAACTTCACTTTCTTGAAGCCGACAATCTGCCGGTTCACCCGCACCTCACCCCAGAACGCCTGCCCCTCCTGCCCGAACTCGTTCAGTATCTTTACCTGCGTGTAATCAATCGCGTCCGTAAAATAGTCGCAATCGACGGCCCGCACATACGCCTTCCGCCCCTCGTAATCGAACTTTTCCACCTGAAACTGCCGCGCATCGTGCAGATAGATCGCCTTTTCGTGCAACGTCGTCAGCGCCGACGGAAAATCGACCTCGGCGATCACCGCATTCTGCCGCGTCACGTCGATCACCACAAAGTTATCGCTCGTCACCGCCCGCAGTGACACCGCATCTGCCGGATAGGTGTCCGAAGTCCAATGCCAAGTCTGTCCGGAGTGGTGCAGCAGCCCTAACTCCTCGAGAAATCGGCACATCTCGCCCGTCTCGACCGCCCCAAACCGCTCCCCATCGCGTATCGGCAGCTCAAACGCCGCGCACTTCATATGGTTCAGCAAGATCTCCAGATTGTTCGGGTTGATGTGCGCCGACTCCGGCGGACGCCCGAAAAAGTACTCCGGATGCTCGATAATATACTGATCGAGCGGCGCACTCGAGGCCACCAGCACCGCGATCGACAAGCGGCCCCGCCGCCCCGCCCGTCCCGCCCGCTGCCACGTCGAGGCGATTGTGCCCGGATAACCCGCCATCACAATCGCATCCAGCGAGCCAATGTCCACTCCCAGTTCGAGCGCATTCGTCGCAATCACCCCCCGCACCTCGCCCGATCGGATCTGCTTCTCAATCTCCCGCCGCTCCCGCGGCAGATAGCCCCCGCGATAGCCACTCACCCGCCCCCGCAGTGCAGGCAACTTCTCGGCCGCGTCTTTCAAATACTTCGTCAGTACCTCCGTCGCCAGCCGGTTGTTGGTAAATACCAGCGTCTGCTGACCACGGTCAAGAAACTCAAGCGCAATCCGCCGCGACTCGTGCAGATAGCTCCGCCGAATCCCCAACTCCCGGTTCACCACCGGCGGGTTGTAAAACACAAAATACTTCTCCGCCTGCGGCGCCCCGTTCTGATCAACCAGCGAAAACGGCACCTCGCCCAACGCCTCGGCCAACTCCCGCGGGTTCGCGATGGTCGCCGAACAACAGATGAACTGCGGCGTCGAACCGTAAAACTCGCAGATGCGCCGCAGCCGACGCAGAATATTCGCCAGATGCGAGCCGTACACGCCCCGGTAGTAGTGCAGCTCGTCAATGACGAAATAACGCAGGTTTTCAAACGCCTTCGCCCACTTGGTGTGGTGCGGTAAAATGCCGCTGTGCAGCATATCCGGGTTGGTGAACACCACGTTGGCCCGCTCCCGGATCGCCCGCCGGGCATCGGACGGAGTGTCGCCGTCATAGGTAAAGGCCTTGATCGGCAGGCCCATGCCGTCCACCGTCCGCTGAAACTCCTGCAGCTGGTCCTCGGCGAGCGCCTTGGTAGGAAACAGGTACATCGCACGCGCGCCCGGTTCCACCGCCAGCCGGTTCAACACCGGAAGGTTGTAGCAAAGAGTTTTACCGGACGCGGTCGGCGTCACCACCACCACATTCCGACCTGCCGCCACATGGCCGAACGCCTCGTCCTGATGCGAGTAAAGATCTTCAATCCCCCGCTCCGCCAGGGCCTTCCGCAACTCGCCCGCTACCGTCTCCGGCAGCGGCGCCGTCACCGCCTCCCGCGCCGGCTGATGCTGAATCGAACGAATCGGGGAGTTCTCCGCCTCCATCCATTCCTGGAAGCGAACCACCGCCCCATCAAGCCCCGCGGGACGGTTGAGCGAAGCAGTGGGATCAGGAAACCCTAGGGTCAGGTTCATACGTGACGGCTTCGCTTTAGTTTCGCCTAAGCCGCCCCGGAAAACAAGCCGGTTACTTGCCGCGGATGAACTCGTAGCGTTCGAGCGTCGCGGCCACGGTAAACGGCCGGCGCACCGCCGGCTGTTCGACCGATTGCAATCCCTGGTTCCGAATCACCTTGCCCATGCAGCGAAGACGCACCGGGTTGCCTGCCATCGCGCTCGGCAACGTCACCAAGTACTCAATCGCATCGCCCACCGGCATCTCCGCTTCGGACGTGAACAGCACCCCGCCCGAACTCATGTTGCGCGTTTCTCCCGCGCGCGAGACTGGTTCGCTGCCTGCCCGTACTAGCTCCAACGGCAGCTGAATCTCGAATCTTTTGGTTTTTCTTTGTTCGCTCACAACTGTTCCAGACTAAGGCTAATTGCCTAGAACGGTCAATAGACCGAGTCCCTAAGTTATGCTGCTTTAGATGCAGTACTAGTCTGGGAATTCCCCTAGGGGCCGGGCCCGAAAATGCCCTCAGCGCCGAGGTTGCTACAATCGGTGTTGGTTTCCCTTTGCGCGCTATCCTCCGCATCGCCTCCGGCATAGGCCTCGTAATTGTTGGGGTTATCGGCCTGATTCTGCCGATTATGCCCGGCTGGATCTTTCTGATCCCTGGCCTCGTGATCCTGGCGGACTACTTTCCGCCAATTCGCCGCCTCGTCGATTGGGCCAAAACGAAGATGGAGAGCGTCAAGAATTCATGATCGATCGCATTACCGTTCACGGAGCCCGTCAGCACAATCTCCGCAACATCAGCGTCGAGATACCCAGGAATACCCTTACCGTCATCACAGGACTTTCGGGTAGCGGAAAGTCCTCTCTCGCCTTCGACACCATCTACGCCGAAGGCCAGCGCCGCTACGTCGAAACCCTCTCGCCCTACGCCCGTCAGTTCCTCGACCAGATGGAGCGCCCCGAGGTCGATTCCATCGATGGCCTCTCCCCGGCCATCTCCATCGAGCAGAAAACCACCAACCGCAGTCCCCGTTCTACCGTCGGCACCGTCACCGAAATCTACGACTACCTGCGCCTCCTCTATAGCTCCATCGGCGTTCCCCACTGCCCCAACTGTCAGGTACCCATCGCCGCTCAGTCGACGGCGCAGATTCTTGACCAGATCATGAATCTGCGGACCGAAGAGCGCGTCATGATTCTCGCCCCGGTCGTCCGCGGCCGCAAGGGTGAGTACCGCAAAGAGCTCGAAAAGTATCTGCGCCAGGGGTTCGTCCGGGCGCGCATCGATGGCGAGCTCCGCTCGCTCGACGAGGATATCCCCCTCGACAAGCGCAAGAATCACTCCATCGAAGTCGTCGTCGACCGCTTGCTCGTCAAGCCCGGCATCGAAAAACGCCTCGAAGCCTCCATTGAAACGGCCATGAAGCTCGCCGACGGCCTCGTCTTCGTGGCCATCGTCAACGGCGAAGAGCGCATGTTTTCAAAAAAACTCGCCTGCCCCGATTGCGGCATCAGCGTGCCCCTGCCCGAACCTCGCAGCTTCTCTTTCAATAGCCCCTTCGGCGCCTGCCCCGCCTGCAACGGCCTCGGTTCGAAATGGAGCTTCGATCCCGACAAGGTCATCCTCGACCCCGCGAAGCCGCTGCTTGAAGGCGGCCTCGGCGCCGCCTCGGGCACCAGCGTCATGAACCACCGGCTCGAAGAGGTGGCCAAGCGGCTGAAGATCAATCTCGCCAAGCCGTTCGACGAGTTACCGGCGGCCACGCAGAAACTGCTGCTGCACGGCGGCGACAAGTTCCCGGGTATCCTCAAGATTCTAGACGGGATCTATGCCGACGCCGGCCCGGGTTACGCCGAGTTACTCATGCAGTATATGTCGCCCGTCCCTTGCCGAGAATGCCAGGGGCTGCGGCTGAAACCCGCCTCGCTCGCCGTGCGCGTAAAGAACGTCTCCATCGCCGAACTTACCGCCATGCCCGTGGCCCGGGCCCTGGAAACCGCCCGCACCTGGCAGTTCGGCGAACGCGAGACGCTCATCGCCGGCCGCATTCGCGAAGAGATTGAAAACCGGCTCGCCTTCCTGCTGGCCGTCGGGCTCGACTATCTCAGCCTCCACCGCTCGGCCGCCACGCTCTCCGGTGGCGAGGCCCAGCGCATTCGCCTCGCCACCCAGATCGGCTCGAAACTCCGTGGCGTTCTTTACGTGCTCGACGAACCCTCCATCGGCCTGCACCCGCGCGACAACGAGCGATTGCTGGAAACGCTGTTTAAATTGAGAGACTTAGGCAATACCGTCCTCGTTGTCGAACACGACGAAGACACCATCCGCCGTGCCGACTACGTCATCGATCTCGGCCCCGGCGCCGGACGCCTCGGCGGCCATGTCGTCGCCGCCGGTACCGCCAAACAGGTCGAGCGCAACAAAGAATCACTCACCGGGCAGTACATCAGCGGCAAACGCACCATCCCCGTCCCCGCCGCCCGCCGGCCCGGCAGCGGCCAGAGGATCGTCATTGAAGGCGCCTGCGAGAACAACCTCAAAGACGTCACCCTCGAACTTCCCCTCGGTACCCTTACCGTCGTCACCGGCGTCAGCGGCTCGGGCAAATCCACGCTGATTAACGATATCCTGTACCGCTCGCTCGCCCGCCATGTCTATGGCTCCCGCGCCGAACCCGGCATGCACCGCGCCGTGCGCGGCGCCGAACTCATCGACAAAGTAATTGAAATCGATCAGTCCCCCATCGGCCGCACCCCGCGCTCTAACCCCGCAACTTACACCGGCCTGTTCGCTCCCATCCGCGACTTATTCGCCATGTTACCCGAATCGCGGGAGCGCGGTTACAAGCCCGGCCGCTTCAGCTTCAACGTCAAAGGCGGCCGCTGCGAAGCCTGTCAGGGCGATGGCCTCAAGCGTATCGAGATGAACTTCCTGCCCGATGTCTACGTCACCTGCGACGTCTGCCGCGGCAAACGCTACAACGCCGAGACCCTCGCCGTGAAGTTCAAGGGCCATTCCATTGCCGACCTCCTCGCCGCCACCGTTGAAGAAGCGCTGCCGATCCTCGAAAACTTCCCCCCCATTTTTCAAAAGCTACAGACGCTCCACGACGTCGGGCTCGACTATATCCACCTCGGTCAATCTTCTACCACCCTGTCGGGCGGCGAAGCCCAGCGTATCAAACTCGCCAAGGAGCTCAGCCGCCGCCAAACCGGCAAGACGCTGTACATCCTCGACGAGCCCACCACCGGGCTGCACTTTGAAGACGTCCGCCGCCTCCTCGACGTCCTGAACAAACTCGTCGACCTCGGCAACACCGTCGTCATCATCGAACACCATCTCGATATCATGAAAGCTGCCGACTGGATCATCGACCTGGGCCCCGAAGGCGGCGAACGCGGCGGAACGATTGTCGCCACCGGCACCCCGGAGCAGCTGCGCCGCAGCAAAAAGAGCCACACCGCCCGGGCGCTGGCCAGGGTTCTCCCATCATGAAGCCCCCTCCGCCTCCCCCCTCCGCCTCCCGCGCCCCCTTCTGGGGCTGGGTGGATGTTTTGTTAACACTCGGCGCCATCCTGCCGGCCTTCGCCCTGACCGCCGGCGCCATCCTGCTCGCCGTTTTCGTCCTCGGCGTCAAGCCGACACCTGTCCAGTCGGCCATGCCCTCGCAGTTTCTCGCCTACCTCCTCTGGCTCGCCGCGGCATCCTACACCTTCCGCCTCCGCCACAAGCAGCCGTTCTGGCGCAGCCTCGGCTTCGTCCTCCCAGCCCGCCCCTGGCGCTTCCTCGCCTACGGCCCCCTTCTCACCCTCTTTGTGGGCGCCGCCGGCTGGGCCCTCCAGGCCAAAGAGGTCAAAATGCCGCTGATCGATCAACTCCTGGCCGACCCCATCCAGCGGGTAGCCTTCTTCCTGTTCGCCGTCACTTTCGGCCCCGTCTGCGAAGAGCTTTTCTTCCGCGGCCTGGTGCTGCCCGTCGCCGCCCGCAGCTTCGGGCCGGCGGCGGCGCTCGCGCTCACCAGCGTGCCCTTCGCCCTCATCCACGGGCCCCAATACTCCTGGAGCTGGCAACATCTGCTCCTGTTGACCGTCGCCGGTCTCGTCTTTGGCTGGCTGCGCCTGCAGTCCGGTACCGCCGCCGCCACGCTCACCCACTGTACTTATAATCTTGCAATGTCCGGAGGCTTCATCCTGAATGGTCGAAACAATTGAATGGACAGCGGAAGGGGTCGTCATGATCGACCAGACCCGCCTGCCGCGCGAAACGGTCTTTGTCACCTGCCGCAGCTACGGCGAAGTGGCCGACGCGATTAAGACGATGATCATCCGCGGCGCCCCCGCCATCGGCGTCGCCGCCGCCATGGGCGTCGCCATCGGCGTCGAGCGCAGCGAGGACGAATTCGACCTCATCTGCTCCACCCTGGCCGCCACCCGACCCACGGCCGTCAACCTGTTCTGGGGCATCGAGCGCATGCGCCGGCTCCACGCTGCCCTCATCGGGCAGCCCCGTGCGGACATCGCCGCCGCGCTCGTGGCGGAAGCCAGACGCGTGAAGGAGGAAGACGTTGCCATTTGCATGGCCATCGGCGCCCACGGCGCCCCCCTCGTGCCCGACGGCAAAACCGTTCTCACCCATTGCAACGCCGGCGCCCTCGCCACCGCCGGCTACGGTACCGCGCTCGGCGTCATCCGCGCTGCCGTCGCGGCCGGTAAAAAGATCGACGTCTTCGCCGACGAGACCCGTCCGTTCCTCCAGGGCGCCCGTCTCACCGCCTGGGAGCTGCAGGAAGACGGTATCCCCACCACCCTCATCACCGACAACATGGCCGGCCACTTCCTCAAGTCCGGCCGCATCGGTTGCGTCGTCGTCGGCGCCGACCGCATCGCCGGCAACGGCGACGTCGCCAATAAAATCGGCACCTACGGCGTCGCCGTCCTCGCCAAAGAGAACGGCGTGCCCTTCTATGTCGCCGCGCCCATCTCTACCCTCGACCTCACCCTCTCGAGCGGCGACCAGATCCCCATCGAAGAGCGCTCTTCACGAGAGGTGACCGAGGTCTACGGCGTCCCCGTGGCCCCGGAAGGCATCGCCGTCCAGAACCCTGCCTTCGACGTCACCCCGAACCGCTACGTCGCCGGCATCATTACCGAAAAGGGCGTAGCCTATCCCCCGTTCACGGAATCGCTGCCCCGCCTCGCCAACAGCTGATCCTATCGCAGAACGAAAAAAAGGCCCTGAGCTTTCGCCCAGGGCCTTTTTCCTTGCCAGGAGGCAGGACCAGGTTTAGTAGTCCATGCCGCCGGGGCCGTGATCGTGACCACCCGGAGCCGGAGCCGCCTTCTTCTCGGGGATCTCGCAGATCATCGCTTCGGTGGTCAGCATCAGGGCGCTGATCGAAGCGGCGTTCTGCAGGGCCGAACGAGTCACCTTCGCCGGGTCGATGACGCCCGCCGCCAGCAGGTCCTCGTACTCGCCCGAAGCGGCGTTGAAGCCGAAGTTGGCGTTCGCATTCTCCCGCACCTTCTCGATGACGATCGCGCCTTCAAACCCGGCGTTGCCCGAGATCTGCCGGATCGGCTCTTCGCAGGAGCGCTTGATGATGTCGACGCCGATCTGCTCGTCGCCGGGGACTTTCAGACCAGCCAGCGCCAAAGCCGAACGGAGCAGCGCAATGCCGCCGCCGGGAACGATGCCCTCTTCGACGGCCGCACGGGTGGCGTGCAGAGCGTCTTCAACGCGGGCCTTCTTTTCCTTCATCTCGGTCTCGGTCGCCGCGCCGACCTTGATCACCGCCACGC
This sequence comes from Acidobacteriota bacterium, assembly GCA_026393985.1. Taxonomy (GTDB): domain Bacteria; phylum Acidobacteriota; class Terriglobia; order Bryobacterales; family Bryobacteraceae. The sequence continues at coordinate 53,597 of JAPKZB010000058.1, forward strand.
CGCCGGCCAGCTTCGCCAGGCGTTCCTGCAGTTTCTCCCGGTCGTAGTCGGAGGTGGTGTCCTCGATCTGGTTACGCAGCTGCTTGATGCGGCCCTCGATGCCAGCCGAATCGCCCGCGCCGTCGATGATCGTCGTGTTGTCCTTGTCGATCGTGACCCGCTTGGCGCGGCCCAGATCCTCTAGACGAACGCCCTCGAGCTTGATCCCGATGTCTTCCATGATGGCCTTGCCACCCGTCAGGATCGAGATGTCCTCAAGCATCGCCTTCCGCCGGTCACCGAAGCCAGGAGCCTTCACGGCCGCGCAGTTCAGCGTGCCGCGGAGCTTGTTCACCACCAGAGTGGCCAGCGCCTCGCCTTCCACTTCCTCGGCGATGATCAGCAGCGGACGGCCGCCCCGGGCCACCTGCTCGAGCACCGGCAGCAGATCCTTCATGTTGCTGATCTTCTTCTCGTAGATCAGGATGAAGGGGTCTTCCATCACGACTTCCATCCGGTCGGCGTCGGTGACGAAGTACGGGCTCAGGTAGCCGCGGTCAAACTGCATGCCCTCAACGGTCTGCAGTTCGGTGTTCATCGTCTTGGACTCTTCGACTGTGATCACGCCGTCCTTGCCGACCTTCTTCATCGCTTCCGCAATGATGGTGCCGATCGTCGCGTCGCCGTTGGCCGAAATCGTCCCTACCTGCGCAATCTTCTCGTCGTTGGAAACCTTGGTCGCCATCGACTTCACTTCCCCAATGCAAACCTCAACCGCCTTCTCGATGCCGCGCTTCAGAGCCATCGGGTTCGCGCCGGCCGCCACGGCCTTCACGCCCTCCCGGTAGATCGCCTGCGCCAGAATGGTCGCGGTCGTCGTGCCGTCACCCGCGATGTCGGACGTCTTCGACGCCACTTCGCGCACCATCTGGGCGCCCATGTTCTCGAGCGGATTCGAGAGTTCGATCTCCTTGGCTACGGTCACGCCGTCCTTGGTGATCGTCGGCCCGCCGAACTTCTTCTCGAGCACCACGTTCCGGCCCTTGGGGCCGAGGGTCACCTTCACCGCGTCAGCAAGCTGATTCACCCCGCGCAGGATGGCCTGGCGGCTATTTTCCGAATAAACAATCTGTTTTGCAGCCATGTCTGTTACTCCTCGTTAGCGTCCGTTACTACGCGATCACGCCCAGGACTTCGTCCTCGCGCATGATCAGATATTCGTTGCCGTCAACCTTGATGTCGCTGCCGGAGTACTTCCCAAACAGGATGCGGTCGCCAGCCTTCAGTTCGAGCGGCACAACAGAGCCGTTGTCCAGACGCTTGCCATTGCCCACGGCAACAACTTCGCCTTCCTGCGGCTTCTCTTTGGCACTGTCCGGAATAATGATTCCGTTCAGAACAGTCTCTTTCTCTTCAATGCGTTTCACGACAATGCGGTCGTGCAGTGGTCGGATGTTCATGTTTGTGTCCTCCAAAACTACCAGTTTCAGTATTAGCACACTCGGCACAGGAGTGACAACAAATTTTTATAAGTGATTGAAAACAAGAGAGAAAATTTTTCTAAAAAAATTGGAAACGCCAACTTGTTTACAGTTATCTGATAGCGGCGCGCTGAGATTTACTTTATTCCTGTCGAGTGATACCCTGGCAGCACCATGGCCCATCTCGACCTCGCCTCCCTCCGACAACTCGTCGACGCCGGTTCCGTTGAAACCGTCGTCGCCGCCTTCACCGATCACTACGGTCGACTCATGGGCAAACGCTTCGACGCCTCCTTCTTCCTCGATAACGTCGCCGCCCACGGCACCCACGCCTGCAACTACCTCCTCACCACCGACGCCGAAATGCAACCCGTCCCCGGCTACCGCTTCGCCAACTGGGAACTCGGCTACGGCGACTTCCACCTCCTGCCCGACCTCAATACCCTCCGCCTCACCACCTGGCAGCCCCAAACCGCCTTCGTCCACTGCGACGTCGACCACGTCGCCGTCGCCCCCCGCTCCATCCTCAAAAAGCAGATCGCCGCCGCCGCTAGCCTCGGCTACCACGCCCTGGCCGCCTCCGAACTCGAATACTTCGCCTACCGCCAAACCTACCGCGCCGCCCACGAACAGGACTACCAGAAACTCAACCCCCTCAGCTGGTACCTCGAAGACTACAACCTCCTCCAGGGCAGCCGCGAAGAGTTCTTCACCGCCGCCGTCCGCCGCCACCTCCGTCAGTCCGGCATCCCCGTCGAAAACTCAAAAGGCGAATGGGGCCTCGGCCAGCACGAAGTCAACGTCCGGTACTCCGACATCCTGTCGATGGCCGACAACCACGTCCTCTTCAAACAGTGCCTCAAGGAAATCGCCGAACAGTGCGGCATCAGCGTCACCTTCATGGCCAAACCCCACCACGGCCAGGCCGGTTCCAGTTGCCATCTCCATCTCAGCTTGAGCCAGTTCTCCGACATGCACGCCGATACCTTCCGCCACTTCCTCGGCGGCTGGATCGCCCACGCCCCCGAGTTCATGGTCTTCTACGCCCCCACCGTCAACTCCTACAAACGCTACGAAGACCTCTCCTGGGCCCCCACGCGCCTCGCCTGGAGCAAAGACAACCGCACCGCCGGCTTCCGCGTCGTCGGCGAAGGCAAAAGCCTACGCATTGAAAACCGCATCCCCGGCGCCGATGCCAACCCCTACCTCGCCTTCGCCGCCTCCCTCGCCTCCGGCATCGATGGCATCGTCAACAAAATCGAACCGCCCCCCGTCTTCCTCGGCGACGTCTACTCCGCCCAGTCCCTCCCCCGCGTCCCCTACACCCTCGGCCAGGCCACCGACCTGTTCGCCGCCAGCGACTTTACCAAACGCGTCCTCGGCACCGAAGTCGTCGAACACTACGCCCATTTCTTCCGCTCCGAACAAAAAGCCTTCGATGCCGCCGTCACCGACTGGGAACGTCGCCGCTACTTTGAGAAGATTTAAGTCTATGGATCGTTTGAAAGACCAAGTAGCGCTCATCACCGGCGCCGGCAGCGGCATTGGCAAGGAGACCGCCCTGCTGTTCCTCGCCGAAGGCGCCCGCGTCGTCGCCGTCGACCTCAACGGCGATGCCGCCGCCCAGATTCCCGGCGTCCACGCCGTCCAGGCCGATGTCTCCAAAGCCGCCGACTGCGAACGCATGATCCGCGAAGCCGAACAGACCTACGGCAAGCTCACCGTCCTGTTCAACAACGCCGGCATCTCCCACGCCGATGACGACGACGCCATCGCCACCACCGAAGACGTCTGGGATCTCACCTTCGCCGTCAACGTCAAAGGTGTCTTCCTCGGCTGCAAGTACGGCATCCCCGCCCTCCGCCGCGCCGGCGGCGGGTCCATTATCAACACGGCCTCCTTCGTCGCCATCCTCGGCGCCGCCACCCCGCAGCTGGCCTACACCGCCAGCAAAGGCGCCGTCCTCTCCATGTCGCGCGAACTGGCCGCCATTCACGCCCGCGAAAACATCCGCGTCAACGCTCTCTGCCCCGGCCCGCTGCAGACCGAACTGCTCATGAAGTACCTCAATACCGAGGAAAAGAAGCAGCGCCGCCTCGTCCACATCCCCATGGGCCGCTTCGGCCAGGCCCGCGAAATCGCCCAGGCCGCTCTCTATCTCGCCTCCTCGGAATCCTCCTTCGTCACCGGCACCGAGTTCCTCGTCGACGGCGGCATCACCGCGGCCTACACGACACCGCTATGATCCAACGGACCATCTCCCCGGTCGATGGCTCCGTTTACGCCGAACGCGAACTGACCACCAATTTTGACGCCCTGCTCGCGCCCCCGCCGCGGCTCTCCCTCGCCGAACGCATCGCCCTCTGCCAGTCGCTCCTCGCGCAGTTCGAAGCCGACGCCGACGCCATCGGCCACGAACTCACCTGGCAGATGGGCCGCCCCCTTCGCTACACCCCCAACGAGATCCGCCGCGGCTTCGCCGAACGCGCCCGCTACATGATCTCCATCGCCGAACAGTGCCTGGCTGACATCCCGGCCCCCGCCGGCTTCATCCGCAAAGAGCCCGTGGGCGTGGTCTTCACCATCGCCCCCTGGAACTACCCCTACCTGTGCGCCGTCAACTCCATCATCCCGGCGATTCTGGCCGGTGACGCCGTGCTCCTCAAAGCCTCGGCCCAGACGCCGCTGGTCGCCGAACGCTTCGCCGCCGCCCTGCCGCCGGAGATCCTCCGCTACGCCCATCTCTCGCACGACAGCGTCCTGCGCCTGGTCGCCGACCGGCGTATTGGCTTCGTTTCGTTCACCGGCTCGGTCGCCGGCGGCCGCCAGATCGAAGCCGCCGCCCGCGCCCCCCTCGCCCTCGAACTCGGCGGCAAAGATCCCGCCTACGTCCGCGCCGATGCCGACCTCGCCCATGCCGTTGAAAACCTCGTCGACGGCGCCATGTTCAACTCCGGCCAATCCTGCTGCGGCGTCGAGCGCATCTACGTCGACCGCGCCGTCTACGCCGAATTCGTCGAACGCGCCGTCGCGCTCACCAGCCAATACGTGCTCGGCAACCCGCTCGACCCCGCCACCACCCTCGGCCCCCTCGTCCGCCCCGCCGCCGCCGACTTCGTCCGCGCCCAGGTCGCCGAAGCCATCGCCCAGGGCGCCCACGCCCATCTCCAACTGCCCGACCCCGGCGGCGCCTACCTCCCGCCCCAGATCCTTACGGCCGTCAACCACTCCATGCGCGTCATGACCGAAGAGACCTTCGGCCCCGTCGTCGGCATCATGCCCGTCGACTCGGAGGCCGAAGCCATCCATCTCATGAACGATAGCGCCTACGGCCTCACGGCCAGCATCTGGACCCGCGACCAGGCCGCCGCGCTCCGCATCGGCGCCCAGCTCGACACCGGCACCGTCTACCACAACCGCTGCGACTACCTCGCCCCCTCCCTTGCCTGGACCGGCGTCAAGGACTCGGGCCGCGGCGTCGCGCTCAGCGTCCTCGGCTTCTCCCAGTTCACCCGCCCCAAATCGTTTCTCCTATGATCCTCCCGCTCCTCGCCCTCGTCCTCTCCCCGGAGACCCTCCTCGACTGGCGCACCCCCAACCAGCCGCAGATCTCCCCCGACGGTCGCCGGATCGTCTACACCCTCGAAACCGCCGACCGCTTCAACGACCGGTTCGAGAACACGCTCTGGATGGTCTCGGTCGACGGAAAGGACCACCGGCCCATCGGCCCCGGCCGGCTCGCCCGCTGATCGCCGGACGGCGGTAAGCTCGCCTATCTCAAGCAGTCGCAGCTCTGGGTCCGCTGGATGGACACGGGCGCGGAAACAGCCATCACCAGCCTCGAAACCCCGCCCGCCGCCCTGAGCTGGTCCCCGGACGGCACCCAACTGGCGTTTCTCCGCCGCGTGGCCGGAACGCCCGAATGGTCCATCAAAATGCCCAAGGCGCCCGAAGGCGCCAAGTGGGCGGAACCGCCCTCGGTCGTCACCCGCCTCCGCTGGCGGGCCGATGGCATCGGCGGCGCGGGGCTGATCCCGAGCGGTTTCACGCACCTGTTCGTCGTGCCCGTCACCGGCGGCGCCCCGCGCCGGCTGTCGACCGGCGATTTCCAGCACGGCGGCGAACCCTCCTGGGCACCCGACGGCAAAACCATCTATCTCCACGCCGCCCGCGGCGCCAACGCCGACCACGAACTCTTCCCGGACGACATCTGGGCCTTCGACACCGCCACCGGCCGCCCCACCCGCATCACGCAGGCGAATGGTCCCGAGCAGAACCCCGTCGTCTCGCCCGACGGCAAGCGCATCGGCTGGCTCGGCTTCGTCGATCAAGGCAACGCCGCGCACACCACCTCGCTCTGGATCGCCAACCGCGACGGGAGCGATCCCCGCAGCCTGGCCCAGGGCCTCGACCGCAACGTCAGCACGCCCGTCTGGGCCGCCGACGGCAAGACGATCTACGCCGTCGTTGAAGACGCCGGCACCTCCGCCGTCTACTCCTTCGGCCTCGATGGCAACTACAAGCCGCTCACCGACGGCAAGCTCCGCCTCGCCACCGCCTACGCCGCGGCCGAAGCCATGACCATCGCCCGCAATGGCCAACTCGCCATCACCGGCTCGGCGCCCCTCCAGCCAAAGGAAGTTTACACGTTCTCCGCCGCCGGCGGCGCCCCGGTCCGGCTCACCGATTCGAACGGCAGCCTCCTGGCCGCCCACCCGCTCGGCGCCGTCGAGGAGATTCGCTACCCCAGCTTCGATGGCCGCTCGATCCAGGGCTGGATCATCAAGCCTCCCGGCTTCGACCCCGCCAAAAAGTACCCGCTCATCCTCGACATCCATGGCGGACCGCACGCCATGTACGGCATCGAGTTCAACCACCAGATGCAGATGTACGCCGCCCGCGGCTTCGTCGTGCTTTATACCAATCCGCGCGGCTCCACCGGCTACGGCGAATCCTTCGCCAACGTCATCCACGGCAGCTACCCGGGCGATGACTACCGCGATCTGATGGCCGGCGTCGATGCCGTCCTCGCCAAAGGCTACATCGACCCCCAAAAGCTCTGCGTCACCGGCGGCAGCGGCGGCGGCATTCTCACGGCCTGGATCGTCACCCGCACCGACCGCTTCGCCGCCGCCGTCTCCCAGTACCCGGTCATTAACTGGTTCACCCAAACCGGTTCGGCCGACATTGGCCTGCTGATGACCCGCTGGATGAAGTCCATGCCCTGGGAAAACCCGAAGCAGTACATCGACCATTCGCCGCTCTTCTTCGCCGACAAGGTGAAAACCCCCACCATGCTCATCACCGGCGAAGAGGATTGGCGCACCCCCATAGGCCAGACCGAAGAGTTCTACTTCGCCCTCAAGGCCCGCAAAATCGATACCGTCATGGTGCGCATTCCGCGCGAGCCCCACGGCATCCGCGGCGCCTTCCCTAGCCACCGCATCGCCAAGGTCGAACACATCCTTGGCTGGTTTGCCAAGTACGTCCAGTAGTTACGGCTTCGGGTCGGTACGGTCGCGCTTTAACTGATCGGCCAGCCTGCCCGCCAGCTTTCCCAGGTTCTGGGGCGTCGAGTCCTTCGGACGGGCCATGGTCGACCAGATCACGTTGCCCGTCGCGCGCTGCACCAGGAAAAGATTGCCCCGGCCGCGTCCCCAGGAGTTGCTGCCCACCCGCGCCGCCAGCACCGACTCGTTCTCCTTGGCGTCCGCCAACGACAGCGACTTGGCCTCCGCCTTCTTTTTCTTGTTCTTGTCCTCCTCGGGTGGCGCTTCCGGCTTCGGCGCCGGCTTGGGGGCGTACAGGTCGGCCAGCTTCCGTTCAAACCCCTCGCCCACGCGGTCCGTCAGCACCGCGTCAGCCTTCTGCGGATCGGTCACCACCTGCACCACGCCGCTCCTGGTGAGCTGGCTGGCCAGGTACTGGTCGAGACCATTCGTCATGGGGAGCAGGTAGACCGCCTTCACCTCGCGAACGGCCGGATCAACCGCCCACAGGCTCATCGCGCACAACAACATCGGGAGGAACTTCATGCCTTCATGATACCTTCAGAGTTTGTACAAAGGACTCCGGATTACAGTGATCATCCCCTGTCTGAACGAGGAGCAGGGAATTGAAAAAGTGTTGCGGCGCATGCCGGAGTTCGTCGACGAGGTCATCGTCGTCGACAACAACTCCACCGACCGCACCGCCGCCGTCGCCGAATCGCTCGGCGCGCGCGTCATCCGGGAGCATGTCCGCGGCTATGGCCGCGCCTACAAAAAAGGCTTCTCCGTCGCCGGCGGCGATGTCATCATCACCCTCGACGGCGACCACAGCTATCCGCCGGACGCCATCTCCTACCTGCTCGAAGCCTTCCTCCACCTCGAAGCCGACTTCCTCAACGCCAGCCGCTTCCCCGTGCGCGACCGCCTGGCCATGAGCTTCAAACACAAGTTCGGCAACTTTGTGCTCTCCGTGGCCATGAGCCTGCTCTACTTCCGCTGGGTGCGCGACTCGCAGAGCGGCATGTGGGTCTTCCGCCGCTCCATCCTCGCCGACATGCACCTCACCTCGGACGGCATGGCGTTCAGCGAAGAGATCAAGATCGAAGCCCTGAAGCGCTCCAGCATTCGCTTCAACGAGATCTCCATTCAATACTCCTCCCGCCTCGGCGAAATCAAGCTCAACCCATGGCGCGACGGCTTTTATAACCTCTGGTTCCTGGTCAAGAAACGATTCTCGTGAGCGTCACCGCCATCATCCCCATGTGGAACCGGGCCGAACTGACCCGGCAATGCGTGGCGGCGCTGCGGCAACAGACCCGACCCTTCGACCGCATTCTCGTCGTCGACGACGGCTCCACCGAGCCTTACGACGGCGGCGATGTCCTGCGGCTGCCCCAAAACCGCGGCTTCGCCGCCGCCGTCAACGCCGGCTGGCGCGCGGCCACCACCAACCACATCGCCGTAATCAACAACGACGTCCGCCTCCACCCGGCCTGGCTCGAAAACCTCCTCGCCGCCGGCGGCTGGTTCGCCACCGGCAAACTCTACCGCCCCGATGGCCTCCTCGATGGCGCCTTCGACCTGCTCAGCCGCGGCGGCTTCGCCTGGCGCGCCGGCCACGGCCGCTCGGACGGCGGGCCGTGGGATGTGCCGCGCCAGATCAACATGGCGTCGTTTACCGCCGTTCTGCTGCGTACCGAACTGCGGGAGAAGGTCGGCTATCTCGACGAGTCCTTCGGCACCTACTACGAGGATGTCGAGTTTGGTGTCCGCTGCCGGCGGGCCGGGCTGCGCGGCCGCTACGTCCCGGCGGCCACCGGCTTGCACGAAGGCAGCGCGACCGCCGGCGCCTGGAGTGAGTTCACCGTCCGGCAGATTTCCACCAACCATGCGCGGCTGGTGGCCCAACACTGGGGAAAAAGACACCGCTGGGCCGTGTTGGCTGCCGAGTTCCTGTGGCGGCAGTTAGCCCGGCGCCGGGGCCACCGGGCGGTGTTCCCGGTTTTTCCGGTGCAACCGGCCGGGCCGCTCCCGTTCGACGACGCCCTCATCGAGTCACTGCAGCGGGAAACCGGCTTCGACACGTTTTGGCGCTGGTACTTCCGGCTGGTGCGGCCATGAGCCCGGCCACCGCCGTCATCGTAACCTACAACTCTGGCGCGCATCTGGGCGCCGCCGTCGCCTCCTGCCGGCAGTTCGGCATTCCCGTGGTGATCGTCGATAACGCTTCCACCGACGGAACCGTCTTTCCCGGCGACGTCACCGTTTTGCGAAACGAAGCCAATCGCGGCTTTGCCGCCGCGGTCAATCAAGGCGTGCGCGCCCACAGCTCCCCGCTGACCTTGCTGCTCAATCCGGACGCGCGCCTGCTCACCGGGATTGCCCCTCTTTGCGACATCTGCGTCGCTAACCGACACACCGCTGCGGCCGGGTTACTGGTGGAGGCCAATGGGAAACCGCAAAAAGGGTTTAGTATCCGGAGGTTACCGACCGCGGCGGCATTGGCTTGTGAAGTGCTTGGGATCAATCGGATCTTGCCCGGCAACCCCGTCAATCAGGCTTATCGCTGCATGGATCTCGACTTGACCAAAACCCAAACCGTCGAACAACCGGCCGGGGCCTTGTTGCTATTCCGGCGCGACGATTGGGAGGAACTTGGCGGCTTCGATGAGCGTTACTTTCCGGTCTGGTTTGAAGATGTCGATTTTGCCCGGCGTTTCCGCGATTTAGGGGGAACGATGGTCCTCGAGTCGTCGGTACTGGCGCTGCATGTTGGCGGTCACTCGGTGCAAAAACTGACCGACGCAAGCCGGATCCGGTTCTGGTATGGTAGCCTGCTTAGGTACGTTGTTCGGCATTTCGGGGCCGTTTCCAGGCGGCTGGTTGCAGGGTGCGTACTCTTCGGTCTGGCAGCAAGATGCGTCTTGGGGATTTTCCTGCTGCGGGGCTGGGCGGCCTTTGGCGCACACTTGGATTGCATTCGACTATCAGCCCGTTGTGTAGTTTTGGGGAAGATTAGAAACCACTAGACAATCGAAATGGCTCAACCTGATCTGGTATCCGTCACCATCGTCACCTTCAACAGCGGTCGTTTCATCAAGCGCTGCTTGGAGTCCGTGCTGTTGCAAAAATACCCGAGCCTCGAGGTGATTGTCATTGACAATGATTCCACCGACGGCACCATCGACATCCTGGAGCAGTTTGAAGGTCGCTGCCGCATTGTTTACAACGATCACAACACCGGCTTTGCCGCCGCCCAGAACCAGGCGATCCACATCAGCCGCGGCGAATGGATCCTCACACTCAACCCCGACGTCCTGCTGTTGCCGAACTTCATCGCCCAGTTGGTCGAGGCGGGTTACCTGCATCCCCGGATCGGTTCCGTTTGCGGCAAACTGCTGACGATCAGCGCGACGTTCGACCTGCCGGACCGACCGCGCGTCGACTCCACGGGCATCTACTTCACCCCCATGCTTCGCCACCTAGACCGGGGCAGTCAGGAAATCGACAACGGGGAATACTCGAACTTCGAGTATGTGTTCGGCGCAACAGCAGCCGCGGCTCTCTACCGCCGCGAGATGATCGACGATGTTTCGATCGACGGTGAGTTCTTCGATTCCGACTTCTTCGTCTACCGGGAAGATGCCGATGTCGCCTGGCGGGCTCAACTTCTCGGTTGGCGCTGCCTCTACACGCCCAATCCCCGCGCCTATCATGTCCGCAACGTGCTGCCCGGCAACCGGCGCGCCCTGCCGGCCGAAATCAACATGCACTCGGTGAAGAACCGCTTCCTGATGCGCATCAAGAACATGACCGCCGATCTGTACAAACGGCACTGGTTCTGGATTACCGTGCGGGATGCTGTGGTCATCGCCTGCTGCTTCACGCGGGAAACCTCTTCGCTCAAGGCCTTCCCCGCTATCGTGCAGAGCTGGCGGCGGGTGTGGGCGAAACGGGACTTTATCATGCGGCGGCGCCGCGTGACCGACGAATACATGGCGAGTTGGTTCCAGGAGGCCCCGGCGGCCCGGCCGGCGCCCAAGCCGACACCGGCCCGGGTGCAATCGCGGCTGCGAACAGCCCGCGGTTAGCCGATGCGCATTGCGATTGTTGGCACGCGCGGCGTACCGGCCAACTATGGGGGATTTGAGACCTTCGCCGAGGAGTTGGGGCAGCGTCTGGTAGCGCGCGGGCACGAAGTGCTGGTCTATTGCCGGGAGCAGCACCCCGCCGGCCACTTTCTGGGCATGCGGCTCTGCACCCTGCCCACCATCCGGCACAAGTACCTCGAAACTATCGTGCACACGGCGATCTCCACCCTCCATCTGCTGACGCAGCGGCAGGACGTGGCGCTTTATTGCAACGCGGCCAACGCCATCTTCGCCTGGATGCCCCGCGTCACCGGAACGCGCGTCGCTTTGAACGTCGATGGCCTCGAACGAAAGCGCAAGAAGTGGAACCGGTTCGCCAAGGCTTGGTACCGGGTCTCGGAGTGGCTGGCGACCTTCTGCCCGAACCGCGCCGTCTCGGACGCGGTAGCCATCCGGGCCTACTATCGCGAGGTCTACCACACCGAAACCACCTTCATCGCCTACGGCGCCGAGATGGGCAAGCTGCCGACGCGCGCAGCGCTTGACCAACTCGGCCTCGCGCCGGAGGGCTACTTTCTTTACGTCAGTCGCATGGAGCCGGAAAACAATGCCTTGCTCGTCCGGCAGGCCTTCGAACGGGTCGAGACAAACCTGCGGCTGGCGCTGATTGGCGACGCCCCCTATTCGCACGACTACATTGCCCGCGTCCGGGATACGCGCGACCCGCGCGTGGTGATGCCCGGGGCGATCTACGGCCAAGGCTACAAAGAGCTGGGTTCGCACTGCTACGCCTACATCCACGCCACCGAGGTCGGCGGCACGCATCCGGCGCTGATTGAAGCCATGGGCCGGGGCGCGCTGGTGCTCTATCTCGATACCGAAGAGAACCGCGAGGTCGCCGGCGGGGCCGGCCTCCCCTTTACGGCAGCCAACCTGGCGGAGGTTCTCCGGCAGGCGCTGGCGCTGCCGGAAGCCGATCGCGAGCGGTTGCGCGCGGCTGCGGTGGCGCGCGTGCAGGAGCGCTATAGTTGGGATGCGGTGACCGACGCCTACGTGGCGTTGTTTGAGGAGTTATGCACCGATCGTGGTTAGAAGTGTCGCTCGGGCGGATTGCCGGAAACTTCCGGGCGGTCCGGGCGGTAGTGGGTCAGCAGGTGGCCGTGATGCCGGTCGTCAAGGCGGATGCCTACCGGCACGGCGCCGTAGCCGTTGCCCGGGCGCTCGAGCAGGCCGGGGCGCAGTGGCTGGCCGTCAGCAATGTGCAGGAAGGGGCCGTGCTGCGCGACGCCGGTATCCAGACGCGGATTCTGGTGATGGCCGATTTTCTGCCGGGGAGCCGGGAGGCCTTTTTCGACTACCGGCTGACGCCCGTGCTGCACGACCTCGGCGAGGTGGCCGAACTCGAGCACCTGGCCGCGCGCCGCGGCCAGCCCACCGCCTTCCACCTGAAGATTGACAGCGGCATGGGACGGCTGGGTGTGCGCGATGCGGCCGCGCCCGTGGCCGATGCCGTCCAGGCGTGCCGTACCGCCCAGTTGGAGGGCCTGATGACCCACTTTGCCTCCGCCTCCGACTACGGGTCGGCGCAGACGGCGGAGCAGACCCGGTACTTCTTCGATCTCCTCGCCGCGAGCGGCCTGCGCCCGGCCTACGTCCATCTGTCCAGCACCATCCCGATCGCCTACGGCCGCCGCGAGGCCTGGGGCAATATGGTGCGGCCCGGCCATGCCATCTATGGCTACATCTCTCCGGCCAAGGGCCCGGCGCCGGACCGCGAACTCGACGTCACCCCCGCCCTCACCTGGAAGACCTGCGTGCTGACCGTCAAGGAGATCCCGGCGGGCGCCGCCATCGGCTACGGCGCCATGTTTCGCGCGCCCCGGCCGATGCGGATCGCTATCCTCGCCGCGGGCTATGCCGACGGCTATCCGCACCGGCTCTCGAACAAGGGCAAGGTGCTTGTGCAGGGGCGCGTCTGCCCGGTCCTTGGGGCCGTCTCGATGGACGTGACCACCATCGACGTTACCGCCGTGCCCGGCCTGCAGCCCGGCGACCCGGTGACGCTGCTCGGCGGCGAAATTGACGCCCAACAAATTGCCCGGACGGCCGGGACTATCTCTTATGCGGTGCTATGCGGCATCAGTTCGCGCGTGGCGCGGATGTTTGTCGACTAGCGCGTCACGCCGATCAATACGTTGGGTTCAAACAGGTAGGGAGGCGCCACGCCGCACAGGTCGCCGAGCGGCAGCACCTCGGGCGGCAGGTGGAAGCCCAGCACCCCGGTCATGAACTCGCGGCGTTGCTCCATGCGCGCCCAGATGGCCGGGTAGCGTTCGGCGAGCGTAGCCCGGAGCGGGGCGTCGGCCAAGGCGTAGCTATCTTCCATGCGCGTCGACGAGAAGCGCGGCGAACTAGGAATGATGTCGGACTGAATAATCATGCCGCTTGTGAGCGGTTCGGTCGAGCCGGCGTAGATGGGCGAGCCGGGCCACTCATCGTAGTGGATCAGGTGGCCGGGGTTGAGAAAAATGCCGTACTGGTCAAAGGGCAGAAGGCGATGGATCAGATCAAACAGCTCGCCGCCGGGGCGGCCCAGGGTGAGATGTTCAAACCAGGCGGCCATGGCGGCCACGTACGGCCCGGCGAACTCGTCGACGTAGCCGGCCGGGGCGTCGCTCGAGTCAAAACCTAGCCAGCCGCAGCGGCAGCAGTTGCTGCCCCAATAGCTGACGTTGGCCGAGAAGTACTCGCCCCGGCGGACCACGTTGCCGCTGGGGCTGGCGAGGCTCACCCGGCTCGGCCCGGTCTTCACCGTCCAGTGACAGGACATCGGCAGGCCGTTGTAAGCGCCCTGCGCGGCGACTTGATAATCGAACAGGCCTTCCCGCAGGCCGAACAGCATGCGGCGCATGGCTTCGGCCGTCGCGGCGTTCGTACCCTCGAAGTAGGCGATCTCCCAGGGGGTGGCCCGGACGCGGAGCCGGGTGTAGGCGCGCGTGGCGTTTTCGATCGGGGCGAACTCGCGGACGAGATCGACGAGGTAAGAGGGCAGATCGCACTGCCCCGGCTCGTCATAATCTTTCCAACCCACCACACCGACTTTCGCCGCGCCGCCCAGGCCCTCGGCCGTGAAGATTTCGCGCAGCGTGCGACCGTGGCCCCGCGGCTGGTCCATCAGCGAAAAGGGAGCGTAGACCTCCCCGCGGAGCAGGCCGGCCGTGTGCAGACCGCTGATGCGGAGGTAGCCGATGCACTCGTTGCCCACGAGCAGCAGCGGCGTGCCCTCGGCCGGCAGCAGCAGCAGCGCCTCTTCAAAGCGCGGATCAAAGCCGGTGGCCCAGAGCAGGTTGGCGTAGTGTTCGCGGTCGCCGTAGACGAGCAGATGGGAGTAGCCGAGGGCGCGGGCCCGTCCGAGGCGGGGCGTCAGTTCGGCCGCGTCGGCCCAGGCAATTGGTTCCACTGGTCCGGTATCCGGCCAGTCGGCTTCGATCAGGGTGTGGGTCCAGTTCATGCGCTAGCGAGGGCTCCGGCGGGAGAGGCCGCCATGAAGAGACAATAGCACCATGAGCAAAATCGTGAACTGGCTGGTGATCGGGGTGGGCGACATTACGCGGAAGCGCGTGCTGCCGGCCATTGCGGCGCACGAACGGAGCCGGCTGCGCGGTATTGTCACGCGTTCGCCGGACAAGGCCGCGCCCTACGGCTGCCCGGCCTATGCAACGCTGGCCGAGGCGCTGCGCGATTCTGAAATCAACGCTGTCTACGTCGGCACCCCCGTGGCGCTGCATGCGCCGCAGACGGTGACCGCGCTGCAGGCGGGCCGCGCCGTGCTGTGCGAAAAGCCCATGGCCATGAACTACCCCGAAGCCCGGGACATGGTGGCGGCGGCGCGGGATGCGGGGCAGCTGTTCGGCGTGGCTTACTACCGGCGGCTCTACCCCAACCTGCAGCGGGCCAAGGCGCTGGTGGCGGCCGGCGCGATCGGCCAGCCCGTCCTCTGCCAGGCTACCTGCCACAGCTGGGTGCCGCCCGGCATTGAGGCGGACTATTGGCGCTTTGACCCGGAGCTGGCCGGAGGCGGGCCGTTGTACGATATTGCCTCGCACCGGATTGACGCGATGAACTTTCTGTTCGGGAATCCACAGAAAGCTGCCGGATTCCTCTCGAACGCCGTGCACGGGTACGCGGTCGAAGATAATGCCACCGTTCTGGTGGAGTATCCGCGGGGCGTGCGCGGTGTCGTGGACGTGCGGTGGCACAGCCAGGTGGACCGGGACGAGTTCCGGATCGTGGGCACCAAGGGCGCCATCGAGATGACCCCGCTCAACAGCGGCCGCCTGGTTTGGCCGGGCGGAATCGAGGAGCTGCCGCCCCACGCCAACCTGCACTATCCGCTGGTGGCGCATTTTGCGGACGCTCTATTGGACGGTTCTCCGCTGATCTCGAGCGGAGAGACGGCCCTGTGGACGGACTGGGTGACGGGGAAGGTTGCAGTACGGTTATGATAAAAGTTAAACGCCGCATTTGCGCCGCGTACGCCTCTCCATGCCGGAAAGTACAAAAATCGATGTGAACAGTTGGCTCGAAGAAGAGCTGTTTCAGCAGTACAAGAACAACCATACCTTTGTGGATGAAAGCTGGCAGAGCCAGTTTGCCGCGGGGAAGAGAAACGGGGCCGTCGCCGCCCCGCCGCCTCCTCCGTCCCCCGCGCCCGGCCCCGCGCCCGGCCCCCCAAAAGACCAGGTAGCTTCTTTGACAACTCAGACTCAGGCCGTGGAGGCCAAATCCGCGCCCAGCAAAGAGCTGGACTCCTCCGAACAACTCGTCCCCCTGCGCGGTGCGCCGGCGCGGCTGGCCGAGAACATGACCCTGTCGCTTGCCGTTCCGACGGCTACCAGCCAGCGGTCGATTCCCGTCAAGGTGATTGACGAGAACCGGCGCATCATCAACCAGCACCGCTCCCTGCTAGGTCACTCCAAGATCTCCTACACCCACATCATCGGCTGGGCCATTGTGAAGGCTGCGCAGGCCAATCCGGCGTTGAACTGCGCCTATGCCGAACAGGGCAAGGACCAGTTCAAGCTCGTCCGCAACAGCATTAACCTCGGCTTGGCGATCGACTTGGCGTCGCGCGACGGGGGCCGCGCGCTGGTCGTGCCGAACATCAAGAACGCGGGCGCGATGACCTTTTCGCAGTACCTCAAGAGCTACGACGACCTCGTCCAGCGCGGCCGCAAAGGTAAGCTGACCGTCGCCGACTTTGCGGGCACTTCGATCTCCTTGACCAATCCCGGTACTGTCGGCACGGTGGGTTCCATTCCCCGCTTGATGCCGGGCCAGGGCTGCATTATCGCTACGGGCGCCATTGACTTTCCAGCCGAGTATCAGGGCGTCGCCGAGGAGATGCGGGCCATGTTGGGCATCGGCAAGGTGATGATGGTGACCTGCACCTACGACCACCGCATTATTCAAGGTGCCGAGAGCGGCGCCTTCCTCGGCAAGCTGCAAGGGCTGCTGCAGGGCGACGACAACTTCTACGGCGAGATCTTCCACGATCTGCGCATGCCGCACCAGCCGGTGAAGTGGGAACCGGACCGGGCGGCAATGACCCGTCCGGCGAGCGGGTTCCGCCAGGTGGAGATCGGCAAGGAAAGCTCGGTCCTGCAGCTGATTAACGCTTACCGCATGCGCGGCCACCTGATTGCGGACCTCGATCCGCTTGGCTCGGAGATTCAATACCATCCGGAACTCGACCCGGCGCACTACGGCTTGACGATTTGGGACCTCGACCGCGAGTTCGTGACCGGCTCGCTCGGCTCGGCGGTCGGCGAAGCCGCGCCGCACATGGTGGCGACGCTGCGGGAACTGCTTGAGAAGATGAGGCAGACCTACTGCGGCAAGATCGGCTGCGAGTACATGTACATCCAGTCGCCCGAGCAGAAGACCTGGCTGCAGCAGCGCATGGAGCCGAAGGCGAACAATTGGCCCCTGGCTGAAGGCGACCGCGTGCGCGCGCTCGAACGCGTGCTCGAGGCCGAAGGCTTTGAACAGTTCCTGGGCAACCGGTTTGTGGGCCATAAACGGTTCTCGCTCGAAGGCGGCGAATCCACCGTGGCGATTCTCGATGAGATCGTCGTGCGGGCCGCCGACCACGCCGTGCACGAGATTGTCATCGGCATGGCGCATCGTGGCCGGTTGAACATCCTGACCAATATCATCGGCAAAAAGCCGGAGCTGATCTTCAGCGAGTTTGACGGCAATCCCTACGAAGGTTCGATGCAGGGCTCCGGCGACGTGAAGTACCACCTCGGGGCGAGCGGCGTTCGGCGGTCGCCTTCAGGCCGGGAGATCGTCGTGAGCGTGGCGCCGAATCCATCGCACCTCGAAGCGGTCAATCCGGTCGTGGAAGGCATTGTGCGGCCTAAGCAGGACCGGCTGGGCGACACCAACCGGGAGCGGGTGATCCCCCTGTTGATCCACGGCGACGCGGCGTTTATCGGGCAGGGCGTGGTGGCCGAGACGCTCAACATGTCGCAGTTGGACGGCTACACCACGGGCGGCACGATCCACGTCGTGATCAACAATCAGATCGGCTTTACCGCGCAGCCGGAGTCCTACCGGAGTTCGCTCTACGCTACCGATGTGGCGCGGATTGTGGATGCGCCCATCTTCCATGTCAACGGCGACGATCCGGAGGCCTGTATCCGGGTGGCGCAGATGGCGTTCGACTTCCGGCAGCAGTTCAAGAAAGATGTCGTCATCGACATGATCTGCTACCGCCGCCACGGTCACAACGAGGGCGACGAGCCGAGCTACACGCAGCCCATCATGTACCGGAAAATCAGGCCGCAACCGTCGGTCGCCACGCTGTTCGCCGAGCGGCTGGTGCGGGAAAAGGTGATTGCGACCGACGAAGTGGACCGGATGAAGAAGGCGATCACCCAGCGCCTGTCGGAAGCCCAGGTTCGCAGCCAAGCCAACGCGCAGCAGTACGAGTTCCAGGAGTTGGCCGTTGTCGATGAGTCCGACGTGCGGCGCGAGATTCCGCAGACGGCCGTCGACCGCTCCATTCTCGAACGGGTCATCTACGGAACAACGACCTTCCCGGAGGACTTCCAGGTTCATCCGAAACTGAAGAGCTTTATCGACAAGCGCCTGCAGATGCTCGAAGGCGGACCGGTGGATTGGGCCGCGGCCGAGGCGCTGGCCTTTGGCACCCTGGTGCTTGAGGGTACGCCGGTGCGGTTGAGCGGTCAGGATTCCGGCCGCGGTACCTTCTCGCAGCGGCACCTGGTCTTCTCCGACGCCGAAACCGGCGACCGCTACGTCCCCATGCAGCATCTGGCGCCGAACCAGGCCCGGATTGAAGTTTGGGATTCGTGCCTGAGCGAATACGCCGTCATGGGCTTCGAGTTCGGCTATTCGGTGGCCGATCCGTTGTGTCTTGTGCTCTGGGAAGCGCAGTTTGGCGACTTCGCCAATGGGGCGCAGATCATGATCGACCAGTTCATCACCTGCTCGCAGCAGAAGTGGGGTCAGCCGAGCGGCCTGGTGCTGCTGCTGCCGCACGGGCAGGAGGGACAGGGTCCGGAGCACTCGTCGGCGCGCATTGAGCGGTTCCTCTCGCTCTGTGCCGAGGACAATATTCAGGTGGTCTACCCGACAACGGCCGTGCAGTACTTCCACGTGCTGCGTCGGCAGATGCACGGTGGGGACGACCGGCGCGGGATGCGGAAGCCGCTGGTGGTGTTTACGCCGAAGGGAATGCTACGGTTGCCGCGGGCGAGTTCGACGCTCGCCGACCTGACCAAGGGCGGCTTCTGCGAGATCATCGGCGATACGGCCCTGACCGAGGCGGCGCGCGTGAAACGCGTGATTCTCACCACCGGCAAGGTGCACTACGACCTCGCCGAAGCCCGCGAAAAGCAGGGTACCACCAACGTTGCGCTCATCCGCATTGAGCAGATCTATCCGTTCCCGACGGCGGAACTGCAGGATGTGCTGGCGCGTTACCCGGTAACGGCCGAGGTCTGCTTCGTGCAGGAGGAGCCGCGCAACATGGGCGCCTGGCGCTTTGTGCGCGAACACGTGCAGCCGCTGCTCGATACGAGCCGTCGCGCCTTGCGCTACATTGGGCGGGACGAGTCGGCGAGCCCGGCCCCGGGTTCGCTCAAGCGGCATAACTTCGAGCAGGCGGACCTGGTGCAGGAGGCCATGGACGCGACCTCGAAGCCGCAGCCACGAACCAGGCTGGTGGCCCGCAAGAAGAGCTAAGACCGAGCTGGGGACCAGCCTTCTGGCTGGACCCCAGCTGTCTCGCCACGGGGCGACCCTCTACTGAATCCCAAACATCTCTTTGAGCTGCATCGCATCGTCGGCCGTCGTCGAGCCGTCGAGAGAGTTGCTGTCGACACGCGAAAGTGCCCCCTTCGCGACGAGGGCCCGGAGATGATCCGCCTTGGCTACTGTCCGGGCCGTGAGCTTGGCAGCCCGGCAACTGTCTTCTGAATCCCGACCCTCTCTTTGCGCCGCACCGCATCGTCAGCCGCAAAGCCTTTTGAGCGAGTTGATGTCGGCCTGCGACAGGGCGCCGTGAGCTTGGCCGCCTCGGCAACCGCCTACTGAATCCCGAACATCTCTTTGAGCTGCATCGCATCGCCAGCCGTCGTTGAGCCGTCGAGCGAGTTGATGTCAGCCTGCGACAGGTCCACCTTAGCGGCAAATGCCCGCCGGTGAATCTCCTTGGCGAGCAGGCGGGCGGTGAGCTTGGCGTCCGGTAGCCGAACCACGGAAGCCTGCAGGAACACCGTGCCGTCCCGGCCGGATAGACGCGCGGCCAGCCGGTTGCCCGCGGCAAATACCGAAAGCGTGAAGCCCCGGCCGCGGTGGAAGCGCGGGCTCTTTTCAAGGAAGTTGACGGTTTGCTTGGCTGCCTCGCTGCCATCCGGCGAGAGCGTAACCGGGACAGTGAGATCCAGCGTGCGGAACAGGCCCGGATTCCGCTCGAGCGCGTTGCGGTAAGCCGTCACCGACGCGTCGCTCTCGCCGAGTCGCTCATTGGCGTACCCGACCAGCACTTCAATCCGGGTCCGCAGCAGAACCTCTTCCTGCGGCAGGGCGTTGCGCGCGGCCATCAGCGCCGCGAGCCCCTTGGCGTAGGCGCCCTGCGAAATCAGGGTCTCGCCGAGCGCCGCCTGCAGGTAGGGTTTCTCACGATCGGCGTTCTTGCCGGTGCGGGTGAGCAGTTTGCGCAGTTCCACCTCCACGAGACCGTCGCCCACCGGCAGGTGCAGCCCGGTGCGCATCCATTCGACAATCGGCGAGTCCGGCGCGTACGGACGGAGAATCCAGTTCAGTCGGCCCTGCGGAACCAGCAGCGCGTTCAGCCGGCTGTTGGCCTCCCAAAGTTCGCGTTCCAGTTTAAGCCGCTCCCAGAGAGCCAGCCCCCACTCCGGCAGCGTGTTCCAGCTCATCTCCTCGCGGATCTGTTCCCGCTGCAGCAGCAGGGCTTCGCGGTAGAGGTAGAGCAGCCCGATCTCGGCCTGCTCGGCATTGCCGCTGGTAACCCCGCGGCGGTCCGGCTTGTTGCGGATCTTTCGGAGGATGTTGAGCGCTTCGGTGTTGTATCCGGCCGCCATCAGAATGATCGCCGTGGCCTGCTGGCCGTCGTTCCAGCGCTGCTGTTCGAGCGTCGGGTCGCTGCGCTTGTCCCAGGTGTGCATGTTGCGCAGCGCGCCGAGCGATTCGGCCAGGCGGCCCTGCCCGACATAAAGAATGGCGAGCGACATCCACGGGTTGGAATTGCTGGAGGGATGGAAATGCTTGCTCGCGTAGAGCGTGTCGGCTTCGGCCTCCTGGAAGCGGAGGAGCACGGTGGCCACCTCGGCGCGGTTGCGCACGAGCGTGGCGATGTTCACGCGGTCGCGTTCGGTGAGTTCGCTCTTGAGAATGGTGAACCAGCGAAAGGCCTCTTCGTAGTTGCCAAGGGTCATCTCAATCGATCCCAGCGTATTGAGTGCGCCGCGGCGCACATCGGGATCCTTGGACTCGACGTAGTGGCGCATCAGTCGCTGTGCCTCTTCGTAGCGGCCCAGTTTCATGAGTGCCCAGCCGGTGCGCTCCCCCATGTCGATGCGGAACAGTTCGTTGAACTCGGCGACGATCTTCAACTGCTCGTCGTGCTTTTCCGTAAGTCCGGCCACCAGGAGCAGTTCAAACAGCACGTTCGAGTGGAGCTCCGAGCGATTGGTGTCGAAACCGGTCATTTCGGCGCGCTCGACCAGGGTGCGGGCGCGGCCGAGATAGTAACGGGCCTGGGGCAGGTTGGCCTCCCCGCGGTGCATGGCCACGCCCATCAGGTAGTTGCCCATGATGGAGTTCTTGTTTTCGCGGAGGGTTTGTTCGGCGATCTCGCGGATGCGGACAAAGCGGCCCTGGTCAATCAGATTGCGCGCCGAGGCCAGGTCGGGATCCTCGGCCAGCAGGGCGGCGAAACTGAACAGGAGCAGAGCGAGGAGACGCATCAGTTTACGGGTCCGGCGGGGAACGGGTCGGCGGGGGGCGCGGTCACCGGCGCTTGCCCCGCCAGCGTCATGCGCGTCAACTGTTCGAGCGGCTCGGCGAGGCACTCGTGTACCACCTTTTTCATATCGCCGGCGCCGGGGGCGATCACCAAACGATGGCCGAAGACGTAGGGAGCGAGGTAGTAGATGTCCTGCGGCGAGACGAAGTCGCGGCCGGCCAGCATGGCCATCGATTGCAGGGCCGGGATCATCAGCACGAGGCTGCGGGTGCTGAGCCCCTGCAGAACTTTCTTGTGGGCGCGCAGATTGCGGGCCGTGTCCACCAGGCAGTGGTTGATGAGCGGGTGGACATAGACGTACTGCTCAATCAGTTGCCGGGCGACAATCACCTCATCGCGGCTGACCAACCGGTCCGGTGGGGCCGAGCGCCTCTGGCGGCGCGTGTTGAGCACCTCGACCTCAGAATCGCGGTCGATGTAATCCATGTTGATCTTGAACAGGAACCGGTCGAGCTGCGCCACCGGCAACGGGTAGGTCCCGGCCAGGTCGCGCGGGTTTTGCGTGGCGATGACGAAGAAGAGCTGGTCGAGCGGGTAGGTGACGTTATCCACCGTCACCTGCTTTTCGGCCATCGACTCCAGCATCGCCGACTGCACCTTCGGCGAGGTACGGTTGATTTCGTCGGCGAGCAGGACGTGGGCGAAGATGGGTCCGGGACGAAACTCGAAGCGCCCCGTGGGCGGGTCGAAGATACTGACGCCGGTGATGTCGCTCGGCAGCAGGTCGGGCGTGAACTGCACCCGGCGGAACGGGGCGATGTGCTGCCCGCTCGCATCGCTGATCGATTCGCCGAGCGCTTTCGCCAGCGTTGTCTTGCCCGAGCCGGGATAGTCTTCGAGCAGCACGTGGCCATCGGCGAACAGCGCCGTGAGGATGAGGTTAATCACCTCGTCGCGGCCCTTGATGGCGGCGCGCAGGCGGCTGCCGAGGACTCGTGCGACTTCAGCGGCCGGGGTCAACGGATGGGGAGCGGGAGTGGTTGAGGGATCCATGTTTTAAGAGACTTTCCACCAGGAAAGGGGATGCAGCAGGCCGAGAAAACGACGCCACCATTGCGTGCCTTGGCCAGCCTGGCGCGCCACCGCCGCCGAGAGAGCCAAATACTGTTCCCGCCCCACGCGGGGCGCGGCCGGGCCGAGCGCCGCCCGCATATGCAGGTCGGTCAGGTCGATCATCGCCGGCGCCCGCTCGGCCACCCGCCGGGCAAAGGCTTCGCGGGAGGTGCCATGGTCGCGGTAAAAGCCGAGGTCGGCGAGCGAATCGAGCGCGGCGCGGTAGGATGCCACCGGCAGGCGCGCCGGATTGCAAAAGCGGGGTTCGCACCGGCGCCACAGCTTCATCAGGTACAGCGCAAGCAGCGTAAACAGCACCACCGGAACCATCGCCTTGCTCAAGCCCTGCATGGCTTCAAGCAGCGCCTTCCGCAGGTCGCCGTCGCCGGCCGGCGGGTTCTCTTCCTTCGACGATCCGGGCGTCTGCCGGGCCATCTCGCCCAGCATCCGTTGCAGGTCCTGATCCACCTTCTCCTCCTGCGGCGGGGTGATGACCTTCTCCGGGGTGATGTCGAGAACCACCCAGCCGAGGCCGGCGACGTAAACCTCCGGCCAGGCGTGGGCATCGCCGTTGCGTATCAGAATGGTCGACCCATCTCCGCGCTGCCGCGCGCCCACGGCATAGCCGATGCTCACGCGGGAAGGTACGCCCAGCGTCCGGAACAGGTAAACGGCCGAATGGGCCAGGTGCACGCAGTAGCCGTTGCGGTCTCCGAACAGAAAGCTCGCCACGGGGTCGGCGTCCTCATCCACCTGCGGCACGTTGAGGTTGTAGGTGGTGTTCTTGTCCATCCAGAACTTGATGGCCAGCGCCTGCGCGATCGGGATCCCGCGCAGATGGGCCGGCAGCAGCAGCTTGGCCTGTTCGGCAATCTGCCGGTAGCGGCCGTCCTCGGGCACTTCGGTGTAGTGCTGCCACATCTCCGGGGTCCACTTCTCGGAGCCCAGCGAACGGTTCAGCAGCGTTCCGAAGTCGGCGTCCAGTACAATCGACTCCACTTTGTAGGCGCGTTCAAAGCGCTTGGCATCGGGGTTCGGCGCCGGTTCGAGCTTCGAGACGTCAATCAGGCCGAAGGGCTTCGAGTGCGGAGTCATCAGTGCAACCGTCGTGCGTAGGCGATGAGCAATGCGCTCCCGGCCGCCTGGGGCAATGTCGGCGCGGTCGCGCAGCGGCACCTCAATCGGTTCGGCCGGAAAGGGCATACCCACGTCGGTATCGAGCTTGCCGGAGGCGTCGCGCACCAGGCGCCGGCCGTTGTAGTTGCTGAGCGTGTCCTGCCGGAAATAGAAGGTGCCGTAGGGCGGTTGGTAGTCGTCGTGCAGACTCACCACCGCCACGGGGAAGCTCTTCCGCCCCTCGCCGCTCGACGGGTTTGGGTCCTGATTCTGATTCTGGTCCCGCTGCTGTTCGCCCTGTCCGCCCTGTCCACCCTGATGGTGCTGCTGCTCTTTCTTATCTTTTTCGCTGCCGCCCGCGCCACCAGCGAAGGCGGACAACTGGCGGAGCTTGCCATCGGGCAAAAACAGAAACAGCGCCACAATCATGGCGATGAGCAGGGCCGGATCAAGCAGCGTGCGCTTGGCCGAACTGCGGCTGAGCATCCAGACCACCAGCAGAATCCCGAGAATCGCCCCCGCGCCCAGAAAAAAGGGCATTGGATCGTAGTTCCGTTCGAGCAGCCAGTCGGTGATAAAGAAAGGCCGGTGAATGGAGCCATCGCGGTGCGCAGCCAGGATGCTTGCAAAAATTCCCACGAGCGAAGCCGCCTCCACCGTCAGGAAAATCGAATAGCGCCGGGCCGAAAGCAGCAGCGGCGCCAGCCAGCAGAGTACGCCCATGAACCAGTTTTCCGCCTCGGTCAGGCTGTAGACCACTTCACTGCCCAGCAGGCCCACCACGCTACTGTTGCCGCGCAGAAACAGACTCCACGCAACGGTCAGCCCGACGGCGGCGGCCGCCGCCAGCCAAAGCCGGCTCAAACGGATGGCGCAGTTCTCCAATGCGCCGGCCAGCAGGAACGCGGCCACCACCCCAAGTAGGGCAAAGAGCAGACCCGCCCCGGAGGTGTAGCCCGTCGCGAGCAAACCCACCGCGGTCATCCAGATCACTACGCCGGGCACTTTCCACCAGATCGACTTGCGCAACGTCATGTAGCCCCTGCCTCCGAGTAGCCCCTACCTCCGAGGATATCCTGGAACAGGTGACCGGTCTGCCGCTCCGCCACGCCCGCCGTCGCCGCCATCCCGGCCGTGCCGCTGGCCAATTGGCGCAGATCCTCAAGCGTGTATTGGGGACTGCCGTCGGGCCGCAAAAACCATCGGCTGAGCCTCGCCTTCCACGCCGGGGCTCCTTCGCGCTCCGGCCGCACAGCTTCGACCCCGGTCAGAATCTGCATGCGCAGGATGCCCGTGCCGGTCACTTGCGTCGCCGCGTGCGCCCAGGCTTGCGGGTCCGGGGGGAGCAGCAAAATGCAGAATTGGTACCCTTCGTTTTCCATTTTGGAAAGGAAAGCTCCCAGATTGCCATCCCGCTCGGCCGTCTCCGCCTCGCCGCTCCGGGCGAGCACTTCGAGGGCTTCTTCCCGTTCGGTGGCATGGCGGTCCACGCCATCGGCGGCAAAGCACCAGTCGTCGCCCAGCAGGCCGCGCTCAATGGCGATGCGCGCCACGGCCGCCGTGGCGTCATCGTTGGGGCTGGCGACCAGATAGGCGCACCCTTTGCGCCGCTCGGCCACGCTCCGCTCCGGCGTCCGCACCATCATCCGGTTGGTCCGCGCGTACACCTTCCACAGCACCATCCGCAGCGGGTCGCCGGGGGCGTACTGCCGCATCTCCACCCTGTCGCCGCGCGGTTCGGCGTAGACATCAGAAAGGTCGTCGCCATCGGCCATACCCGCCGGCGGCGGCATCTGCGCCAGCATGCCGCGTTCGGGCAGAACCCGCAGGCTCACCGTCTCCGCCCGGCGCCACGCGATTTCGCAAAGCCCGAACAGATCCCGCACGGCGAACCGCCGAACCACGCGCTCGACGATGCAGCGCCGCTCCGGGGCGGCCATCTCCACCAGTTCGCCCCGCTCACGTTCGAGTGTGATGGCGGCGGCCGTCTCCCCGTTCCCATCGTTGACCCACTGCCATTGGGCGACCGTAAACGGAATCCAGCGCGGATACCCTACCCGGTAGCCGGTCGGTTGCGGCGTTGCGGTCTCGAGATCCAGCAGGCCGGGCGTGCGGGCCCGTCGCGAACGCCAAGTGAGCCACGTCGCGCCAGCCAGCGTGCACAGCAACAGCGAGGCGATCACCAGAATGCCGGCCAGCCCCGCCACCAGCAGCACCAGATCCAGATGCAGCACCCCTTGAAACCACACCGCCAAGCCAAACAGCAACAGAAAAGCCACGCCCGTCCGCGTCAAAGGAAACGCGCCGTGGAGTGGCCGCAGCCAGGGGCGAAAGAAGCGCCGCCAAAGCCGCGCCACCCCTTTTTGCAAAACGAAGCCAAACCTCGACAGCCAACCACGCATGTACTGATTCTGACGTATGATCAAGGGTTTCCGGTGCCGTAAATGACGAATGTTTCTCGCCGCGCGTTCCTAACCAGCATTTTAGCCGCCAAACTGGCCGCGGCACCCGCCCGTCGCAGCGTTGTCCTCGTTCTCGTCGACGATCTCGGCTGGCGGGACTTCGGCTGCACCGGGCATCCCTATCACGAGACGCCCCACATCGACGCCCTCGCCCGGGACGGCATGCGGTTTTCGCACGCCTACGCCGCCTGCCCCGTCTGCTCGCCCTCCCGCGCCGCCCTGATGACCGGCAAGTACCCGGCGCGCCTGCAGTTGACCGATTGGATTCCCGGCCGCAAGCAGTGGCCCACCGCCAAACTCCTTACCCCGGCCTTCGCCCAGCAACTCCCGCTGGCCGAAACCACCATCGCCGAACTCCTCCGCCCCGCCGGTTACAAAACAGCGAGCATCGGCAAGTGGCATCTCGGCGGCGCGGGCTTCGGCCCCGAACAGCAGGGCTTCGACCGGAACGTGGCCGGCACCGACAAGGGCTCGCCCCCCGGCTACTTCGGCCCGTTTGCCCTGCCCAACCTCGAGGGCGGCACCAAAGACGACCTGTTGACCGCCGCCCTGACCACCGAAGCCGAAAAGTTCCTCGCCTCCGCCCAGCAAAGTCCGTTCTTCCTCTACATGCCGCACTTTACAGTGCACACCCCGCTGCAGGCCCCGGCCGCGCTGGTGGAGAAGTATAGGAAAAAGATCGAATTCATGGGGCTGACCGGCAATCCGGTCTATGCCGCCATGATGGAGACGCTCGACGACTCCGTCGGCCGCCTGCGGGCCAAACTCCGGGAGTTGGGCCGGGCCGAAGACACCGTCTTCTTGCTCACGGGCGACAACGGCGGCCTGCGTTTTGAAGGCAAGGCCAAGGACCCGGTGACCGACAACGCGCCGCTCCGCAGCGGCAAGGGGCATCTGTACGAAGGCGGCATCCGCGTCCCGTTTCTCGCCGCGGGGCCGGGCGTGGCCCAGGGCGTTAACGCCACGCCGGTGTCGAGCGTCGATTTCGCACCCACCCTCTGCGAACTCGCCGGGGTGCCCGCGCCGAAGGGGCTCGACGGAGTCAGCCTGGTTCCCGCCCTCGCGCAGCAGTCGCTGAAGCCGCGGCCGCTCTTCTGGCACTATCCGCACTACTCGAATCAGGGCGGCGTCCCGGGCGGCGCCGTGCGCGATGGCGACTGGAAGCTGATTGAATTCTATGAAGACAACCGCCTCGAACTGTACAACCTGGCGCGGGATCCCGGCGAAAAGCGGAATCTTCTGAATCAGCACGGCGATGTGGCCGAGAAGCTGAAGCAGGCGCTTGGCAAATGGCGCAAGCAGGTCAAAGCGGCTATGCCCGCGCCGAACCCGGGTTATCAGCCGGCGCAGGCCGACCAGGGATTGACGGGCGTCGAAGCGCCTACGGCGCCCGTCTAGCGCCGCGCGGGCAGAAACAGCAAAATCGTCGCCACGAAGGCGAGCACGATCACCGCGGTCAGGAAGATCTTTTCGGGAATCCGGGAGATCAGCTTGCGGCCCACCATGGCCCCGGCGAGGGTGGGCAGCAGCAGCACGGAGTCAAACAGCAGGCCCTGCGCGCTGAACAGGCCATGGTAGGTGTAGACCGGCACCTTGGCGAGGTTGATGAAGAAGAAGAACCACGCGCCGGTGGCGACGAACTCTTCGCGCGGCAGCCGGCGCGAGAGCAGGTAGATGTTCATGATGGGTCCGGCGGCGTTGGCCACCATGGTGGCGAAGCCCGCCGAGGTGCCAAAAAAGCCCGAGAACCACCATCCGGCGGGCGGCGCACCCGTGGCAAAGCGCAGGCGCCAGAGAAAGAGCAGCAGCATGGCTAGGGTTATTGAGCCCACCAGAGGACGGATCACCGCATCGGGGTAGACCAGGACGGCCGCGCCGGCGGCCATGCCAGCCATCACCCAGGGCAGTAGCGAAAACAGCGCGTTGGCGGCCGCCTTCTTGCGGTAGACGATTACAGCGTAGCAGTCGGCGGCGATCAGCAGCGGCAGTAGCCAGGCGGCGGACAGGCGCGCGTCATCGACGGTGAGGACGAACAGGGGCACGGCGAGAATGCCGAATCCGGGAACGCCGGTCTTGGCGACGCCGATCGAGAAGGCGCAAGCGGCGCCAAGGAGCCATTTCCAGAGAGGGAGTTCGGGCACAAAGGGCAAGAAGGTGGCGGAAGCCAGTGGGAGTCGAACCCACCGCGCCGCTAACGCGACGCACACTGGTTTTGAAGACCAGGCCCAGCACCGGCCAAGCGTGGCTTCCGCGATTACACCGTACCTTGCAATCCTAGCAACTCTGCCCGGTCACGCAGGGCGCCGATGCAGAATTCGATATGGGCATCGAGGTCGACGCCGAGTTCGGCCGCGCCGTTGAGGACATCGTCGCGGTTGACGGCGCGGGCGAAGGCTTTATCTTTGAGCTTTTTGCGCACGGACTTAACGTCGACTTCGTGGATGCTGCGGTTGGGTTTGACGTAGGAGCAGGCGGTGAGGAAGCCGGCGAGTTCGTCGCAGGCAAATAGCGTCTTCTCAAGGAGCGATTCGCGCGCCACGCCGGTGAAGTCGGCGTGGGAGAGGATGGCGCGGCGGATTTCGGCCGAAACGCCCCGGCTGGCCAGGATCGGTTCGCCCTGGGTCGGGTGGTCGGGGAGGTTCGGGTGGATCTCCCAGTCGAAGTCGTGAAGCAGGCCGGTGACGGCGTAGGTCTCCGGGTCGCCGCCCTGTTGGCGGGCGTAGGCGAACATGCAGGCTTCGACGGCGAGCATGTGTTTTCGCAATCCGTCGGACTGCACAAATTCGCAGACAATCTTCCAGGCTTCGTCTCTTGTCACGGGTCTCCTCTGATGGTATTCTAAAAGGGTTGCCCAAGAGTGGGCCTGTGGCGCAGTTGGGAGCGCGCTTCCATGGCATGGAAGAGGTCAAGGGTTCGAATCCCTTCAGGTCCACCAACACCCCGAAGGTGCAACGCATAGGGTGGTTCTGGCGGGTGCGAGTGGCACCGCCCATCCCGTTAGTCTCCGGGCCCTTGAATAGCGTAAGCCCTGTCGCCACGGCAACCGTCGCGCTACCAAAAAGGCGGTCTGGCAACTTCATGGAGAATGCAAGGCTCTTCCCAATGCCGTTCGCCAGTGTCTAGGCCCTTTACCTCGTCAAAACCGAACGGAAGGGTCGCTCCCGGCAGGAACGCCACGCCATAATCTACTGGCTCACGGGCTACGACGATGCGGCTCTGCAACAGCAGATTGCCGCTAAGGTCGATCTTGAGAATTTCTACGCGCAGGCCCCGCAACCCCACCCCAACGCCACAAAGATTACCGGCCTCATCTGCGGCCACCTTGTGGAGGCGACGGCCGATCCGATTCGGCAACAGATTTGTTACCTGGACAAACTCGACGACTCGGTAAGTAACCAGCCGCCCGCCGTGCGAGACTAAGTAACGAATGCGGCAGCCCAAAGAG
Organism: Acidobacteriota bacterium; assembly: GCA_026393985.1. Lineage (GTDB taxonomy): Bacteria > Acidobacteriota > Terriglobia > Bryobacterales > Bryobacteraceae. Next base: position 83,295 of record JAPKZB010000058.1, read on the forward strand.
GGAGTCTACGACCAACTCGTCACCGCCCGTCTTCGCGCGGCGCTCAACAAGATCAGCGCCCACGGCCTGCGCGCCGACCTCGCCGTCCTCGAAGACGCCGACTGCCCGGAGTATCTCGCCCGCCACCTGATCCGCCAGATCAAACTCACTCTCCGCGCCCTGCCCGCCGAATCCCGTAAGCAGCACCAACTCGCCCTCACCAACCAACTGCTTCAGTTCCTGCGTACCGCTGCCGAGGACCTCGAGGAGGATGTCGATTCCCCCGGCGAAATTCTCCGCGCCATCTACCGTGGCGAACGCGCCCCCCAGCCGCCCACCACCCCCCTCAGCGCCCACAGCCTCCTGATGAACGCGCTCGACGAACCCCGCCTCGGCTTCGAACTCGAACGCGAACTGGCCACCTCCGACCGCGTCGAAATGCTCGTCAGCTTCATCCAGTGGCGCGGCTGGCAGCGCCTCGAAGCCGCCTTCCAGGAACTCGCCGCCCGTGCCGCCCCCGTCCGCATCCTCACCACCACCTACATCGGCGCCACCGACCTGGCCGCTATCGAACAACTCGCCCGCCTGCCCAACGTCGAACTCCGCATCTCCCTCGACGGCCGCCGCCGCCGGCTCCACGCCAAAGCCTGGCTCTTCCACCGCGATAACGGCTTCAGCAGCGTCTACGTCGGTTCGGCCAACCTCTCCGGCCCCGCCCTCGAAGACGGCATCGAATGGACCGTGAAGATGAGCGAGGCCGAATCCCCCCACCTCATCGACCGCTTCCGCGGCGCCTTCGAATCCCTCTGGTGCGACGACGAGTTTGAACACTTCAACCCCGCCGACCCCCAACACTGCGCCCGTGTCCAGGCCGCGCTCGCATCCGCCCGCGCTCCCCAGGGCCGCCGGCCCGACGCCCCACCCGTCTTCTTCGACCTTCGTCCCCACCCCTTCCAGCAGGCCACCCTCGACCGCCTCGAATCCGACCGTCTCGACCGCGGCTCCTTCCGCAACCTCGTCGTCGCCCCTACCGGTACCGGCAAAACGCTCATCGCCGCCTTCGATTACGCCCGCCAGCCCGCCGCCGGCCCCCGCCCCCGGCTCCTCTTCCTCGCCCATCGCGAAGAGCTCCTCGCGCAGGCCCGCGACCGTTTCCGCCATGTCCTCCGCGACGAGTCCTTCGGCGAACTCCTTGCCGGGGGCGCGCAGCCCACCACTGCCAACTATCTGTTCGCCACCATCCAAAGCTTCCGCTCCCGGGAACTCCTCGCCCGCTACGGCCCCGCCTTTTGGGACTACGCCGTCCTCGACGAAGCCCACCACGTCCCCGCCGAAAGCTACGGCGAACTCATCGCCGCCCTCCAACCCCGCATCCTGCTCGGCCTCACCGCCACGCCTGAACGCACCGACGGCGAGTCCATCCTCCCCTGGTTCAACCACCGGATCGCCGACGAAATGCGCCTCTGGCACGCGATGGAGCGCCAGTATCTGGTGCCTTTTGACTACTACGGCATCCACGACGGTACCGACCTGTCCACCCTCGCCTGGTCCCGCGGCGCCTACGCCACCGCCGAACTCGAACAGCACTATCTCCACAACGTCCGCCGCGCCAACCTGATCCTCCGGCAGTTCGCCACCCGCTACGGCGAATGGAGCCGGGCCCGCGCCCTTGGCTTCTGCGTCAGCATCCGGCATGCCGAGTTCATGGCCGAGATGGCGAACCAGGCCGGTATGCCCGCCGTCGCCGTCACCAGCCGCACCCCGGCGGAGGAACGCGCCGCCGCCATCGTCCGCCTGCGTAGACGGGAGATCAACCTGCTGTTCACGGTCGACCTGTTCAACGAAGGCGTCGATATCCCGGAGGCCGACTGCGTGCTCTTTCTCCGGCCCACCGAAAGCGCTACCGTCTTCCTGCAACAGTTAGGCCGCGGTCTACGGCTCGATACCGGCAAACAGAGCTGCCTCGTGCTCGATTTTATCGGCAATCAGCGGCGCGAGTTCCGTTTCGATCAGCGCTATACGGCGCTGTTCGGCGGCACCCGCCGCCAACTCATTCGCGAGCTCGAAACCGGCATCACGCGGCTGCCCGGCAACTGCTACTTCCGTCTCGATCAGGAGTCGCGCGCCGCCGTCCTGGCCAACCTCAAGGCCCGCTTGCAGGCGAGTCTCCTGCGTCTCACGGCCGAACTGCAAACGCTCGCCGCCGGGCTCGGCCGTCCGCCGTCGCTGGTCGAGTTCCTGCGCGAAACCGGCTATGAACTCTCCGATGTCTTCAAGAAATCCGTGGGCGGCTGGACCGCCCTGCTCGCCGCCGCCGGGCTCACCGAGCTCACCCCCTCCCCTTACCGCCTCGAGCGGATCCTCCACGTCGACTCCGTCCGCCGCCTCCAGTTGCATTGCCAACTGCAGGAAACAGACCTCTCCCGTCTCGAACCGATCGACCGCCGGATGCTCGAAATGCTCACCTTCCGCCTCCTTAGCGACGAGGCACGCAAGAGTGGGCAGACCCTGCGCCCGTCCGACCCCGCGCTCGCCTTCGAAATGAGCCAACTCGCCGCCGCCCAACTGGACCGCGTCCCCACGCACGCCAACGAGGAACCGGCCGCCCCCGGTTGCCCGCTGTTTCTGCACCGCCAGTACATGCGCGACGAGGTGCTGGTCGCGCTCGGCCTGGCGGATCAGGTCGGCGCCCGCCATACGCAGGCGGGACGCATCTGGATCGAGAGTCAGAACACGGAACTGCTGTTTGTCACGCTCGATAAGTCGGGGAAAAATTTCTCGCCCACCACCCGCTACGAAGATTACGCCGTCAGCCGCACCCGCTTCCACTGGCAGTCCCAAAGCACCACCTCCGCCACCTCCGCCACCGGCCAGCGCTACCTCCGGCAGCACGAGAATCGTGCCCGCTTTCTGCTCTTCGTGCGCACCCGCACGAGCGACCCCTTCGTCTATCTCGGACCGCTCCGTTTCGTCTCGTGCTCCGGCTCCCGGCCCATGAGCATCTTCTGGGATCTCGCCCACCCCATGCCCGCCTGGTTCTTCGATCTGGCCGCCTCTCTCCGCGCCGCTTAGACGCCCACCTGCCGGAGCACCAACCCGGAATCCGGCGGCGCCTTCATGCTTCGGCAGCGGCCTGTTTTGCCTTGAGCTTCACCAAGGTGGCGTGGAGGGATTCCGCGGCGAGGCCATGAAGCATCAGGCGATAACCGGCTTGTAGTGTCGAGAGGGGGACTAAGGGGTGTTTGTTATTGACCAGGCCGACGTAGCTCAGGTCCCCCACCAGTCTGGAACAGTAGATCGCCAGGGTTTCGTCAAGCTGGAGGGAGTTGCTGGCTCGCCAGAAGTCGCTGTAGGTGAGGAAGAGCTGGTAGAGGGGCGTGTAGATCTCGATGGCCGTTTCGACGTCGAGAAAATTGAGAGCGTTGTTGGGTAGGCCTTCCCGGTTGATCTCGAAGGGCCCGCTCGTGATCATGTCGAAGTTCAGGTTGGCTTGCCGCTCGATCTCGATGCCTTTCTGCTTGAGTTCTTTGTTGAGCCGGATGACGAAGTTGAAGATATTGAGATCGTGCTGCAGGAAGACGTTGTCGATCAGGCCTTCCAGGTTGCGCGGGCGCAGCGGCAGCAGGGGAATCTCGACGCCGGGGATGTTGGCGGCGACGAATTGCAGGAGCTCGGAGCCGATGTGGAAGTGACGCAGGATCAGATAGTTGCCTTCGGGCCGGACGAAGTACTGCAATCCCCAGTAAATGGTTCGATGCAGGATCGCGGATGAGGTGAATCGGTTGGGGATGAGGACTTTCAGGCACTGCTGCGCCATGATGGTGGCCTTGGCCAGCGGCCGGATCAGCGGGAGGAGGAATTGACGGGAGCGGGAGCTGGCGTTATCGAGCAGAGCGGATTTGACGTCGCTGCCGAGGGGCAGACTGGTATCGAGATAGAGGGCGAGCCAGGGGCTGGGGTCTTTGGGGTCGAAGTCGAGTTGCTCAAACTGATGGTGGACTTTCATGGGGGGGCTCAGCCGGCTAACATTTGTCGAGCTCCTCCAGTTGTAACGCGTAGAGGCGGCCGGTGATTTTGGCGCAGCGCACGATGTCGTCGACCAGGGCGTCGGTCAGGATGCCGTGAGCGATGGCGAGGTCGAGGCGCTCGAAGTGTTTGACGTCGCTCGCGGAGTGGTAGATCAGGAAGGAGACCTGTTCCGGAGGAAGACTGAGATGGGCCTGGATGCGCTCTCCCCATTGCCGGGCGACCCGCTGCCCCAGGCCTTCGACGATGAACATGGCGCCGACGAGATCGAAGGGGTTTTCGCGATTGGCGCGGTGGAGGACATAGGAGGACAGGGCTTCGCTGCCGATGTTTTTGCGGCCCGCGCGGATGTCTTCGATGTTGCCGCCGGCGGCCTGATAGTTGCGCTCGATCATCTCATAGTCGCGGTGTTCTTCCTGGGTGTGGGCGATGAAGGCGCTGCGGAGGGGGAAGTACTCGGCGGTGATGTTGGAGGCGGCGCGCGCGATCCAGCGGGACCCGTCGATGACCTGCTGGCGGAGGTTGAAAAGCAGGCGGCGATAGTCTTCGAGCGTGAAGTCCGGACTGTAGAGTTTCTGGATTATGGGAACGCGGTGAAGCTGGTTTTCGAATTCGAACCAGACGCTGGTGAGTTCGCGGATCAGACGCTGGGCGTGGGGGTCTTTCGAGGGTTCGAGATGGGGGACTTCGGTTCTGGGAATTTCTATCTTTGTTTTTGCCGTAGGGGTGCCTTCTACTACTTTGAGCATCATGTAGGCGAAGGTGAAGCGGCCGCTTTCGGGGACGAGGCAGAAGACGCGTTCGCCGGGGGTGAGGCGGCCGGAGTAGAACAGCTCTTCGAGCTGGACGAAGATAGAGGCCGCGCCGATGTTGCCTTTGGTGTAGAGGTTGGTGAACCAGCGGTCGAGGGCGATGTTGAGGCCGCCCTGAGCGGCACGCTCGTGCGATTGTTCGCGGAACAGGTGAGAAGAGTAGTGGGCGACGACCCAATCGATGGAAGCGGGGTTGAGGCGGCCTTGGCGGACGAGATTGAGTGCGCCATCGACGGCGCAATGGACGACGTCGTCTAGCATGCGGATGTCCTGACGGAGGTTGATGGCGCCGGCGCGGTCGGCCGCGGCGTAGCTAGGGTAATCCAGCCAGGAGGGACCATGCCGCGGCGGGCCTACCCACATGCAGGGATCGAAGCGATTGGCGTGGGAGACGATTTCGATCCATTCGACTTCGAGGGCGAGTTTGGCGGGGTTGGGCTGGAGGAGGGCGGCGCCGGCGCCATCGGAGAGCATCCAGCGAAGGAACTCGGTATCGAAGTCGAGAGGGCCGCTGCCTTGGGCTTCAAAGCGGGTGGCTTTGAAGAGCCGGCTGGAGAACTCGCTGGCGCAGGCGACGGCCGACGTACGGCCATCGTTGACTTGCAGAGTGGCGGCGCGAAGGGCCATGACGCCGCTGGCGCAGACGCCGTGGAAGGTGGCGATCTCGCAGGGAGGGGTTTTGAGTTCGCCGTGGACCATGCTGGCGAAGCCGGGGAGGGGGTAATCGCCTTGAGAGGTGGCGACGCCGAGGAAGTCGGTTTGGGCGGGCGAGAGGTTGGCCTTCCTGTAGAGATCCACGATCGCGTGGGCGGCCATTTCGGCGTTGGAGTAGAGAGATTGCTGGTTGCGGTCTATCGCGTAGTGCCGGGTAAGGATTCCATTTTGTTTGAGGATGCGCTGACGGGCGCGAGAGTGTTTGTCATGAATGCGGCCGAGATAGTCCTCGATTTCCTCATTGGGGATGGGCGGGCCGGGGAGGAACTTGCCGAGGGCGTTGATGTAGACGGGTGAGGGCACGAGGAAGTTGGCTTAGCCTGCGGAAACAATAGTGCGAGGCTGGGGTAAGCGGTGACGTCTTCCCGCTCCGGACCTCAGCATAGTCTGATTCTATCGTACTTGGTTCTGGGGGTACCAGCGTGCTGACGAGGGCCTGTCAACTAATCCCCATGGTTGTTTCCGAGGATCGGGGAACAACAGCTTGCCCTGCTGCCACCGCCGCAGGCTGTATGCTGGCGCTTCCCAATCCGCCGGAGATTTCTGCGCCCTTTTAGCGGCGGGGAGATCGGGCGGGCTGATGGCGAAAAGACTTTTCTTTTCGTGTTACTTTTGGCGTTCTTCTGTCACGATTCCACAAAGAAATTCGTTTTTCCAGCCGTAAGCAATATGTCTTCCTAACCAAACACTCCCCGAAAACCCGCCCCCCCTGCTGACTCCGAGTCGACTACCCCTTCCCCCGACATGATGTCCGCTTTGCGCACTTATGTCCGAACGAAGGGAGCCGAGTTTCTGAAGGACACCAATATTTCTTCGATCGGAATAGGCTACAAAATGAAGGGCGGTAAACGCACCAACGAGATTTCCATTCAATTCACGGTCGGCGCAAAAGCCAAGCCGGAAGCACTCGAAGCCCTTCACACGACGGCGATACCCCAATCGATCGAGGTGGCAGGGTTCACGGTTCCAACCGATGTGATTCAACGCAAGTATCTGGCAGAGTACAAGATAATCGCTGAGGCGATGACGAATGAGCGAAAGCGCCGTCACGATCCGGTTTCGCCGGGCATCAGCGTGTCTAACGCGAACGGCACGGCGGGTACGATCGGCTGCATTGTCTACGACCGGGCGGACGGACGGCCCTATGTCCTAAGCAACTGGCACGTGCTGCAAGGCGCCGAAGGTGCCGTGGGCGACACGATTGTGCAACCTGGACCCTATGATGACAACCGCGTCGAACGCAACCGGTTGGGAGTGCTCGTTCGCTCTCATCTGGGTCATGCCGGCGATTGCGCCCTCGCAACGATCGAAGACCGTGGGTTTGATGCCAAAGTGCTTGATCTGCATACCGCCATCAATAAACTGGGCGAGCCGGATTTGGGAGATCGGGTGATCAAAAGTGGGCGCACCACGGGCGTCACTCATGGCATTGTTTCGCGCGTCCATACCATCGCCAAGATTGATTATGGCGGAACCACAGGAGTGCAGGAGATCGGCGGCTTCGAAATTGGGGTCGATAAAGCGAATAAGCCTGCCAACGGCGAAGTGAGCATGGGTGGAGACTCCGGGTCGGCGTGGATCTTCAAGGGGCCGGACGGCAAGCCCAACGGAGTGCTCGCGGGGCTTCACTTCGCAGGGGAAACCGATGGCGATCCGGACGAACATGCCGTGGCCTGTTATCCCAAATCGGTCTTTGAGAAACTCCAGATTGTGCTGGCGCCGCCAGCCGAGATTGAAGTTACGGCGGGACTTGGTTATGCGCCGAACTTCCTGGGCACACGGATCGATCTGCCCACGCTCGCTGCCGCGAATAAGCCGAAGGCATTTCGGCTGAACAATCGCGAAGTCATCGACTACACGCACTTTTCCCTGAGCCTGCATCGCGAACGGCGGTTTCCGTTCTACGTTGCCTGGAACGTGGACGGCTCCGGGCTGCGAAGCCTCAGCCGCAAGGGAATCCCGTTTGTTGTTGACCCGCGCATCCCCAGCGAGTTCCAGGCGGGCGATGAGCTATACGCCGGAAACCGTTTGGACCGTGGTCACATAGCCCGCCGCGCCGACCTCTTGTGGGGGCCGCTGGCAGAGGCAAAAAAGGCGAACAAAGATTCGTTTTTCTTCACTAACATTACCCCCCAGATGGACGATTTCAACCAGAGTTCCAAGGGCGGTATCTGGGGGCGGCTGGAGGATGCCGTATTTGCCGAGACCGATGTCGAGAATCTGAGGATCAGCGTCTTCGGTGGTCCAGTTTTCCAGCGAAGCGACCGGGAGTTTCGCGGGTTCCGTATTCCGCGGGAGTTCTGGAAGATTATCGCATTCAAGGAGAACGGCAAGCTCAAAGCCAAGGCATTCGTACTGACGCAGAGCCTGAACCAGTTGGAAGCGCTCGAACTCGATGAGTTTCGCGTTTTCCAGGTCGCGGTGGGCGAAGTGGAGACCCGCACGGGGATCGCGTTTCCGACCACGCTGCGCTCGGCGGACGCCGTGGGCCATGGGGTCCAGCGCAGGGCAGAGGCCCTGGAGTTGCGCAAACCGCTCGAGGGTATCGGCGATATTGACTGGTCGTAAACGATGCCGGGCGCTGTATTGTCAGCCGTTTTAGGAGACATAACGTAGTTCTTCGCGACCGAGAGTGCGGCCGAGACGGGGGAGTTTGATGCTGTTGCGCTTACTCCCCTGTCGAGACCAAGCGAAGACCCTTTCAAAAGGGGCGGCGAATCGGCACTTGGTGGCGTGGCAGGGACCGATATCTACGCAGTATTCGCAGCGTTCGGCGCACGGGGATGTGCCGCAGTTGGTGGGGCTGGGGATTTTGGCAAGGGGGCCGGAGGACGGGCGGAGCACGCGCTTTGTGGGGGTGGACGAGAGGCCTGGGGGATGATACCCCGGTGGGTTGCCCGCATCGGGGGAACCTGTTGGCGTTATCTCAACTGCCCTAGATTTCTGCCACCGCTTCGAGCACGCGGTCGCCGGCCCGCTGGCGGAGAGGTGATGCAGCGTGGCGGCGGAACGGACTCCGCCGGGTGTGGGACCGGCACGTTGGTTGAATCCCTTCCGGCTTAACAAGTTACGGTTCGCCGCCTTTGGTGCCAGGCATCCTCTCGCCAAGGTCGCCTCTCGGCATGGACCACCGAGTCCACCGAAAAGGGATTTAGCAAGGCCAGACCGCCCGAGACTCGCTTAAGCCGGACCAATTCCGCGCCTACACTCAAAAATCATCGAAGTGAAACGGGATATTTTTATTGTTCGGCAGGCCTGCGGAGAACATGGTAGTGATGAGATCCCACATTGCGGTATTACTTTTTTCCCTCCTTCCCACAGCCAGCTTGTTCGCTCAGGGCCAGGCGCTTGACGGAGTCCTCGAAGGCCAGATTCGCAGTCAGGACCGCAAACCGGTTGGCGGCGTCGAGGTAAGGGCCTTTTCCCCTGCCACGGGTTACGAACGCAAAGTGTCCACCAACGCCGCCGGGAACTTCCGTATGGTTCTGATGCCTCCCAGCCGCTACACCCTGGTGGTCGAGGTGGCTGGCTTTGCCAAAACCACGCGCGAGAACATTGACTTGAAGGCTGGCCTGGTGGTCACCTCCGATATTGAGTTGGTCCCTGCCTCGGTTTCAACCTCCGTCACCGTTACCGAAGCAATCCCGGTGGTAGAAACCGGTCGCACCGTCGTATCGAACACCTACGATGAGAAGACCGTTCGCAGCTTGCCAACCATTGGCCGATCTATCCTCGACTTTTTCGTGATGCAACCGGGCGTGAACGCACGGCCGCTCTCGACGGGCGGCTCCGGCACCGGCACCCCGACGACTACGTACGGCGGCCTTGGCCTCCGGCAGATGAACGTCGACGGAGTAACAAACCAGTTACAGGGGGGCGCGCGGAACATCGTGATCAGCCAGGAAGCGGTTGCCGAGTTCCAGACCGTAACCACCTTCTCGGCGGAGTTCGGCCGGGTCGGCGGCGGCATACAGAATGCGTTCACCCGCTCAGGCGGCAATGCGCTGCATGGCTCCGGCTACCTGTTCACCCGCCAGAAGTTCCTTGCGGCCAAGCCTTTCCTGCTCGCGCCCACCGCGCCAAAGCCCGAGTTCAGCCGGTACAATTACGGAGGCACGGCTTCGGGCGCTCTGAAGCAGGATAAGGTCTTTTTCTTCGGTTCCTACGAGCGCTGGCAGCAGGATCTGCCTGGGGTGCTGACGATTACTCCTGCCAACGCCGCGGCGCTGCAGATTCCGGCCTCAAGCATCGGCGCCATTACCCAGACGTTCCGCGCCCACACCGTCACGGCGCGAATCGATGCGCTCCTCGGCGCGAAGAATCGCCTGTCGGCCCGGTTTAACTACTACTTCGACCGCGAGTCGCCCCTGGGCAATGGGCTGGTGAGCTTCGAGACCCTGTCCCGCTTCGATGAGGATCCGTATGGCTTCACGGTCCAGAACGTGACCCTGTTGAACCCGAGCTTCGTCAACGAAATTCGCTTCCTCTACGGCCAGCGCGGAATCTCTAATGGTGTTGCCAACGAACTGGCGCCGAACATCAACGTCAGCGGCATCGGCTCGTTTAACGGCAATTCCAACGGAACCCGCGTGACGCGCGAGCGCGGCATCCAAATCATCGACAACCTGACTTGGACCGCCGGCCGCCATTCCGTCAAGTTCGGCTTCGACCTGCTCCCGGTTTGGTTCCGCGAACGGACCACCAACGTCAACGGCTCTTACACCTTTGGCGGCCTCAGCGCCGTCCCGGGCGGCCGCGGCGCCGTGTCGGCGCTCGACCAGTTTCTATTCACGCAAAGCCGGACCATCGACCCGTCCACCGGGCGGCCGTATAGCTATTCGCGCTTCACGCAGAGCCTCGGCGAAGAGTTCTTCGAGGCGCCGGTCATCAATGCCGGCTTTTTCGTCCAGGATGATATCCGGGTCACTTCGAAGTTAAAGGTGAATCTGGGCGCTCGCTACGATGTGTTTGTCCGGCCGGAAGGGAATTTGAATCCCGACCTCCCCCCGACCGGCGTGATTCCGCAGGACTACAACAACATTGCGCCCCGCATCGGGATGGCGTACGACCCGGCCGGCAACGGCAAGACGGTGCTGCGTGCGGGATATGGCATCTACTACAACACGGTGGTTGCTCAGACGTTTAACACCTTCTTGCGCGGAAATGGCCGGGCGATCACCAATGTGAACGTCACCCCCACCGATCCTGGTGCTCCGGTTTTCAACCGCGAAGCGGCTCCTCGGCCCACGGGCGTGGTCGGCGCTCTGAGTGACGTGCGGATCTTCGATCCCAATTTCCGCGACCTGTTTACGCACAACCTCTTCGTGACCCTCGAACGGGAGTTGTTCCGCGATTTTGCCGTCACCGCCACTTGGCAGGGAACCTACGGCCGCAACCTGCCCTACTCCCTTACCGACAACTTACCTTCGGCCGGCGCGCTACCCGATGGCCGACCCCGTTACACGACCACCGGCCGGCCGAACCCTCGCTACGGGAACATCTTCCGTTCGGTTTCGGAAGGTTATCAGAATTACAACGGCTTGGTGCTCATGGCGACGAAGCGGTTTAGCCGGGGTCTGTCGATGCAGTTTGCATACCATACCTCGAAAGTGGAAGGCGTGGCTTTCGCGAATGACTTTACCGGCTTTGGCATCTTTACCTCGGCTTCCGATCCACGCACGGCCGCTCAGGATCAAGGTCCTGGCGACTTTGATATGCGCCACCGCATTACGTTCACGGGCGTTTGGGAACCGCGTCTGAAGAGTCTTACCGGTGTCGCTAACTCCTTGCTCAATGGATGGAACCTGTCGACGCGAGTGATCGGTCAGACCGGCTTCTCTTTCAACGCCACCACCGGCCGTGATGAAAACGGCGACACGATTTTCAACGATCGTCCCGCCAAGATTGGCTACAACGCCTTCAAGGAACCAGAGTATGCCACCGTGGATTTCCGTCTGGCCCGCACCGTGAAATTCCGGGAAAGCAATAGCCTTGAATTGATGGCCGAGGTGTTTAATCTCACCAACCGCCTCAATCCTACCAACATCAACCGCGTCTACGGCTTTAACCCTACGCCAAACGCAAACTTCCAGTCGATTACGGCCGCCGAGAACGCCCGACAGTTCCAGTTGGCGATCCGGTATTCGTTCTAAGTCCTATCAGGAAGGGGGCGGCCTGGCCGCCTCCTTTTTAACCCAGCTGTTGCTCCCCGCGCAGCACGCTCAGGTACCCCGCCGCCACCCGCTCCAGGCTATTCTCCCGCCCCACCCGCTCCCGCAGCGCCAACCCATAATCCCGCACCCCCGCCGGCCCCTCCGCCAACAGCCGCATCGTCGCCAGCAGCCCCTCCTCCTCGCCCAATCCCACCGCTACCCCCAAGCCCTCCCCGTCGCTCGTCAACACCGGCTTGCCAATCCCCATCAGCCGCACCCCAATCCCCGAAGTCTCCCCGCTCGCCGGATACCGCAGATTCACCACCACATCCACCGCCGACGCCACCAGCCAGAACTCCTCCTCGCTCATATGCCCCACCCGCAGCAACCCCTCCCACTCGAGCGCCCGCTCCAAATCCGTCGACCCGATCTCCCCCGCCAACACCAGCGCCGCGTCCACCCCCGCCGCCCGCAGCCGCCGGAACGTCCGCACCACCCCGAGCACCCGCTTGGACTCCCGCAAATACCCCATCACCCCAAACAGCATCGTCGACGGCCGCAGCCCCCGCTCCGCCCGCCAACGCTCCACCCGCCACCCGTCCGGCAGCACCGGCGGCTTGAAGTAGTGCGGAATCACCCGCGCCTTCTCCCCCACCCGTCGCGCCGCCTCCGCATTATGCACAATCACCAACCGCGAACGCTCCACCAACCGCCGCAGCATCCCGTAGCGAAAGTAGCGCGGATCGGTCGCCGAACGCGCCCGGTCCCGCCATAACTCCCGCGCCAACTCCCGCGCCCACTCGCCATAGTTATAGACAAACTCCTCCACGTAAGCGCTCTCGCCCAACGAACCCAGAAAGAAATGGTGCAGCACCGCATCGTGCAGCACCACCACCCCCGGCTCCCGCAGCGCCCGCGCGTAGATGTCGCGATGCAGTTGGTTGTTGCCGATGTGATACAGGTTCACATCGCCCGGCGCATTCACCCGCGCCGGCAGCAGCGGCAGCAGGTCGGCCGCATAGTCGGCCACCCCGCTCCGCGCCGGCGGCAGCGGCGCGAAGTAGCCAACCGTCACGGCTTCTTCCGGCGCCCGAACAGCGCCGTGCCCACCCGCACAATCGTCGACCCCTCCGCAATCGCCACTTCGAGATCGTTCGACATCCCCATCGACAGCCGCGGCAGCCCGTGCGCCGCCGCCAACTCCCGCAGCCGCGCAAAGTAGGGCCGCGATCGCTCGGCGTCCTCATCCCACGGCGGCATCGTCATCAGCCCGGTCAGCCGCAACTGCGGGCAGGCGCGAATCGCCTCCACCAGCGCCGGCAACTCCGCCGGGTCGCAGCCGTGCTTGGCGTCCTCTTCGGAAAGCTTCACTTCAATCATCACTTCCATCGGCTTGCCGCACTCGTCGAGCCGCCGCGCCAGCTTGGCCGAATCCACCGTCTGCACCACATCGAACAGCTCGGCCGCTTTCTTCGCTTTGTTCGACTGCAGATGGCCGATCAGGTGAAACCGCGCCCCGGCGAGCGGCGGCAGCAGCGGCCGCTTGCCTTCAAACTCCTGCACGTAGTTCTCCCCAAACTCGCGCATCCCCAGCGCGTAGGCCTCTTCGATCACGCTCGCCGGAAACACCTTGGTCACCGCCAGCAGCAGCACCTCGCTCTCGCGCCGTCCCGCCTTGGCGCAGGCCGCGGCAATCCGCGTCTGCACCTCGTCCCATCGTTCCCGCAGAGTATCCGTCATCAAAACCAAAAAACCGCCTGTAACTGAGAGTTTACGCGACTTCGCCGAACCTATCGACATATGGCCAAATCCAGACGCCCGGTCGCGCCCGCCGCCGCTGAATTTCTGGAAGAGGCTATCCGCGCCTTCGCCGCCCGCTGCCGCCGGCCGCTCCTGCAGGAGCCCGGCGAAGAGGCCATTCCGCTGCTCGCCGGCCGCCACGAGTTCGGGCGCAGCGCCGGCAAGCTCCTGCTGTCCGCCTGGGACGACGTCCGCAACTGGAACCGCCGCGTCGTCAACGTCGCCCACCACCAAACCGGACGGCTCACCCTCGTCATCGAAAAGTTCGGAGGCCGCCAAGCCGAAGCCTGGATCTTCGACGGCGACCGGCCCGAGGCTCTCGAATGGGACCGCCACGGCGACCGCATGATCCTCCGCGAGCAATTCCGCCGCATGCTCCGGCGCAGCTTCATCGGCTGGGAGCTCGACGACCTCACCACCGAACGGGACCTCGAACACACCCTCTCGGCCAACTACCCCCGCGCGCTGGTCCGCCAGGGCAAGCGGGCCTGGGCCGCCATCCTCGCCCCGCCCGAAGCGCCGCACGCCCTCTCGTTCGGGCTCATCTGGCTTGACTACGTCCGCCGCCGGCGCCAGCCCAAAATCACCGTCGAAGGCCTTGCCCTCTTCCTGCCCGCCCACGAAACGCAGGCCACCGCCCTCCGCCTCCGCTGGCTCGACCCGGCTAAGGCCGCCTTCGCCCTCTACGCCTATTCGCCCGAAGGCGACGCCGTCCGCCTCGACCCGGCCGACTGCGGCAACCTCCAAACGGCGCTCGATCGCTGTCAGCACTCCATCCTCGCCCTGCCCGACTGGGTGGCCCAGCTGGCCGGCTGGCCCCACGTCGAGCGCGTCTCGCTGGCCGGCGGCGCCGCCAGCTTCCGCGTCTTCGGTCTCGAATTCGCCCGCTGGCGCGAGGGCGAGCTGCGCGGCGGCTTTGAGGACCGGCGCCTGCTTCACCCCCGCGACCTGCCGGAGCTGCGCGCCATCGCCGCCGAACTGGTCCGCCTGCGGCAGGAGCCGGGCAGCCTGCTGCAGCGGCGCTCCCCGGAGGCCTGGCTCGAAATGCGCGTCCGCGAATCGTTGACCACCCTCGATGCCCAACTTTGCCCGGAGCCGGTTTACGGCCAAGTGCCGGCCATGGCGGGCGTCGAACGCGGCATCGCCGACCTGCTCGCCATCGAACGCTCCGGCCGCCTCGTCGTCCTCGAAATCAAGGCCACCGAAGACCTGCATCTGCCGCTGCAGTCCCTTGATTACTGGATGCGCGTGGCCTGGCACGCCGCGGCCGGCGACTTCGCCGCCTGCGGCTACTTCCCGGGCCACGCCGTCGCCACCCTCCGGCCGCGTCTGCTGCTCGTCGCCCCGGCGCTCGAATTCCACCCCACTACCGAAACCATTTTGGGCTTCTTCTCATCTGATGTAGCAGTGGAGCGGATTGGCATCGGGTTAGAATGGCGCCAGCAGCTCCGGGTGCTGTTCCGGCTTCATGGCGCTGCGCGCCCCGCATGAGCAACCAGATGATCACCTCTTTCCTCACCACCATCGCCAAATCGCTGCGTACCTTAAACCCCTCCGACGTGCGGAACCTGGCCGAGCGGGAAGTGAACATTGGCCTTACCGCCGCCAGCGAAGACGGGCTGAACCGCATGTGGGACTTCCTGGCCCCGGCGCAGCTCTCCGAGCGCAAGAAAGACCAACTGGTGCGCCTGGTGCACCCGCTGGGCCCCCGCCTGCCGGGCATGCCCCCGCGCCCGGCCCACGTCGATCTCGAACTGTGGGAAGAGGGCCTTCCCAAGCCGCCGCACGCCTTCACCTTCTACCGGCGGGACCCGGCGCGCACCGTGCGCGAGATCATCGACCACCGCGAAGAGTTGGGCCTGCCCCTCGCCCGGCAGTTTGTCGTCTTCCGCAAGCCGGTCTCGGAGAAAATCGTCAACGCAGTCAGCCAGGAGAACGCCCTGTTCTCCATCGCCACCTCGCTGCCCAACATCGTGCCGAACCTGCTGTCGCTCCCCTTCGCCGTCGGCGAGTTCGCCAGCGACACCGCTTTTATCACCGCCAATCAGCTCCGCATGGCGTTCCTGCTGGCCGGCGCCAACGACCGGCCCATCGGCTACCGCGAACAGAAAACCCAGGTGGCCTCCGTCATCGCCGGGGCCTTCGGCTGGCGCTCGCTCGCCCGCCAGCTCATCAGCAAGCTGCCCTTCGGCGCCGGCGTCGCCAGCAAGGCAACCGTCGCCTACGCCGGCACCTGGATTGTCGGCCAGGGCCTCCAGAAGCTCTACGGCATGGGCGGCCAACTCTCCCGCCAGGAGCGCGAAACCCTCTACGACGAAGGCCTCGCCAAGGGCAAGACCGTGGTCACCGCTCTCGTCGCCCGCCTCCGCAAGACCGCATAATAGGGGTGTGGTCACCGTCGAAATCTTTGAAGACCTGCAGTGCAAAGACTGCACCCGTCTGCAGCACCTGCTCGAAGAGACTCTGCTGCCTCTGCTGGGCGAGGAGATCGAAGTCGTCCGCCGCGACTTCCCGCTCGCCAAGCACCCGGAGGCCTTCGCCCTGGCTGCCGAGGCCCACTATCTGCGGGCGACCGAAGGCCGCACCGCCGAGTGGGAGTGGCGCAAAAAGTGCCTGCTCGCCCTCGGCCAAGTGCATGCGCCCTCCGCGGGCCGCGACCGCTCCGGCGTCGAAGCCGACCTTGCCGAAGCCCACGCCCGCGGCGTTGCCAAAACCCCGACGGTCTTTGTCGGCAACCACGTTCTCATTGAGCATTTCACCGCCGAAGAGTTGATCGCCGCCATTCGGGATTCGCAATGAGCAAGCCCGTTGCTCTGATTACCGGCGCCAGCCGGGGCATCGGCCGTGGCATCGCCCTCGAACTGGCCCGGACGCACGCCCTCGTTGCCACCTACCGCGGCCGCCTGGATGCGGCGGAAACCCTGCGCGCCGAAACTGGCGCCGAGATCATCCAGGCCGATATCGGCAGCGCCGCCGACCGCGTCCGCCTGCTCGCCTTCACCCGCGAAAAGTTCGGCCGTCTCGACCTGCTCGTCAACAACGCCGGCATGGCCCCGCGCGTCCGCCAGGATATCCTCGCCGCCACCGAAGAAAGCTTCGACGAACTCCTCAACACCAACCTCAAGGGCCCTCACTTCCTCACCCAGGCCGCCGCCAACTGGATGGTCGAACAGGGCGCCGGCCGCATCGTCTTCATCACGTCTCTGTCGGCCTACGCCGCTTCCACGAACCGCTCCGATTACTGCATCTCGAAGGCCGGCCTGGCTATGGCCGTTTCTCTCTATGCCAACCGCCTGGCGGGGCAGGGAATCCAGGTGTTCGAAATCCGGCCCGGCATCATCCGCACCGACATGATCTCGGCCGTCGAATCGGTCTACGAGGAAAAGATCGCCAATGGCCTGCTGCCGCAGCGCCGCATGGGCGAATCCGCCGACGTCGCCAAGGCCGTCCGCTCCATCGCCGATGGCCTGCTCGACTACTCCACCGGCCAGGTGCTCAACGTTGACGGCGGCTTCCACCTGCGCCATCTCTAATCCCGGGCCCTACGGCTGCCCCTTGGCCGCCTTCTCCCGGGCCAACTTCTCGCGGTAGGTTTTCTCGGCGTTCGCGATGGCCGTCGCGTAGCCTTCGGGATCCACAAACGAACCCTTGGCGTGCTTGGCCGCCAGGTTGTACTGCGACCCGTGCCCGGCCACCCAGATCGTCGGCCGCAGCTGCTTCAGCTTGACGAAAGTCGCCTCGTAGTCTTCCACAATATTCGGGTACGCCTTGTTGCCGATCAGCGGCACCACCACCGACGGGACGTTGACAAGCAGCACCCCGTTGACGGAGTAGCCGGCCGCGCCGCGCGTGTGCCCGGGCATGCTGATCACCTTCACCTCAGTCCCGCCCAGCGCCACCGTGTCGCCGTCCTTGAGACGCCGCGCCACCTTCACCGGCGGAAAGCGAAAGTCCTGATCGGCGAACGCCAGCACCAGCGGATCGCTCTTGCCGCCGTCTTCGAGATAGGCGGCATCGCCCACCGTAGCGTAAACCTTCGCCCCGGAAAGCTTCTGGATCTCCGCCAGCGCCGCCGTGTGATCATAGTGAGCCTGCATGGTCAGCAGGATCTTCGTATCTTTGAGGTCGAAGCCCAGCTTCTTCGCCCCCGCCTGCAGC
Organism: Acidobacteriota bacterium; assembly: GCA_026393985.1. Taxonomy (GTDB): domain Bacteria; phylum Acidobacteriota; class Terriglobia; order Bryobacterales; family Bryobacteraceae. The sequence continues at coordinate 100,936 of JAPKZB010000058.1, forward strand.
AACGGCGTCGAATCCCCGAGGCCCGTATTGATCAGGATGTGGCCTTTCGGAGTGGTGATCAGATAGCACGCCAGATCCTTCGTGCCGATGTAGTGCAGGTTCCCGGCAATGGTGTGCGGCGGGAACGGGGCGGTCCAGTCCGGGTTCTGTGCCGCTAGAGCAGCGGCGGTGAAAAGAGCAAGCAGGGTGAGGCGCATAAGCAGGCTGTAGGCTATATGGTATAAAAGTGCTTCATGGAAACGCGCGCGAGTTCAAGCTTTTACGGCTGGTGGATTTCCATCGCTGCCTTCTTCACGTTCGGTTTAGCCGTGGGTATCCCGTATTACGGCATGCCGTTTTACTACGACTACTACGAGAAGACCTTCGGCTGGGCACGCACGGACATCACCCTCGGCTTCCCGCTCGCCGCGACGCTCACCCTCTGGGTCGGCCCCGTTTTCATGCACCGGTTCAGTCCCCGCAAGTTGATGATCGCCGGCACCGGCCTCACTGCGCTCGCCTTTATCGGCTTCGGCACCATGGGCAGCAACATCTATGTTTATTGGGCCTACTGGCTCCTCTACATGGTCGGCTACCTCTTCTCGGGGCCCATTCCGCACCAGGTGATCATTTCCCAGTGGTTTAAAAAGAATCGCGGGAAGGCCATGGCCGCCACCTATCTGGGCGTTGGCATCTTCGGCGCCATCTCCGCCAAGTTCATCGCCAAGCCGCTGGTTGCCGCCTTCGGCTTCCAGACAGCGCTGATGATCACCGGCTTCATCCTGCTGCTCGTATGGCCCATCGCCGGCTTCATCATGCGCGACAAGCCCTCGGAGATGGGCCAGACCCCGGACGGCGAACCCGTCACCGCCGCCGAAGCCCCCGCGCCCTCGCGCGGTTTCAACGAACTGCTCGGCTCCCGCTCCTTCTGGCTCCTCATGATCGGCAGCCTGTGCTCGATCGGCTCGATCGGCTCCATCAACCAGCACATGAAGTTCGTCTTCAAAGAGCAGGGCTTCGCCGACCAGGCTACCCTCGACGCCCTCTTCGCCGACGCCCTCTTCTACATTATGATCTCCTCCACCGCCGGCCGCATCGTCATGGGCATCCTGGCCGACAAGTTCTCGAAGAAATGGGTAATGGTCGCCACCTACATGCTCGTCGCGGCCACCATTCCGCTGCTCCTGCTGGCCACCCCGGAAAACCCCGTCTACGTCTATCTCTTCGCCATCCTCTTCGGCTTCGGCATGGGCGCTGACTACATGCTCATCCCGCTGATGGCCGCCGAACAGTTCGGCGTCAATACGCTCGCTCGCGCCATGGCGATTATCCTGCCCGCCGACACGATTGGCCAGACCTGGTTCCCCTACATGGTCTCGAAGATCCGCGCCGGCGACGTAAGTTACGGCCCGGCGCTCAACACCGTTTTTGTGCTCGCCTTCATCGGCGCGGTAGCGATTCTCCTGCTCCCCAAGCACGCCTTTATCGATGCGACAGTTTCACTACAAGAATCTAAGCCAGCTCCAACAGGACGCTGAAGCCAAGACCGCGTTCGTCCGGTTTGAAACCAACACAGACGCCGTAAAGTCCATCCTCGCCCGCCCGGTGCGCATCAGCGATGCCGTCACCCTGGGTAACTCCATGGCCATCCATCCCATGGAGGGCTGCGACTCCACCCTCGACGGTAGCCCCGATGAGCTCACCTGGCGGCGCTATGAACGCTTCGCCCTCGGCGGAGCTAAACTCATCTGGTTTGAAGCCACCGCCATCCGCGGCGACGGTCGCGCCAACGCCCGCCAGCTCTGGATCCACGAAGGCAACGTCGACGAGTACGCCCGGCTTCACGCCCGCATCCTGCAGCTCCACCAGGAAAAGTTTGGCACAACGGACGACCTCCTCATCCCCATCCAGCTCACGCATTCTGGCCGCTACTCCTATCCCCAGCGCCTGATCTTCTATCACAACCCGCTGATCGACCAGAAAACCGCCACCCCGGCCGACCAGCCCGTCTTCTCCGACGACGAGATGGAGGCGCTCGAAGATCAGTACATCGCAGCCGCCCGCCTGGCCTGGCAGGCAGGCTTCCGCGCCGTCGATCTCAAAGTCACCCACGGCTACCTGCTCGCCGAAATGCTCGGCGCCCGCGCCGGCCGCGACGGCCGCTACGCCGGCTCACTCGAAAACCGCACCCGCTTCATCCGTAACGTCCTCGCCAAGCTCCGCGCCGAGTTCGGCCCCGGCCTCACCATCTGCATGCGCCTCGGCTGCTTCGACAGCGTCCCCTACGCTCGCAACCCCGAAACCGGCATCGGCGAACCACTGCCCTATCCCACCCCCTACCCCTGGGGCTGGGGCGTCAACGAAGCCGACCCCCTCACCGAAGAGCTCCACGAAGTCAAAACCGCCATCGGCTGGTTCAAACACTGGGGCGTCCAACTCCTCAACGTCTCCATCGGCTGCCCCTACTACAACCCCCACATCGGCCGCCCCTTTGAAAAGCCCGACGACGGCAACTACGAAGAGCCGGAGCACCCGCTCGCCGGCGTCGACCGCCACTTCCGCATCGCCCGCGAACTCCAACACGCCCACCCCGATCTCCCCATGGTCGGCACCGGCTATAGCTGGCTCCAGATCTACGCCCTCCACGCGGCCGCGCACAACATCGCCAACGGCGATATCCGCATCTTCGGCATGGGCCGCAACGCCCTCGCCTACCCCGATTTCGCCGTCGACGCCCTCGCCAAAGGCGAACTCGAAGAGATCCGCGTCTGCAAAACGCTCACCTACTGCACCTTCCTCATGCGGCAGAAGAACCATCCCCTGGGCCAGTTCCCGAGCGGCTGTCCACCCTTTGACAAACTCGTCTACGGACCCATCATGAAGGAAGCCCGCGCCAGCGTTCGCAAGTCATAACCATGCAGCGCCGCCAAGCTCTGAAGACTGTCGCCCTGGCAGCCGCCACCACCCGTCTGTCCTCCGCCGTCGAGCCCCCGCGCCTGCCCCAGGCTATGATCGACGCCCACGACCAGGCCGTCGACCATCTCATCGCCCACCAGCACCTCACCCCCGGCCATCGCCACCGCGGCAACGTCCGCAGCGGGGACAGCCTCTTCTGGGGCGCCACCCCCGGCGGCATCCTCAGCACTCTTTCCACCGCCTACGTGCTGCCCACCTCCCGGTACTATCGCAAGCCGCTCGTGCTCGAACGCATCCAACTCGCCGCCGAATGCTTCGCCCGGATTCAAACCCCGGACGGTAACTGGAACCTCCCGACTACGAACTATAATTCGGCGCCCGACACCTCCTTCATCCTCCAGGGCATGGGCCTCACCCTCCTCAACGCCCGCCAATACGGCTTTCCGGAGCTCGAGCCCCTCGTGCTGTCCGCCGTCAAAAAGGGCGGCGAAGCCCTACTGCGCGGCGGCGTCCATACCCCGAACCATCGCTGGGTGGTCTGCTCCGCCCTCGCCCTGCTCCACGAACTCTACCCGGACCCGCGCTACCTGCGCCGCATCGAGCAGTGGCTCGCCGAATCGATCGACATTGACGCCGAAGGCCAGTACACCGAACGCAGCTCCGTCAGCTACAACGGCATCTGCAACCGCGCGCTCACCCTCTGCGCCCACTTCCTCCGCCGCCCCGCACTGCTCCACCCCGTCCGCCGCAACCTGCAGGCCATGCTCTATCTCCTGCATCCGGACGGCGAAGTAGTCACCGAAATCTCCCGCCGCCAGGATCTCAACCAGCGCGGCAATCTCTATAACTCCTGGCTGGGAATCGCCTATCTCGCCGCCCAGGACCGCGACGGGCAGATGGCCAACCTCGCCCGTTCCGTCCAGGCGCAGGGCGCCGGCGTGGCGGCCTTCCTCAGCTTTCCGCACCTGCTCGATACCGCCCTGCCGCCCTCGCAGGCCCTGCCCGAAAGCTTCGAAAAAATCATGCCGGTCACCGGCCTGGTCCGCGTCCGCCGCGGCAAACTCTCGGTCTCCATTCTCCGCGGCCGCGACCACTTCTTCACCTTCCGCTACGGCAACGCCGTCGTCAACACCGTGCGCTTCGCCTCCGCCTTCTTCGGCAAGGGCCAGTTTGCGGGCGATACCCTCGAGAAATGGGGAGGCGCCTTTGTCCTCACCCAGCGCCTCACCGCCGGCTACTATCAACCCTTCGATCCACCCCGCCGCGTCACCACCGAAACCTATGACGACACCCGCTCCCAGCGCCGGCAGACCGAAGTCTGCCAGCTCACATCGAGCGTGGAACTCACGGAAACCCCCACGGGCTTCCGCCTCCGCCTGCGCGTCACGGGAACCGACGAAGTGCCGCTGGCCGTCGAGATCAACCTCCGCGCCGGCGGCTCCCTCACCGGCGCCGAAAAGCATCCCGAGTTCGCCGATGCCTGGGTGCTGCGCGAAGGCTACGCTACCTACAGCCTGGGGGGAGACCGCATCCGCATCGGGCCCGGCACGGCTCCGCACACCTATCTCGAGGTGCGCGGCGCACGGCCCCGCCTCGCCGGTCCCTCGCTCTTCCTCACGGCCATCACCCCCGTCGATCAGGTGATCGACTTCGAAGCGCTGCGCTAGCGGGCATGCCTTCTGCTGCTCGCCTCAGCGGCTGTTGGGACGCCGCGGGAGATAATCTGGCGTCCACGGAAGCCGGCCATGAAGGTCGGGGGAACGGTCAGTTTCCTTGCGCAGCGCCCCTCCCGCTGAGTTGAACTTCGTGCCCCGAAAGATCTCCTGATTGGCTCGCGTGGAACCATACGGATTCACAAACGCAAACCATGCCGAGGACTCTGGCCCGCCAAGTAACCCTTGCCCGCCTCATCGGCCACCACCGCCGGGAGGGACGGGCGCGGCACCCCCGGAAACGTGGCGTGCACCATCACCGCCGGATCAATCACCACCAGCTTCGTCCGGTCATACCGGGCCAAGCGCAAACCGCGCCCCGGACGCCGGCCGCAGGGACCACCGGGCCTCAATCTTCCACGGTCTCCCCTCGATTATCTGGTCAACCATGCCGGTTCCTGCGCCACCCGTCCCCCAATCATCTCTCGCCCCAGATTCCCCGCCCCGTCCACAGTCCTCGACCATGCCCCATCCCGCGTCACCTCCAGACTCCCCGGATCCACCCCCGGCTTCACCTGCCGCGCCGTCACCGACCCATACGTCGGCACGTCCCGCTGCCAGCGCGCCGAGTCCTGCCCACGGGGGAAGTTCCGCCCCCAGGGCAGCAACTTGCCGGTCCCAGCGCCGCATGGCTGCCGCGGCGCTCCGCACCGTAATGCGGCTCCCGGCCCCGGCCCCCCCCCTACCACGCCTGCACAAACTCGGTACCGAATACCCATCCTATAAGAGCAAACGGCCAAGCTCCCTGCCAAAGTCTGACCGAAGCCAGCATGCTCTCGTTCCTCCCCCAAACGGCTGCCCGGGAGTGGGGAAACACCTGATACCCCGGGAATCCTGAATGCCATCCAGAGTCAGGAATTCTCCCAGGGTAATTCAAGCCTTACACCGTACGGACCGCCCGCCCCCGCCCCTACCGCAGCGCCTTCACCGTCGCCGCCAGCATTCCAGCCAACGACTCCTGCGGCATCCCCCGGACCAGCGGCTTCACCGCCCAGCCCAACCCCAGGGGCACGTCCCGCGACAAGGAAATCGACCGGCACTGCAGCCGTACCCCGCCCGCCTCGGCTGTCACCGTCCAATACGCGTTCAGCCGCCAGAGGAAACCGTGGTCTCCCCCGTCGGCCTCCTCCACTTTCGTGCTCCGCGAGAGCACCCGCCACCGCCCTTCGCCCAGTTTCTCGTACTCCACCAACGACTCCGTGTTCAAGATAACCGTCAGCACCTTCTTCCGCTTGAGCTGCAGCGCCACCCGGAACCGGTTGCCCTCCCTCGCCAGCAGCCGAGAGGCCGTCACCTCCGGGTAGATCTCCCCGTACCGCTCATAGCGCTGCAATACCGCCAACACCTGTTCGGCCGTCCGGCCCGGGACAAAAGCCTCGGAGGACCAGTCGTGGATCAAACCGCCCTCCACCTCCACGGTTGCCCCCGCCGCCTGGGCCAACTGCGCTTCGGCCTGCTGGACATAGGCATCGAAGGCCTGCGCCGCGCCCCACGGCATCGCCAAGCAAAGCAGCGCCAGCATCAGTTCACCACGTTCTCCGGAGCGCCTGCTGCGAATGCGCTCACATTCTTCGTCGCAATCTCCATCAGCCGGCCCCGCGCCTCCCGTGTCGCCCAGGCGATATGCGGCGTCACCAGGCAGTTCCGCGCCGAGAATAGCGGTGAGCCTTCAGTCGGCGGCTCCACGCTCAGAACGTCAACGCCTGCACCGGCGATCATTCCGGCGTTCAGCGCATCCGCTAAATCCTCCTCTACCACCAGCGGTCCACGAGAGGTGTTGAGGAGAAAGGCTGAAGGCTTCATTCGCTCCAATTGGGACGCACCCAGCAGCCCCCGAGTTTCCGGAAAAAGCGGACAGTGCAAGCTCACCACGTCACTCTGCTCAAGCAGCGCCTCCAGGCCAATCCCCTGCGATCGGCTATGGGCCACCACACGCATCCCCAACGCCTCGGCAATCCGCGCCGTCTGCCGCCCTATCCGCCCCAGTCCCACGCAGCCAAACGTCTTACCCGCCAACTCCACCTGCGGCGTCTTCCAATAGCTCCAGTCCTGGCTCGCCGTCCATTCGCCCCGCCGCACCGACTCCCCGTGCGCCCCCACGTGGTGACATAACTCCAGCAGCAAGGCAATCGTCAACTGCGCCACCGAAGCCGTTCCGTAAGCCGGTACGTTCGTCACCACAATGCCCCTTTCCCGCGCCGCCGCCGCGTCCACCACGTTATAACCCGTCGCGAGCACCCCAAGGTAGCGCAGTCCCGGCAGCGCCGCTAAAGTCTCCCGGCCTAGCGGCGTCTTGTTCGTCAAAACCGCATCCGCTCCCCGGGCCCGCTCGAGCAGCAGGCTCTCCGGCGTCCGGTCGTAAACCGTCACCTCGCCCAACGCCTCTAACCCCCTCCACGAGAGGTCCCCCGGGTTCAGGCAATATCCGTCCAAAACGACAATCTTCATTCACCCGCTCCTACTGGCCTTTCATCAACATTTCCCGCCCCTCGCCTGCTCCGAAATTGGCGGAAGCCAACACCCTGTGGTACAACTCAAACATGGCATATGTTATCGCTGAACCCTGCGTAGGCACCAAGGATACCGCCTGCGTCGACGCCTGCCCGGTAGACTGCATCCACCCTAAAAAGGACGATGCGCGCTTTGAAGAGGTCGAGATTCTCAACATCGACCCCGTCGAGTGCATCGACTGTGGCGCCTGCGTGCCCGTTTGCCCGGTTTCCGCAATCTTCGCCCTCGACGATCTGCCGGAAAAGTGGAACGACTTCACCAAGAAAAACGCCGACTACTTCGGTCGCTGACCTGCCCGGGCGGCAACGGCCTCAAACCGCTGCCGCCACCCGGTCTCCCATCTCGGTCGTTGTCAACCTCCCTCCCATGTCCGCCGTGCGAGCTGACAGGTCGGAAAAGACCGTAGTCACCGCTCGGCGAATCAACTCGGCCCCTCTGCGGGTCTCCGGATCGTCGAGCCAGTCGAGCATCAGGGCGACCGACAGGATCGTTGCCACCGGGTTCGCAATTCCCTTGCCGGCAATGTCCGGCGCCGACCCGTGCGACGGCTGGAAGACCGCGTGGGTCGCTCCAATGTCAGCCGAAGGCGCCATCCCCATCCCGCCCACCAGCGCAGCCGCCAAATCCGACAGGATGTCCCCGAACATGTTCTCCGTCACCAGGACGTCAAAACTCTCCGGCCGCTGCACCAGGTAGAGCGCACAGGCGTCCACGTAAACCCGTTCGGTTGCAATCTCCGGGTACTCCCCCGCAATCCCGTCGAAAATGCTCCGGAAATAGGCCATCGACGGTAGCACGTTCGCCTTGTCCACCAGCGTCACCTTTTGCCGCCGCCCGGCTGCCAGCTCAAACGCCGACCGGATCACCCGCTCAGCCCCCGACCGCGTAATCCGCAGTCGGTCCGTCACCGCATCCGCCTCGAGCGAGTAAGGCTCCAGGCGTGACACAAACAGCCCTTCGGTCGACTCCCGCACCAGCGCGAAATCAATCGCGGTCTTCCCCTTCAACGGCGTATCGTTCGGGTGATACAGCACAATCGGCCGAAGACCGCAGTACAGGCCGAGCTTTTCGCGGATGTCAATCTGCGGCGCCATCTCCCGGCCGTCCGCCCAGCGAATGTTCGGGAGACCCATGGCCCCCAACAGGATTGTCGAGTACTTGGCAATCTCGGTGAAGGTGGCTTCCGGCAGCGGATCTCCGCTGCGCAAATACTCGGCCGCCCCCACGGCAAACTCGACAGTGGAACACGTAACCCCATTCAGTTTCGCCTCCACAGCCCGCAAAACCTTCAGCCCCTCGGCCACCACATCCGGTCCTATGCCGTCACCCGGCAGGACGGCAATCGCATAATTTCGCATAAATCCCGTCCATGATAACAACAATCTCCCCCTCCACCCCCTGCCGCCGCCGCAATCCGCACCCGCAAAAAAAAGACCGGGCCGGCCAGCAACATCTCTGTTACTGACCAGTCCGGCCAACAAGGCCCGCAGGGGCGTCAGAAGAACTGTGGGGAACCCCGTTACACGAGATTCGGAATCTTGATAATCTTTTTCTGGATGGCGTACTGAACCAGTTGCGCTTTGTTATGAATGTCCAGCTTCCGCATCAGATTGAACTTATGCGCCTCGACGGTCTTCACGCTCAGGTTCAGGTCGCAAGCAATCTCTTTGACCGACTGGCCCTCGGCTAACATCTTCAACACCTCGCGTTCCCGCGTTGTCAGCGTCGCAAAGCGCGGCAACCGGTTGGCTGACTTGATCCGCGAACGGAAGTCGTCCACCAACTGCGATAACATGCGCGGGCTCAAATAACTGCCGCCCCGAATCACATCGCGGATCGCCGCTACTAACTGCTGCGATGGACTGTCTTTGAGAACATAGCCGCCCGCGCCAACCTCCATGCCTTCCACCAGATAGTCCTCATCGTCATACATCGTGAGAAACAGGACCTTCGTCTCCGGCCGGTTCTTCTTGATCTGCCGCGTCGCCTCAAAACTGCTCAAGCCCGGCATCCCGATATCCATCAGGACCACATCGGGGCGAAGTTCCCCGGCGCGCTCCACCGCGTCTCCACCGTTCGAAGCCTCTCCGATAACTTCCATATCCGTCTCGGCGGCAATCAGAGTCCGAATCCCCTGGCGGAACAAGGTGTGATCATCCGCTAACATAATGCGCATCTTGGCCATAGTGCTTACCGTAGTTGTTCTAAGTTTTTCCTAAGCGAACTGATTTTTTGCTGACGCCGCCCCAAGGCGCATCAACATTTCGCAACAACGGTCGGTTCCTGCTCCCGGCTAGCCGACTCGCACAAGCGCCGACGACGCTTCCTGCGTCCTGCTCCGGCCTTGCTGCGCCCCTGCTGTCATAGCCTCTCTAGGAATCGGCAATTCGACCACAAGCTTCGTTCCCTGCGCTTTCCGCGATTTCGATCGCTTCGCCTCAGCGCGATAACTCTCTATGTGAAACTTGCCCCCGAGTAACGTTACCCGCTCCCGGATCCCCGATAACCCAAAGGAATCCTGCTTGCGGGACGCTGCCTCCACGTCAAATCCCACTCCATTGTCGACAACCACTAGCTTTAAACGTCCATCGGCAACTCCAACGGAAATGTTTACAGTGGTCGCAAAAGAATGCTTCGCAATGTTGTTAAAGCACTCCTGCACCAGCCGGTACACAATACTCGCCATCGGCCTCGGCACCTGCTCCAGCCGGTTCGCCTGTAGCTTCACCTTGGCCGTATGCACCTGCCGGAAGCGCTGAATCAACTGCCGGATCGCCGCCGCCAGACCTAACTGCTCCAACACCGCCGGGCTCAAGGCACTGATCAGCCGCCGCGTCTCGAGGATGGTGCGCTCCACCGCCTCCCGCGTCTCCCGCAGCGTCTCCCGCTCAGCCTCTAACGTGGCCGGAAGCCGCCCCTCCAACATCTCCATTTGCAGCCGCACGCACAGCAGGCTCTGTCCCGCCTCATCATGCAACTCGCGGCTGATCCGCCGCCGTTCGGCCTCCTCCACATGCAGCATGTGCTCGGCCAACTGACGGACCTGCTCCTCGCGCGCCGCCAACCCCTCCGCCAGCTTCGCCTTCTCAATCCCCATCCAGCAGCGCTCCGCCGCCGCCGTCAGCAGCTCCTGCTCCCGCGGTAGCCACTCGTACTCCCGCGCAAAGGCAAACTGAATCACCCCGGAAGCCAGCTTGCCCCCCAACGGCACCGACCACAACGAACCGTCCTTCCGCTGCCACTCCCCGTCCAAGGCGCTCCCTAACGAGGGCCGCGAAACCGCACGCCGCAGCGCCGGAGTGTTCGCAATCCGCAGGAACCGGGCCTTAATCAACCCCATCCCCCGCACCTCCGCCCGCAACTGCCAGGTCGCCCCCGCCTTTCCCCCGTCCTCGTCCAAAAGAAAAATTCTCGCCTTCGCCGCCCCGCAGAACTCCGCCAGGCACACCAGCACCCGCGATAGCAGATCGTCCAGTGAACGCGACTCCACCTCAATCCGGAACAGATCGTAAAACGCCTTGGTCTCGGCCTCGCGCACCTGATAGAACGCATTGTTCAACGTCAGAATCACGCAGAAGTTCAGCTGCTCTACCACCCAGTGCAGGTTCGATTCCGGACCCAACAGCCGCGCATACTCCTCGAGCGCCGCCACCACCGTCGCCGGCGGTACGTTCAGCTTAGCCAGCCGCCGCCCGTTGTACTCCACCTGCTCAAAAAACGCCGAAATCGTCGCACCCTGCTGCAGTAGGCGGAACGCCGCCCCCGCCGTCGACCCCAGCAACGCCACGCCAATCCGCGGGTCCCCCTTCCGGCCCTTCAAAAACCGCCGGTCGGCTTCCTCAATCCGCGCACCCAGTTCCCGCGCCGATTCCGTCAGCTGCGCATAGAGCTGATCGCTCAACACGTCAGCGGCATCAGCCAATAGGGCGGTTTGTCGTACACCAAGCACTAGATCCCTTATCGAACCCTAAACGAAATTCCTTTAGGGGGATCCCGCCTAAACCACGGCCAAACCCTAGGCCCCGGCTAATTCTTAGTCATCGTCCGAACTCTGGTTCACCTTCAGAACGGCCAGGAACGCCTCCTGCGGAATCTCCACCCGCCCCACCCGCTTCATCCGCCGCTTGCCCTCTTTCTGCTTCTCCAGCAGCTTCCGCTTCCGGCTGATGTCCCCGCCATAACACTTGGCCAGAACATTCTTCCGGATCGCCGAAATCGTCTCCCGCGCAATCACCTTGCTCCCGATCGCCGCCTGCAGCGCCACCTCGAACATCTGCCGCGGAATCAACTTCCGCAACCGCTCAATCAAAGCCTTACCCCGTTCGTACGCCACGTCCCGGTGCACGATGATCGACAGCGCATCCACCGGCTCACCCGCCACCAGCACATCCAGCTTCACCATCGGCGAAGACCGGAATCCAGCCAAATGATAGTCCAGCGAGGCATACCCCCGCGAGGCCGACTTCAACCGGTCGTAAAAGTCCAGCACAATCTCGTTCAGCGGCAGCTCATAGCCCAGCAACACCCGCGCTCCGCCAATGTAATCAAACTTCTTCTGCTTGCCCCGCTTCTCTTCAAGCAGCGCCAAAATGTCGCCAATATACTCTTCGCGCGTAATCACCGTCGCGTCGATAATCGGCTCGTTGATCACCTCAATCGCCGCCGGATCCGGCCATCGCGACGGATTGTCCACCTCGATCAACTCGCCCCCGCGCAGCGTAATCTCATACCGCACCCCCGGCGCCGTCGTGATCAGGTCAATGTTGAACTCCCGCTCGAGCCGCTCCTGCACAATCTCCAGATGGAGCAGACCCAGGAACCCGCACCGGAACCCAAACCCCAACGCCACCGAATTCTCCGGCTCAAAATTGAACGCCGAATCGTTCAGCCGCAGCTTCTCAAGCGCATCCCGCAACAAACCATGCTCGGAGCTCTCCACCGAATACAGCCCGGCAAATACCATCGGCTTAATCGGCTCAAACCCGGGGAGCGCCTCCGCCGCCGGCGTCACCGCGTCCGTTATCGTGTCCCCAATCAACGCATCGCTGATCGTCTTTATGTTGGCGTAGAGAAAACCCACCTCCCCCGCGCTCAACTCCGTCGTCGGAATCGGCTTCGGCGACTGGTAGCCCACTCCCTCCACCTCAAATACCTTCCCGTTCGACCACAGCTTGATCTTCTGCCCCAGCTTCATCCGCCCATCGACGATCCGCATCAGAATAATCACGCCCTTGTACGGGTCAAACCACGAATCGAAGATCAACGCCCGCAGCGGCGCCTCCGGATTCCCCCGCGGCGGCGGCACCCGCTCCACAATCTGCTCGAGAATCTCCGGAATCCCCACCCCCTGCTTGGCCGAACACAGCACCGCCTCGGAAGCATCCAGCCCCACCAGCGTCTCAATCTGCTCCCGGATCCGCTCCGGATCCGCCGCCGGCAGGTCGATCTTGTTGATCACCGGCAGAATCTCCAAATTCTGCCCCAGCGCCAGGTACGTGTTGGCCAGCGTCTGCGCCTCCACCCCCTGCGACGCATCCACCACCAGCAACGCCCCCTCGCACGCCTGCAGCGACCGCGAAACTTCGTACGTAAAATCCACGTGCCCCGGCGTATCGATCAGGTTCAACTGATAAACCTGCCCGTCTTTGGTCGACTTATGCAGCAAACGCACCGCGTGGGCTTTGATCGTAATCCCTCGCTCGCGCTCAAGATCCATCGAATCAAGGACTTGCTCCATCATCTCGCGTTGCGAGAGAGCCCCGGTATGCTCGAGCAGCCGGTCGGCCAACGTCGATTTACCGTGGTCGATATGGGCAATAATAGAGAAGTTGCGAATGTGTGATGGATCCATGCGATACACTTACTAAGGACTACAGCGCTCCTCCGATTATCCCATATGTCCCTGGAATTCCTTCTGTTCGCCGTCGACGATCACGGCATCGCCACCCTCACCTTCAACCGCCCGGCGAAACTCAACGCGCTCAATGCAGGGACCTTAGCCGAATTCGAACAGCTCCTCGCCGAAGTCAGAAATAATCCCGCCATCCGCGCCCTCCTCCTCACCGGCTCCGGCGATCGCGCCTTCGTCGCCGGCGCTGACATCAGCGAGTTCGCCGCCTTCACCCCCATCTCCGCCCAGCGCCAGTCAGAAAAGGGGCAAACCCTCTTCCGCCAGCTCGAAACCCTCGGCAAGCCCGTCCTCGCCGCCCTCAACGGCTTCACCCTCGGCGGCGGCCTCGAAATGGCCATGGCCTGCACCGTCCGCGTCGCCGCCGAAAACGCCCAACTCGGCCAGCCCGAAGTCAAACTCGGCATCATCGCCGGCTACGGCGGCTCCCAGCGCCTCCCCCGCCTCGTCGGCAAGGGCATCGCCCTCGAAATGCTGCTCACCGGCGAACCCATCTCCGCCCAACGCGCCTACGCAATCGGACTCGTCAACTACGTCGTCCCCGCCCCGGAACTCCTCTCGTTCTCAAAGCAACTCCTCCTCAAAATGCTCGCCAAAGCCCCCCTCGCGCTGGCCCTCACCATCCAGGCCGTCGACGTCGGGCTCAATGGCAGCCTCGCCGACGGTCTCCAGTTCGAAGCCGCCGCCTTTGGCCTCTCCGCCGCCACCGAAGATATGAAGGAGGGCGCCGCCGCCTTCCTCACCAAACGGCCGGCCCGCTTCCAAGGAAAATAACCCCCCCTACCCGTTATGTCCCATACTCTGATTGAAGGTGCGCTCACCGGCCAGGGCCTCCGCATCGGCATCGCCGTCGCCCGGTTCAACTCCCTCGTTACCGAAAGTCTCCTCGCCGGCGCTCTCGCCGGCCTCCGCCGCCATAGCGTCGCCGCCCACGACATCACCGTCGTCCATGTCCCCGGCTCCTGGGAACTCCCCCTCACCCTCGCCACCCTCGCCTCCACTAAAAAGTACGACGGCCTCATCGCCCTCGGCGCCGTCATCCGCGGCGATACCCCCCACTTTGACTACGTCGCCGGCGAAGCCGCCAAAGGCATCGGCGCCGTCATGCTCAAAACCGAAATCCCCATCGTCTTCGGCGTCCTCACCACCAATACCCTCGAACAGGCCATGGACCGCGCCGGCGCCAAATCCGGCAACAAAGGCTACGACGCCGCCTCCACCGTCATCGAAATGGCCAATCTCCTCCGGGAGCTTCGCGCCTAGTGCCCGCCCGTCACCAATCCCGGCGCCGCGCCCTGCAGATCCTCTACCAATGGGATATGCGCCAGCCGCTCCTGTCCCTCGACGAAGCCACCCGCGCCTACTACGCCTCGCTCTACTCGGATGACTACGAAGAACGCCCCTCCTGGGACGAGTTCACCGACAAACTCACCCGCGGCGCCCTCGAACATCGCGAAGAGCTCGACGCCCTCCTCGACCGCCACTCCCAAAACTGGCGCGTCGCCCGCATGTCGTTCGTCGACCGCAACATCCTCCGCCTCGCCGCCTTCGAGATGATCCACACCGACACCCCCGCCCCCGTCGTCATCGACGAAGCCATCGAACTCGCCCGCCGCTTCTCCTCGGACGAAAGCGTCGCCTTCGTCAACGGCGTCCTCGACGCCCTCCGCCGCCAACTCCAGCGCTCCTAACCCGGCCGCCGCCCACGCAACCCCATCCCTCTCTCAAGCATCATAGGAAGTACATGCCCCCCTCCCACGTCGAAACCACCATCCTCCCCAACGGCGTGAAAATCGTCACCGAGCGCATGCCCCACCTCCGCTCCGTCGCCCTCGGCGTCTGGGTCCGCTCCGGCTCCCGCCGCGAAACCCCCACCGACAACGGCATCTCCCACTTCATGGAGCACATGGTCTTCAAAGGCACCAAACGCCGCTCCGCCGAAGACATCGCCCGCGCCTTCGACTCCATCGGCGGCCACATGGACGCCTTCACCAGCCGCGAGATGGTCTCCTTCAACGCCAAAGTCCTCGACGAGCACCTCCCCCTCGCCTTCGACGTCCTCGCCGACCTCGTCACCCACCCCGTCCTCCGCCCCGACGACATCGAAAAGGAAAAAGGCGTCGTCCTCGAAGAGATCAAAATGGATGCCGACAACGTCGAGTACCAAACCCACGAACTCTTCTGCCGCAACTTCTGGAAAGGCGACGCCATCGGCCGCTCCATCCTCGGCACCGCCAAAACCGTCAAAGCCATCACCCCGGAATCCCTCCGCGCCCACTTCAAATCCACCTACATCGCCCCCAACCTCCTCGTCACCGCCGCCGGCCGCACCGAACACGCCGATATCGTCAAACTCACCGAAGCCACCCTCGGCAAACTCCCCAAACGCAAACCCCTCCCCGAACTCCCCATCGCCCAAACCTCCCCCCAAATCTCCCTCAAGGAGAAAAAGGCCGTCGAACAGGCCCACCTCTGCCTCGGCGCCCCCTCCTTCCCCATGCCCCACCCCCAGCGCTTCGTCGCCTACACCCTCAACAATATCCTCGGCGGCGGCATGAGCTCCCGCCTGTTCCAAAACATCCGCGAGCAGCAGGGCCTCTGCTACTCCATCATCAGCGAACTCACCTCCTACCGCGACACCGGCTGCCTCGCCGTCTACGCCGGCACCAGCCCGGAAACCCTCCGCCGCGTCATCGATTCCATCCGCCACGAACTCACCCGCCTCAAAAACGATCCCGTCTCCCCCGAAGAGCTCCGCCGCTCCAAAGACAACCTCAAAGGCTCCATCGTCCTCGGCCTCGAATCCACCTCCAGCCGCATGTCCAATCTCGCCCGCCAGGAGATGTTCTTCGGCCGCCACGCCGAAGTCGACGAGATCCTCGAACGCATCGAAGCCGTCACCGCCGCCGAAGTCCAGCAGGTCGCCAACGAGTTCCTCAACCCCGCCAAAATGGGCCTCACCGTCATGGGCCGCCTCAACGGCCAGCGCTTCACCCGCAAAGACCTCCATTGCTGAGTCGGCTCATGCACCCCCTGCTCCGCCTCGCCCCGCTCCTCCTCCTCGCCCTCTCCTCCGCCTGCGCCCTCGACCTCGCGAAGCTCGTCCCCCAGGGCTACGTCAGCGACTACGCCAACGTCATCCCCGGCGCCCAACGCCTCGCCCTCGAACGCTACGCCGCCAACCTCGAACAACAAACCGGCGCCCAAATCGCCATCGTCACCCTCCCCACCCTCGAAGGCGAACCCATCGAAGACGTCGCCAACACTCTCTACCGCCGCTGGGGCATCGGCAAGAAAGGCAAGGATGAAGGTCTCCTCCTCCTCCTCGCCGTCAACGACCGCCGCTCCCGCCTCGAAATCGGCTACGGCCTCGAACCCATCCTCCCCGATGGCGCCTCCGGCGACGTCCTCCGCCAAATGCGCCCCGCCCTCCGCGAAGCCGCCTACGGCGATGCCCTCTCCACCGCCGCCCACT
Organism: Acidobacteriota bacterium; assembly: GCA_026393985.1. Taxonomy (GTDB): domain Bacteria; phylum Acidobacteriota; class Terriglobia; order Bryobacterales; family Bryobacteraceae. The sequence goes on from JAPKZB010000058.1 coordinate 117,437, forward strand.
ACCTCGGCTCCCGCATCGCCCAGGCCAAAGGCGTCACCCTCGCCGAAGACCCCACCCCCCGCCCCTCCCGTTCCCGCCCCGAAGAACGCCCCCTCCCCCTCTGGCTGCTCATCGGCGGCGGCCTGCTCTTTCTCTATCTCCTCGCCACCGGCAACCTCGGCGCTCTCTGGCTGCTCTCCTCCCTCTTCTCCGGCGGCGGCTCCCGCCATCACCGCGGCGGCGGCGGCGGCGGCTTCGGCGGCTACGACTCCGGCGGTGGCTTCGGCGGCTTCGGCGGCGGCGACTCCGGCGGCGGTGGCGCCTCCTCCGACTGGTAACCCCCTATGCGCAAAGAACTCGAAAAACGCTGCTCCGAACTCACCCAACGCGCCGCCAAAACCTTCGGCGACTCCCTCGTCTCCCTCATCCTCTACGGCTCCGGCGCCCGCACCGACCACGACCAGTTCTCCGATCTCAACATCCTCTGCGTCCTCCGCCACCTCTCCCCCCGCGAACTCGCCCTCGCCGAACCCCTCTTCCGCTGGTGGCGCTCGCTCGATAACCCCGCCCCCCTCCTCCTCACCCTCGACGAGGTCCGCTCCTCCACCGACTGCTTCCCCATCGAGTTCCACGATATCCAGGAGGTCCACCGCATCCTCGCCGGCGACGATATCGTCTCGAACCTCGCCATCGACGATGTCTTCTACCGCGGCCGCGTCGAATTCGAAGTCCGCAGCAAACAGCTCCGCCTCCGCCAAAGGGCCGCCGGCGTCCTGCCAGACCCCGAACTGCTCCTCAAACTGATGTCGGAAAGCGTCTCCACCTTTCTCACCCTCGGCCGCCACGTCCTCCGCCTCGCCGGCCATCCGGCCCCCCATGCCAAGCGCGACATCGCCGCCGCGCTCAGCCAAACCTTCGGCCTCGATCCCACTCCGTTTTATACTTTGTTGGACCTCCGCGAAAACAAAGTCAAAACCCGGAACGTCGACTCGAGCCAAACCTTCGCGCTCTACCTGCAACAAATCGAATCGCTGGTCGCCTCCGTCGACCGTCTGGAGAAATAAACCATGAAAATCGCTCTCATCATCCTCGGCATCCTCGTCGCCATCGTCCTCCTGTTCGGCATGTCCGTCATCGGCACCCGCAACGAACTCGTCACCCAGAAAAACACCGTCGAAGGCGCCTTCGCCCAGGTCGACGTCGCCCTCCAGCGCCGCGCCGACCTCATCCCCAACCTCGTCGAAACCGTCAAAGGCTTCGCTTCCCAGGAAAAGGACGTCATCGCCTCCGTCGCCAACGCCCGCGCCGCCCTCTCCGGCGCCCGCACCCCCGCCGAAAAGATCTCCGCCAACTCCCAGCTCGACGGCGCCCTCTCCCGCCTCCTCGTCGTCGTCGAAAGCTACCCCCAGCTCAAGTCCGACGCCAACTTCATGCGCCTCCAGGACGAACTCGCCGGCACGGAAAACCGCATCGCCGTCGAACGCCGGAAGTATAATGAGACGGTCCAGAAGTACAATACAACCATCGAGCTTTTCCCCAACAACATTGCCGCCTCCCTGTTCGGCTTCCAGCGCAACGACGCCTACTTCAAAACCGAACCCGGCGCGCGTACCGCTCCTAAAGTGAACTTCGGAAACAAGTAAACCATCTCCATGCCAGAAACATTTCGTAACTACATCAACGGCGAGTGGGTCGACGGACCAACGTTTGAAAACCGCAACCCCGCCAACACCGACGAACTCGTCGGCCTCTTCGTCAAAGGCACCGCCGCCGATGTCGACCGCGCCGCCGACGCCGCCCAGGCCGCCTTCTTGAAGTGGAGCACCATGCCCGGCCCCGCCCGCGGCGCTCTGCTCTTCAAGGTCGCCGATATCCTCGAAAAGAAGTTCGATCAGCTCGGCGAAGAGATGTGCCGCGAAGAGGGCAAAACCCTCCCCGAAGCCAAGGGCGAAGTCCGCCGCGCCATCAATATCTTCCGCTACTTTGGCAGCGAAGGCTCCCGCCTCCCCGGCCACCTCGTCCCCTCCGAACGCGACCGCGTCCACATGTTTGCCATCCGCAAACCCATCGGCGTCGTCGGCCTCATCACCCCCTGGAACTTCCCCATCGCCATCCCGGCCTGGAAGCTCGCCCCCGCCCTCGTCTGCGGCAACACCGTCATCCTCAAACCCGCCAGCGTCGCCCCCCTCAGCGCCTGGCGCATCGTCGAAGCCTGTCATGAAGCCGGCATCCCCCCGGGCGTCGTCAACTTCATCGCCGGCAGCGGCGGCACCATCGGCGGCGCCCTCGTCAACGCCCAGCCCGTCAAGGCCATCTCCTTCACCGGCTCGGTCGACATCGGCAACTGGGTCCACACCGAAGGCTCCAAGCGCCACCTCCGCCTCCAGCTCGAAATGGGCGGTAAGAA
>JAPKZB010000007.1 GCA_026393985.1 Acidobacteriota bacterium
CCTTCATCTGGACGGCGAAAGCTCAGGATATCCTGGCCAAAGTCATGCGGGCGCAGAGTACGCTGAATAAACGACAGACTGTTTGAAGCAGACCACTAGATACTGCAGATGGTTCACGCGCGCGAGAAGCCAACGTACACAGCTAGGATCATGCCGAGCAGAAAGTTGCAGGGCGGCATGGCTCTTGGCATCCGTTTCAATTCCAAATTGACGGAGGTGCCCACCAGTTCGCGGAACTCCAGTTTCTCGAGCATGGCCGCGACGGGCAGCAGTCCGCCGTAAGCGGTCAGATTCCGGCCCGTGAAACTGTACTTTGTCGTGGCGCTGGTTTTATTGGGCTCCCGCGAGTGTTCTCCGCGAGCCCATTCTGCGCCCTCGGCGCTGGCGTCGTTCCGATCTGTGTTCACTAATTGGGTGGCTCCTTCGCAGGCCGCACGGGAAGGGAGTCCGCACGGTCTCCCTTCGTTTTGCCCCAATGTTGGCGGGCTCGCCATGGCCTCCCTCACCATGGCCCTTGCGCGAATCAGGCCGGCCGGATCGCGCGGTGTGCATAATTCAGGTGACTCAGCACTCTCCGATGATGATGGTCTAAAGAGGTGTCCTGCCGGCGTCCGAGCCGTTTGACTCAGTCCACGCTCGTCCCTCGTGAAGCCGGTAGCCGGAGGAGGGCCGGAACAGCGGGGACTGCTGTGCGGATCGCGCAGTCAGCGGTTCGGTCTATCGTATTCATAGCCGCTGCGCGGGCGGATGGCCGCTGGAGGATTGCCGGGGTGGTGACGACGGTGTGATGGTTGGGCGTGTAGTCGCCGCGCATCCGGCAGACCTGCTGCTTCCACCAGTTCCGGTTGGCATCCCCGACCTGGAAGGTGCGGGTGCCGGTGGTGGTGAGCAGTGGGCTCGCGCCCGAGACGGGAAGGCGCGTTGTGCCCGCCGAGCCGGGACTGAAGGCGCCGTTGGAGGCATCGCCGCCGTACGGGAGCCGCCGTTAGCCGGAGGTGATCCCACGGCGCCGGAACCAGCGGTCGCTGAACCGGTCGGAGTTAAGAGTGGTCTCCTGCGAGCCGCGTTGGCTGGTGATTTCGAGGGCCCGTTCGGTGATCGGCCGGGTTCGGCTACGGATGACGCCGCCCATGGCGTTTCCGGCGCAGATGGCGCTGAAAGGGCCGCGGGCGACCTCGACGCGGTCGACTTCGCTGCTGGGCAGGGTGGCCCAGTTGAGTTATCCGGTGCAGGCCTCGTTGAGGGGTTGGCCGGCGAGCAGGATGAGGGTGCGCGCCTACGCCGATCCGCGGCCGGAGAAGCCCCGCAGGCCGACGCCGGACGGGGTGTCCTGGAACCCTGTGCCGCGATTGGAGTAAACCCCCTTGACGAGGTCCACGCTTTGGTTGAATAGCTGTCGGTTCCCGGGCTCTGGGCCGCGGACAGCGCTGCGCCCAGGAGGGCGACCGCCCAGTGCCTGAGGAAGAATATGGAGTTCGTCATCGTAGCACTCGTACCGGTTTCGCATTACGGCTCGTTTTGCCGGCGCGGATGGGTGTGTATAGTGGAACAACGATATGGATAGCTTTCCGGTGGTGGAGGTGAGCGGCAGCGCGTTTGCGATGGGCGAGCAGCACGGGCGGCAGGCGGCGGTACTGATCGGGCGGTATCTTGAGTGGATCGACCGGTTGACCGGGAAGCCGCGGGAGGTGCTGCGGGCGAATGCGATGCGGTTTGTGCCGGTGATCGAAGCGTTCAGCCCTCTTTACATGGAAGAGGTGCGGGGACTGGCGGCCGGCGCCGGGATTCCGCTGGCCGATGCGATGCTGTGCCAAACGCGCGCCGAGGCGGCGCAGCAGTGGGAGGGCGGATGCACGGCCCTGGCGATCACGCGGAGCGGGACCATCGATGGCCGGGCGATTGCGGGGCAGAATCAGGACCTGGAGAGCGAGTACGAAGCGGTGGGGATTGTGCTCAAGGTCCGTCCCGATGATGGGCGGCCGCGGGCGGTGATGTTCACGTTCGCCGGGCAGTTGGGCTATGCGGGGGTAAATGAACATGGCTTGTGTAACTTTGTGAACGCCCTCTACAACTTCCGCTGGCAGCCGGGATTGCCCACGTATCCGGTGCGACGGGCGCTGCTTGAGCAACGGTCGGTGGGGGATTGCGTGGAGCTGCTGCAGCGGGTGCGGACGTGTTCAGCGGTGAACCTGCTGCTGGCGGACGGGGCGGGGGCGATTGCGGATGTGGAGGTGCGGCCGGAGGGGGTGGCGGTGTTTGCCGATGACCATGCGGACCGCCGGCTGCATACCAACCACTACGTGACGGAGTGTTTTGCAGGGTTTACGGACCGGACGCTACCGGATTCCGAGCCACGGCTTGAGCGGGTGCGAGAGTTGGTGGGGGAGCGCTGGGGGCGGATTGCGGTGGAGGCGATGAAGGAGATCCTGGCGGACCACGCCGGGGGGCCGGGCGGGATTTGCCGGCATGGGGAGGCGGCGCTGCACTCGGTGGCGGGGTACATTGCCGAGCCGGAGGCACGGCGGCTGCATGTGCGGCGGGGGTATGGGTGTACGGGGAGTTGGCGCGTTTATCCGGTATAGGGGTTACTCGTCGCTGGGGGCGGCGGGAGCGAGGCGCAGGGGCTGGCGCTCCCAATAGGTGAGAGAACGCCACGCCCATTCGAGAGGGCCGAAACGGTAGCGGGCGAGCCAGAGGGGGCTGAGGGCGAGGGAGAGGATCCAGAGGGCGAGGACGACGAAGTAGAGCTGGTAGCGCTCGAGGCGGTTGTAGAGATTGAGGCCGTAGCCGTAGAAGACAAAGCCGTAGGCGAGGGAGTGGAAAATGTAGTTGGAAAAGGCCATGCGACCGACGGCGGCGAGGCGGCACTGGAGGCCGGCGAGGGCGCCGGACTGGCAGAGGAGAAGGACGAGCGCGACGTGGCCGAGGGTGGTGGCGACGCGGGTGGACTGGAAGGTGGTGAGTATAAAGACAGAATCGAGCAGTTCGAAGTTCTGCCGCCAGGCGAGCCAGAACGAGACGGCGCCGAGGGGGAGGCCGAAGCCGTAGCCCCAGGCGAGCAGCTTCCAGTAAAGGGCCCGGGGGTGGGAGGCGGCGAGCAGGCCGAGTTGGGCGAAGGCGATGCCGATGAGCATCATAGTCAGAATGTCCAGATCGAGGAAGTAGAACGGCCGGGAGTGCCATTCTTTCATGACGGCGGCCCGTTTTTCGAAGAGGTTGGCGTAGGTGCCCGTGTAGCGGGCGACCTCGTTCCGGAGGTCCTCGGGGGTGGGCTGGAGGTCCTGCCGCAGCGTTTCCCAAGCCTTTTTGGCTTTGCTCTGCTCTTCGGTGAGGGGCTTGTGGGCGGCTTCGGCCTGCTGGGCTTCGAGGAAGAGGCGATGTGTTTTCCGGAGGTCGAAACCCTTGGCGATCTCCGCGCCGGTCATGATGGTTACGAGGACGCCGGCGGCGATGAGGAGATGCCGGGGCCGGGCGGAGTGGAGCGGGAACAGGACGAGGCCAAGGAGGGAATATGGGTAGAGGATGTCGCCGTCCCAGATGAGGAAGGTGTGGAGGACGCCGAGGAGCATGAGCCAGAGGGTGCGGCGGTAGTGGATGGCGATGGCGTGGGCGGCGTTGCCCTGGGCGAGGCCGCGCTGGATCAGATAGTAGGAGCCAGCGCCGAACAGGAGGGAGAAGGTTCCGCGCATTTTCCCTTCGAAGAGGACGTACTGGAGGAAGAAGGCGAGGAGGTTGGGCCCGGTGGCGCCGCCGGCGACGTTGGGGTTTAAGCCCGCGGCGAGGGGGAGGCCGGAGAAGACGATGTTGACGAGGGCGATACCAAGGAGGGCGGCGCCGCGAAGAACGTCGAGCGAGGAGATGCGTTCGGAGGAAGCGACGGGGGCGAGAGTGGGGTGTGTCATGGGGGTGTGGGGCAGGGACGCTTCCGGGAGCAGGAAGGCGTAGGCGAGAGGGAGAACCTCAGGATAGACGAGCGCACGGCCGGCGGCAAGCGCTCGGACGGTGGCGGCCAGCAGAGAGCTTGGGTCACAGGACGGGAGTGTTTATGGCGGGCAGGAGGAGCTGTGCGGAGAGTTAAGGGGATAAAAAAGGACGGGGAAGAGGGGACGCTGGGTGCGTCTCTCTTCCCCGCCCGGGGTACGGAGGGAGGGTTCGTTGGTTACCGGCAGGCGGTGGGGACGGTGGTAGTGGCCGTGACGGTCCAGCGTCCGGCGGAGGTACAGCGGCCGGAAGCGCCCTGGCCAACGCCGTACTCGGCGAACGTCTTATAGAGCATGCAGCCCCGCGAGGTCGGGCCGCCCGTGGCTCCGCCGGCCTGCTGGACCATGCCGTCGCGCATCTGTTCGTAGCGGGGCGCGGCGGGGATGTACTTCATGCCGCCGACGAAATCGCTCAGGAGCTGATCGACGGACTGTCCGGCCGCGAGATATCTTTCGCGGGCGCGCCAGAGGATAGCGCCAAATAGTTCGCCGTTGCTGTGGACGGAGGTCCCGGTGAGGTTGTTGTAGCGGAGCGGGTAGTTGGTGTAGCGGTAGCGGCGGATACCGTTGCTGTTGTTGTAGGAGTACTCGCCGACGACATCGTCGCCGTTGAGGAGGATGGAAACGGCATCCGAGGCGCCTTCGCCGATGGCGCCGGACATGCAGCCGGACATCGAGCCGATCATGCTCCAGGTGAGGCCGTGGCCGTACTCGTGGAAAACGATATCGCTATCGACGTCGCCGTCGCGGTTGGGCACGGTCGTGTTCCAAAGGTACATCTGCATGCGGGGGCGGGAGCCGTCGGCGGGGGTGGAGAAGTTGGCATTATTGGTGCCGCTGCCGTCCTGGGCTTCAGCGCTGACTGAGTCGAGCGCGAAACCGCCGCGCCCGAAATTGTTTTCCTGGAAGTTGCCCTCCCCCTCGTTGAACCCGGCAGTGTAGAGCTTGTCGTGGACGAAGTTGACGGAGTAGAAGAGATTCTGGATGGCCACCTGCTGATTGGGGGCGGCGGTGGGGGCCAGAGAGAGGTTTGCCGCGGCGGTGAAGTTGCCATCGGTGATGGTGGCGCCGGCGGCATCAGGGGTATTGTTGGCGTCGCGGTCGAGGTAGGCGTAGGCGTTGTTGCCGGCGAGGCGGAACTGGGACTGGACGCTGGCGGTGCGGCCGTCGGCCGAGACCCAACCGTTGGGGGAGGCGGTGGTGCTGGTAGGGCCGGCGAGGGTGACCTCCGGGGTGCCGACCGTGATGCCGCCCAGGCTTACCGTCGGGTGTTCCGGGAAGACCCGATAGGATTCGTTGGCGGTGCGGAGTTCCTCCTGGAGGACGCGGCCGCCGTTGCCGATGACGGTGTGCCAGAGTTGGTTGCCCTGGTTTGTCCAGGTTTCGACGAGCCAGCCGGTTTGCAGCGCGCCGCCTTCGAGCGGGACGACGACGCGGGTGGCGGTGGGGTCCTGGTGAAAATAGGTATTGCCGGAAGAGAAGCGTGCCGTCCCGTTGGTGTCCGAGACGAGGCGGAACTGGAGGCGCTCGCCGGGGAAACGGCGGACGGCGGCGGCGGCGATGACGCCATCGGCGGTTATGGTGGAACGGGCGGCCTGGCCGCGTGGTTCGACAAGCTGGTCGATCAGATGAACGAGTTCGCCGGAGCCGTTGACGGAGGCATTGGCGTAGGCGCCATAGACGGGAAGCCCGTCGATGGACTGCGAGAGCCTGAGATGGGTGAGCCCGGCGGCATCGCGGCTTTCACTCCGCAGCAGGAGTGAGGCGAGGGCAGCGGCGGAACGGCCTTGTCCCCGGAGGAAGGTATCGACGGCGGCGCGCGGGGAGGGATGGGCTCCGGTGAGCGCCTAGCCGCGGGTGGTGGCGAAGACGCGGGCGGTTTCGCCGGTGAGATTGGCCGCTTGATCCTGCGCGAGGGCGGCGGCACCTAAGCCTATGGCGAGAAAGGAGTACCTAAGAAGACGCATGTTAACCCTCAGATTGCGACAGCAATTGTGAAATACGCAGCAACATGAGTATAGACGGCTTTGTTGCGTTTCGATTCGCTCTAAGTATTTTTTAGGAAAACTTTTCGCCTCCCGATGGTGTCGTCTGAACTTCGAGGGATTATGCGAAATCAAACAAACTATAGGGGGTTGAGTACTAGATTGTTTGCTCCGGGCTGCCAAATCTGCTTCGTTTGCATCCGGGTGGCCTCTCTGACGCCACGTGGTACAGCCCGCACATCGCGTGTCTGTATTCTGTGCTGGCGTACTCGATTTGTCATACAGAGCTTTGCTGGCCGCCGTCAATCCCCGCCGCATGCGCCCGCTGTCGTGAGGATGTCTGGCAGGAGTCAATGCGCGGGCGTTCTGACGGAGTAAGATAACCAGATGCAACGATCGGTATGGCTTCTTCTGGCCTTGGGCCTGACTTCGGGAATGGGCTGGGCGCAGCCCGCCGCGGTGCTCCCGCCTGAGCGGGCGGCCCGCATTGACAGGCTGCTGCAGCAGTACGTGGACAAAGAGCAGATTGCGGGCGCCGTGGCGCTGGTGCTGCGGGACGGCAAGCCGGTCTACGAGAAGGCCGTAGGCTGGAGCGATAAGGAGGCGGGCCGGAAGATGACCTCCGGGACGCTGTTCCGGATTGCGTCGCAGAGCAAGGCGGTGACCAGCGCGGCGATTATGGCGCTGGTGGAAGACGGCAAGGTGGGCATTAACGAGCCGGTGGGGAATTTTATTGCCAGCTTCAAGAAGACGATGGTGGCCGAAAAGGATGACAACGGCGGGGCGCGTATGGTGGCGGCGCGGCGGCCGATTACGATTGCGCAGCTGTTGACGCATACGGCGGGGATCTCTTATGGCCGGGAGCCGCACCTTGCGCCGCTGTACGAGGCCAAAGGATTGGGCCCGGCGGCGGGTAACGGCTGGTACACGGCGGATAAGGAAGAGCCGATCTGCGAGACGATGGAGCGGCTGGGGACGCTGCCGTTTGTAGCGCAGCCGGGCGAGGCGTATGTGTACGGCTACAACACGGACATTCTGGGGTGCGTGGTGGAGAAGGCCTCCGGGATGCCGCTCGATGAGTTTGTGCGGAGTCGGATTACGGGTCCGCTGGGGATGAAGGATACGCGATTCTTCGTGCCGGCGGCGGAGAAGGATCGGCTGGCGGTGGTGTATGCGACTGGCGCGGAGGGCAAGGCGGTGCGGGCGGCGGAGGGTTCGCGTGGGCAGGGGCATTACGTAGACGGGCCGCGGAAAAGTTTTTCAGGCGGGGCGGGGCTGACGTCGACGGCGCGGGACTATGCGCGGTTTTTAGAGGCTATTCGGCGGGGTGGTGCGCTGGACGGGGCGCGGATTCTAGGGCCGCGGGCGGTGGGGCTGATGACGACGAATCAGTCGGGGACGCTGCATTCGACGACGGGTTTGGGCTTCGGGTATGGCTTTCAGACGATTGACCGGTACGGGGCGAGCGGGCTGGCGGCGGTGGGGGCGTTTGGGTGGAGCGGGGCGTACGGGACGACGTATCAGGTGGATCCGAAGAGCCGGATGGTGGTGGTCTTGATGATTCAGCAGATGCCGAACGGGACCGATATTCAGGCCAAGTATCTGGCGTCGGTGTATCAGGCGCTGGTGGATTAGGGGCTGGTGTTAGCGGGGTGATCCAATGGCGTAGAGGGCGTTCTCCGTGCGGAGATAGAGGCGCCCCTCGTCGAGGGCGGGGGTGGCAAAGATGGGGGAGTCGAAGTCGTTAACGGCAAGAATCTCCCAGTCGCCGGCGGCGGACAGGACGACGACTTTGCCGTGTTCGCTGGCGATGTAGACCTTGCCGGCGGCGGCGACGGGCGACGAGTAGTAGTCCTCCAGGGCCCCGATGAGGCGGCCCTGCTTGAGGACGCGGCCGGATTGGGCGTCGAGGGTGGTGGCGATGCCGCCGCTGCGGATGAGGAAAACGACGTCGTTGAGAACGAGCGGGGCGGGGACGTCGGGGAGCGATTTTTCATAGCGCCAGCGGAGGTGGGTCGAGGTGACGTCGCCGGAGCCGCCGAGGCGGATGGCGAGGGCGCCGTTGCGGGCGGCGCGGCGGGTACGGAAGAAGGTCCATTCGCGTTCGTTGAGGAAGCCGTCGCGGTCGAGGTCGATGGCGCGCCAGGAGCCGGTGGGTTGCCAGGGCGGGGGGAGTTCGGCCTGGGCGAGCTTGCCGTCGTGGTTGGCATCGGCGGCGGCGGCGACCGTGGCGAAGGGGGGAAGGTCGACCTGCTGGCCGGGGTCGTTGCCGGGGGTCCAGCCGTTGAAGTAGAGGGTATCGCCGGCGATGACGGGGGCGGATTTGGGCTGGCAGGTGAGGCCGCGGGCGAACCAGAGGGTTTCGCCGTTGTCGAGAGAGTAGGCGGTGAGCTGGTAGGAGCCGGGGGCGATGACCTGGACGGGGCCGCGGGCGGGGCGGTAGAGGAGCGGGGTGGCGTAGCCGTTGATGACGTCGCGGGGGACTTTCCAGGCGGTTTTGCCGGAGTGGGCGTGGACCGCGAGGATGTAGGCATCGGTGTCCTGGTCGGCGACCAGGATGAGCTTGCCATCGGCGTAGAGGGGGGAGGCGACGATGCCGTGCTGGCTGTTGAAGGGGCCGAGGGGGAGTTGCCAGAGGGGTTGGCCGTCGAGGGTGTAGGCGAGGAGGCCGAAGTCGGCGAAGAAGACGTAGACGTTCTTGCCGTCGGTGGTGGGAGTGGGGGCGGCGCGATGGTTGAGGGAGTGCTGGGCTTCGCGTTTGGGGGCGCGGAGGGCGCGGCGCCAGAGTTCGCGTCCGGAGGATTGTTCGAGGCAGATGGTGAGCAAGTCGTCACCCTGGGCGGCGGTGAGGAGAATGCGGCCGCTGACAATGATGGGGGAGGACTTGCCGGGGGGGAGGGCGGTTTTCCAGAGGACGTTTTGGGTGGGGCTGAAGTGGGTGGGGAGGGCGGGACAGCCCGGGCAGAGGCCGGCGCCGCCGGGGCCGCGGAGTTGGGGCCAGTCGGCGGCGGTAAGGGTGAGGGTGATGGCGTAGAGAAGGGCGGTGCGCATAGGGCGGAACTCCCGAATGAACTATACCCCCTTTGACATGGGGGAATAGCTGTGACAAAATATCGGCCCAGTATATTCTCTCCTCGTCTCCGAGGGAATGACTGCCAGATGGATCGAGTATCTTATACCCTTATCGCGGGAGGTTTGGTTATGCTGCAACTCCGCACTTTGGCGGGAATGTTGTTTGTGCTGAGCGCCTGTCTTGGACAGGACTATCGGGCGCGGGTCCAAGGTTTGGTGACCGACGCGACGCAGGCTTCCGTGGCGGGGACGAAGGTCTCGCTGCGCAACGTGAACACGGGCGTCGAGACGACGCGGCAGACTGATGCGACGGGCCGTTATATCTTCGACTTTGTTGAACCCGGGACGTACACGATCACGGCGGAGATGCCCGGCTTTGCAAAGGCGGCCAAGGATAATCTACTGGTGCAGACGCGGGCGGACGTGACGGCGGATTTTACGTTGAATCCGGGTACCGTGGTGGAGTCGGTGGACGTGGCGGGCACGGCGGTGCAGCTACAGTTCAACAGTTCGACGCGGGACCTGACGATTGACCGCAAGCAGTTGACCGATTTGCCGGTGAAGGCGCGGAATCCGTTCACGCTGGCGCTGCTCGACCCGGCGGTGGTGAACCGCTACATCGGCTTCGACCGCAATCCGTATTTCATGTGGTCGTCTTCTTCGATCGACGTAGGCGGCAACACTTCGCGGCGCAACGACCTGCTGCTGGACGGGGCGCCGCTGCAGATTGGGCCGAAGGGGTCATACGCGCCGCCGATGGACGCCACGCAGGAGTTCACGGTGCAGCAGAACTCGGTGGACGCCGAGTTCGGCCATTCCGCCGGTGGTATCCTGAGCCTCTCGATGAAGTCGGGCACGAACCAGATCCATGGTACGGCCTCCTACTTTGGCCGGAACCCGATGTTCAACGCGGTGTCGAATCCGCTGAACCGGCGGCCGAACCAGATCCGCAATCACATCTACGGCGGAACGATTGGCGGTCCCATTGTGAAGAACAAGCTGTTTACGTTCGGCACCTATGAGGGGTGGAGCACGAAGGAGCCCCTGAACGCGCAGCGCACCATGCCAACGGACCTCGAGCGGAACGGCAACTTCTCGCGTTCGTTCAACGCGCGGGGCGGGTTGCGGACCATCTACGACCCGTACACGACGCAGTTGATCAGCGGAGGCGCGTCGGCTCAGCGTACGCCCTTCCCCGGCAACATCATTCCGGCCAGCCGCATCGACCCCACCTCGGCCACGATCATGAAAGACATCTGGGGGCCGAACGGCGCGGGCGACGACATCACCGGGCTGAACAACTTCCGGCTCGGGTACTTCTGGACGGTGAAGAACTGGAATTTCGCCAACCGCACGGACTATAACTTCAGCGACAAACTCAAGTTTTTCGGGCGCTACTCGCAGTTTGCCACGACGCTCGACCAGGCCAACTACACGCCGAACAATTCGGCCGCGATGCCGAATGACAATGGCGGCCTGATGAACGCGCGCAACATCGCCGGCGAGATGGTCTATACGATGAACGCGCAGACGGTGATCAACTTCCGCGGCAGCTTCGCCGAATTCCAGGATAACTATAACGCCCCGGAGCAGGCCGTGGGCGTGAGCGGCCTCGATAAGTTCTGGCCGGGGAATAAGTGGTATCAGAACTATATCGGGGAACAGCCGGCCGTTTACTATCCCGGCGTCAACATCAGCACGGTGGGCGGCACGTCTTCCTACGGACGCTCCGGCTACTGGTTCCAGGAGCCGTCTAGCCTGAACTTCAGCGGGAAGATGTCGCGCTTTCAGGGCAAGCACTACCTGAAGGCCGGTTCGGACATCCGCATGCATCAGGCGCATGGCCAGTCGTTCAACTTCATGAACTTCAACTTCCTGCCCGGGCCGACGTCGAGCACGCACCTGCTGAGCGACCCGCTGAGCGGCGATGGCCACGCGACCTTCCTACTGGGCGTGCTGGCCGACAACTCCGTAGTGAACAGCCAGCCGCTGCAGCATCTGCGGCTGAACTACTACTCGTTGTTCTTCCACGACGACATCAAACTGACCCGCAACATCACCATCAACGCGGGCCTGCGCTGGGAGTACGAAACCGCGCCCTGGGACGAGACCGACCGCCTGTCGCGTTACCTTGATCTGAAAACCGCCAATCCGGTGTTGCAGAGCGCCCCGCCCGTGATGCCGGCGGAGTTGGCCGGCGTCGCCAAGCCCAACTTCAACGGGCAGTGGATCTACAGCGACAGTCAGAATCGCCGCTGGTTCCCCATGCCGAAAAACATCTTCCTGCCGCGGCTCGGCATGGCGATGCGCGTCAACGACCGGACAGCGGTGCAGATTGGCTGGGGCCGCTACATGGTGCCGCCGCAGACCGTGATCGGCACGATTAGCCGGATTGCCAACTACGATGGCTTCAGCGGTTCTACCTCGGGGTTGCCGCTCGTGGATGGCATTCCGCAGAGCCAGTTCTCGAATCCCTTTCCGGCCGGGCGCAACCCGCTCGTACCGGTGGTGGGCCGGGGCTTCGGGGTGAACACCAACCTGGGTGGCACGGCGACCTTCGCCGCGCAGAACTTCCAACCCGGCATCAACGACCGGCTGAACTTCAGCCTGCAGCGGGAGCTCCCGGGCAAGTTCAAGGGCGATTTCACTTACTTCGTGAACCTGGGCCGCGACATGGAGTACACGCGGGACTTGAACCAGATTGATCCGCAGTTCCGGTTTGGTTCGCAGGCGGCCTTCTATAATCAGGCAACGACGAATCCGTTTTTTGGCTACTCGACACCGGATAAGTTCCCCGGGCAGCTGCGCAGCCAGCGGACGGTCACCCGGCTGCAGTTGCTGCGCCCGTATCCGCAGTACGCCGGCATCCAGCAGCAGTTTACGCCGGGTATCGACAACCGGTACCAGGCGCTGCAACTGCGCATGCAACGGGCTTACGCCAACGGGTTAAGCATCCTGTTTGCCTATAATTACAACCGGGAACGCAACACGTTCTTCTTCAACGATGTAGACCAGTACAACGATAAGTTCACTTGGCTGACGTCGAACAACCCGCGGCACCGGACGACGCTGGCCGGGACATATGATCTGCCGTTTGGCAAGGGCCGGCGCTTTCTGGCCGGGGTGCATCCGGTGGTGAACGCGGTGTTCGGCGGATGGTCGACGAGTAACTTCCTCTACATCCGTTCGGGCGAGTTTCTGCGGTTCCCAGGCGCGGTGGCGGAAGGCGACCCGAAGATCAGCAATCCGGGGCCCGGGGCGTGGTTCAATCAGGCGGCGTTCAAGCCGCTGCCGGCGTTTACGGTGCGCAACAATCCCTGGCAGTACGAAGGGATTACCGGCCCGGGCTACTGGAACCTCGATTCGACGCTGGCTAAGGAGTTCCGGCTGACCGAGACCAAGAAGATTGAGCTGAAGATGGAGGCCTACAACCTGACGAACAGCTTCTGGTGGGGCAACCCGACGATGACGGCGACGGCGGTGGGCACCCCGCAGTTTGGCCGTTCGTTTATTCAAAACCCGGAGACGCGCGGCCGGGAGTTTCAGTATAGTTTGAAGTTCATCTTCTAGCGAACCGCGCAGCGGGTCCGGCCGCGGCAAGGGCGCCGCGGCCGGGCGTGTTTAGGGGGATGAGAAGGGAACGATGATGGTCGGTCTGTGGTGGCGATGGGGCCTTGGCTTGGTGCTCTTCTGCGGGGTGGGGCAGGGCGCGGGGGAGGTGATGGCGATCGGCCATCGCGGGTTTATGGCGCAGGCGCCGGAGAACACGATCGCCTCGTTCGCGGCGGCGCAGGCGGTGGGAGCGGCCTACGTGGAGGTGGACGTCCGGGCCATGCGCGACGGGGTGCTGGTGCTCGTGCACGATGCGACGGTGGACCGGACGACAGCCCGCCGCGGGGCCGTGGCGGAGATGCCCTACGCGACGCTGCGCGAGTGGGGGGTGGTGCGTTTCCGGGAGGCGCTCGCGTGGGCGCGGCAGGCCGGAATGCGGGTCGATGTCGACCATAAAGCTGGCGACGTGGACGCGATTGCCGCCGAGATCCGGGAGACGGGGATGACGGACCGCGTGGTGATCGAAGGGAGCCGCGAACGGTTGGCGCGGTTCGCCGCGCTGCTGCCGGGGGTGGATACGATGCCGAAGGTGCGGAGCTTGGCCGAGGTGGCGGAGGTGTGCGCCGTGCTGCGGACCACGGTGATCCGTCTGTCGATCGAGCAGTTGGCCGAGGCGGAATACGCGGAGGCCGTGCGCCGCTGCGGCGCGCGCATCGCGGTAACGCTGCTCGGGGAGCGGGACCGGGAGGAGGAGATGCGGCGCGTGATCGGGCTGGGCGCGCAGTTGATTGAAACCGATGCATCCGCTCGAGGAGTTGATCGAGGCGGCGCGGACGGGGTCGCCCCGGCTCGTGGAGTTGCTGCGGAGCGAGCTGCCGGGGCTGAAGGCACGCGACGGGGCAGCGGTGTGGGGCCAGGAGTTTTTGTTTGCGGTGGAGCGTGAGACGCCGGCGCTGGTGTCGGTCGCCAAAGAGGCGCCCGTGGCGATGCGGGCGGTGCCGCGGACGAATCTCTGGTACCTGCTGATGCGGCTGCGGTTGGGAACCACGCACACCAATACCTACCTGACGGCGGGGCGGAAGCTGGGCACCTCCGACGTGGCCGGCTAGAACCTGGACTCCCATCCCCTGCCGGGCGCGGCGCGAGGTACGCTGTCGCCCATGCGGACGATCGAAAGCACAGTCTATCCGGGAATGCGGGCCAACTAATGGATGTACGTGAACGCGGGCGCGGACCTCCGGGCCGGGGCGCCGTTGATGGTCTGGTAGGATGGCGAGACGCTGGTGGGCAACGCGGATCTGCTGCGGCTGCGGATGCAGATAGTCACCGATAACCTGGTGCACCGGCGGCTGATTCCGCCGATGGTGCACGTGCTGATTTCGCCGGGAGTGCGGATACGGTGTATTCAATACGACACGGTGTCGGATCGTTACGGCCGTTATCTGCTCGACGAGGTGCTGCCGGAGGTGGGGAAGAGTTACAAACTGCGGCGCGACGCCTATTCGCGGGCGATGGCCGGGGCTTCAGCGGGAGCGATATGCGCCTGGAACGTGGCGTGGTATTGTCCGGGGCAGTTCAGTCGCGTGCTTTCGCGCATCGGAAGCTATGCCGGGATTCAGTGGCGCCCGGAGCAGCAGCAGGACGGCGGCTATATCGTTTCGCACCGGGTGCGGCGGGAGGCACGCAAGAACATCCGCGTCTGGCTGTCGGACGGCAGCGACGATATCGAGAACGAGACGGGGAGTTGGCCGCTAAACAACATTCAACTGGCGAATGCGCTGAAAATGAGGGGCTAGGACTTTCACTTTCGCCTTGGCGAGGGAAACCCTGCCCTTGCGCAGGGGGCGCTCGATTTGCCGGAGTCGCTGATGTGGCTCTGGCGGGGCTGGGAGGCGGGGAGGACGGAGGAGCAGTGCGAGATGGAGGAGGCGGAGCGGGGGAAACCCTTATATCGGGTAAACATCGGAAACCGGGAGGCTTGATAAAGGGCCTCCCGGCAGGGGTGGTGCCTTATTCGATACCGAGGACTTTGAAGACGCTGGTGGCGGGCTTGATGGCCTCGTTGACGGCGTTGATGTTCTTGACGCCTTCGGTGCTCATCCAGTCTTCGAGGGCCTTGGCGCCGTGCTTGCCGTACACCGGGATGCCCTCTTTCCAGGTGGCGCGTCCGCAAAGCACGCCGCTGTAGGCGGTGCCGGCTTCGGCGGCCATGGCGAGGGATTCGGTGAACTGATCGTTCGAGACACCGGCCGAAAGATAGATAAACGGCTTGGTGGCGACTTCGGCGGCCTTGCGGTAGTACTCGAGCGCCTGGGCGCGGGTGTAAGCGGCCTGGCCCTTGAACACGCTGCTGCCTTCGACGAACTCCGCGTTGACGGGGACTTCAACTTTCAGGACGTCGACGTTGTACTGGGGCTTGGAGAACTCGACCATGCTCTGGAGCACGATCTCGGGCTTGGCCTTGGCGAACTCGATGCCCTTCTCGCTGCCGCCCTTAGGATCGTAGCCGATGAACTCGAGGAAGTACGGGATTTCGTAGTACTCGCACTCGGCGCCGATGCGTTCGCAGAAAGCGTGCTTGATGTCGTTGATCTTCGGATCGTCGAAGGGGTTGTAGTAGAGAAGGATCTTAACGGCATCACCGCCCATGTCCTTGATGCGCTTGACGGAGACGTCGGAGAGGAGGTCCGGCAGACGGCCCGGGGTGCTGGCGTCGTAGCCGGTCTTTTCATAGGCCAGCAGCAGGCCGCAATTCTTGTCGCGGGCGGCGGCGGCGGGCAGGCCGAACTCGGGGTCGAGCAGAATGGCGCTGGCGTGCGGCGTCAGGACCTTCGAGACGATGACCTTAAACTCTTCCATCTCCTCGCGGGAGACAGCGTCCTGGGCAACGCCCTTGGCGGCGGCGATGGACTTTTGCAGGCTGCCGCGTTGATCCATCGCGGCGGCGGCGATGACGCCGCGGGTGTCCGCAAGGGCTTTGAGGTGTTTCAGTTTTCCAGCAGATACAGGCATAAAAACTCCTTTTTCATTATCGGGGATTGCAAGGCCCAGTGCGCCGGAAGTAGGTCTGCGCCCGGGAGACATCAGACAGAATTTGCGCTTTCAGGGCTTCCGGCGAGGGAAATTTACGTTCTTCGCGGACGCGGCGAAGAAACTGGACCTCGATCGAGGCCGGGGTATGGCCGTCGAACGGGTCGAGCAGGAAGGTCTCGATACTCAGGCTTTTGCCGGAGAAGGTAGGGCGGAGGCCAATGTTGGTGATCGAGTTCCACGTGCGCGCGGCGTCGAGGTCCCGGGTGCGGGTGATGTAGACGCCGTGGGCGGGAAGCAGTTCGGCAGGGGTGTCCAGGTTCAGGGTGGGGACAGTTTGCTTCGAGCCGATGCCGTGGCCGGAGACGACGGCGCCGCGGAGGGGGTAGGGGCGGCCGAGCATCCGGTTGGCGAGGGCGATGTGGCCGGCGGCGATGGCTTGGCGGATGGCGGTGGAGGAGACCTTGCGACCGCGCCAGGCCAGTACGGGCGCGGCGTGGACGGTGAAATAGAACTGCTCGCCGAGGCGCTCGAGATCGTCGATATGGCCGGCCTGTTGGTGGCCGAAACGGAAGTTGGCGCCGACGATGACGGCTTTGGTTTGTAACTGCTCGACGAGAATCTGGCGCACGAACTGTTCCGGCGTCAGAAGGCTAAGGGCGGGTGTGAAAGGGATGACGTGGATCTCGTCCATACCGAGATCCGTGAGCAGGCGGCGGCGCTCGTCGAGGGTCGTAATGAGTTTCGGCGCGCGGGAGGGCGCGACGATGGTGGCGGGGTGGGGATCGAAAGTGAGGACGGCGGACTGCAGGCCGCGGACGGCGGCGATGGACCGGACGGCTTCAAACAGCAGGCGGTGACCGAGGTGGATGCCGTCAAACGCCCCAATGGTAACGGCCCTCACAGCAGCGCCTCAACGCGAAGGCCATCGTAGGCGAGGAAGACGTTGGGGGGCAGTTTGCTTTCGGCGCGCTCGTGGCCGAGGTCGTGGCAGATGTGGGTGAAGTAAGCGGTTTTGGGCTTGAGACGCTCGACGATGGCGAGCGATTGCTCGACGGAGGAGTGGGTGGGGTGGGGTTTGTAGCGGAGGGCGTCGAGGAAAAGGATGTCGAGATCGCGGAGTTTATCCATGGACTCTTCCGGGATCTGATTGTGGTCGGTGAGATAGGCGATCTGCCCGACGCGATAGCCGAAGACGATCAGGGAGCCGTGATAGAGCGGGATGGGGGTGATCTGCTGGCCGAAGAGTTCAAACGGTTCGCCGTCGAGGACGTTGACGGTGAGGCGGGGAACGGAGTTCTCCTTGCGGCCGTCCGAGAAGACGTACTCGAAAACGCGGCGAATCACCACCAGAGTGGGCTCGGAGGCGTAGATGGGGATGGTGCCGCCCTGACGGTAGTTGAAGGGGCGGAGGTCATCGAGGCCGAGGATGTGGTCGGCGTGGGAGTGGGTATAGAGGACGGCGTCGAGATAGGGTATTCCGGCCCGGAGGGATTGGGTGCGGAAGTCCGGGGAGGTGTCGATGACGACGTTTTTGCCGGCAAAATTCAGCCAGACGGAGGCGCGCATGCGGTTATCGCGGGGGTCGAGAGAGGTGCAGACGTCGCAATCGCAACCAATAGAAGGAACCCCGACGCTAGTGCCGGAACCGAGGACAGTGAGGGTGACGTAGGGGTAGTCTGACAAGCTTACGGCTTTCGAAGAAGTAATCTCTCCATTGTAACGCGGTGGTTGGGGGGGATGTTTTCACGGCCCTGCGGATGCTACCGTGCGGGCTCGGCGGGCTGCTTGTTTCCGGCGCCAAGGTGGGCGAGCAGGTTCTTCAGGAGCCGGGAGAAGGGCGTTCCGAAGGGCTGGTCGGTGGACAGGTAGGTCCAGGTGGCTCCGCGGCCGTGGGTTCCGCGGTTGGCTTCGGGCTGCTGTGCGGATAGCTCTTCGAACCAGTGGTGAACCACGCGAAGGTATTCGTGCAGGGGGTCGGCGCCGGAGTAAGAGAGAAAGTGGAGGCCGGCCCGATACTGGGTCATGCGTTCGAGGTGCTGGCTCCAGAGGTCGTCGTGATGGAGTTTCTCTTCGGGGGTAGTCAGTTGGAGGCGGCGCTCGGCGTGGAGAAGGCGCTGGGCCTCGAGGATCTGTTCGTACTTCCGAAGCCGGAGACGGAGATCAAGATGGCGGCCTTCGAGCAGGCGCTGGACGTCGTCCGGGTTTGCTTCGGCGGCGCCGAAGTAGTTCGTGATCAGATCGTCCTCATAGGAGACGAAGAAGCGGGAGGCACCGGGGTCGCCCTGGCGCCCAGCGCGGCCGCGCAACTGATTGTCGATCCGCCGGGATTCGTTCCGGCCGACACCCAGGACGCAAAGCCCACCTTTTTCGGCCGCGCCGGGGCCAAGGACGATATCGACCCCGCGGCCGGCCATGTTGGTGGAGACCGTAATGCGGCCCACCTCGCCGGCGCGCGCCATGACGGCCGCTTCTTCGGCTTCGTTTCTGGCCGTCAGAAGGTGATGCGGGAGCGAGAGTTGCGCCGAGAGCTGCTGGGCCTCTTCCACCGTCCGGGTGGCGACGAGCAGGGGTTGCCCGGTGGCATGAACGGCGGCGATTTCGGTGAGCAGCGCGGCATACTGCCCGGCCTTCGAGCGGAAGAGGCGATCCGGATGATCGACGCGGATCGAAGGGCGATGGGGCGGGATGACTTCGACTTCGAGGCCGTAGACACGGCGGAACTCTTCGGCCTGCGTGGCGGCCGTGCCGGTCATGCCGCAGGCGAAGGGATAAAGAGCCGTGAGGTTTTGGAGCGAGACGGCCGTCAGAATGCGGCCCTCGCGGCGCGGCGGGAGACCTTCCTTGGTTTCGAGGGCGGCGTGGAGACCGGCGGGCCAGCGGCGGTCGCGCATGGTGCGGCCCTTGTAGTCGTCGATGGGGAGAATGCCGGCGGCGGTTACGAGATAATCGACGTCGCGGCGGAGCAGGTGTTCGGCGTGGAGGGCATTCTGGAGCGCGTCGAGGAGTTCGGGGTCGGCGTAGAGATTGGGGCAGTCCAGGAGCGTCTCGGCGACGTCGATGCCGTGGTCGGTGAGGTGGAGAATGTGCCCGTCGGATTCGACGTGGAAGTGGATGCCGCGCTGCAGTGCGCGGGCGGCCCGGGCGGTGTTTGTCAGATGGGCCGAGAGGTCGTTGGACTCGGTGGCGATGACGAGGGGGATGCGGGCTTCATCGATGAGGATGGAGTCGGCTTCGTCGATCACGACGGCGTGGAAGGGGCGCTGCACGGTGTCGCCGGGGTCGAGCGCGATGCTGTCGCGGAGGGAATCGTAGCCGCATTCGTGGGGCGTGAGGTAGGTGATATCGGCGTGGTAGGCGAGGCGGCGCTGTTCGCGCGTCGAATGTTGGGAGATGGAAGCGACGGTGAGTCCGAGGGCGGCGAACGCGGGGGCCATCCATTGCTGGTCACGGGCGGCCAGGTAGTCATTGGCGGTCCAGACGTGGACGCCGCGGCCCTCGCGGGCCAGGGCCGCAATCGCGGGTACGGCGGCGACGGTTTTGCCTTCGCCGGTGGGCATCTCGACGATTTTGCCGGCCAGCAGGGCTTCGGCGGCGCGGACCTGAGAGGGATAGAGAGAAAGGCCGAGCGTGCGCGCAATGGCTTGGCGCGCCGCGGCGAGGATTTCGCGGGACATGGGTTCCTTATGGGATTGCAGGGGGCGGGACGAAAGACGCGTTAGTGGTCCGCGGGCGGGGGGCGGTTCTGCGGGGCGGGCTGATAAGGGGGCAGCGCCCGGGCCGGAGCGACCAACGAAAGGGGCTGAGTTCGCAGGCGGGGGAGCGCGACGGGCGGGGCGTACTCGACCCGTTGCGTCTGGCTGCAGGCGATTACCGGCGATGCCGCAGGGGACGGCGTGGCCGGAGCCGCGAACAGGATCCAGGCGCTGAGGAGGAGTAATGTCCAGCGCACCATCATCGCTTTCAGTGTAACCGCTCCAGGCCCGGGAAACGTGTCAATGCTCTGGCGGGGCCGATCGCGGCCAAGGCGAAGGCTACTTGTTGACCTGCAGGATTAACGCGCCCGTGGCCTTGGTCATCTCCTCCCACGCTCCTCCGCAGTTCAGGCACTGATCGCCCTGGGCTCTGTGCCAGAGGTAGGCCTCATACCCATCGATGTCAATAGCGGCATCGCTGTCAGGCTGCCAGTAGATCGAATAGTTCGGGTTCAGTTTGTTGAAATGCAGCGGTGTGGCAGCTCCAGCCCAGCTGTAGTGGAGGTGGCGGAGAAGCCGCGTTGGCAACATTTACGTAGTTTGAAAATACGAGGTATCGCGTAACAGGAGGCTGGCCTTGACGAGCTTGCCCCTCCAATTGAAGTCGCTGTACGGACGGACGGCGAAACCATCGGCCAGCCAGGGCTTACAGCTCCAGGCGGCCATCAAAAACAGCTTGCCTCCGGGCTTGAGCACCCGCCGCATCTCGCGAATCGCCTTCTCCGGTTCAGAAATATGTTCGAGCACCCAAACCGTCCAGATGGCGTCGAACGTGTTGTCCGGGAAGGGAAGAGCCGTGGCGGAGCCGACGACGAACTTCTTGTGATAGTGGCGGGCGACCGATGGCGACAGGTCGAGACCCGTGTAGTCCTCGACAAGATCCTGCAGGTAGCCACGTCCGGAACCCACTTCGAGGACCTTCTTATCCTTCAATTGGTGGGCGTTGACAAAATCCACGACGCGCGGCGTAACCTGATACTTCGTGGCGGCCTCGGCGGCGGTGGATTCGTAGTCGAGCCCTTTACGCCGGGGCACGATGCCGTTGCTGTCGGGTCCGAGGTAGGCGGCCTCGTAGAAGTTGGCCGTGCTGGTGTCCGGAGCGGTTACTGCGGCGGAGTGGGTAACGGCGGCCGCCTGCGGAGGATACAGCGAGGGATCGGTGTCGTTCGGGTAGTGGATCAGGGTGAGCACCGCTATCAGGGGAACGTATCCGCGCCAGAAAACACGATGAATCCCCCGGAAAACATCCAGGAGCTCCTCCGATAACGAGCGACGCTGTTTCATCATGGAGTAATCGGCCGAAGGTGCGTCAGGCTTTAGGGCTGCCGGCGGGTTCTTCCTTGCTGCGCACCCAGTCGATGGTATTCCGCAGGCCGTCCTCCACCGACATCGCGGGATGGTAGCCCAGGGATTGGAGTTTTGAGGAATCGGCCAGTCAGCATTCGGCGTCGCCGGTCCGATTCGTGGTTGTACATCTCGCCCGTGAACGCCGCGCGGTCGAGCGCGACGAGAAAGGCCGAGGCGATGTTGGCGACCGGGTTGAAGTCGCGAACCTGCGAACCGTCGCCGAACATCTCAAGGTGGTCCGGGTTGGCAAGCAGTCTCCGGATCAGGTCGTAGACGACCTGTTTCCGCTGGCCGGGGCCGAAGACGGAGAATAGGCGCAGCGAGCCCGTGCGGAGACCGTAGACGGCGGCGCAGGAGGCGCCGTAGCGTTCGCTCGCCAGTTTGGAGACGGCGTAGGGCGGGACGGGGAAGACCGGATCGAGTTCGGTGAACGGCCGCGCGGCGTGGCTGCCGTAAACGGCGCCCGTGGAGGCGAACAAAAGCGGCGCGTGGGGGCAGACGGCACGGTCCCTTCGAGGAGAGCGACGGTGGGCAGGAGGTTGGTTTCCAGATCGCGGCTCGGGTCGGCGAGGGAGTCGGCGACCACGGCGTGGCCGGCCAGATGGACGCTGGCGGTAGGCGCCGCCTAGCGGGAGTTTCCTGCGAACCGCCGCTGTGGGGTGCGTGGTAGCCGGGTAACCGTCAGATACGCAAGGGGATAGCGTGTCCTCATACCGACCTTTCGCGTATTCCCCTGTATAGTTGTGCCACCACAGGCAATGCAGACATTTTTCCATTGCTTGCCGTTTCAGTTCGATCCACACTTGTATTACCCTGTACGGCCTCCCTCATCGCCAAGAAGAAAGCAAACACCCTCTACTACTACGTCGTCGAAAGCGCCCGCGTCGAAGGCAAACCCCGCATCGTCCACCAAACCTACCTCGGCACCGCCGAA
>JAPKZB010000018.1 GCA_026393985.1 Acidobacteriota bacterium
CCGAAAAGGTAGGGTTCGAACTGGAGAATGGGCGAAAGGTGCAAATTCAGGCGAATGTTGGGGATACGAACGGGGGACGGGGAGGGGAGGTGTCAACGAAAACGGGCAGTAAAAAGTACGTCTTTAAGAATTTGGCTCCCCAGCCTGGATTCGAACCAAGATTCACGGCGTCAAAGGCCGCTGTCCTACCATTAGACGACCGGGGAGCGATCAATCCTGACAACTAGTCTACCACTCCGAATACTTCGTGCCCTCTAAACTTGTTTTTTCTGACGAACTTCTCACGTCAAAAATTCCCGGTTCGCTCTGACTTGCCGACACCGCCGCCTCTTCCATGATCAGACGCCACGACGAATTGTTGCCGACGATCGGATCCATCGGAATCTGGCGCAGATAGCCTTCACGGGACAGATCTTCGAGACTCTGCGGCGCCTTCTGTTTATCGTAGGTGTACTCGTCAATGACGGCCCGCATCGTAAACAGATTCTGCCGCAGCACGCTCTCCCGCGCTCGGATCACCGACTTGTTATACAGCGGCACCGCCACGCTGACGACCACCAGCACGATGGCCATCACCACCATCAACTCCACTAGCGTGAACCCACGCCTACCACTCCGCGTATGGCGTTCCATCGGCAGCCTTCTCCATCGTCTTTGAAAACACGTCAAACACATTCTGCCCACCCCAGGCCGACGACTTCGGATCGTCCCGCGAGGACCGCTTGCCCCACTCGGTCGAATTCGTGAACGGATCCTTGGGCATCCGCCGCAGAAAACGCATCTTCTTCTCGCCGCTATCGCTCATGCTCCCGGAAGCCTGCCCCGGAGCGCCAGGAATCCCCTGCTGCTGCGGACCCATCATGCCGCCGAAACCACCCGTCGCCGCCGCGCCGCCGGGCTGCCCGGTCACCTTCACCCCGTCCACCAGCATCTCCAGCGTCTCCGGATATCCGTCAGCATCCGCCTTCAATTGCCCCAACTGCCCCTTGTCCGCCATGTCCTTATACTTATCGATCGCCGTCCGGATCTCGCGCAGCGCATACCGCAACTCGCGCTCCTTTTCCCGCCGTACCTTGTTCCGCGCAAGCGGCACCGCCATCGTCGTCAACAGCACAAGAATGGTAAACGCCACGATCAGCTCGATCAGCGTCATCCCCCGTTGCTGGCGCCGCCGCGTACTCATCGGATCTCGACCGGCACCCCCGGGCTCTGGGCCGGCACGGGCTGGAGCTTGGAGTTCTTCATGCTGCTGTCGACAATCGAGACCGTGGTCTGGCCCGCCGCCAAGGCCTGGAAGGTCAGCGAGAGCAGCGCCCCCGAACCGCCCAGCCCTGGCACGCCGGGCAGCCGGTTGAGGATCACCGAGACCTCACCCGCCTCCGGCGCATCCTGATAGCTGAAGTTCACCCGCTGCCCGTCGCTCGACAGGAATGCGCCGGCCGTGGCCGTGGCCAACTTCAACTTCTTGGGATCGTACTTCACTTTCATCGGCGCCGAGAACAGATCCTGCGCCTCGGCCACCTGCAGCGTTACCACCACAGGCGAGCCCGCCTTGGTTACAACCCCTTCCGGCTGCCAGACGAGCTTAACCGGCGCGGCCGGGGTGAGGTTGTTGCCCTTGGGCGCGTCGGGTGCGGCCTTCGGAGCATCGAGGCTCACCGGGGCAAGCGTCGCGGGCGCGGTCCCCGCCGCCGGCTCCGGCATCGACCGGATCAACCGGATCGTCTGATCGGCGCCGGCCGCAATTCCGCGCAGGTTTACCGGCGTAATCTCTTGACTCCGCACAATGTGCGGCACCAGGGCAATCATGAGTTCGCTCTCGGTCCGGTTAATGGATTCGTTCGAGAACAGACGGCCCAGATACGGGATCTGCATCAACAGGGGAATGCCGCTGTTGGTCCGCGTCTCGTTCTGCTGGACGAGGCCGCCAATCAAATTCATCTCGCCCTCGCGCAACCGCAGGTCGTGGATCACCTTCCGCTGGCCGATCACCGGCTGCTGGATGCCACCAATGTCGAGCCGTTCCCGGACAGTGGAGATGTCGATTTCCACGTGGAGGGAGACCTCATCGGCTCCGTGGATCTTCGGCAGGATATCGACGTTGACGCCTACATCGAGATACTGGAACTGCGTGTTGACCAGCGGACTCACCCCGCCACCGCCCAACCCGATGCCGGGCTGAAAGGAGCCGGATGCCGTCGGCACCTTCTCGCCGATCTTGAGCGAGGCCTTCATGCCGTCGGCCGCCCGCACCTGTGGAGTCTGCCGCACTTTGGCGTTGCTGTCCGACATCACCGCCCGCAGAATGGCACTCGGCAGGTTGATGGCAAAGTCGCCGGCCGCAAGAGAAGTCAACTTGTCGAGACGCACGGTGTTTCCCGTCCCGGCCGAACCAAGCGCCGGGGTCACCCCGACACTGATGCCGTTGGACGTGCTCGATCCGCTCGCTGACGACAGCGCCGAAGCCAGGTCGCGCGTCCGCCCGCGGCTCGTCTCGATCACGATCACGTCCACCAACACCTCGGCCTTCGGTTTATCGAGATCCTGCAGCAGCTTTTCCACCAGCGCCACCTGATCCACCGTCCCCCGAGCCAGAATCGCGTTCTGCGCGTTGTAAGTGAACAGCCGGCGGATTTCGGTCACTGACCGGATGGCCACCGAGATCTCATTCAATTCCTGCACGCTCGTCGTGTTCTGCAGGTAGAACACCTTGACGACATTCTCTTCGTAGTCGCGCCGCTTGGTGACGTTGTCGTTGGTCAGGAAAATGGTGTTGGCGTTGAGTGGCTTCCAAAACATCTTCGTCAACGTCGAGAGGTGCTCCAAAGCATCTTCGAGCGAGGTGTTGGTCAGGTCGACTGAAAAGTTCTTCGACGGCTGCTGCATCTCCGGATCAAAAACAACGTTGATTCCGGTCAATTTCCCCAATGTTTCGTACAAGATCCGGATATTCTGGTTGTTCATTTTGAGTGAAGTCACCTGCCGCGACAGGGGCTTCAACTCGGGTGCGGCCTGAATCCGCGCAATCTTATCTTCGCTTTCCCGGCGCGCCGACTCCACCGGCGTCAACCCGCGCTCCTCGGGTCCCAGTTTGGCGCCCCGGCGCCGCTCGGCATCGAGCAGCGCCTTGGTCCGCTTGATCTCCTGAATGGCTATCGCGCTCGACGGATCGGTCAGGAAGGCGCGCTCAAATTCGCTCAACGCCTCTTCGAGCTTGCCTTCGGTGCGCAGTTTCTGCGCTCGCTGAATGCGCCGCGCCCCCGCCTCGAAGCGGGTCCGGCGGTGTCCAATCTGATAGTTGCTCTCCGATGGATCCTCCCGCAGAGCGCTCTCGTACTCCTCAAAGGCCTTTTCCCAGTCCCCCGCGTTCTCGGCCTTCTTCGCCACAGCATAAAACTTGTCGCCCTTTCGCGTCTTCCCCACTGCCGGCGGAGGCGCCAATAAAGTCACGACAAGCAGGCACGCGATCGATTGCCCTATGGTTAACTTATTGAATCCAATCATTATATTAAGGGGCATGGTATTATCAGAACTACCGCTGTCGCGGCTGGACCACTCCCTACAAAGGGTAGACGTTAGGGGGGCCTGTCGCGTTGAGAACAAAACGTGGCTACTGCGAAATCCGATTCGGGCATCAAACTCATCGCCGACAACCGGCAGGCCGGGCACAACTACTTTCTGCTCGACCGCTGGGAGGCCGGCGTTGTCCTTTCGGGTACCGAAGTCAAGGCCGCCCGCGGCGGAAAAGTTCAGTTGAAAGATGCGTTTGCCGAGGTGCGGGACAACGAAGCCTGGGTGGTGAACGCCCACATCGCGGAGTACTCGCACGGCAACATTGCCAACCACGTCCCGATGCGCAAACGCAAACTGCTGCTGCACCGGCGCGAAATCGAAAAATTGCGGGGCCAGACGCGCGAAAAAGGCCTGTCGCTGGTCATCACCAGGATGTATTTCAAGGGCGGCAAAATTAAGCTCGAAGTCGCTCTCGCCAAAGGCAAGAAACTTCATGATAAGCGCGAAACCGAGCGTACCCGGGAACAAAACGCCGAAGCGCGCGCTGCCATGAACCGCTCTCTTAAAGGGTAAGCATGAACGTAGAATTCCGCAGCACCTCTTTTTCCTCCGTCGCGGCCGATGCGCTGTTGATGCTCCAGTTCGAAGACGACCCGTCGCCCGCCCACGAGTGGTTCGGCGAACTGGCCGCCTCGGGCGAGTCCAAGGGCAAACTCTTTGACCTGGCTGTGCTCCACCGGCCGGCCGGTTTGGCTGCCAAGCGCCTGGTGGCCGCCGGCGCCGGCCCGGCGCGCTCCTTCACGCCCGCGGTGCTGCGCAAGCTTACGGGTGCCGCCGTGCGGGCGCTCAAGACCAAGGGCGTGCAGTCGATTGCGCTGTGCCTCGATCATCCTTACGCCGAGGCCGCGCTGGCCGCGGCAGCAGTGGAAGGTGCAGTGCTCGGCAATTACGAGGTCGACATCCATAAGTCCACCGGCAAGGCCTCCGACCTCGGCTCCTTTGTGCTCGTGTCGCCTGCCGACCTGGCCGCCGCGGTGGCGCACGGCGAGACGATCGCCAAGGCGCAGAACTTCTCCCGGGCTCTGGTCAACGAACCCGGCAACCTGCTGCCCCCGCTTGAGCTCGCCGCCCGCGCAGCCAAGATGGCGGTCGACAGCGGCCTCGATTGCGAGATTCTCGACGAAGACCGCATGCGGCAGCTCGGCATGGGTTCGCTGCTCGGCGTCGCCATGGGTTCGGACCAGCCGCCGGCGATGATCATCCTCCGCTACACCCCGGCCACGCCATCGAACGACCACCTCTGCCTGATCGGCAAGGGCGTCACCTTCGATACGGGCGGCGTCTCCATCAAGCCCTCCGAGGGGATGGAAAAGATGAAGTACGACATGGCGGGCGGCGCGGCCGTGCTCGGGGCGATGCAGGCGATTGCGCAGTTGAAGCCGAACGTCGCCGTGACGGCGATTGTGCCGACGGTGGAGAACATGTGCGGCGGCCGGTCGCTTCGGCCCGGCGACATTGTCACCTCGTTGAGCGGCAAGACGATCGAGGTACTCAACACGGACGCGGAGGGCCGTTTGATCCTGGTGGATGCCATCGAGTACGCCCGCCGGCTGGGGGTGACGCACATGGTGGATGCCGCCACGCTCACCGGTGCTATTGTTGTCGCGCTCGGCCACGTCCACGTGGGCGCTTTCACGAATGATGAGGGGATGCTCGACCGCGTGCTGGCTTCGGCGCGCGCGCAGGGCGAAAACCTGTGGCACATGCCGCTCGACGACGACTACAAAGACTACCTCAAGACGCCCTTTGCCGATCTGCCGAACATCGGCGGACGCTGGGGCGGGGCGATCACGGCCGCCTACTTTCTCAAAGAGTGGACCGGGGGCACGCCGTGGGTGCACCTCGATATCGCTGGCACGGCCTGGCTCGAAGACACCAAGCCCTTTCTGGCCAAGGGGCCGACGGGAGTCTGCGTGCGGACCTTCATCGATCTGGCGATGAACTGGCAGTAGGCCGGTTCCTCGCCGCGACGGCTATTTCAGTTCAATTACCAGCGTGCGGTAGGGCTTGGCGCCGAGATTTTTGAGCACCGGGGCGTCCTCGCCCTGGTCGTGCCAGATGACGTCGCCGCTCTTGCGCGTCCGCACGGTGCGCTCTTTGGTCTGCGAATCGATCCGTTCGTATTGGGACTCATCGAGGAAGACGATCACTTGGTCGGTGGGCCGGATGTAGCGTTCGCGCGCCACGCCGGGGGCGTAGAGCACCTCTTTGACGCGGACGCGGGCGTTGTCGAGTTTGACGGTTTCCGACAGGGGCGCGCCCGTCAGAATCAGATAGGTCAAGCCCGAGGAGAGCAGCGCGGTCACGAGAATCTTTTTCATGGAGTCACCAAACGGGGAATGTACCGTTCCCGCACCAGGAATACATACGCGCCAATGCCCAGCAGCAGCAGACCGAAGATGAAGGCCATCGGCACCTCATAGGTGCCGGTCGTCTCTTTCAGCCAGCCGGTCAGCAGGGGGGCGACGATGCCGGAGCCGTTCGAGGCGAAGTTCTGGACGCCGGCAAGGCGGCCCGACAGGGCGCCGCCAGGGATGAGGGTCTGGGTCAGCGCCCAGTAGTTGGCCGTGGCCAGGCCGAGGCCGGCCAGCGAGATGATGGCGAAGATCATCGCCACGTTCGTGTCGCTGCTGAAGGCTCCGATCAACTCGGTCGAGGCCACGCCCAGGCCCGCCAGCGTGAAGCCTTTGCGCACCTTCACGGCGTCCCAGCCCCGGGCGATCATGCGGTCGGCCACCACTCCGGCCAGAATGGCGACGGTGCCCATGCCGCCGAAGCTGGCCGAAGCGATCAGGCCCATCTGCTTGGGTGTCATGCCGCGCTGCTCGACCAGGTAGGCCGGCAGCCAGGTCATTGAAAAGAACACGAAATAGTTGTAGCAGAACGTGCCCACGATGACTCCGTAAATCAGTGGCGTTTTGAACACCTCGGCAAACGGCAGTCCGGGCCCGGAAGCCTTCGCCGCGGCCTCGTTGGCCAGAACGCGGTCGTCGTTGCGCACCATGAAAATCCAGGGAATCAGCCACACCATGCCGCCGAGGCCGAGAATCAGAAACATGTTCTGCCACCCATAGTCCCGGCTCAAAAACGCGGCGATTGGAATCCCGATGCCCGGGCCGTACTTGGTGCCGGCCATGTAGATGCCTACCGCGAGGCCGCGCTGGCTTTCGGGAACGTTGAAGCGGATCCAGCGCATGCTTGCCGGGGTGACAATCGCTTCGCCGATGCCAAGCAAAACGCGGAGTCCGACAATCTGGCCGATGGTGGTGGCAAACGCCGTCATGGCGCTAAACAGGCTCCACAGCACGAAGCTGATGGCGTACGGCCACTTGACCCCGTAGCGGTCCACCACATAACCTGCTGGAATCTGCAAAAACGCATAGCTCCAGAAGAATGCTGAGTTCAGCGCGCCGCGCTGACTATCGGTCAACAGAAACAGCTTGCGGAATTCGGGTAAAGCCAGGGCCACGGAGATGTTCGCCCGGTCCACGTAGGCGATAATCATCCCAAGGCTCAGAAGGCAGACAACTGACCATCGCAGGGCAGACGGCATAGGGGTTTGCGTCGACAAGCACACCAAACTATCACAACAAGGAGAATTTGTAACTCATGGACATCAATCAGATCATTGCCACCGCCACGGCGGTCGGCACGGCGGTCGGCCTCAAGATCCTCGGCGCGCTCGCCTTGTGGATTGTCGGTCGCTGGGCGATTGCGATCATCGTGAGCATTTCGCGGAAAGCGATGGAGGTCCGGAAGGTGGACGCCACCCTGGTCACCTACATGCTGGCCAGCATTTCTGTCGGGTTGAACATCGCGCTCGCCATTGCCATCCTCGGCGTATTCGGCATCGAAACCACCTCGTTTGCCGCCCTGCTGGCTGCGGCCGGCATTGCGATTGGCGCGGCGTGGGCCGGCCTGCTCGCCAACTTTGCGGCAGGCATCTTCCTGATCATTCTGCGGCCCTTCAAGGTCGGCGACTTCATCAGCGTCGGTGGCGTCACCGGCACGGTCCGCGCCATCGGCCTGTTCGGCACCACCATCGACACGCCCGACAATGTCCTCACCATC
The DNA here is from genome assembly GCA_026393985.1 of Acidobacteriota bacterium. GTDB lineage: Bacteria > Acidobacteriota > Terriglobia > Bryobacterales > Bryobacteraceae. The sequence goes on from JAPKZB010000018.1 coordinate 7,645, forward strand.
GTTGGCAACAACAAGGTATTCTCGGACAACATTCAAAACTTCAGCGCCAACGCCTACCGCCGCGTCGATCTGACGGCGCAGCTCAATGGCGCGGTGGACCACCGCGCCGCCATCACTCTGCTCAAGCAGCGCGTCTCGGCGATTTCGAACGTCATCGCCTCGCCGGCGCCCGACATCGAAATCAGCACCTTCACGATGGCCGGCCCGGTGCTGGTGGTGCGGCCCTACACCCACACCGACCACTACTGGCAGGTCTATTTCGATACCAACCGCGTCATCCGCGAGTCGTTCGCGGAGGCCGGCTTCCCGGCCCCCGAAACCCATTACATCATCACCAAACGCGATTAAAACGGACTAGTGCGGTGAGGTGATGTCAATCTGCTGGGCGAGGTAGTTCGGCGCGCCCACTTCCTGGATCAGGTGCAGTTGCGCCTCGAGCCAGTCGACGTGGTGCTCTTCGTCCAGCAGAATCTTCTTGAACAGCTCAAGCGATCCGTTGTCGCCCGCTTCGAGGGAGACGGCAATCGCCTTGTTCAACCGCGCCACCGCCTCGTACTCCAGCGCCAGGTCGTTTTCAAACTGCTCCTTGACCGTCTTGCCGATCCGCAGCCGGAACAGTTCGGCCATCTCCGGGTCACCCTCCAGATAAAGAATCCGCTCGATGAGCGATTCGGCGTGCATCATCTCCTCAATCGACTCTTTCCGGGTGTATTTGCTCAGTTTGGTGTAGCCCCAGTTCTCCAGCATCTCGGCGTGGAGAAAATACTGATTGATCGCCGTCAACTCAGCCTTCAGTACTTCGTTCAAATACGCAATTACGGATTGGTTGCCTACCATACTCCGAGTGTATCAGCCCGGTTTTGGCCCCCGGGTTGCTACCAACTTGCTATCCCATGGCCATCACCGCCACGCTACCCGTCGCTCGCGTCCTCATTGCCGACGACGAAGAGAATCAACGCACCGGACTCGCTGCGATGATCCGCGGCTGGGGCTTTGCCGCCGATACCGCCGCCGACGGCCAGGAAGCGCTCGATAAATTGCTGGCGCAGCCCGCCACTGTCCTGCTGACCGACCTGAAGATGCCCCGCATGGACGGCTTTGAACTGCTGCGCCGCCTTCCGGTGGAGGGCATACACACCCCAGCCATCGTCCTCACCGCCTTCGGCAACATGGAGACGGCCCTCGCCGCCATGCACGACCTCGGCGCGTATTGGTTTCTGGAAAAGCCGATCCAGCCCGCCATGCTGCGGGTGCTGCTCGAACGCGCCGTCGTCCACGGCCGGCTCGCCGAACAGGCCTACCGCCTGCAGCGCCAGTTGTCGAGCCATGGCACGCTCGGTGAGATGACCGGCCAGTCGCCCGCCATGCGCCGTATCTTCGGCCTGCTCGAACAGGTGGGCCCCAGCCGGGCGGCCGTCCTGCTGACCGGGGAAAGCGGCACGGGCAAGGAGCTGGCCGCCCGCTCGCTGCACACGCTCAGCCCCCGCGCCGGCGGCCCGTTTGTTGCCCTCAACTGCGCCGCCATGCCGGAAACCCTCATCGAAAGTGAACTGTTCGGCCACGAAAAAGGCGCCTTCACCGGCGCCATCGAACGCCGCCCCGGCTGCTTCGAACTGGCTCAGAACGGCACGCTGCTCCTCGACGAAATCGGCGATATGCCGCTGGTCACCCAAGCCAAACTCCTCCGCGTGCTCGAAGACTCCCGCGTCCGCCGCCTCGGCGGCCGCCACGAACTCGTCGTCGACGTCCGCCTGGTCGCCTCCACCAACAAGGCGCTGCCGGAGGCCATCCGCCGCCACGAGTTCCGCGAAGACCTCTTCTACCGCCTGAACGTCTTTGAAATCCACCTTCCTCCTCTGCGCGAGCGCCTCGAAGACCTCCCGCTGCTCGCCCAGGCCCTGCTGGCGGACCTCAACCGCAAACATCGCACCCAAGTGCCCGACATCTCCCCGGAGGCCATGGAACTGCTCGCCGCCCACCGTTGGCCCGGCAACGTGCGGGAGCTTCGCAACGCCATCGAACGCGCCGTCATCCTGGCGGGCCACTCCGCCATTCTGCCCCAACACCTTCCCGCGTCTCTTTACCCGCCCGGCCCGCGCCCGCCCGGCCCGCCCCCGCCCGGCCCGCCGCCTTCGCCACCCAACCAGATCCTCATCCCGCTGGGCTCCACCCTCGCCGCCGCTGAGCGCGAAATCCTCGCCCAAACCCTCCGCCTCACCCGGGGCAACAAAAGCCGCGCCGCCGAGATCCTCGGCGTCAGCCTGAAAACCATCTTCAATCGCCTGAAAGAGCTTCCCTCGCTCAATCAATTCCCCAAGACCGGAGGCTGAACCCATGGCCTACCGCCACCTCTCCCTTAAAGCCCGGCTCCGCCTCGGCACCATCCTCCTGGTCACCAGCCTCGTCGCTCTCCTCGCCGGCCTCAACCTCCACCGCGCCATCGAGGGAACCTTCGCCAGCCTCGAAGCGCGCGCCCTCACCAACGCCGCCCAGATCCGCGACTTCCTCGTCGACCGCATCGCCAACCAAGCCGCCGCCGCACTCCCCCGGCCCACGAACTTTACCCAAACCAGGCAGCTATGGACCAGCATCATCCGCGAGGACCAACAGCTGGCCGACCTCCTCGTCAAAGCCGTCGCCAACTCCAGTCTCATCGCCGGCATCTACATCACCGACGATCAGCGCCGCATTCTCAACGCCTCCCATCCGGTTGGTGCCCAGGGCCTCGCCCCGGTCCTGCCCGACTTCCTGACCCTGCAAAAAAAGCCGATCTTTGAACGGCTGGTGGAAATTCTTACCCGGTCGCAGGACTACGTCCTGGCCATCCCGCTCGGGGAAACGGGCAAGGAGAAGGAAATCTTTTCCATCCGCATCGTTACCTCCTCGCCGCTCATCGCCGAAGCCGTCCGTCCGGAGCTGCTCAGCGTGGGAACCGTCTCCGCCCTCGCCCTCGCCGTCTCCGTCCTCTACACGTTCCTGTTCTCCAATCTGCTGCTCCGCCCGCTGACCCGCATCGGCGAAACCATCGACCGCATCGCCGCCGGCGAGTTCTCCGCCGACTCGGTCGGCCTCCGCGCGGAAACGCCGGAGGTCGCCGCGCTGCACTCCAAGCTGGGTGTCCTCGATCAACAGGTCCGCGGCGCCCGCCAGGACTTCCTCACCTTGCGGGGCAACCTCGAGCAGCTGCTCGAGCGCATGGAGTCGGTCGTTCTCCTGTTCGACCGCGGCCACTGTCTGCTCGTGGCGGGCCGCCCGGCGGAACGGCTGTTTCACCTGTCCCCCGCCGCGCTTGTTGGCCGCCCCGTCACCGACCTGTTCCCCCCGGCCACCCCCATCGGCGCCGCGCTCCAGGCCGCTCTGCAGCGCAACCGGCCCCTAACCGGGGTGCCGGTCACCCACCTGACGCCCTCCCACGAACCGCTGCGTCTGCTGATGAGTCTCGATTGGGCCGATGGTCGCCTGCTGCTCACCCTGCGCGATGCCGAAACCCGGCAGCAGCTCGCCTCGCTGCTCGATCTGTCCAGCCGCCTGTCCGCCATCAACCGCGTCACCAGCGGTGTTGCTCATGAGATCAAGAATCCGCTGAACGCCATCGCCATCCACCTCGAAGTGCTCCGCGCCCGCCTCGCCCCCGCCGACCAGGATACGCAGGCCGAACTCGAAATCATCGCCCGCGAAATCTCCCGGCTCGATCGTGTCGTCAAAGGCTTTCTCTCCTTCACCCGTCCCGTGGAAGTCGCCCTCGAAGCCCGCGATCTGGTGCCCCTCGTCTACGAGGTCGTCGAACTCGTCGCGCCCCACGCGCACGCCCCCGGCGTCGACATCATCGTGAGCCACAACACCCCACAGGCCATAGCCATGGTCGACCGCGACCTGTTTCAGCAAGCCATCATGAACGTTACTTTGAACGGTATTGAAGCCATGCCCACCGGCGGGACGCTCCGGCTCCGGCTGATCGCCTCACCGCTCACCGTCACGGTCGAAATCTCCGACCAGGGTCCGGGTATCCCCGCCGAACTCCGCGCCCGTGTCTTCCAGCTCTATTTCACGACCAAACCCGGCGGCAGCGGCATCGGCCTCGCCACCACGTTTCAGGCCGTTCAACTGATGGGCGGCTCCATCGGTCTTGCCAGCGATCCGGGCCAGGGCGCCACGTTTCGCTTGTCGTTTCACGCAGCCTTCGTGCCCGTGGCGGAGCAGGTGGCCTCGTTCGACCCATGAGAATCCAGCCGCCGCTGCTTCTGACTCTCGTCCTGGCCTCGTGCGGCGTCTTCCGGCCTACCCGCATGCCGCCCCCGCCGCGCCCGGTCCCGGTCCGCCTCCCGCTCCACCCGTCCCACCCCGCGCCGGCGCCGCCCCCGCTGCTGCCTGCCCCGCCGCCGCTGCCGGTCGCCGGCGGTGCCCCTCGCCCCTCGGCGCTGGTGCTGCCCGCCCCTGTTTACCCACCAGCCCCCCGCCGCCGCGCGGCTGCGGCCCGAAGACCGGCTACTGCGGCGCCGCCGGAGCCTGCCGAGCCCGAACCGGCTCCCGCACCCGAACCGCCGCCGCTGCCGCAACTTGGCCCCGTGCTCTCGCCGGCGCTGCGCACCGAACTGCTGCGGCAAACCGACGCCCTGCTCGCCCTCTGCGACCGCGCCGTGGCTGCCGCCGCGCGGCGCCGGCTCAAGCCCGCGCAGGCCAATCTGCTCGAGCACCTCCGGACGCTCTCCCAACTGGCCCGCGAGGCCCGGGACCGCAGTCCGGCCGAAGCCCATAACCTCGCCGAGCGCGCCCGGCTCTTCGCCGAGCGCCTGCGCAAAGAGCTGCCATGAGCCGCTGCGCCGGGCTGCAGCGTTACAGGCTCCTGGCCGCCGCCGCGGCCCGCGTTACCGCCTTGGCGTCGGGGAGCGCGTAGACCTTTACCTCCACCCGGCGATTCTGCTGGCGGCCCGCCCGCGTCCGGTTGTCCGCCACCGGCTGCTCGGCGCCCACGCCCAGCATTTGAATGCGGCGCAGCGGAATGGCACGGCTCAGCGTCAGGTAACGCACCACCGCCGTGGCCCGGCGGCGGCTCAGCTCCTCATTGTAGACCGCATTGCCGGCCGGGTCGGCGAAACCCTGCACTTCGATCACGTACCGCTTCTGGCCGGTCAGCGCGGCCGCCAGGGCGTCGAGTTTTGCCTTGGCGTCGGCGGTAAGCTCCGCCCGGTCAAAGGCGAAAACCACGCTCTCCTCCCGTAGCAGTGCGAAATTGTCGAGGCTCTCATACATCCGGTCGATCGACCGCTCATTGGCTGCGGCTTTGCTGATGCCCTCTTCGGCTAGCGAATAGGCGCCCTGGGCGCGGCTGCCCGCCTCCCCCGCCCGCGTCCCCGCTTGCCGAGCGAGTTCGGCGGCCGACTTGGCCTCCTGTCCGGCGCCGGAGGCGGTCTCGTCGACCTGAGAAACCTGCTTCTCCAACTGGTCGATGTCGGCCGTGTTCTGTTTGGCCGCGGTCTCCACCTGTCCTAACCGCGCGTCGACCGGCGCCACCGAGGCTCGAACGAATCGCTTGGTGGCACACCCGGTACCTACCAGCAGCAGGGCAGTCGAGGCCACCAGAAAAACACTCTTTCGGGTCATGATCATGGGGATAATCTCCTTCTGCCCGGAGACTGTGCAACCGCCGTGCCAAAGCAGAAACCCCATGTTTTCAATCTGCCCAAATCGCACGCTGCAAAAAATTCCGACGCCGGTACCCGTTAGGATCAGGACACCTGTGCAAATTTCCGACACGCGGCCGCCCCGGCGAGAAAGCTTGCCGCGGTCTCTTTTCCCATGTACCGGTCGAGCAGCGAGCGGTCGCTCTCGCGCAAGTCGACCAGAATCATCCCGTCGAGCGCCTTGGCAAACTGCGGATCCACGCTGAAGGCCAGCAGCTTCGCCCCCAGGCGGCAGTACTGCCGCAACAACACCGGCAACCCCTTGCCATCCGGTTCGAGATCCATGATCGGCGCGCCCAGCTCCTCGGGATCCCGCGCCAGCTGCACCAGCGAGTCGATCTCCCAGTCGACGAGCAGCTTCCGGAACGGCCGCCGGGCGCGCACCAGCCGCGCCAGATCGGCATCCCGCTGCCGAGTCTCGAAGTACCGCACAATCAGCCGCCGCGAAATCTCCGAATAGTCGTTGCTGACGCTCACCGCCCCGAACAGCACCGGCGCCTCCGGCCGGCGCGCGACATACAGACCGATCCCTTTCCACAGCAGCAGCAGCGGCGCGTACTGCCGTTGATACTCCGGCCGCACAAAACTCCGGCCCAACTCGACGGCCGGGCCGATCCGCTGCAAGAAGCGCCGGTCGAACGAGAACAGCGTGCGCGAATATAGATCTTCGAGCGCTACGTCCGCCGTATGCGCCAACCGGTAGCCGCCCACAATCTCCTGCCTCTCCCGGTTCCAAATGAACAACTGCTGATAGTGACCGTCGAACCGGTCCAGATCGAGCGCCCGACCGCTGCCCTCTCCCACGGCGCGGAAAGTCACCTCGCGCAGCCGGCCAATCTCGCACAGGATTGCCGGAATCTGCGGCGCCGAAGCGCACCAGACCGCGAACTCCTTGCTCTCATACAGTTTCTGCTCCGCCGGCAGCAACGCCACCTCCCGGGCCAGGATCTCGGCTTCCACGCCCGGCGCCACGGGTATTTGTAATGCGTCGCCCCCGCCCGCCGCCCCGCTCGCCACCGCGCTGCTCCGCTTAGCCAGCAGGTAAGTGCGCGACCGCAGATACTCCGCCGCCGCCCGGTCATCGCCAAAGCCATCCAGCGTTGCCGCCAGCACCGGACGGCCCACCCGCACCTCGACCGGATGCCCGCGCTTGTTCAGAAACTCGGCCGGCAGCGCCGCCGTCCGCAGCTTGGCGTGCAACAGGCCGAGTAAGTGAAAGTTCAACGAGTTACTTCCGGAAAAATGCAGCGGAACGGTTATTGCCCCCGTCTTCCGCGCCAGCCACGCCGCCGATGGAATCCACGCCGGGTCCACAATCCCGCGCCGCTTCACATCAATCGTCGATACAGCCCCGGCCGGAAACATCACCAACAGTCCGCCGCGCCGCAGCCACGCCAGGCACTCCCGCAACCCCCGCGAGTTGAAGCGCGCCGCCTGGCTGCGGTCCGCAATCGGGTCCACCCAGATACAAATGCGGTTCAGCTCCGCGATCTCGGCCAGTAACTGGTTGGTGACAATGCGCACATCGGGCCGCAGCGGCGTCAGCATCTGGGTCAGAATCAGACCCTCCAGCATCCCGTAGGGATGGTTGCAGACGATCACGGCCGGACCCGTCTTCGGAATCCGTTCGAGGTCCGGTTCGTGCAGCTGCAGCTTCACCCCTAACTCATCGAGCATCCGGCGGGTCAGTGCACGCTCGTCGCCGCCGCGCGTCCGGGCGTAAAACTCCCGCAAGGCTTTGATCTGAAAGGCATCCATTCTGCCCGAGACTACGCCGCCGTTGTTGCATCCATATGAAGAAGTGGTTAGCATCCCGTCAACTTTCTACCCCGCTGCTACCCCGCTGCTACAATAAATCTTCATGTCTGGATCGCCCTCCCTGAAAACCACCCCGCTTCACGCCGTGCATCGCAATTCCGGCGCGAAAATGGTGGACTTCGGCGGCTGGGACATGCCCGTGCAGTACACCGGCATTCTCGATGAGCATCAGGCCGTCCGCACCGCCGTAGGCCTGTTCGACGTCTCCCACATGGGCGAAATCGAGATCCGCGGGCCCCAGGCCCTCGACCTCGTCCAATGGATCTCCTCGAACGACGCCGCCAAGCTCCAGATCGGCCAGGCCCACTACTCCGGGCTCCTCTACGACCACGGCGGCTTTGCCGATGACATTCTCGTCCACAAAGTAGCCGCCGACCACTTCTTCCTCTGCGTCAACGCCGCCAATCAGGACGCCGACTTCGCCCACATCGTCAGCCAGAACCGCTTCGACGCCACCGTCGAAAACGCCGGCCCCCGCTGGGCCCAACTCGCGCTTCAGGGGCCCCTCGCCCTTGCCACGCTGCAGCCGCTCACCCCGGTCGATCTCGCCGCCATCAAGTACTACCATTTCGTCGATGGCGAGGTCGACGGTGTTCCCACGCGCATCGCCCGGACCGGCTACACCGGCGAAGACGGCTTTGAACTCTATCTGGCGCCGGAAGAAGCCCCGGCCCTCTGGACCAAACTCGTCCACCGCGGCGCCAAACCCGCCGGGCTCGGTGCCCGCAACACGCTCCGCCTCGAAGCCGCCATGGCCCTCTACGGCCACGAAATCGATGCCACCATCTCGCCGCTCGAAGCCGGGCTCAGCTGGATCGTCAAGTTCGACAAGGGCGACTTCAACGGTCGCGCCAAACTCGCCGAACAGAAAGCCGCCGGCCTTACCCGCAAACTCTGCGGCTTCGCAATGACCGGCCGCGGCATCGGCCGCGATGGCTACGAGGTCGCCGTGAACGGCGTCAAGGCCGGCTGGGTCACCAGCGGCGGCCCCTCACCCACGACCGGAAAAAACATCGGCCTCTGCTACCTCCCCGTGGCGTACGCCACCCCCGGCCAAACCATCGAGATCAGCATCCGCCAGCAGCCCGTCGAGGCGGTCGTAGTCCCCATCCCCTTCTACAAGCGAGCGAAATAACCCATGTATCCAGACAACTACCGCTACACCAAAGAGCATGAATGGGTTCTGGTTGACGGCGAATCCGGCACCATCGGCATCACCGATCACGCCCAGTCCGAACTCGGCGACATCGTCTTTGTCGACCTCCCCAAAGTAGGCGCCACCATCGAACAGGGCAAGACCTTCGGCTCGGTGGAGAGCGTCAAAGCCGTCTCCGACCTCTACGCCCCCGTCTCGGGCGAGGTCGTCGCCGTCAACAGCGACCTCAATACCCAGCCCGAACTCCTCAACTCCTCCCCCCACGACAGCGCCTGGCTCATCAAAGTGAAGATTACCGCCCCGGGCGAACTCGATGGCCTCCTCTCCGCCGCCGACTATCAGACCTATCTCGGCTAGGGCCCCTATGCGGCACGCGCTGCTGATCATCGCCCTCGTCCTGGCCCTGCGCGTGCCCTATCTGAACCACCCCATCCAGGGCGATGACGTCTACTACCTCGTCAGCGCCCAGCACGCCCAGATCGATCCTGCCCACCCCCTCCGCGCCCGCTTCGCCTTCGAGGGCCAGATGGTCTCCATGCAGGGCCACCCCCACGGCCCCTTCAACGCCTGGTACCTCGGTGCGCTCCTCGCCCTCTTTGGCGACATCAAAGAGGTCCCCTTCCACGCCGCCTACCTGCCCTTCTCCCTCATCGCCGCCCTCAGCGCCCTCTCCCTCGCCCGCCGCTTCAGCCCCCATCCGCTCACGGCCACCCTGCTCTTCCTCGCCACCCCCGCCTTCGTCGTCAACGGCAACAGCCTTGAAACCGACGTCCCCCTGCTCGCCTTCTGGCTCCTCTCCACCGCCCTCTACACCGCCAACCGCCCCTGGCTGGCCGTCGTCCCGCTCGCGCTCGCCGCTCTCACCGCCTACCAGTCCGTCGTCCTCATCCCCATCCTCTTTCTCTACAACCGCCGCTACTGGCCCGTCACCCTCACCCCGGCCCTCACCATCGCCGCCTTCCAACTCTTCGAACGGTCCAGTACCGGCACCCTCCCCGCCCAGGTCCTCACCGGCTACTTCTCGCAGTACGCCCTGCAATCCCTGATCAACAAGGCCCGCAACGCCGCCGCGCTCACCACGCACCTCGGCTGGCTCATCTTCCCCCTCGCCACGCTCCCCGTCCACTGGCGCCTGGCCCTCCCGTTCGCCCTCGCCGGCGCTCTCTACGATCCCCACCCGCTCTTCTGGCTACCCTTCGGCCTCGGCGCCAGCCTTCTGCTTTCTTTGAAACCGAAGACCGAGTGGCTCCACCAATGGATCGCCCTCTTCTTCGCCGCGGCCCTGGTCATCTTCTTCGCCGGCGCCAACCGCTACCTGCTCCCCCTCGCCCTCCCCGTCGCCCTCCTCGCCAGCCACTACCGGCTCGCCCGCCCCGCCATCGCTCTGCAGTTCGCCCTCTCGGCCGCCCTCGCCTTCACCAACTATCAGCACTGGCAGGCCTACCGCGACTTCGTCACCCCGCCCGATGGCCGCCTCTGGGTCAACGCCGAATGGGGCCTCCGCTTCTACGCCGAAGCCGTGGGCGGCGTCCCGCTCCTCCGCGGCGAACCCGTGCAGCCCGGCGACGCCGTCCTCACGAGCGCCCTCTCGAGCCCCGTCAACTTCACCACCGGCGGCGGCCGCGCTGCCCTCACCAAACAGGCCGACGTCCGCCCGCTCCTGCCCTTCTGCCTCATCTGTCTCGACGGCCGCAGCGCCTACTCCTCAGCCCAGCACGGCCTCCGCGCCTTTGACCTTACCGCCGGCCCGCTCGACCGCCTCCAACTCGCCGGCATCATCGCCCAGCGCCCCACCCGCAGCTATCTCCCCATGGGCGACCCCGCCGCCACCAGCCAGATCGTCTCCGGCATCTACGACCTCGAAGGCGAGAACTGGCGCTGGATGTCCGACCGCGGCACCGTCCTGCTGCAGCGCAAGCCCGGCCCCCTCGTCGCCAAAATCTACCTGCCGGATGCTGCCCCGGGCCGCCTGGTCACCCTCACCGTCGATGGCCAACTGGTCCACACCCAAACGCTTCCCGGCCCCGGTTCTTACGAGATCCGCACCGCCGATCTCCCCGCCGGCGATGGCGACCTCTCCGTCTCCCTCGCCATCGATCGGCCCTTCCAGGCTCCCAACGACGCCCGCCGCCTCGGCCTCATTCTCTCGAGCATCGGCATCCCGTAGCCTCGCCCGCATGATGTAAAATTGCCCGAGCATGCACCGCCGCACTCTCCTTGCCTCCCTGCCGTTCTTCTCGCTCGCCTCCGCCGCCGTCGCGCGCCACAAAATCGCCAACGTCCAGACCATGACCCTCCTGGGCGGACGCACCTACATCCTCGTCAAGATCACCGCCGACAATGGCGTCTACGGCATCGCTGAAGCCTACGGCACCCCCGGCTACGGCGTCAAGGAGCAGATCCTCTCTCTCAAACCCTGGCTCATCGGCAAAGATCCCCTCGAAACCGACAAGATCTTCACCCTCCTCGGCCAAGGCGCCTCCAGCCTCTCCGGCTCCCGCACCGACGGCTCGGCCCACAACTTCCTCCGCGCCGCCTCCGCCATCGATATGGCCTTGTTCGACCTCGCCGGCAAACTCCTCAACGTCCCCGCCTCCACCCTCCTCGGCGGCCGCTTCGCCAACCGCACCCGCATGTACGACCATGCCGCCCCCGCCAACCTGCTCGACAAAGCCTCCTGCCGCGAGTGGGCCGCCAAGGTCAAGGCCGACCCCGCCGGCTTCACCTGCCACAAGTTCGGCTTCCCCCACGACAAGCACACCAACCGCATTCTCTCCACGAAAGAACTAATCAATATTCAAAAGGGCTTTGAAAACTGCCGCGAGGCCATCGGCTGGGACCACGACATCATGGTCCACTGCCACTGGGAGTACGACGTCCGCACCGCCATCCAGATCGCCGAGGCTGTCGAGGACATCAAGCCCGTCTGGCTCGAGGACCCGATGCTCGTCGATTACTCCGACTCCTGGAAACGCCTCTGCGCCAGCTCAGAAGTCCCCATCTGCATGGGCGAAAATCTCGCCCGCCGCGAGGGCTTTCTGCCCTTCATCCTCAACCAGGGCACCGACATCCTCCACCCCGATCTCCGTAACTCGGGCGGCTTTCTCGAAACCAAACGCATCGCCGATCTCGCCGCTCCCTTCGGCATGCCGATGGGCACCCACAACACCGGCAGCCAGGTCAATACCTACGCCAACGCCCAGTGGGCCACCAGCATCCGCGACTTCATCGCCTGCGAAACCGTCACCGGCAAAGGCGATTGGATGGACAAGTTACTCCTCCTCGACGGCCCCTATATCAAGGACGGTTACATCGCCGCCACCGAGAAGCCGGGCCTCGGCATCGAACTGAATCCCGATACCGCGAAGGCGCATCTCGCCCCCGGCGAGACTTATTGGAGTTAGAGGCCCGGTGATTGCCCCGGTCCGTACGGGTTGGTACGATCACCACTAATGCGCGCTAAACTGTTAGCTCTCGTCTTGGTTTGTGCCTCGCTCGCCTTCGCCCAAACCGGTACCATCCAGGGAACCCTCGTCGACCCATCCGGCGCCGCCATCCGCGGCGCGAAAATCTCCGCCACCGACCAGCGTAAGTCCGTCCTCGTCCGCGAGGTCTCCACCATTGACGATGGCGGCTTCCAACTCGGTAATATCCAGCCCGGCCTTTATACCCTCAAGTTCACCGCCCCCGGCTTCAAATCACTAACCCGTACCGATATCCAGCTCGACACCAACCAGATTCTGAACTTCGGCAGCGTCTCGCTCGAAGTCGGCGCCACCACCGAGTCCATCACGGTCGAAGCCGAAGTCCCGCTCGTTGAAACCTCCACCGCCAACAAGAGCTTCACCATCAGTAGTAAACAGGTCACCGACCTGTCGCTGAACGGCCGCGACTTCCAGTCGCTCATGCGCACCCTGCCTGGCGTCGTCTCGAACGACCGCACCGACTTCCGCCTCGCCTTCAACAATACCGACGCCTTCAACGTCAACGGCCTCCGTGGGTCGAACAACAACGTCTTCCTCGACGGCGCCATCAACACCGATGTCGGCGCCAACGACGGCCAGTACACGCAGATCTCCCTCGACGCCGTCGGCGAGTTCCGCGTCCAAACCTCCACCTTCAACGCCGAGTTCGGCCGCAACCCCGGCATCATGATCTCGGTCAACACCAAGTCCGGCGGCAAGAACTACCACGGCACCTTCTACGAATTCCTCCGCAACAACGCCCTCGACGCCCGCCAGCCCTTCGACCGCACCGGCACCACCCAGAAGCTGCGCTTCAACCAGTTCGGCGCCAACTTCGGCGGGCCGCTGCTGATTCCGAAATTCTCCACACGCAAGGACCCCAAGCTCTTCTTCTTCTTTAACTACGAAAAGACGCTCGCCACCCGCCCCAGCGGCGGCTCCTTCGTCGACCTGCCCCACCCGGACCTGCTTAACGGCGACCTCTCCCGCCTCTACCGCGCCGGCAATATCCTCACGGCCCAGGGCGTCGATACCGGCTTCCGCATCGGCCAGGTCTTCCAGCCCGGCACGGTGGTCCGCGAAGCCGGCGGCCGCATCATCGGTGGCCAGCCCTACCCCGGCAACATCGTCCCCCGCACCCAGTGGGCCCGCAACGCTCCGGCCTTCCTGAAGGTCCTCTCCGGCGCCAACTACGCCGGCACCGTGCCCACGCCCAACGTCCCGGAAACCGTGCGGTCGTTCTTCCAGGACACCTATCAGTTCAACAAGGAAGGCAAGGTAGCCCGCGTCGACTACACCATCTCCGACCGCGCCAACTTCTTCTTCCGCTGGGCCGACGACGCCAATCACGAAGAGCAGGGTCTCGGCATCTTCGCCTCCACGCCCTACCCGGTCTTCCCCCAGTTCCGCCGCAAGCCCGGCAGCTCCTGGAGCTATAACCTCGTCAACGTCATCTCGCCCTCCACCACCAACGAGTTCATCTTCAGCTACAACCGGCTCACCCAGCTCGTCGACGTGCAGGAGGACGCCAACAAAGCCCTCTACGATCGCTCCTCGCTCGGCTTCACCTTCCCCGAGTTCTTCCCCGATGCCAACCTCCGCAGCCGCTTCCCGCGTTTCAACTGCGGCGTCGGCAGCTGTAACTACCCCGGCTTCGCCGCCGGCTGGCTCTCGGAAGCCCGGCAGTTCACCTGGACCGACAACCTTACCAAGAACATCGGCAAACATACCCTCAAGTTCGGCGGTTTCTTCAATATGAACCTGAACGGCCAGCAGCCCAGCTGGGTCGACGCCATGAGCTTCAATTTCGGCGACTCGGCCGACAATCCGATCTCCACCGGCAACACCTTCGCCAACATGCTGATCGGTAACTACACCTCGGTCACCCAGACCAACGGCCGCTTCTACGGCTCCTTCCGCTTCTACGGCATCGAAGGCTACGCGCAGGACTCCTGGCGCGTCAACCGCAAACTCACCCTCGAATACGGCGTCCGCTGGGCCTACCTGGGCCCCACCTACACCTACGGCAAGTTCCTCCAGAACTACTTCGACCCCCGCCGCTACGACCCGGCCAAAGCCGCGCAGATCGACCTCAACCGCGGCCTCACCCTCGGTACCATCGTCCCCAACGCCGGCGACCCGTTCAACGGCATGGTCGAGGAAGGCGCGGCCAACGGCCTGCCCAAAGGCGGCGTCCAACACCGGTGGAACAACTTCGGCCCCCGGGTCGGCTTCGCATGGGATCCGTTCGGCGACGGCAAAACCTCCATCCGCGGCGGCGGCGGCGTCTTCTATGAACGCATCCGGCAGAACGCCAACAACTTCGACGGTCTCGGCAACCCGCCACTGACCTTCCAGCCCAGCGTCTTTGCCGGCAACGTCGATGCCATCAACACGGGCCTCATCGCTGGCGGCCGCCGGTCGCCCGTCAGCATCGTGGCCATCGACGCCGCGGGCCAGATCCCCACCATCTACTCCTGGAGCCTCGGCGTACAGCGCGAAATCGGCGCCAAAACCTCGCTCGACATCAGCTATATCGGCAACCGCGGCCGCTACCTGCAGTATCGCCGCGACCTGAACCAGCTCCCGCTCGGCGCCACGCTGCAGCCCGGCGTACTCACCGCCGTCAATGGCGTCGCCAACGCGCTCCGCCCCTACCGCGGCTACGCCAGCGTGAACTTCACCGAGTTCGGCTCCACGTCCAACTACAACGGCCTCCAGGCCCGCGTCTCCCGCCGCTTTGCCAAAAGCTTCACCGGCAACTTCAACTACACCTGGGCCAAAGCGCAAGGCGTCAACGAAGGCGACACCAACGCCCTCGCCTACACCTTCGACCGGCGGCGCGAGTACGGCCTGCTGAACTTCGACCGCAAGCAGATCGTCACCGTCGACTTCATCTACGAACTGCCTAAGCTCGCCAACGCCAACGGCTTCGTCAAGGGAATCGTCAACGGCTGGCAGATGAACGGCATCGTCCGCTACTGGGGTGGCACCCCGCTCACCCTCACTTCGAACGGCAACCCCGGCACCCTCGGCGGCGGCCCCCGCGCCGACTACATCGGCGGCAGCGTCACCAATCCCAACCCGAGCGAGCTGGACTACTTCAATGTCTTCGCCTTCGCCCGGCCGGCCGAAGGCAGCCTGGGCAACACCGGCGAAGGCATCCTCCGCGGCCCGGGCATCCGGCAGTGGGACGTGTCGATGATCAAGACCACCACGATCTTGGAACGCGTCAACGTGCAGCTCCGCTTTGAGACGTTCAACACGTTCAACCAAACGCAGTGGGCCGGCGTCAACACCGGCCTGAGCGTGCCCAACCCCGGCACCGTGCCGACCGCCGCCACCCGCGGCACCTTCGGCCAGATCAACTCGACGCGCGATCCCCGCACCCTCCAACTCGGGATCAAGGTCCTGTTCTAACCTCAGAACATGGTCTGCCTCACCTGTCTGGCCCTGCTTCTCTGGCAGGGCCAGACCACCCCGCAGCTGTTTGACTCCGCCGTCCGCGCCCTGCAGGCCAACCGGCTCACTGAGGCCGAAACGGCTTTTCGCGAAGTACTCCACCGAGAACCGGATAACCTGGGCGCCCTCGGCAACCTCGGCGTTCTCTACTCCCGGCAAAACAAACCCACCCTCGCCATCGACACCTACCAGCGCGCCCTCCGCCTCGCCCCCGCCGAACCCGGTCTGCTCTTGAACCTCGGCCTCGCTTACCTCAAACTCGATAACCACGCCGCCGCCAAGCCGCTCTTTGCGCGCCTCCGCACGCCGCAGGCCCGCGAACTCCACGCCATCTGCCAACTTCAAACCGGCGAAGTCGCCGCCGCCCGCGCCGCGCTCGAGCAGCTGCCGCCGACTCCGGCCGTCTACCACTTCCTGGCGCTTGCCTACGTCCGGCAGCAGGATCTCCCCCGCGCCGAAGCCACCCTGGCCAAGCTCTACGCCATGCTGCCACCGGCCGAGGCGCATTACCTCGAAGGCCGCGTCTGGTACGACGCCGCCCTGTTCGACAAAGCTCTTGCCGCCTTTGAGAAATCGGGCCACGCCCTCGAAACCGGCAAAACGCTCATCAGCCTCCGCCGCAATGACGAGGCGGTAGCCACCCTGCGCCGGGCCCTGGTCGAAAACCCGAACGACATCGAAGCCCGCTACTTCCTCGGTGCGTTGCACGTGCAGCAAAACGAACCCCAACCGGCGATCCCTCTGCTTGAAGCCGTGGGGGCGGCTCGCCCCGATCTTTGGGGGACTCCCTACTACCTCGGCAAGGCCCATCTGGCGCTGGGCAACGCCGCCGCCGCGCTGCCGCTGCTTGAGACGGCGGCCCGGCGCGCCCCGCGCGAAGCGACCGTGCAGTATCAGTTGGCGCGCGCGCTGCAGGCGCTCGGCCGCGCCGCCGAGGCCCGGCAGGCCTTCGCCCGGGTGGCGCAGTTACGTCGCGAGGCCAACCCGGAATCGATCGTCATGAAGTGAGCGGCCCGCAGGCCGCCGCCCCCTCCGCCTCTCGCCCCGCCAGGCCACGGAGAGTAAATCGTCTGCGGCATGAAGCTCTCCAAGCACCCCGGCGCATCGGGAGAATATGGATTCAGTCGTCAACAGACGTACCATCGGAGGCGAAGACGCCCCTGTACCGCTCGCGGGCCCGGACGCGGATTTCCCTGGCCTCGATCGGGTCACCGTGTCGCTGCTCCTCACGCTGGCGGGAATCGGCCTGGTAACCATCCGTCTGCGGGTGGATGGCGTTGAGGCCAACGCGACCCAATTGGCCTTCCGCTAGCCGGCATCAATTTTCTGGCCAGCGGCATCATTCCAACTCCTACCCTTTTGCCCGTTGGCGAATCCCACCCCCGGCGCCCCCGTCCGGGGGCGCCGCGCGACCGCGCTAACCTGCTCTGCCCCGCAGCAGCTCCGTGCCCTCATTCAGAATCGCGAGGTATGCCTCATAGACAATGTGACGGTTCCGTTGGCGACCGGTAACTTCCCCCAAAATCCTGAGCCGCGCCAACTGCTCGATCGCCGCCGCCGCTGTTGGAAAACTGATCCCGGTCTTCGTCTGCGGTCGACGCAATCGAAAGAATCGGATGCGTCTGCGCGTGCTGATGCACCCGCAACGCCGTCGCCGTCGCTCTCCGCTGACCCTCGACCTTTTTCCGGTCCGCGTCCATCAAGGCGACGATCTGTCGGGCGGCACCCACCGCCTGCGTCGAAGTCTCGCGCACGCCCTCCAGGAAAAACTCCAGCCAGCCCTCCCAATTCCCCTTCATCCCGACGGCGGTCAGGTAATCGTAATAGGCCTGCCGGTTCGTTTTCAAATACAGGCTCAGGTAGAGGAGCGGTTTCTGCAAAGCGCACAGGCCGTAGCGAGTCCGTTGTGCGCGGTTCCCCAGAAGAAACTCCACTGTCTGGCCCGCTTTGTCGACCGCCCGGCACACGTAAACCCATCCGCTGCCCACTTTGATGTAGGTCTCGTCCATCCGCCAGGAACCACCCACCAGGCGCGCAAACCGTTTCCAACGCCTCTCGAACTCCGGCGTGTACTGATGCACCCATCGCAGAATCGTCGTGTGCGCCAGATTGATGCCCCGCTCGCCCATCGTCCTGACCAAGTCCCGGTAGCTCGGCTTGAAGCTCAGCTACCACCGAACGCACAACATCACAATCTCCGCATCGAACTGGCGGCGGGCGAATAGCTCTTCAACTGGAACGAAGCGGGATATTTTCCCCTGTTCGCCTACACCGCTGGTTTTGCACCAGAGCCCCGCATGCTACCGCCAATTAAGCTGAACGCCCATGTTGGCCCTTGGGAGCGGGAAAGGGGATTTCCACTTCAGCAAAGCTCCCCGGCACAGATCGGCTCACGGCATCGTGAATCCGGCCAACATAGCGGCGAATTGCCGGCCATTGGCCCTGCCCCAGAATGACCACTGCGATCCGACGACCAGAGAGGTTTTGCTGATAGCGAAGATTCTTATCGGCAGTTACGAGTACTGCAAACCCTTCACTCTCCGCCGCGGCAAGGAGATCCCCGTTGCCCAAACGTTCCCACCCGATAGTGACTGCTTCGACGACCTCGTGCCCCGGTAAATGATGCCCCAACGGCGCGGGCACGCTGTGATCGAGCAGAACACGCATTGCCTAAACCTGCGTCACGCACTCTCGCCGGGCTTCGGCGTCCAGGCTGCGGGCTGCGAATTCCAGCACCGCGATAATCTGATCCGGTGTCAGGTGATGCCACTCCGCGATTTCCTCAAGGCTCGCCCCCAATTCGAGATTCTCGAACACCAGCGAGACGGGCATCCGAGTGTCCTTAAAGACCCAAGCACCACCCAACTTGCCAGGATCACTTTCCACTGCTGGACATTGAGACCAATCAAGTGCCATCACGACCTCTCGTCTCTATGCTACCCTTCACATCCAACTGGCGCCAGGTTAACTGGATCAGGTCGACACTGTTTTGGCGCTGGATCGAGCGACTACCCCCGAGGCGACTACTGGGCGGCCTGTCCTCGGACCCAACCATGGCAACCATAGCAACGATGGAATAGGACCACCCCTCCGAAAAGTATTATCCATCACCCTGGCGCGCACTGCCAACTGCACCGCCTGGCTTCAAGTAGGATCCTTCGGATCAAGCGCGGAAGCGTACGAGCGGAGCGCGGAGCGAACGACATACCGAAATGGATTCCGCGACCGGCGCTGGGACACACGGCTGAGCACGCTGGCGCTGAAGGTGCCGAAGTTGCGGGAGCCGGCTGCGGGCCTCAACTCATCCCGCCCGATGAGCCATTCAAGCACGTTGGCAGCATTGACGTCCTGTGCTCCATCTCCCGAAGCTCTCTACCTAATGCTCAGACAAATACGTGTTCCGAAGACCACAAAAACAAGACTGCCTGTTGACGGCGCACGCAAGGCGTGTTGTGGATTAAGGAAAGGCTGTATGTTCCGAACGCCTCTTGCCGTTCCAGTTGTTGGTGAATTCTCAAACACTTGGCCAGCGGCCGGTTCATTGCCTGATGGATACAACCGTGCGCCAGAATGGCGCAGTTCATCAGTGGGTGAGAGTCCCACCCCAGGAGGAATCGGTATGACTGGGTAGCTAGAGTCTGTCCAAAATAAGCAAGTTTCCGAAAAACTTGACCTGTCCCATGGCTCCACAAAACGGTGGTGTTTTGCTGTCCTGGCCAGCTGACCGTTACTGCTCTTCTTGGTAGGCCTTCTGGGCACACTTCGGCTCAGCACCCCTTCTTTGCCACCTGCCCTTTCGGGCGGAAACCCCTTCAGTTGGCCTTCGGCGGGGACCCGCTTGGCCTTCG
>JAPKZB010000059.1 GCA_026393985.1 Acidobacteriota bacterium
CGACAACAACGCGGCGGGACCCGCGCGCCTACCGGCGCGGATGATGACGGGCCTTCGCCTTATCTCCATCCCCAACCACTGTTTCCAGTGGGGTCAACTCTATCCGCGCAGGCCTGGTCAACTTTTCGTTAGCGCCGAAGGAGGAGAATCGGCTCACGGCTAACCTCGTTCCCGATCTGGGTTCCATCCTTATGACAGAGATCACCCGAGGTGACCTTCAAAAGCTCCTCGACACCAAGGCCACAACCCACGCCACCAGCATGGTGGCGCATCTTCGGTTTCGTCTCCGATCCATTTTCGAACTCGCAATGAGTGAAGGCGTCGTCGACCGCAACCCGGCGACCGCGCTCTACACTCCGAGACAATGCCAGCCTAGCCAGCCGCGCAGAGTCCTGACCAGCGAGGAAGCCGCGCAATTGATCGGAGTATTGGATCTCCGAGAGAAGCTAATCGCCCGCCTCGCTACCTGGGAAGGGATGCGACCGGGAGAGATTCTTGCCCTGCAGGTTGGTGATGTGGACGGCAGTTCCGTCTGGGTTCGGCGGCGCCTCTACCGAGGCCTGATAGACACCCCAAAGACGAAGCGTTCCTACCGGCAGGTCGCGCTGTCGCAGGGCACCTTAACCCTGCTTTCAGCCTGGCTGCAGGAGGTCGGAACCACCCACCCCGAAGCATGGCTTTTCTCGACCGAGAACAATACGCCCATCTGGCGCAACAACGTCTGGCTGCGCAACATGCAGCCAAAGTTGAAAGCGATCGGGCTGGACTGGACAACCTTTCAAGTCATGCGCCGTACCTTTGCCACGCTATCAAAGCAGGCAGGTGTCGATGCTCACACCCGTTCCGCCCAAATGGGCAACACGGTGAACGTTAACGAGAACGAATACGCAATCAGCAGTTTTGAAGACCGCTTGGCTGCCGTTCGACGCTTGGAAACGAACGCCGTCCAGTAGACGATTCCGGGGCCCGCGCAAGTTCCGCCGTGCTCCAAAACTATGGCAAATGTGAGGGGTCTAAAGGGCCAAAAGAGGACAGGGAAGAGAAAAAGCAGTAATCGCAGTAACGAGGGTTTCCAGGAATGTTCCCAAGTTGTTGAAAAGATGGAGCGGGAGATGGGATTCGAACCCACGACGTCCAGCTTGGGAAGCTGGCATTCTACCACTGAATTACTCCCGCTCAGACCACTCCCCTATAATACCTCACCACTCCCGTTTTCGCAGAAACTCAATGAATCGCTTCTGCACCGGCAGCGCATGGTGCCCCCGCGCCTGTGCATAACCAATCCGCCGCACCGCCCGCGGCTCGAGCGGCAGCAGCCGGCAATCCCGTGCCTCTCCCCGCGACATCCCCGGCACAATACTCATCCCGAACCCCGCCGACACCAACGAGAAAATACTCGCCAAATGGTCACTCGCAAACACCTGCTGAAACTGTACCTTCACCCGGCGGCAGATCGTCAGCACATCCTCGCGCAGGCAATGCCCCTCGCGCAGCAGCAGCATCTTCTCCCCCACCAGTTGCGGCAGCGCCAACATCGCTTCCCCCGCCAACGGATGCTCCCGCGGAATGGCCACCAGCAGCGGCTCTCGAAACAGCTCGCTGCAAACAATCTCCGGCTGTTTGATGGGCAGGGCCAAGATCGCCAGGTCAATCTGCCCCGCGCGCAAGCCCTCAATCAGCCGCTCAGTCAGCGCCTCCCGCACCTCGAGGTCCACTTGCGGATACCGCTCGCGAAACTCCGCCAAGGGCGCGGCCATCGAATACGGCAGAACCGTGGGAATCACCCCCACCGTCAACCGCCCGCCGTCCACCGCCTGCATGCCGCCCAGCAGCCTCTCGGTCTCGGCCACCTGCCGGAAAATCTCCTGCGCCCGCGGCACAAGAGCCTCCCCAAACCGGGTCAATTTCACCCCCCGGCCCAGGCGGTCAAACAGCGGCACCTTCAGCGCCGCCTCTAATCGCTTAATCTGCTGCGAGAGCGTCGGCTGCGCGGCGTTCTCCTCGTCGGCCGCACGCACAAAACTACCGGTCCGCGCTACCGCCAGGAAGTACCGCAGTTGCTGTAAATCCATCGACGCTCTGCCTTTCGCAACCGCGGGGAGTGGCCCGTTAGTGCTTTACCGGCTCATCCCGCTCGATCTTGCCGTCCCGCAGGAAGATAATCCGGTGCGCGTGCATGGCGATATCGTGCTCGTGCGTCACCAGCACAATCGTATTACCCTGCTGATAGAGCCGCTCAAACAGCGCCATGATTTCCACGCCCGTGGCCGAGTCCAACGCGCCTGTCGGCTCGTCCGCCAACAGAATCGACGGATTGGTCACCAGCGCCCGGGCAATCGCCACGCGCTGCCGCTGGCCACCCGACAACTCGTTCGGCTTGTGGTACATGCGCTTTTCCAGGTCAACCTGCCGCAGCGCCAGCTTGGCCCTCTCAATCCGCTGGTCGGCCGGCACGCCGGCGTAGATCAGTGGCAGTTCCACATTGTGCAGCGCCGTGGCCCGCGCCAGCAGGTTGAAGGTTTGGAAGACGAAACCAACCTCCTTGTTGCGAATGTGCGCCAACTGGTCGTCGTTCATCGAACTCACGAGCGACCCGTTGATGAAGTAATCCCCCGTGCTCGGCGTATCGAGGCACCCGATCAGATTCATCAGCGTCGATTTGCCCGAACCGGAGGGTCCCATGATGGCGACATACTCGCCCTTGCGGATCTCCATGTCCACGCCGGAAACGGCATTGATCGTCTGGTCGCCCATCTGGTAGGTCTTCCAGAGTCCGTACGTCCGAATAATGACGCCGTCGCGCCGCAGCTGTTCGCCGCGCGCCTGAGCCGATGCTTCCGCTGCTTGTGCCATGGATGAATGAAGTTTCCTTATGATTCTGCCTTGACGGGGGACTTGTTGTCCACCTTGATCTTGGCTTCGTTTCGCAGAGTCCGGATGACCTTATAGCTGCCGGTGATGATCTCTTCGCCCTCGTTCAAACCGCTGAGGACCTCAATATCCGTAATGCCGGTGATACCGCTCTCCACCTTCTTGAAGACGGCCTTTTCGCCCTGCACCACGAAGACACCCTGAATCTCTTCCTTTCGTGCCCGCAGCGCAGCCGGATCCGTCGGCAGCTCCGGCTCCTTCTCGCCTTCCTTGCGCGGTTCAAGGTCACCTTTCTGCCGCACCGTCAGCGCCTGAATCGGAATGGTCACCGATTTCAGCCGGTTGGCCGTGATGATCTTAGCGGTGCAGCTCAACCCCGGACGCATCTCATCGGGCGGGTTGTCGAGCGCAATCACCACTTTGAAATCCTTGGCCTCCTGGCTCGAAATCGCCGACTGCGAAGCCGCCAGCCCCGTGGAACGTAAAATCGCTGTGTTGCCGATCTCAATCACGTGCCCCTTGAACGAACGGCCCGGCATGGCGTCCACGGTCACGTCCGCCAGCTGGTCGAGCTTCACGTTCACAATATCGGTCTCGTCCACCTTCACTTCGGCCGTGATAATCGACATATCGGCAATCGTCATGATCAGCGACGCTGAGGAGTTCTGAATACCCGGCACCACCGTCTCGCCCACCCGCACTGGAAGATTCGTCACCACCCCGTCAATCGGTGAAATCGACTGCGTCCGGTTCAATACGTCGGTCGCCCGGCGCAGATTCGCCTCGCTCACCGTGATCCGCCGCTGCGCCGCAGAGAGGCTCGCGCGGAACTGCTCAAGCTGCGACCTCGCCTGCGCCAGACGCGCTTCGGACTCCCGCACCGTCGCCTCGCCAAGCTGAACCGCCACCCGGCGCCCATCGTAGTCCTGCCGCGAAACCAGCCCCTCTTTGAGCAGCTTCTCGGCCCGTTCGAAATCCAGTTTCGAACGCGTCAAATCGGCTTTGGATCGCTCAATCGAAGCCTCGAGAGTCCGCAGATTGCTGTCCTGCGCCTTCAAGCTTGCCTCGGCGGCCGCCGATTCGGCCTGCGTCGACGTTACCGTCGCCCGCTGCGCCGCCACGTCCGCTTCCGGTTGCACGCTCTCGAGCTTGGCCAGCGCCTGCCCCCGCCGCACCCGGTCGCCTTCCTTCACCAGGATATCCGTGATTCGGGCCGGTCCCTGCGCATTGCTGCCCAGATTAATATAGTTGCGCGGCTTCACCTCGCCAGAGGCGGTGACTAGCGCCGTCAGATCCTGACGCACCACCCGACCGGTCTGCACAGTGACGATGCCCTTCTTGCTCCACTGCAAACTCGCGTAGATCCCGCCGGCGATGACCAGTAGCAGGCCAACCCCAGCCGCAATCTTCCATTTTTTCACGTGTAAAAAGGCTCCTGAAGGATTCAGACGGAGGAGCGAACCGAAAAGTTCAAGTTTTTCACCTGTACAGACGTTCCGGCGAGCTCCCAGGTAACTCGGTTTGTTAGTCGCCTTTCAGCCACTTAACAGAAACAGGGTTGCCCCCCTGGCAGGCGATCGAGTCCGTCATCCCGGAACTGATCAAAGCACAGGCATTATCGGAGGCCGTGCGTAAAGCAGCTTCGCGATTGGCCCCGGAGGCCGTCCGGCACGCAGTCCGGCCCTGATACTCCTTGCAAACCTCCACGCGGTAGCCGGCCAGATCGAGCGAGGAGTACACCATCAGTCCAATAACGGCGATCGCTACGCCCGCGATGATCCATCCGGTGCGGCTCTTCTTCATGCTTCCTCAAAGAAGTTCGCCATGTGGCGAAACTTCTCATAACGATGGTCGACCAGTTCCGGTCCGCTCATCTTGCCCAGCTCCGCCAGCGCCGGCCGCAGCGTATTGGCCAGTAGTTTCGCAGCCGTATCCCAATCCTCCTGCGCCCCGCCGGGAGGTTCCGGAATCACCCCGTCAATCAGCTTCAGGTCCAGCAGATCGCGCGAGGTCAGCCGCAGCGCGGCGGCGGCCAGCTCCGCTTTGCCCGCATCCCGCCAGATGATCGCCGCGCAGGATTCGGGGCTGATCACGCTGTAAATCGAGTTCTCCATCATGTAAACGCGGTTGGCCACGCCCAGCGCCAGCGCCCCGCCGGAGCCGCCTTCGCCAATCACAATCGAGATCACCGGTACGCCCAGCCGCGTCATCTCGCGCAGGTTCACGGCGATCGCCTCGGCCTGGCCGCGCTCTTCGGCGTCAATACCGGGATACGCTCCCGGTGTATCAAGCAGGCAGACAATCGGGCGTTTGAACTTGGCCGCCAGCTCCATACACCGCAATGCCTTCCGGTAGCCCTCCGGCTTCGGCATGGCGAAGTTCCGCTTGAGTTTCTGCTTGGTGTCCCGACCTTTCTGGTGACCGATCACCATGATGGGCGAGTCTTCAAAGCAGCCGTAGCCACACACAATCGCCGCATCGTCGCCGAAGGTGCGGTCGCCGTGAATCTCCTGGAAGCCGGTGATCAGTCGGTCGATGTAGTCGAGGGTATGGGGGCGCTTGGGATGGCGCGCCAACTGCACGCGCTGCCAAGTGTGAGCATGAGGCGCGACTCCCGCCTCGACACCAATGGGGTCTTCTTCTAAGGGCACCGCTCTCATTGTAACGCGAGGAAGGGGAGCCGCCCCTGCTCCCCCCACCCGGATAAACAGGAATTAACCCTTCTTCTTAACGGCCTCGCCGTTGCCCATCTTATCCAACTCGCTCGCGTACACCCGGCGGTTCTCATCCATGGCCATGTTCGACAGAATCACGGCCGATGAGTCGTTCAGCCCGATCTCAAGATCCGCTTTCGGCTTAGCCAACGTCCGGCAGCACTCAAAAAACTCGATGAACTGCTGGTCGACCGGGTTGCGATCTTCTTCCGGCACCATCACGCCTTTGGCGTACAGCCAGCGCTTGGCGTACTTCAGTTCGCGCGACATGAAGCTGTCCTGCTCGGTGATCTCGTCCTTGCTCAACAGGATCGGCAGCGGCCGCGAACCCTTGCCGGTCGAAGCCAGCGAAGCGCTGGCGATGGCCGCTTTGGCCGTGCCCGGATCCGGCACCTTCTTAGCCGGCTCGCGGTACCACATCCCGAGCGCCGGCTCATCGTCCGTACCCACCGTGATGTGAATCGTACCCTGCGTCCCCATGATGCACTCGCCAAACTGCGCCCGCTGCCCGCCGAACAGCGCACAGTGCTGATTGGTCGAAATGTAGCTCGCCATCAGCCGCTGGCCCTTCGGGTAGCGGAAGATCAGCTGCACGGAGTCGAACACATCGCGGCCGTCCTTGAAGTAATCAATGCCGCCCACGCCGGAGACGAACTCAAAGTGGGAGCCGAACATCCAGTCGGCGATGTCCATCTGGTGCGAGCCGAGTTCGGCCACCAGGCCGCCCGAGTACTTCCGCAGTAGCCGCCAGTTGGCGTCCTCCCCGCGCGGGTCGTTCTTCTTCATTGTCCAGGTCGCGCTCGGGACGTTGATCAGGTTCCGGTGCCACTGGGCGTAGACGTTGGTCACATCGCCGATCAGCCCTTTCTCCACCATCTGCTTGGCCGTCTGGTAGAAGCGGCTGTAACGGCGCTGCAAGCCCACCTGCAATACCTGCTTAGGCCGTTCGTTGACCATCTTGCGCAGCGCGTGGACCTCTTCCGGGGTGTGCACAAGCGACTTTTCGCAAAAGACGTGTTTGCCGGCCAGCAGCGCATCCCGCGTCACCGGGAAGTGCATGTACAGGGGGGTCGCCACAATCACCGCGTCGACGTTCTTGTTGCTCAGAACCTCGCGGTAATCCTTATAGCCCTTGGGCTTGTCCTTCGAGCCATTCACGGCCTTGTCGAGGTTCGGCTGGTAGATGTCGCAGGCGGCCACCAAGCGCGCCCCGTCGAGCTTGTTGAGGTGAGTGACGTGGTAATAGCCCCGGCCGCCGGTGCCGATGATACCCAGCTGAATTTGGTCATTGGCCGCCTTCACCTTTTGAATCCACGGCGCTCCGGAAATCACCCCCGCCGCCACCGCCGCGCCCGCGGCCGCTGTCTTCACCGCGTCCCGGCGCGAAATTTCATTCGTCTTCTGATTGCTCTCTGCCATGGATTACCTCTCTAGCGAATCCACCATTATATGCAACTGGGGTCTTTTCGCGAACGGGCCGACCACTCGGCGCCCGCCAGCACAATCATGCTGGCCAGAAAACTCACCAGCACGATAATCACCGCCCAGTAGAACGGCCCGTACTCCACCTGCAGCTTGCGCAGGAACCACGGCCAGATGGCTTTCAGCGCGTACTTCAGACCCTCGAGCACCAAGCCGATAGTGATGGCCGTCGGCACCACGCTCCCGGCCGGAATCTTGCGGTTCGGCAGCACCCAATAGACCAGAAACAGGCTCGCCATGGTCACCGGCACCGCGGCCAGCTTGCCGTAGGCCGGCGCCAAAAAACCCGCCACCGGCCCCGCCGCGGCGTAGTACTCCCGGTTGAGCGCCGAAAGCGCAATCGACAGAATCGCCAGCGACCCGCAGCCGAAGATCAGCCCCATCGAGATTAACTGGTTCTTAAAGTAGCTCCGGTTCTCCGTAATGCCCCACGCCCGGTTCAGCGCCACTTCGAGCGGCTCAAAAATGCCATTCGCCGTAAACAGCAGCAGTAGAATCGACGTGTAGCTGAAGCTGGCAAACCGGTTCGGAATCCAGCCAATGCCCGCCCGCATCTGCCGCTCCACCTCCGGCCCGAACAGGTCGCTCATGGCCAGGAAAACCGAATCCTCGGCCGCCGCCCAGCCCACCAGCCGCGCGCACCAGATCAACACCAGCAGAAACGGAAACAGCGACAGCAGCACGTTCGCCGCAATCGAAAAAGCGTAAACATGCACCTCGACTTCGAGCAGGTATTTGATCGTGGGGAAAAGCGCGCGCATTACACCTCCCGCCGCTTCCACCGCTCCACGATCCGCTCGCTGCCCCGCATGGCGAGCGCCAGAATCGTCAGCGTCGGATTCTGATTGCCCGCTGTGACGAAGATGCCCGCGTCGTGGACAAACAGATTCGGCACATCGTGCGACTGTCCATAGGGATCCGTCACCGAGCTCTTCGGATCCTTGCCCATCCGCGCCGTCCCCACGTAGTGGATCGAGTGGCCGTAGGGCATCCACTTGGGGTTCTTCGGCGTGAAATACTCAGCGCCGGCCGCCTTCAGCAGCTCCTCGCCCGTCTCCATCATGTCGGCGAACATCGCCTGCTCGTTTTCGCGGTAGCGGAAATGGAAGCGGATGCCCGGAATGCCGGCGTCGTCCCGCAGCGTCTCGTCCACTTCAATCCGGTTATCGCGGTACGGCAGCACCTCGCCCTGAAACAGCACCGAGGCGCCGGCCGTGTAGTAGTCCCGAATGCTCTTCTTCCACTGCTGCCCAAAGCCCGGCAGCGACTTGCCGACGAAGGTCGTCTCGCCCGTCCCGCCGCCCGGGAAGATCTGGTAGCCGCGCAGAAACTTCTTGCCCCGCCAGTTCTTCGTCAGGTCCGGAATAAAGCTGTGCGCGCCGTTGCCGTCTTCGTTGGTCACCGGCCGCCCCATCAGCTGCGGCAGGTGCCCGCTGAGGGCCGCGTACATGTGCTCGGACAGATACCGGCCCACCAGTCCCGACGAGTTCGCAATCTTCGAATTCAGCAGAATATGGGCCGATTCCACACACCCGGCCGCCATCACAAACTGCTTGGCCTGAATCTCCTTCCACGACTTCGCCGCGACGTCATAGTAATGCGCCTTGCTCGCCCGGCCTTCCTTGTCGAGTTCAATCGACCGCACCCGCGCCCCGGCCAGCAGCGTCAGCTTGCCCGTCTTCTCGGCGCCGTTGAGAAACACCCGCAGCGAATCAAACTTCGATCCGCTATCGCAACCCACCCAGCACGGGCCGCAGTAGTGGCACGCCGGCCGCCCGTTGTGATCCTTCGTCAGAATCGCCTTCGGGATCGGAATCATCTCGAGGCCCTTGCCTAGCTTGCCGGCCACTTTGGCGAACTCAAGTTCGGCCGCCTTCGGCTTGAGCGACGGCAGCCCGTTGTTGAGTGGAAACGCGCCCAGCGGCTTGCCGGAGGAGGAGACGCCAATCAGGGCTTCCACCTTGTCGTACCACGGCGCGATCTCTTCGTAAGTAATTGGCCACCGCGTATCGTGGTCATCGAGCGGCTGAAACTCCTCGACGCCCAGCCGCGGCGTCACCCCGGCCCAAAACAGGCTCTTGCCGCCCACGGCCCGCACCCGGACAAACTGAAAGTAGTCGTCCCCGGCCCAGCCGTACGGCTCTTTTTTGTCATCAATCAGGAATCTGGTCTCTTCGAGATACTCCTGAAAGTAATCGCCCCGCAGTCCGCGCTTGGGCAGGTTCCACCGCCGCACCCGGTGCACCGGCAACTCGGCCGGATCGCGCCGCGGCCCGGCTTCGAGCATGGCCACGTCGAGGCCTGCCTGCGTCAACACATGCGCCGTCATTCCGCCCGCCGCGCCGGACCCGATAATGCACACGTCGTAGATCTTCGCCATCGCCCTAGCTCCTCTGCCGCAGCAGCGGCTGGTAACCGGCCGGAGGCCGTAGCTCGGCGGGCTCGGCCCCGGGGAACTCGCGCAGAAACGTGTAGCCCTTATAGCCCAGCTCTTTCACAATGCCTTCCCGCGACGTGTAAAAGCCTTCCACGCAAGCGTCTTTGAGCAGCACAAAAAACCGCTCGGCCACAGTGCGCGGGCGGAACTCGTTCCGGGCCGCCTCCGTCAGCAGCGCCAGCGGGTCGGCCGCTCCGAGATAAGGCCGCAGGCCGTTGCGCCAGGCCGTCTGCAGCGGCTTCTGCGCGTGGAACACCACCGTCTCAATGTATTGTGTGACGTTGGCCGCCGCCGCCCCGCCGCTGCGCTCGTCGGCGGGCACGATCAGAGCCGTTAATCGGTCAAGCGCCGCGCGCTCGGCCGCCGTGAAGAAGACGGGCGCCGCCGCGGCGGCCACCTGCGGAGCCAATTCGGTGTGTTGGTGCTGATGCTGCGCCGAGGCGACCGCCTCAGCCCACAGCGCCGCCGCTACGGTCGCAAAATCCCGGCGTGAAAGCATAATACGCCTAGGGTAGCTTGCGCGGCACGATGCGGTAAACCGAAACCGGGCTCTCGTTCCCCTCGCGGTCGATCGCCTTCACGCCCAGCACAATATCGTCCACCGACACATCCACAAGCCGGAACTCCTTGCCGATGCCGACGAACTGCTCCTTTTCCCAGTACGGCGCCGTCGAATCGCGGCGCACGATCGAGAAGCCGGCGAGGTCGCTCACATCGCCCACCTCTTTCCATTTCAGAAAGGCATCGTAGCCGCTCTTGCCGCGGCTCAGGTTCGGCCCGTCGACCTCATCGCCGCTGGTTACCGAACGGGTTTTCGTCAGCACGTCCGGCGCCGGCGGCGCCCAGGCCAGCGTGGCCGCCACGGCGCCGTTCACCTGCGTCACGCGGGCCGCGTAGGCCGGCGAGGCGTTGGCGAAGGTGTCCGAGCCCGTGTGCTGATTGGCGTAGAACTCGCTCGGCGTCGTGAACCGCACTGCCGCGTAGCCCGCCCGGTCGAACGGGGTATGGTCGCCCCCCCGGCCGAAGCGGTCGGCGCGGAAGACCGTGTTGACGGTCATCGAAGGCACGTAGCGCTCGCCGATCTCCTTGACGTAGCGGGCCAGCGTCCGCGAAGGCGAGTCGATCGGGTCCTCCGAGAAAACGCGCACGGCCGAGTTGGCGCTGCGTCCGTTGCCGGCCATGTCGTTGCCGATGATGTCGTTGTTCAGCACGGCGTCGATGATCATCTTCTGCTCCCGGGCCCGTTTGGCGTACTCGTTGGCTCCCAGCAGGCCGTACTCCTCGCCGGCGAAGGCCACAAAGACGATGGTTTTTTCAAACTCGAACTGACTCATCACCCGGGCCAGTTCCATCACGGCCGCCGTTCCCGAGCCGTCATCGGAGACGCCCGGCGCATCGGCCGCCACCGTCGCCTCCTGATCCATCTGCTCGAGCTCCCCCACTTTTTTGCGGACAATGTGGAGCGAATCGTAGTGGCCGCTGAGAATCACGTGCCGGTCCTTCTGCGTCGTCCCGGGCAGCACGGCCACGACGTTGACGATCTTCACCGGCCGGAACACCCGACCGCTCTGCGGCAACTCGTGCGGATCGAGCGAGACCTGTAATCGCGGGCTGTAGCTCTTCATCTCCTCGGCAATCCAACGGTAGGCCGCGCCGACGCCGCGCGTCGGATGCTCCTGCGAAGAGAAGATGTTCCGCGTGCCGAAGCCCTCGAGACGCCGCAGCGTGGCGGCGATTCGTTCGGTGGAAACCGCCGAGACGATCTTCTCTACCTTGGGATTCAGAGACTTGAGCGGGGCTTGAGCATGCAGGGTGAGGGTAAGAAACAGAGCGAGAGCAAGACGCATGGCGATATCTGCGAAAATAGCAGATTAGACACTATGGTCATTGACGGAATTTACTACGCGCTCGGCCTGCTTGCCGGCGGAGCGCTGGCCGGCTACCTCACCCGCCCCTGGCTGGCGATCCCCTTCGTCATCCTGGCGATGTTCTGCTTGTGGTTCTTCCGCGACCCGGAGCGGGAGGTGCCCCCGGGGCCGGTGGCCGTCTCTCCCGCCGATGGCAAGGTGACGCTGATCAAACAGATCGACGGCAAAACCCGCCTCAGCATTTTTCTCAATGTTTTCGACGTCCACGTCAACCGCACCCCCATCGCCGGCCGGGTTGTGGACGTCACGTATCAGACCGGTAAGTTCCTCGTGGCCAGCAAGGACGAAGCCTCCACCGACAACGAGATGAACACCATGGTCGTCGAGGCGCCCGACGGCGTCCGCGTCGCCTTCAGCCAGATCGCCGGTCTCATCGCCCGCCGCATCATCTGCTACAAGAAGCCCGGCGATCTGCTGGCCGCCGGCGAACGCATGGGCTACATCAAATTCGGCTCCCGCGTCGACGTGTGGTTCGGACCCGAATGGGAACTGACCGTCAAGGTGGGGGACCGCGTCTCGGCCGCCTCCTCGGTCATTGCGAAGAGGAAATGATGCCACGGCTGAATCTCTCCGAGCGCTTGCTTGACCCGAACTCCCCGGACCGCCGGCCCCGCCGCGCTGCCTACGCCCTGCCCACGATGTTCACCGCGGGCAACCTGCTGCTGGGCTTTCTCGCCATCGTCGAGTCCTTCCGCGGCGCCATGGACCACGCCCTCGGCGCGGGCGAAGCGGCGCGCGACCACTTTGAGCTGGCGGCCATCATGCTCGGTATCTCCGTCTTCGTCGATGGCCTCGACGGCCGCATCGCCCGCATGACGAACACCGTCAGCGACTTCGGCCGCGAACTCGATTCCCTCGCCGACGTCATCTCGTTCGGCCTGGCGCCGGGCATCCTGGCCTTCACCTGGGGCCTGCAGTTCGTCGACTGGTCACTGCTGCCCGACCCCAGCCTCCGCGTGCCGCTCGAACGCACCGGCTACTTCGTCATCTTCGTCTACCTCCTGTGCGGCGCCTCCCGCCTGGCCCGCTTCAACGTGCAGGTCAATCCCGTGCCCAAGAATCCCGGCCGCCCCGATCGCAAGTACTTTGTCGGCCTCCCCATCCCGGCCGCCGCCGGCATGCTCGCCGCCGTGGTCTACGCCGCCAACTCCTACCCGCTCCGGCACTGGATGGCCGCCGTCGCCTGGATCGCGCTCGTCGGCCTGCTCGCGTTCCTCATGGTCAGCACCTGGCGATACCGCAGCTTTAAAGACTTCAACCTGCTCAGCCCGCGCTCTTTCCGCAGCGTCATCGCGCTCGGGGCCATGATCTTCCTCATCTTCAACTTCTCGCAGCAGGTGCTGCTGGCCATGGGCGTCGCCTACACCGGCAGCGGCATTGTCGTCCGCATCGGCGGCCTTCTGCAGCGCAAACCACGAGCGGCCACCCCCGTCCCGGAGCACCAAGTTGGTTAAGCCCATTGTCCTTCTGCTCGGCGGCGAATCCCTGGTCGGCAAAGACTTCCAGGCCCGCTTTGAAGACGCCGGATTGCAGGCGCACCTCACCCCAGCCGCCGCCGGCGAAGGTGTCAGCGCCAGGATTGCCCCGCCCTCCGGCGACGACGACGACGAACCCGCCGTGATTCCCGCCCTCGACGGCGATCAGATCGCCGCCGCCAAAGTCATTGTTCTCAGCGGCGGCGCCGAAGAGGCCCGCGCCGCCTACGCCCTCGCGCGGCAGCATCAGGGCCGCGCGGCCGTCGTCGACCTGACTGGCGAACTCGCCGCCGAACCCGAATCCCGCGTCCGTGCCCCGTTTTTCGAAACGAAGCCACCGGAAGGTCCGGTCGTCCACTCCATCCCCCACCCGGCCGCCTACCTGTTGGCCCACTTCCTCACCCACCTCCACCAGACCCAGCCGGTCCGCCGCGCCGTCGCCACCATCTTCGAACCGGCCAGCATGAGCGGCCTCCGCGCCATCAACGAACTCCAGCGCCAGGCCATCGGCCTGTTCACCTTCAAGCCCCTGCCCAAAGAGGTTTTTGGCGAACAGGTCGCTTTCAATCTCATCGCCCGCCCCGGCGAGGAGTCCACCATCGGCTGGGCGGGCCGCGAGAAGCGCATCGAGCGCGACCTCGCTTCGATGCTCGCCATCGACGGCGTCGTTCCCATGCCCTCGCTCCGCCTCGTGCAGGCGCCGGTCTTTCACGGCTACGCCGTCTCGCTCTGGGTGGAGTTCGCCGCCGGCGTCCGGATCGGTGCGCTGCTCGACCATCTGAGACAGGAAGGCATCGACCTCCGCACCGACGAACTCGACCCGCCCAATAACGTCAATATGGCCGGCCAATCCGGCTACGCCGTCGGCGCCGTCGAGGTCGACCACAACGACAGCCGCGCCTGCTGGTTCTGGCTCGCCGCCGACAACCATCAGCTCTGCGCCGAAACTGCCGTGGACGTCGTGCGGGAGCTGTTATGAAGCGCCGCGCTCTCCTCTCCGCCCTCGGCCTCACCGGCTGCGGCTACCACGTCGGCGGCAAAGCCGACCTCCTACCCAAGACCGTCCGCACCATCGCCATCCCCACCTTCGGCAATCTCACCACCCGCTATAAAATCTCCGACCGCCTGGGCAGCGCCATCAGCCGCGAGTTCCTCACTCGCACCCGCTACCAGATTGTCGCCGACCCCAACGACGCCGACGCCACGCTCCGAGGCTCCGTCTTAACCTACACCGCCTTTCCCACCGTCGTCGACCAGGTCACCGGCCGCGCCGCCGGCGTCCAGGTCTCCGTCCTCCTCCAGGTCACCCTCACCGACCGTGCCTCCGGTAAAGTGCTGTTCACCCGCGCCAACATGGAAGTGCGCGAACGCTACGAGATCTCCATCGATCAGGCGCAGTACTTCGAAGAGTCGGAGACGGCGCTCGATCGGTTAAGCCGCGATGTCGCCCGCACCATCGTCAGCGCAGTCCTCTCGGGATTCTAAATGGCGCTCACCCCGGACCAGTTTCTTACCCAGGTCAAACTCGGCCGCCTGCTGCCGGCCTACCTGTTCCTCGGCCCCGATGCCTACCGGCGCGACAAGTGCCGCCGCGCGCTCATCGAATACTGGCTCGCCGAAGGCACCGAGCGCGAAGAGGGCCTCACCCGCCTCGACCTCGACGAGCTATCGCTCGCCGAAGCCATGGACGACGCCTGCTCCTACTCGCTGTTCGCCACCAAGCGCGTCCTCTGGATCACCTCGGCCGAACTCGCTCTCCCCCGCGGCAAAGACGCCGAAGGCGGCGCCGACGCCGTGGCCCGGTATCTCAAGAACCCGCCCCCGGGCGTCATCGTCATCCTGCAGTGCAGCCGCTTCGAGTTCGACGGCGACGACAAGGCCAAGATCGAACGCGTGCAGAAGTTCTACGGCTGCATCGGCGGACAGGTCGAGTTCCCCCACCCCACGCCCCTTGAAGCCCGCGCCCTGGCGCAACTGCTCGCCCGCGACGCCGGCCTGCGCCTTACCGCGGACGCCATGGAGCTGCTCGTCGAGGCCACCGGCAATAACTCGACGCGCATCGCCATCGAGATCGAAAAGCTCGGGCTGCTCACCGGCGAAGGCGGGCCCGTCGGCCTCGAGCAGATCCAGAAAATGGTGCCCGACGCCCGCGAGGCCACCATCTTTGCCCTCGTCGCCGCCATGGGCCGCCGCGACCGCCGCGCCGCCCTCGAAGTTCTCGATACGCTGGTCCGCGAAGGCGAATATCTGCCCCTCGCGTTGAGCTTTCTGGCCGGGCAGTTCCGCATGGCCATCACGGCGAAAGAGGCCCGCCTCGTCGGCGCCGCACAGATCCAGCAGTACTTCTCCCGCCAGGGCGTGCCCATGTGGAAGGCCCGCGCCGAACAGGTGGCACAGACCGCCCAGGCCTTCACCCTGCCGCAAATGCGCTCCGCCGTGCAGGGGCTCTTCCGCGCCGACCGCGGCCTGCGCGACATCCGCCCCGATGACCGCATCATCATGGAGCAGCTGATTCTGGCGCTTACGGCATGAGCGTGTAGTTCACCCGCACCACGGTGCGAACCGGCACCGGATTGCCGTTCAACAGGGTTGTCTGGTACACCCACTGCCGGACCGCGGCCACCGCCGATTCGGTCAGCTCAGCGTGCGGCGTGGCGATCACCTGGGCCGCCGTGACGGCTCCCTGTTGGTCCACGTCCACCTCGAGCCACACCGGACCCTCAATCCGCTGCGCCTTCATCGCCGCCGGATACACCGGCGGAACTTTCGTGAGCAACTTGGCGGACATCCGGTCGCCGCTCACCCGGATACCCGGCCCCGCCGATGCTTCCCGGTAGTGGAGGTCGAGCACCTGCGCCTTATCGCGCAAGGTGACATCGACCAAACGTCGTCCATTGACCACCAGCTGGTAATCTCCCGCCGCCACGCCGCGAAAGGCGTATTCGCCATCGGCGCCGGCGCTTGTCCGCGCCCGCTCCTTGGTGCCCTGCAGAAGCTTCACTTCGGCATAGGCTGCGTTGAAGACCGTGCCGCTCAGCACCGGCGATTGGGCCACCAGCAGCGGCGCCGCGAACAGAAGCGCAGCAAGATGTCTCCGCATAAAGATCACTCCGTCCTGACTACAACGCAGAACGCCCACGCTAAGCATTTAGCGCGGGCCGTAAAACTCGAAACCTGCCGGCTGGAGACCGAGCGGTCTACGCAGCCAGTTTCTTGACGTGGGCCGAAACGCGAGACTTGTAGCGAGCGGCGGTGTTCTTCTTGATGATGCCCCACTTTGCGGAGCGGTCGACGATGGAGAAAACCGACGGCAACGCAGCAACAGCACCGGTGGCGTCCTTGCTCGCAATCAGCTTACGCACCCGCTTGATGGCGGTGCGGAGGCGGGACTTGCGCATCCGGTTAACCTCGGTGCGCTTTTCGGTAACGCGGACCCGCTTCAAAGCCGAAACATGATTTGCCATTTACAGAAATACCAATCCTTGACAGAACTTTCCCTCTTGATATTACCAGCTTACGGGATCACGGTCAACGGAACCGTCGCCCGGTAAGGCTGGCCACCCCGCGTAGCCAGCACCGCCTCCATCACATACTCCCCCGGCTCCAGCCGCAGCCGGTCCGTCGCCGTCCAGTTCTTCTCCCCCTCCACTGTCTCCTCCCGCAGCATCATCGCAAACATCCGGTTCGCCGACCATTGGTAGACCGGGTTGCCCCGGGCGTCCTTCAGGAACAGATCGAAGCTTTGTCCGCTGCCAAACTCGAGCCGCAGCGGCTTGCCGGTGGAGTTCTCCAGCGTCATCCGCGCCTGAAACTCAAACTCCGGCGGATAGCTCGCGCGGTCCAGACTCAGCCGGAAGGAGTGCTCCGGGCCGCCGAACACCGCTACCCCGCCCACCCGCGCGTAGGTCAACCGGTACACCCGCCGACCGCCACCGAACAAGACCTCCCGCTCCACCAGCCCCACCCCCGGCACAAACACCTCCCGCACCACGCCCCCCTCCGCGCACGTCCCCGCCGCATAGCGGACCACCAGGCCATCGGCGACCGAACTCCCGCCCAACTCCACCCGCCTATCCCGCGCCTCCACCACCGCCGCCCCTGGGCAGGGCGCCAGCGCCGTCTCCCAGCGGTCGGCCGCGAAATCCGCCCATACCCCCTCTGCCCGGTCCGGCTGCCGCACCAGCAGCTGGCCCTGCGCGTTCCGCCGCAGCAACACGCTCGGCCCGTCTAGCCCGGCGTAAACAAAGTAGGTTTGTCCGTCCACCTCCCTCGTCTGCCCGATCGTGGTCACCACCCTCTCGGGTGCCCCATCAAGCCGATATACCCACTGGTTGCCCACCGCTAACGGAAAATACTCCGCCGCTACCGCGGGCCAAGCCAAGATGCTGCAGGTGGTAAGAAGCAAACGCAACTTCATGTTGATTAGGACGCATCAGCCGGTCCGGCCGTCGACAGGAATTTTGAGAAAATTCCTGCGGGGCCTCCGGGGGTAAACTAGGAGATTCTTCGCTTATGTCCCCCATTCAAGGCCCCCTCGCCGCCCTCGTCACCGTCCGCCGCCCCGCCGGACACACCATCGACATCGGCCCCGCGCTCGACATTATCGACTTCCTGGTAGGCCACGGCGTCACTGGCATCGCCCTGCTCGGCGCCACCGGCGAGTTTGTCCACTTCGACGTCGAAGAGCGCATGCGCTTTGCCCACATGGCCATCCGCCGCAGCCGCGTCCCGCTGCTCGTCAACGTCTCGCATTCGACGCTCGAAGGCGCGATCACCCTCGCCCGCGACGCCGCCTCGAGCGGCGCCGCCGGCCTCCTGCTGATGCCCCCCCACTTCTTCCGCTACAAGCAGCAGGAACTCCGCGAGTTCTACCTCCGCTTCGCTGACCACGCCGCCGACCTCCCGCCCACCTTCCTCTACAACCTTCCCTTCTTCACCACCGGTCTTGAAGCCGCCACCGCCTGCGAAGTCCTCGCCACCGGCCGCTTTGCCGGCATCAAAGACTCGAGCGGCAACCTCGACCTGTTCGAAGCCCTCACCGCCCAGCGCGACCGCCAATCCTTCACCCTGCTCATCGGTAACGATTCCATCCTCGCCGCCCGCCGCCACCGCGCCGACGGCGTCATCTCCGGCTGCGCCTGCGCCGTTCCCGATCTCATCACCGGCCTCGACCGCGCCGTCACCACCGGCAACGCCGACGCCCAGGCCCGCCTCGCCCAGCGCCTCGCCGAGTTCATCGCCAAGATCGACCCGCTGCCCACCCCGCTCGGCGTCCAGGAAGCCCTCGCCCTCCGCGGCTTCCCCATGGCCCTCGCCCCCACCCGCCTCGGCCCCGACCTGCTCGCCCACCGCGAACTCTTCCGCGCCTGGTTCCCGGACTGGCTCGCGGCCATGCAGCAGGATCTCAAGCTGGTGTAACTCCCATGCACGACGTCGACTCCTTCCGCCCGGTGGCCCGCGAGGCGATTGAATGGATCGCCGATTACCTCGCCAACTCCCGCCGCTATCCGGTTACCCCCCGGATGCGCCCCGGCGATCTGATCGACCGCCTCCCCGCGCAAGGCCCCGAAACCGGCGAACCGCTCGCCCAACTGCTCGCCGACTTCGAGGCGCAGATCCTGCCTGCCGTCGGCCACTGGAACCACCCCCGCTTCTTCAACTACTTCTCCTCGACCGGCTCCGTCCCCGGCGTCCTCGCCGAAATGCTCGCCGCGGCACTCAACTCGAACGGCATCAACTGGGTGGCCACCCCCGCCGTCTCCGAACTCGAACAGGTGGCCCTCGCCTGGCTCCGCCAGTGGTCCGGCCTGCCCGAAGACTACTTCGGGCAGATCTTCGACACCGCCTCCATCAGTACCCTCCACGCCCTCGCCGCCGCCCGCGAGATGGCCGACCCCGACTCCCGCCGCCGCGGCCTCACCAAACGCCTCCGCGTCTACTGCTCCGACCAGGCCCATTCGAGCATTGACAAAGCCGTCATCGCCGTCGGCATCGGCCTCGATAACCTCGTTAAAATCCCCGCGGACGCCGCCTTCCGCCTGCAGCCGGACCTGCTCCGCCAGGCGATCGCCGCCGACCTCGCCGCCGGCTACACCCCCTGCGCCATCGTGGCCACGCTCGGCACCACCTCGACGACCAGCGTGGACCCGATCAGCGAAATCGTCGATATCGCCGCGCCGCACAACCTCTGGGTGCACATCGACGCCGCCTACGCCGGCGCCGCCATGCTCCTGCCCGAATTCGCGGGCCTGATGCGGGGCGCCGAACGGGCACACTCCTATGTCGTCAACCCCCATAAGTGGCTCTTCGTGCCCGTCGATTGCAGCGCTTTCTATACGCGTTTCCCCGAAATTCTCCGCCGCGCCTTCACCGTTACCCCGGAGTATCTCCGCACCACCGCCGACCCGCGCGCCGTCAACCTGATGGACTACGGCATCCCACTCGGCCGCCGCTTCCGCGGACTCAAGCTCTGGTTTGTCCTCCGCTACTTCGGCCGGCGGGGCCTCATCGACGAACTGCGCCGGCAGATCGAATTGGCCCAGGCCCTGCGCCGCAGCGTCGAAGCCGATGCCCGCTTTGAACTGGCCGCGCCCGCGCCCTTCTCCACAGTCTGTTTCCGCAAGCGCGCACCCGAGGCGGAGAACCGGTGGATCGCCGCCGAAATCAACCGCAGCGGGGATTTCTTTATCTCCCAGACGCTGCTGCGGGAGCAGTTCACGCTGCGGGTGGCCGTCGGGAATCTGGCCACCACGGCCGCCGATATCGACGCGCTCTGGGAGCGGATTACGACGCTGGCCGCACTGGCGCCGACTCCTTCTGCCGGCTGAGCCGGGCGATCTCACTTTCGAGCAGCAGGAGCGAATGGCGGATGGCCCGTTGATCCTGGGCTGTGGCGGCCTCTTCGAGCCGTCGCGCCCGGTCCGCCACCTGGCTGGCCGCAATCGACTGTGCCGCCGATCGCACCTGCCCGGCTTCGGTGGCCAGCAGCGCCGTCTCGTTGCTCTTCACCGCCCGCTGAATGCGCTCGAGCCGCTCGGGCGCTAACTGCAAAAACAGGCGCACCATGTCGCCGGTTACCGCCGTGGCATCGCCCGCCGGGCGCTGCACCCCACCGGCGGGCGCCAGCAGGTAGCTGTCGAGCGTGCGCAAGAGCTCCCGCGAATCGACCGGCTTGGTGAGATAGGCGTTCATCCCCGCCTCAAGACAGCGCTCGCGGTCGCCGCTCATGGCATGCGCGGTCAGCGCGACGACGGGCAGTTGCCGCCACTGCTCGCTCTGCCGGATCTGCTGCGTCGCCTCAAGGCCATCCATCCGCGGCATTTGCACG
This sequence comes from Acidobacteriota bacterium, assembly GCA_026393985.1. Classification (GTDB taxonomy): domain Bacteria; phylum Acidobacteriota; class Terriglobia; order Bryobacterales; family Bryobacteraceae. The sequence goes on from JAPKZB010000059.1 coordinate 20,235, forward strand.
TCCATCACCACCAAATCGATCGCCTCGGCAGCCAGTACGCGGAGCGCCTCCTCCCCATCGCCTGCCAACAGGCACTGGTAACCCCACTTCGCCAGGAGCCCCCGCAGTACCTTCTGGTTCACCACATTGTCCTCGACCACCAGAATTCGTCCCGTCCGCTTGGCTGTCGCGCTGATCGCCTCTTCGTTATCGATGGCCCGCGTCTGCTCGGAGGCCAACAGCGGCAGCGTCACCACGAACCGGCTGCCCACGCCCTCCCGACTCGTTACAGCTACCCCGCCGCCGTGCATCTCGGCCAATTGACGGGTGATGGCCAGGCCCAGCCCCGTACCGCCAAACTTTCGCGTGATGCTGCCGTCGGCCTGCGTGAACTTTTCAAAGATCAACGGCAGCTTCTCTGGCGCAATGCCCAGGCCCGTGTCGGTTACGATCAGCTGTAGCGGTACAACGCCGGTCTGCTCGTCACGGGCCTCGGCGCGGACGACGAGCGAAATCTCGCCTTGGCTTGTGAACTTCACCGCGTTGCTCAAAAGATTGTGCAAAATCTGCCGCACGCGCAGCGGATCGCCTACCCACTGGGCCGGCAGCGTCGACGGCAAATCCGTCATCAGCCGCACCCCTTTCTGCGCTGCCTTGGCTCCGTGCGTATTCCCGCAGTCCCGTACCAGCAGGTTCAAATCGAAGGGAATCTTTTCGAGCACCATCCGGCCCGACTCAATCTTCGACAGGTCGAGGATGTCGTTCAACAGCTCGAGCAGCGAGAAGCCGCTTCGCTGCGCCGTCTCGAGCTCCTCGCGCTGCTCGACCGTCAGGGGACTGTCGAGCACCAGTTCGATCATGCCCAGCACGCCGTTCATCGGCGTCCGCAGCTCGTGTGACATATTGGCGAGAAACTCACTCTTGGCCCGGCTGGCCCCCAGGGCCTGCTGCATCGCCTCTTCGAGCGCCTCTGTGCGTTGCCGGATCCGCTTCTCGAGCAGTTCCCGATGCTGCTCGAGTTCGGCGCGCTGCTTGCTCAACATGCCGATCATTTCATTGAAGCTGCGCGCCAGGAACTCCACCTCGTCGCCGGACTGGCGGTATCGGATGGGCCGCAGTTGACCCTTGCCCACCGCCACCAACCCCTGCTCGAGGGTTTCAATCGGCTTGACGAGCAGCCGTACGGTCACCTGCACGACCAGCGTGGCAATCCCCAGCGCCACACCCAACAGCAGGGCGCTCTTGCCCAGGCTCAGCGTTCCGTTCAGGTGGTCATAAGCCACCATCACCGCCACTAGCCACGCCAGCATCCCGGCCGTAAACAGGAAAAACTTCGTACCCAGGGAACGGTGTTTAGCCGGCTGTGTCCGTTGGAGTTGGGGTTCCACTGTCGTGGTGCGCTTCCTTCTAATCTGGGCCTTTACTTCAGGTTCCCCGAAAGGCCTGCTTTGACCCATCCGGCGTAGACCTTAGTTCGGGTTCGACCTTGGCTGACCGCGGCGCAATCAATAGTACTGATACTGTGGAATCTGACTTTGCCCATGTCCTCTTCTCGTTTATCGACCGCCTTCTGCGGGATTCCACTCAAAAACCCCATCATCGCCGCCTCCGGCACCTTCGCCTATGGCATCGAGTTCGCCTCGCTGCTCGACCTCAACGCCCTCGGCGCGATCGTGGTCAAAGGCCTTTCCCGCCAGCCGATGGACGGCAACCGGCCGCCCCGCATCTTTGAAGCCGAAGCCGGCATGATCAACTCGATCGGCCTGCAGAACATCGGCGCCCGCGCCTTTGCCGTCGAAAAACTTCCGGCGCTGCGTCATTACGCCACCCCGATCATCGCCAACGTCTTCGGCTACGCCCCCGAAGATTACGAAGAGGTGATCCGCGTCCTCGAAGACCACGAGGGCCTGGCCGCTTACGAGTTGAACGTCTCCTGCCCGAACACCAAACACGGCGGGATTTTCTTCTCCTCCGAACCCACTCTGCTCGCCGACCTCATCGCCCGCCTCCGGCCGCTGACCAAGCGGCCGCTGGTAATCAAACTCTCCCCCAACGTCGCCCGTATCGAACCGCTCGCCCTGTCTGCCGAAGCGGCCGGCGCCGACGGCCTCAGCCTCGTCAACACTTTCGTCTCGCTCGCCATCGACGCCCGCACCCGCCGTCCCCGCATCGGCAACGGCTACGGCGGCCTCTCCGGCCCGGCCATCAAGCCGATCGCGCTGCGCCTGGTCTACGAAGCCGCCAGGGCCGTGAAGATCCCCGTGCTCGGTCTCGGCGGCGTGGCCACCGGAGTCGACGCGGCCGAGTTCCTCATCGCCGGCGCTACCGCCGTGCAGGTAGGCACGGCGACTTTCTGGGACCCCTCGGCGCCCCTCCGCATTGCCCGCGAACTCGACCGCTTCCTCCGCCAGGAGAAGATCGAACGGGTCTCCGACCTCACCGGCACCCTCCAGATGCCAAACTGAAAGGGATGAAGATCATAGCCACCCCCGCAGCGCCGCGCGCCATCGGCCCCTACTCCCAGGCCATCGTCCACCACGGCATGGCCTACCTCTCCGGTCAGATCCCCCTCGATCCCGCCACCGGCGAACTCGTCGCCGGCGACATCACGGTGCAGACCGAGCGCGTGCTCTCGAACCTGGCCGCCGTGCTCGAAGCCTGTGGCTCCTCGCTCGGCCGCGTGGTGAAAACCACCGTCTTCCTGAAGGATCTCGGCGAATTCGCCGCCATGAACGCCGTTTATGCGCGTTTTTTCGAAACGAACCCACCGGCCCGTTCGACGGTGGAGGTGGCGCGCCTGCCGCGGGACTCCCGCGTCGAAATCGAATGCATCGCTATTGTGGATAGCGAGTAATGGTCTCCCGTCCCAGCAGGTGGTCCAGGTGATGCTGCATGTGCAGCACGTAATCGCCAATCAGGGCCGCTAGCGTCACGGGTGTCCCGCTGCCAATCGTGCACGGACTGTCGAGCCTCGCGGCGGGAATCCGCTTGATCATGTGCACAAGCAGCCGGTTCTGGTCATACCAAAGGTCCAGCAGCTCCATCCATGGCATCGTCTGGTACCCGTGCAGTTCGACCCAGGCATCCTGGTCGTAGACGGGACCGGTGAAGGAGCCTTCGAGTGCGGCCCGCACAAAGCGGATATGGTTATTCGCCGCCGAATCGACCAGGTGCCCCAACTCCTGCTTGGGCGACCACGCCCCCGGCTTCGGGGCCTGCGCGGCCTGCGTGGCGGTCAACCCGCGAAGATACTGCAGCTCGCGGTCAATGGTTGATTCGAGCAGCGCGGCCAGCATTACTGATGCACCGAGTGCTGCGGTTGCGGATCCTTCAACTTGATTTCGACCGTCTTTTCTTCTTCCGCCACATCAAAGATCTGCCCGAAGGTCTGCAGGCCCTTGGCGATGATCTGAATCTGGATCTTACCCTGCGGGATGGGCGGAATCATGGCCACGCCCTCCTGGTTGGTCTTCAACTGGTAGGAGGTCATGATCTTCTTGCCGAGCTTCACGATGCTGCGCCCCTCGACGAACCGCACAATCACGCTCGCGCGCTCCACCGGTTTATCGTTGAACTCCTTGCGAACCTCCACCCGCAGCCTGGTCATCGGAGGATCCGCCCACGCCGGCAACGCCAACAAACTTAGAAGAAGAACCCGTCGCAACGTCATAGTTCCCATTATGCGATATCGGGCAGGAGAAACCGCTGCGGGCGGCCCAGAATTTCCGCAGCCGCTTCCGCAGCCAGGTAGCCGCTGCGCGCCGCCCCTTCCATCGTGGCGGGCCAGCCGGAACGGGTCCAATCCCCGGCCAGCACAAAGTTTTCGATCTTCGTGCGGTTCCCCGGGCGGTGCTTGCCGAGGCCGGGCAGCGCGCTATAAGTGGCGCGCGCCTCCTTCACCACCTGGGCGTTAACCAGTCTGGCCTCCCGCACCAGGGGCAGATACTCGGCCAGCTCGGCCATCGCCAGATCGATCACCTCCTGCCGCGGCAGCTTGAGCCACGGCTTCGAGGCGCTGACGACCAGTTGCAGATAGCGGCCGCCATCTTTTGCAAAGAACCACTGCAGGTTCCGGTCGAGCAGCGTGCCGTAGGGCAGCGCGGTCACCGGGCGATCGAACCAAAAATGGACACCCGTGATGGAGGAGTGGGTGAAAGCGCTCACGTCCAGCTCCGCTTCCGGCGCCAGGCCCGCGGCCTTTTCAAAGGGAACGGCCGAAATCACCACCTTCGCCCGGCGCTCCGCGCCGTCGAGAATCACCCCGCGGGCGACGCCCCCTTCCACCAGGATGCGCTCGACGGGGCACCGCAACTCGATGGAAACCCCAGGCATCCTGGCCCAGGCGCCGGAGGTGTACAGCTCCCCCAGCGGTACCGTGGGCACGCCCATTTCATAGGAGGTGGACGAGGCGAGAAAGCCCAGCCAGAAGACCTGAAAGCCATGGATGGCGGCCATCCGGTCGAGCTCTTCGTTGATGGCGCTCACCAGCACCTGCCGCCAGAAGCGCTCAATCGCGTTGGGCGACTGCTGCTTTTCCCGCAGCCAGTCGAGCATCGAAATCTCTTCGAGGTCCCGGCGCCGCCCCCGCTCCCAGAGGATGGCCAGAAACGCCCGCGCCACGCAGATCTTGTCCGCCCAGGACAGAAAGCTCATCCGGAGGAAGGATTCCGTAAAGTGGAACGGCGCCGGCAGCAGGCCCCGCTCAAAATGGCTGATGCGCCCGCCCGGTTCGAGAAACGGAATATCCCGGCCGAATTCAACGCAATCGGCCACGCCCATCCGGCCGTAAAAATCGAGCAGGTTCACGCAGCAGCGTAGAAGAATATGTTGGCAGTTATCGACCACACCCGTATTGGGTAAGGCATAGGAGGTAGCCCGCCCGCCCAGATGGGGCCTGGCTTCCAGTAACTCGACCTTCCATCCCGCGCCGCCCAAAGCCGCCGTCGCGGCCAGCCCGGCCACGCCACCGCCCACGACCAGTACATCTGCCGACATCAGTAAACAGGCTGGCGGGATCGCTTGCCGCCGTCCCCCCCGCTCATACCAATGGCGATCCAGATAACCAGAATCAGGGAAACAACATAAATGGCATCGGAGAGCGTCATGGTGATATTAGGGATCTACACTACACAGCATAGAGCGAGAACCGTAAAGGGGCAATGGACTTTATGGCCAGTACCCTTGGCTAAGTCCTACCAGCAACGCGCCGATTCCTCCCAGCACCGGGAACGCCAGCCATCCGCCCAGCAGCCGCTGCCGCGACCCGAACGGCCTGCGGGTGAAGGCCAGCCAGCCCTGCGTGGCGAACACCGGCGTCATCGCCGCCACAAAACCTACCCCGCCGTGCGTGCACCACGGGCAGTGTTTGGCGGCCAGATGATCGTGCACATTGCAGTGCGCCGCCCCGGTGCCAAGCATGCCCTGGCAGCCGCACTGGTACACCAGATTGCAGAAGTCGATGGCGAAGAACGCCGCCACGCCCGCCGTGCAGGCAAAAATGGCGATCTTCGTTTTCGTCTTCACCCCGCCACCGGCCGGCGGTTTTTAGCCCGCCCGTGAAGCCGGACCATGTTGGCGATCATCCGGACGCCGGCTTGGTCCTTCATGGTCAAAATCGATTCCGGATGGAACTGCACGGCTTCCACCGGCAGTGTCTTATGGCGGACGCCCATGATGATGCCGTCCTCGCTGCGCGCCGTGACTTCGAGACAATCGGGCAGCTTGTCCGGTAGTGCGTAGAGCGAGTGGTAGCGGCCCACCTGCAGCGGGTCGGCGAGGCCCGCGAAGCAGCCGGCGCCGCCGTGCCGTACGAGCGATGGTTTGCCGTGCATCGGATAGTCGAGCACGCCCAACTCGCCGCCGAAGGCTTCGACGATCCCCTGCAAGCCCAGGCAGACCCCCAGCACGGGGTAGCCGGCTGCGGAGGCGAAGCGCACCAGCGCGGGCACGCCAAAATCCTCGGGCCGCCCCGGGCCGGGCGAGATCAGAATCAGGTCCGGATCAATCTCCCGGATCTTGGCTTCCGGAATGCCGGCGCGGTAGGTGACCACCTCGGCCCCGGTTTGCCGGGCGTAGTTGGCCAGGGTGAGGACGAAGCAGTCGTCGTTGTCGACGAGCAGCAGTTTCAAGCCTTCGCCAACGCGGGCGGCTTCAGCGGCGGCCGGGGGAGCCGCTTTGCCCATGGCGAGGGCGCGGAAGAAGCCGGTGGCTTTGATCTGGGTCTCCTGCTCTTCGCTGGCCGGGTCGGAGTCGTAGAGCAGCGTGGCGCCGGCCGAGTAGGAGGCCATGCCGTCTTTCAAGTGCACGGTGCGGATGGTGATGCCGGTGTTGATATCGCCGTTCAGCGACAGCATGCCGATGGCGCCGCCGTACCAGCCGCGGGCGTCCTTTTCGAGGTTTTCAATCTCCTGCGAGGCGGCCTTTTTCGGAGCGCCGATCAGCGTGACGGCCCACATGTGCGACAAAAACGCGTCCATGGCGTCGAAACCCGGCATCAGCACCCCGTCGACGTGATCGACGGTATGGAAGAGTCCGGCGTAGCTTTCAATGAGCCGCCGGCCGATTACCTGCACCGAACCTGGCACGCAGACGCGTGACTTGTCGTTGCGGTCGACGTCGGTGCACATCGTCAACTCGCTCTCTTCTTTGGGCGAGGCGAGCAGATTCTTGATCGCTTCGGCATCGGCCATCGGGTCGCCGGTGCGGCGGGCGGTGCCGGAGATGGGGCAGGTTTCGACGCGGGCGCCTTCGACGCGGACAAACATTTCAGGGCTCGCGCCCACCAGCTGCTCTTCGCCCAACTGCAGGAGGAACTCGTAGGGGGAGGGGCTGGCCTGTTGAATCCGTTTGAAGAGGACGGAGGGCTTTTCCGCGTACGGCGTCGAGAAGGTTTGCCGGAGCACGACCTCGTAGTAGTCGCCGACCTTCATGCGGGCTCGCACCTTTTCGACGTTGGCCATGTACTCGGCCGGGGTGTGGTTGCTGGTCACCGGCGCCGGCGCCAGGGCCGGCGCGGCGGGGACGCGGTCGGCACCGCCGGCGAGGCCCGCGGTGTTCAGGTCGTCGCACGCGAAATCGTAGCGGTAGCGTTCGATCACCTCTTTCTTGCGATCCATATAGAGGATGTCGTCGCAGAAGAACAGGTGCAGGTCCTTGCGGTCGCCCCGCTCGAGGCGCAGTTCGATGGGATCGAACTGAAAGAGCAGGTCGTAGCCGAAGGCGCCCACGAAGGAGAGCTTGGAGTCTTCAGGATGGCGGAACTCTTCGACAATCGCGCGAAGAATGGAGAAGACCGAGGGCTGCTTGGAGCGCTCCTCTTCCGGGAAGAACGCGGGCAGGGGCTTCAGGGTGCCGCAGAGTCCGGCCGGGGTGGCGGCGAACGACTCCCAATGGGGATGGTCGGCCAGCAGGCGGCCAAAGATCTGGCAGATGGCGCCGCCGCGCTCATTCAGCGCCCGGAACTCCACCTTGCGGCCCCACGCTACGACCTCAAGGGGCGGCTTGCTTGAAGCAATGTCCCAACGGGAGTACCGCCCGGGATACTCGTATCCCGAGGAGAGATAAAAGCCGCGGTAACGGTCCAGATCCTGAAGCAGACTGCCGAGGCCTTTCTTGAAAGACGCCTTGCTTAGGTTCCGGGTAACCGCTATGCCGCTCTTGGTTTCATAGCGGAGAAGTGGCATGGCACCTTCAAAAATAAACCCTTAGGATACCATGCGTTAGGCCAGGATCGCCCCGGTCTGCGCCGTGTCGTAGCCGGCCAGGACTTCGAGTTTGCGGCGCAGCGCGGCGCGCTGCAGGACGTCGATAAAGACCTGCGCGGTGGGCGTGGCGAGCGTCGGCCGGCGCATGACGAAGTCGTAGCGTTCGCTCTGTAGCGGGACGAAGTCGAGCTGGAAGGTCCGGGCGGCGGAGCGGGTCGCCACGCAGCAGTCCGCCTCGCCGGTGAGCACGAGATAGGCCACGGCGAGATGCCCGTAGCCGAGGCGGTCATAGCCGGTCACTTTACCTGCAGGTACGCCGGCGGCGTGGAGCAGGCGGTCGAGCAGGCCCCGGCTTCCCGATCCGGTCTCGCGGTTGACTAGGCGGACGCCGCGCCGGGTAAGGTCCTCGGCCTTCCGGATGCCCTTGGGGTTCCCGGGCGCGACGACAAAGCCTTCCTCCCAGCGGGCAAAGCTGACCACGGCGAAGTCCTCGCCGGGGAATTCGCTGCGGAGGTAGGGCAGGTTGAACTCGCCGGTCGCCGCGTCTTCGAGGTGCGATCCGGCAATGTTCACCTTGCCTTCGTGCAGCCACTGCAAGGCCAATTGGCTGGCCGCCGCCGCCGACACCACCTCGACGCCCCCGCTGCGCTCCACCAGGTGCGAAACGAAGCCAATGGCCGGGTCGCACCCGGCCAGCACCAGCCGCCTGCCGCTGCCGTCGGTTCCGGGGAAGGCGACCACGTCGGCCTGCATCGGCTTTTTACCGGGCCGGGCTACCACGCCGTCGGCCTCCGGCAGGTAGTAGGGGGCCGCGTTGACCGGAATGCACACGCGCCGGTCGCCCACCTGGCAGATTCGCACGGCCTGGCCCTTGGCCGGCGGCACGGCGCTCAGGACGTCGGCGGGGAGCGCCCGCGGCGCCGACGGTTCGTCCACGGCGAGCGAAAACAGCTCCTCGACGGGTGCTTCGAGCGCGCGGGCCAGGCGCAGGGTGACCTCGGTGTTGGGCATGTAGGAGCCGGCTTCGATGGCATAGATGGTCTGCCGGGTTACCCCCACGCGCTCGGCCAGTTCGCTGGCGCTGAGGCCGCGGCCTTGCCGGACGGCGCGCAGTTGATTCTGAATCGAAGATTTCATGGGCCTCAGAATTGTAGTTTAGCCACCACTTCGAAGACGCGCGGGTCGAGCGCGGTGGTGATGGTTCCAAACGCCGGCGCGCCGAAGCTGCCGTTGGGGTTGCCGAGCGGCGGGGTGTTGGTGGCGTTGAAGGCTTCGGCGCGGAGTTCGAGCCGTGCGCGCTCCCGCAGTTGAAAGGTGCGGCCGAGCATCAGGTCGAGAATCCGGTAGCCCGGCCCTACCACCGGATTCCGCGAGCTGTTGCCGAGGGTGAACTGCGGCGCCTCCCGGAAGGCGGCGGCGTTGAACCAGCGCCCCGTCGAGCGCTCCGCTGCCGGCAGGCGGGGGTCCGCCACGCGGTTCGGGCGCTGCAGACCGAAGCCGGCGAAGGCGTTGAAGTTGGTGGCCTGCGTCACGGCCAAGGGGCTGCCCGATTGCGCGCGGACGATGCCGGCAACCTGCCAGCCGCGCAGCCAGCGGCGCCGCGCCGGCAGCGCGTAGACGAAACCCAGGGAGAGGTTGTGCGGCACGTTGCCGGTGGAGACGTCCTTTTCCAGGCGCCGGTTGAAGCTGTCGGCCGCCTGGAAGTTGGCCACGGGGCCGGAGAGGACGGCGAAGTCGAACACCGCGCCGGCGTCGTCGATGAGGCGCGAGAAGGTGTAGGCCCCGGTGAGGGTCAGCCCGCGGGAGAAGCGCTTTTCAAGGCGGGCCTGCAGGGAGTGGTAGGTGGAGTGGCCGACGTTGTTCCGGTACAAGGCGACTGTGGTGAACCGCGGAAAGGGGCGCAGCAGTTGGCCACGGGGAATCGTCGGCCCGCCGAGCGAGCTCGTCGCCGGCACCAGGCCCACCAGCGGATTGGCCACCGCCTGCGTCAACGGAGCGCCGAGGACCAACTGCGCGACGGTGAGTTGATTGAGATTGACGTCGGGAACGCCGAGTCGGGTGAGCTTCGAGCCGAGGTAGCCGGCCTCGACGCTCCAGTGTTCGCCGAAGGTCTGTTGCAGGCTCAGGTTCCACTGTTGGGCGTAGCCGCTGCCGTTGTCCCGCTGCACGCCGAACACGCCTTGGCCGCGTCCGGCGTCCGGGTCTGGCGCCAGGGGGCGGACCGTGGGGCCTTGGGAGAGTACAAAGGCCGGGGTGAGGTTGTCGAGCGTCTGCTGGCCGAGGGTTTGAATGAAGGGAAACAGGGGTGTGGTGAAGGGCGTGGTGATGCCGGCCTGTTCGATCCAGGTAAGACCGTAGCCGGAGCGCAGGACGAGCGAATCGCGGAGCTGGTAGGCTACGCCGAGCCGGGGTGCCACGTTGCGCTTTTCGAGATTGCGGGCGGTGCGGGATTGGCCGTTGGCGCCCAGCAGGTCCAGGCGCTCGGTGGCGAGGTTGAAGACCGCGCCCCGGTTGCCCACCACCGTCGACGGGAAGTTCAGCGTGTAGCGGACGCCGAGGTTCGCCGTCAGGCGGCGCGAGACCCGCCAGTCGTCCTGCAGGAAGAACTCAGCAAGTTGGGCCCGCGGCTGAATCCGTTCGGGCTGCGAGTCGAGGCTGAAGCGTCCGACCTGGCCCAGCAGCAACGAACCGAACGACGACCCGCCGGAGACGGCGCCGCTGGGGGCCAGCGCGCCGGTGAACAGGGTGGGGAATTGCAGGTTGCCGGTAGGGTTGGGGGGCTGCAGCACGTCGAGCGTTTGCCGCCGGAGGTCCGCCCCGGCCTTGGCGCTGTGCGCGCCCCGGACCCAGGAGAGGGTATTGGCCAGTTGCGTCACCGAGGTAGCCAACCGGGCGTTGGCGTTGGTCGACGGGCCGAGTGGCTGGAGCCCGACGATGTCGAAGGTGGGCAGCACATCGGCAAAGGAGGAGGCCGGAAGGTTGGGAATGCCGGTGGCTTCGGCGGCGGGCCGCCCGAGTCGCAGGGCGCTGCGCGCTACACGCCGGTGGGTGTAGCCGGCGCGGAACTGGTTCACGACGGTGGGCCGCAGGTTCCAGGTATGCTCGCCGGCGAGGCTATCGGCCCGGGTCAAGGCCTCGCTGTTGTCCGGCAGCGGAGTGGCCGGGCGGGTGTCGTCCCGCAGAAAGGAGTAGCGGATGAAGAAGCGCTGCACGGGGGTGAGGTAGTGGTCGAGCCGGAGGTCGAACTGTTCGGCGGCGGTCCGTTCGCTGGCGAGCCGGCGGTAGTTGTTGACGGCGGCTTCGGCGCCGGCGGCGGAGAGGACGTTGGGCGCCGGGTAGCGGCCGACGACGGTCTGCGCCGCGGGGTCGAAGCGGGCGGCGGGGATGCGATTGACGGGAAAGGGGTCGCGGGCGAGGCCGGCGTCGGTGCGGCGGGTGGTGGCAGGGTCGAAGAGGGCGCCGGGGAAGGCGCCGGCGCGTTGGGCGGCGGTGGGCAGGGTGCTGGTCCGCACGACGCCCGTCTGCAGGCGGGTGCCCTGCCAGTCGGTGAACAGGAAGGTCCGGCTCTTGCGGAGCGGTCCGCCGAGGACATAGCCATATTGGTTGCGGCGAAAACGGGGCTTGTCGCCGGACGGAGCAAACAGGTTGCGGGCGTTCAGTTCTTCGTGGCGGAAGAATTCGAACAAGGTGCCGTGCCAGGTGTTGGTGCCGGACTTCTGATTGACCAGAATCACCCCGCCATTGGAGCGGCCATATTCGGCCGAGAAACTGTTGGTCTCGACGCGGAACTCTTCAATGGCATCGAGGATCGGATAGTAAGCCACCTGGCCGGGTTCGGGCTGTAACACGCTGATGCCGTCGTAGAGGTACTCGTTCACGCGAGGGCGGCTGCCGTTGATGCGGGGCAGCAGGCTCCCCGGCGGCAGGGTAACGCCGGGGGAGAGCGCGAGCAGGGGCACGAAGTTCCGCCCGTCGAGCGGGAGGGTGACCACCTTCTGTTGCTCGGCTACGAAGCTCACTGTCCCGCGCGTGGTTTGCAGGAGCGGGGGCGTCGTGGTGACTTCGATGGACTGGTTGGCCTCGCCGAGGGCGAGAGTCAGGTTGAGAGTCACGTGGTCGCTCACGCGCAGCAGGATGCCCTCCCGGCGGAGCGGGGCGAAGGGCTGCTTCGTTGCCGTGACGCGGTAGGCGCCGGCCGGCAGGGCAGAGAAGTGGTAGCGCCCGTCGAGGCCGGATGCCTGCGCGACGGTGAAGCCCGTGGCCGTGTGCTGCGCCGTGACGGTGGCTGCGGCAACGGGCAGGCCGGCGGGGTCGGCGAGGCGCCCGGCGAGTTCTGCGGTGGTCGCCTGAGCCAGGGCGGCCGCGGGGAGGAGCACGCAAACGAGCAGGCACTGATACATGACATCCACGACAGTGTAATGTTAACACGACAAGCGGGGCTGGCGGCAAGGGGACCCCCTTGTCCTGCTAAGTTACCTGTGATAAGACATCCCGTACTGTGACGGAGATACTCGTAACGGGGTAGGCCGGCACAGCGATCGTAATCATAAAAAGGGGAAATGTAATGAAGTGGTTTCGTTCCGCCGCGCTTGTGGGTGCGGCCTTGATTTTGTTTCTTATGGCGCCCTATGCGGCCGCGCAGACCGTGGCCGGACAGATTTCCGGCCTGGTGACCGACCCGTCGGGTTCGGCGATTGCGGGCGCCAGCGTTGTGGTGACCGACATTGAGCGCAACGTCAATTTCCGCACCGAGTCGAACGAAAGGGGCTTTTTCGTGGTGACGCCGCTGCCTCCCGGGCGGTATCGGTTGCGGGCCGAGAAGCAGGGCTTCCGGGCCTACAACGTCGAGTCGCTGCCGATTGCGACGCAGCAGAAAGCCGAGGTGAACATTGCGCTGCAGTTGGGTGCGGTGTCGGAATCGGTGACGGTGACCGGCGGGGCGCAGCTCGTGGAAACAACCACGGCGACACTGAGCGGAGTTGTCGAGAACAAGCGGATCATCGACCTGCCGTTGAACGGGCGGAACGTCTATTCGCTCGCGTGGGCGACGGCGGGCGTATTTCCGCAGCGTCCGGCCAACGGCAACGCCAACGAAGGCTTCCACTCGATCGGCATCTTTACGGTGAACGGCGGGCGGGACTCGTCGAACGCGATCATGATGGACGGCGTGCCGGTGACGATGAATTCGAACACGGCGAACATGAACGCCAACAGCGCGGTGCCATCGGTGGAAGGCGTCGAGGAGTTCCGGATTCAGACCAACTCCTACAGCGCCGAGTACGGCCGGTCGGGCGGCGGCGTACTGACCATCGCCACCAAGTCGGGGACGAACGACTGGCACGGATCGCTGTTTGAGTTCATGCGCAACTCGAAGCTAGACGCCAATAACTGGTTTGCCAACGCCAGCGGGCAGAAGCTCGCTGTTTTCCAACGCAACGAGTTTGGTGCGAGCTCCGGCGGACCGCTTTCGATCCCCAAGCTCTACAACGGCAAGAACCGGAGCTTCTTCTTCGTCGTCTACGAAGGACGGCGGCAGCGTTCAGCATCGACGCGCTTCTTCACCCTGCCGACCGACGAGCAGATGAACGGGGACTTCTCGAAGACCCTGACCGCTGCCGGCCAGCTCCGCAACATCTACGACCCTTTCTCGACGACGCCGGACCCGGCGCGGCCGGGTCAGTTCCTGCGGACCGTCTTCCCGGGCAACCGCGTGCCGGTGAGCCGGTTCGACCCGGTAGCCGCGAACGTGTTGAAGTTCTATGGGCCCAAGCCCAACCTGGCGGGACAGACCAATACCGGCCAGAACAACTTTTTCTTCCAGGGCAAGGCGCCGACGGACGTCAACCGCGGCACCGGCAAGTTCGACCACAACTTCAACGAAAGCCAACGCATCTTCTTCCGCTACACGATGTTCCAGAACGAGAACTCGCAGCCGGAGCTGTGGGCCGGCCCCGGGTGTCCGGACGGCGGCTGCTACTCCAACTACGAGCGGCAGCAGAACGCGGCGCTCGACTACAGCTGGACGCTGACGCCGACCACGCTCGTGAACCTGCGCTACGGCTTTGCGCGTTCGATTCTCGATCGCGGCAGCTGGCACAAGGGCTTCCGTCCGACCACGCTGGGCCTGCCCTCCTACACCGAAACCGGCGCCGACCTGCTGGCCTTCCCGGAGTTCTCGGTGGAAGAGATGACCATGCCCGGCCTGCTGCACCATTGGAACTTCCGTTCGGCCAACCAGTCGCACACCTTCGTGGGCACGCTGTCGAACGTGAAGGGCAGCCACTCGCTCAAGTACGGCTCGGAGGTGCGGCTGAACCTGATCAACCACATGCAGGCGCCCTGGAGCTTGAACTTCACCTTCAACCGCGGCATGACGCAGGGCCCCGACCCGCGCGTGGTGTCGGCCAACGGCGGCTTCGGCTTTGCGTCCTTCCTGCTCGGCGCGGGCGCCGGCGGCAGCGAGGTGCACGGCATCCGGCCGGCGCTCGAAAGCAAGAGCTACGGCTTCTATATCCAGGACGACTGGAAGGTGAACCGGAAGCTGACCGTTAACCTGGGCCTGCGGTGGGACTTTGAAACCGGTTTAACCGAACGCCACAATCGCTACGCGGTGTTTGATCCCGCCGTGCAGAGCCCGCTCAGCCAGCGCACCGGCCTGAACCTGCTGGGCGGATGGACGTTCCCGCTCGAGGGCGGGCGCGGACGCACGCTGCGCAGCATCGAGTGGGGCAAGATCGCCCCGCGCATCGGTCTCGCCTATCAGGTGCGGCCGGGCCTGGTGATCCGCACCGGCGGCGGCATCTTCTACACGATGGCCACCTACGGCGCCAACAACTACGGCACGGCGCCGTTCCGCGCGACGACTCCATGGGTGCCGACCATTGACGGCGTGACGCCGACCGACCTGCTGCGCAATCCGTTCCCGAACGGTGTGCTCCAGCCGGAGGGACCGAAGAACGGCCTGATGGCTGCCCTCGGTCAGGGCGTCGGCTCGCCGGTGCCGAACACGATGACGACGCCTTACAACAGCCAGTGGAACTTCTCGATCGCCCAGGACCTCGGGAGCACCACGGTGCTCGAACTGGCTTACGCCGGCAACAAAGGCACCAAGCTGCCGCTCGGCTGGCAGATGGACCAGTTGCCGAGCTCTCTGGTCCGGCCCGACGCCGGGCTGCTCGACGTGGTGCCCAATCCGTTCTTCGGCATCATTCCGGTGGGGCCGCTGTCGACCCGGACGGTGCAGCGCGGCGAACTGTTGACCCCGTTCCCGCATCTGCCGGGCGTCTCCTACGCGGGCACCTCGTGGGGCAACTCCAACTTCCACAGCCTGCAGGCGACCTTCAAGAAGCGCTTCTCAGGTGGTGGCACCGTGGTGGTGGCCTACACCTGGTCGAAGCTGCTGGCTGACGGCGGCGACAATGCGTGGGATGCGGCCGGCTTCCGCGACTTCAACTGCCGGGCCTGCGACAAGTCGGTCTCGCCCTATCACTATCCCCACCGGGTGGTGACGACGGCGACCTACGAACTGCCGTTTGGCAAAGGCAAGAAGTTCGGCAGCACCTGGAAGGGCTTCACCAACGCGGTGCTCGGCCAGTGGCAGGTGAACGGGATCGTCACGCTGAGCAGCGGCCAGCCGCTGCAGATGCTGACGACCGGCAACACGAGCTTCAGCTTTGGCGGCGGCCAGCGGCCGGACTCGACCGGCAAGGACGCCCGGCTCGACACCCCGACGCTCGACCGCTGGTTCGACACGGCGGCCTTCCGGCTGCCGGCGCAGTACACCTTCGGCAACGTGGGGCGGATGCATCCGAATCTGCGGGCCGATTTTGTCGAACTGCTGGACCTTTCGGTGTTCAAGCGCTTCAATGTGTTCAGCGAGCGCGTGGGCCTCGAGTTCCGGGCCGAGAGCTTCAATGCGTTTAACCACCCCGTGTTCGCCGCGCCGAATACGACGGTGGGCAACGCGCAGTTCGGCCGGGTGACCGGTATGGCGAACGCGCCGCGGCAGACGCAGTTGGCGCTGAAGTTGCTCTGGTAGCAGGCAAGGCCCGATCCCTGGATCCCCCACGGGGTCCGGGGATCGGGTAAACCTGGAAGCATGCTGTCTGTTTTGTGCTTTTTGCTGGCGCCGGTGCTCAGCGTCGATGTGGCCGCCCCGACGGCGGATAAGCCGCAATCGAAGATCTGGTTCGCGCAGGGAAGCTGGTGGGCGTGGCTGCCGGTGCGGGGCGGGAGCAGTGTATGGCGGCGGGGCGCCGAGGGCGAGTGGGCGCGGCAGTCGGCGCTTGATGCGGACTTGGCGGGATGGCCGGGGCGGGCAGATGTGTGGGCGGATGCGCGGGCGGATGAGGATCGGGCCTGCGCCGTGCTCGTGGGGGAGCGGCGCCTGGCGTTTGCGTGTCTGCAGTGGCGGGGCGATGGGTATGCCCTTGCCCGGCCAGTGGTGGAGATCCCGGTCGACGGCAAGCTCGAGACGGCGACGTTGGCCCGGGACGGACGCGGCGGCTGGTGGATCGCTTATGGCCTCGGGCGGGAGATGTGGGTGCTGCGATCGGCCGACGGTTGGCGGCGGGCTGAAAGGGTCAGTGCGACCCCGGCGGCCGAGGACGACCTCTGCGCGATAGTTGCCGTGGGTCAGGGCGTGGGGGTGATCTGGTCCGATCAGGCGGCGGATACGGTCTGGTTCCGCTGGCGGAAGGACGGAGCGGCGGGTTGGCGGCCGATTGAGGCGATCGAACAGGGCGGCAGGAACGCCGACGATCACATCCGGGCCTCGCTATCGGTCGATGGGCGGCTGCTGGTGGCGATGAAGAACTCGGTGGACCGGATCGGTTCGCCGCAGTTGGTGCTGCGGGAGCGGAGCCGCGCCGGCCGATGGAAGAGTTTGCCGTATGCGCCCCGGACGGCTACGGGAGAGCCGACCCGGCCGGTGGTGCTGCTCGGCGGGCAGCCGGAGCGGAGGTTTCTGCTGCACAGCCGGTATACGAAGGCCGGCAGCGAGATCGTCCGTTGGGAGGGGGACCGCGAGGAGCTGCTGTTGCCGGTCAAGGGCCTGAACGATATCACCGGCCCGAAGGCCCGCTTCCCGGATGGGCAGCTCTGGATCGTGCTCGCTTCGGACCGGGACGGTAATGTTTACGAGGCGCGGTTGAACTAGCGCGAGGTTCCGACGTCCAGCGCCTCTGCCCACGGTAAGTTAAAAAAAGTTGTGGTTTCGCGTCATCAGAGCTGTGTATACGGAATATCTTGCCCTCAGCTTTCGATCCAGTTCCCGAGTCCTGCCCTATCGGCAGCAGTTGAATCCGCCGGCCTTTTCATGATACTCGCGGATTACCTACGGCTTCCCTGCAAGCCTACCAATCCCACGGTTTCTAATACTACTCTGTTATAGCCTTAGGGCACAACAAAGCGGGCAACACGGAAGCCGCCCTGCCAGCACTCTGGCGACTTGGATGCGCAGAGTGGCAATCGACTGGGGGTTATGGCGTTGTGCCCGCCCCGCGTGGCTTCCAGTCGGGTGGAATTTCGGGTGGGGCAAGTTGGAGCTGTCCAGCGCGGGCTGAGCGGGAAAAACGGCTTCGTTCCGCGAGCAGAAAGCCGTAAGCGGCAATGCCCTCAAGCCGCAATGCAAAGGGTGGCGTGATGATGGAATC
>JAPKZB010000011.1 GCA_026393985.1 Acidobacteriota bacterium
GAGGGAGAGGAGGATTGGCTGGCGACGCGGATGTGGCTGAGCGGGCGCGGGGCTGGCGTTAGACCAGGGGCTTGGTGCTGACGGCGGGCGAGGACTCGCGGGTTTTGACGATACCGGCGTCGAAGGCCTCCCACTGCGCGGCCATTTTGGCGGCGCGGGCGGGTTGGTCTTTGATGAGGTTGTGCTGTTCGGAGCGGTCCTGCCGCATGTCGTAGAGCTCCCAGGGGCCCTGTTTGCCAGTGGCCACCAGCTTATAGTCGCCCTGGCGGAGGGCGCGGTTGTTGGAGTGGTTGAAGTAGAGGAAGTCGTGGCCGATGGAGCGGTCGCGGGCGAAGGCGGGCGCCAGGGAGCGGCCGGGCATGGGGGGGGCGCCTTCGACAACGGGCTTACCGCCGGCGAGGTCGAGCATGGTGGGGACGATGTCAATGAGGTGGCCGGGGGTGTGGCGGATTTGGCCGGGATCTTTGATACCGTTGGGCCAGTGGACGATGCAGGGCGAGGAGATGCCGCCTTCGTGGACCCAGCTTTTATGGAGCCGGAAGGGGGCATTGGAGGCGCTGGCCCAGCCGGGGCCGAGGCAGAGGTGGGAGTAGCCGGAGCCGGGGGCGGCCTGGGAGTCGTGGCCGTCGTTGCGGATGAGTTGTTCGGAGCTGGCGCCGTTGTCGGAGACGAAGACAATGACGGTGTCGCGGAAGGCGTCCATCTGTTTGAGTTTGTTGACGACGCGGGCGAGTTCGGTGTCCATGCGGGTGATCATGGCGGCGTGGATGGCCATTTTGAGGCGCTGGAACTTCTTCTGTTCGCCGGTGAGGGAGGCCCAGGGGGCGGCCTCGTAGACTTCGCCGGGGCCGAACTTGGCGGCCTGTTCCTGGTAGTTGGTGTTCCAGGCGGGGCGCATGGCGGGTTCAAGGGGGGCCAGGGAGCAGTGGACGAGTCCGGCGCGCTTCATGCGGGAGAAGCGACGTTCGCGGGCGGCGTCCCAGCCGTCGGCGAAGTGTTCTTTGTACTGGTCGATATCGGCCTGGAGGGCGTGGAGGGGGAAGTGGGGGGCGGTGAAGGCGAGGTAGAGGTAAAAGGGGTCTTCTTTGTGCTGCTGGTGGTGGCGGTCGAGGAAATTGACGGCCTGGTCGGCGATGGCGATGGTGCCGTAGTAGTTGTCGGCGGGCTTGGGTTGGGGGAGGGCGACGTCGTCGAGGAGATGGCGGCGGGGCCAGAAGAAGCGGTCCTGGTCGAGGAGGGTGTAGGAGTGGTCGAATCCGGCGCCGGCGACGGGTTTAAAGCGGAGGTGCCATTTGCCGGAGTGGTAGCAGCGGTAGCCGAGGGGCTTGAGGAGTTCGGGAGCGAATTTGGTGTAGGAGGGGATGCGGCCGGGGGTCATGACGTCGCAGGCGTTTTGCTGGGCGTAGTAGCCGGTGGTGATGCAGTTGCGGGAGGGGCCGCAGCGGGCGGTGGAGTAGAACTGGCTGAAGCGAAGTCCGTTAGCGGCGAGGGAATCGAGGGTGGGGGTGGCGAGGTCGCCGCCGTAGCAGCCGGCGTCGGAGAAGCCCATGTCGTCGGCGAGGACGATGAGAAAGTTGGGCTTCTTGGGAGGAGGGGCGGCGGCGGCGAGGGAGGTGGAGAGGGTGCTGGCGAGAAAAGAGCGGCGGGTGAGCATTGCGCCTTTTATGGTACGGCAAGGCAAGGCGGGGGGCAGGCGCGGTCACGCTGAGGGGGCGAAGGAGAGCGGCGCGCGATGAAGATGGTGATGGCGGGAGGGAGCGGGCAGGGGGGCCGGATTTTATCCCGGGCATTCGCGGCGGACGGGCACGAGGTGGTGATCCTGAGCCGGGGGGCGCGGCCGTCGCCATATCGCGTGGTGGAGTGGGACGGGGAGGGGCCGGGGGCGTGGGAGGAGGAGATTGACAGGGCCGATATGATGATCAACTTGGCGGGGCGGAGCTTTTACTGCCGGTACAACGAGGGAAACCGGCGGGAGATGATGGAGTCGCGGGTGCGTTCGACAGTGGCGTTGGGGCGGGCGGGGGGCGGCCGCCGCGAGTTTGGCGACAAGCGAGCAAGGCGACGATCTACGCGCACCGCTATGATGCGGCGAACGACGAGGCGACGGGGATCCTGGGCGGGGAGGAGGCGGTGACGCCATGGACGCGGAAGGTGATGCTGCGGTCGGCGATGACGATGAGCGCGGATTGGGGTGGGGCTTTCGATGTGTTGTTGGGGTTGACGCGGTGGGGGTTGGGGGAACGAACGGGGATAGGCGGCAGTATGTGTCCTGGATTTACGAGGTGGATTTCGCGCGGGCGGTGCGGTGGCTGATCGAGCACGAAATGGAGGGGGCGGTGAATCTGGCGGCGCCGGGGCCGGGGCCGAACCGGGAGTTTAGGCGGAGGCTGCGGCGGGTGGTGCCCGGGCGTCTGTTGGCGGCTGGTTTTGCGTTTCAGTTTCCGGAGTGGGAGGGCGCGGCGGCGGACCTGTGCCAGCGGTGGCGGGAGGGACGGTGATAGGCTGCGAAGCGAGTATGATTCGACTTCTTGTTTTGGGCTGTTTGGCGGCGACGGGTTGGGCCGGGGAGGCCGGGCGGGTGGATGTGTATTCGGCAGGGGAGGGAGGCTACCACAGCTACCGGATTCCGGCGCTGGTGCAAACGAAGCGGGGGACGCTGCTGGCGTTTGCCGAAGGGCGCCGGGAGACCCGGAGGGATTGGGGCGACATCGATGTGCTGGTGAGACGCAGCCGGGATGGGGGGCGGACGTGGTCGCCGGTGATTGTGGTGGCCGATTTCGGCAAGGATACGATTGGCAATCCGGCGCCGGTGGTGGACAGGAGGACGGGAACGATTTGGCTGCTGCTGACGAAGAACCCGGGGGATGTGCCGGAGAAGTCGATCCGGCCGGGGTTGTCCGGGGCGACACGGACGGTGTGGGTGACGCACAGCAAGGACGATGGGCTGACGTGGGCCCCGGCGGTGGACATCACGGCGGCGGTGAAGGAGCCGGGATGGTCGTGGTACGCGACGGGGCCGGTGAACGGGATACAGACCAAGTCGGGGCGGCTGGTGATTCCCTGCGATCACGACCGGGGCGATGCGACCAAGCGGTACTCGCATGTGATTTACAGCGACGATGGCGGGGCGACGTGGCGGCTGGGCGGGAGCGCCGGTCCGGAGGCGAACGAGTCGACGGTGGCGGAGTTAAAAGACGGGAGTTTGTTGCTGAACATGCGGAGCTACCGGGGGAGGAACCGGCGGATGGTCGCGCGGAGCCGGGACGGGGGCTTAACGTGGGATGAACCGGTGGAGGACGCGGCGCTGGTGGAGCCGGTTTGCCAGGGGAGCCTGTTACGCTTTGGCCGGAAGCTGCTGCTGTTTTCAAATCCGGCGTCAACCAAGCGGGAGAATCTGACGGTGCGGGTGAGCCGGGACGGGGGGCGGAGCTGGTATGGCGCGCAGGTGGTGCACCGCGGGCCGGCGGCGTACTCGAACCTGGTAGAGATGGACCGGCAGACGGCGGGGATCCTGTACGAGCGCGGGGAGGCGAGTGCGTACGACCACATCTCGTTTGAGCGCCTGACACCGAGCGGGTGGGGGCGTTGAGCCGGAAGAGAAAGTAGTTCCGGATTCTGCCGGCGGCAAAGGGCTCTCTGCACGCGTGGCATACTAATTTTCGTGAGCCGGCTACTCCTTCTTTTGCCCACGCTCCTTCTGCTCAGCGGCTGTGGCAGTTCCCGGCGCGCGGCGTCGGACCGGTTACGGCCTTGTACTACCGAAGAGGGCCCTTCCGATGCATACTGTGGCGCCTTGTCGGTATTTGAGGATCGCGCCGCGGCCAAAGGGCGCCGTATCGACTTGCGGATCGTGCTGTTTCCGGCCATGCGCCGCGATCCGCAGCCGGACCCGCTCTTTGTCTTCGCCGGCGGCCCCGGTCAAGGCGCCGCGAAGATGGCCCGCACGCTCGGGACGCTGTTCCGGAGCTTCCAGAAAGACCGGGATATCGTTCTGGTGGATCAACGCGGGACCGGCGGGTCTCATCCGCTGAACTGCCGCGCGCCGGAAGCGGACGCCGACGACCTGAGCAAACTCGACGCCGACCCGACGCCGCTCTACCGCGACTGCCTGAAGCGCTACGACGCCGATCCGAAGCTCTACACAACGTCGATTGCCATGGACGACATCGAAGAGATCCGGCGGCACCTGGGCTACGGACCGATTAACCTTTGGGGCGCCTCGTACGGGACGCGGGCCGCGCTGATTTATCTGCGCCAGTATCCGGACGCGGTCCGCTCGGCCGTGCTCGACGGGGTCGCCCCGCCGGGGATGGCGCTGCCGCTCTACTTTGCGCGGGACGGGCAGCGGGCGTTGGATTTGACCTTCGAGGCTTGTGCGCGGGAGGCCGCGTGCCACGCCGCCTTCCCCGATCTGCAAGCGAAGGCCGCGGCGGTACTGCAACGTCTCGAAGCGAAGCCGAAGGTGAGGCTGACGCATCCGCGCACGGGGCAGCGCAGCGAGGTGGCGCTGTCCCGTGCCACGGCAGCCGGCATTCTGATGGGCGCGCTGTACTCGCCAACTACGGCCGCGCTGCTGCCGCGGGTGATCGAAGACGCGGCCGAGGGCAACTACGACGGGCTTCTGGGGCTGGCCTCGGCGGGCGAGGCAATGGGAGAGAGCATCAGCGAAGGGATGCACCTGTCGGTGGTCTGCGCGGAGGATGTCCCGCGGATTCAGGCGGCCGAGATCACCCGCGCCGCGGCCAACACGTTCCTGGGTGAGGAGATGATCCGGACCCGGACCAAGGCGTGTGCGTTCTGGCCCGCCAAGCCTGCCGGAGAGGAGTTTTACCGGCCGGTGGTTTCCGCCAAGCCGGTGTTGTTGCTGTCCGGGGAGCTCGACCCGGTGACTCCGCCGGTGTGGGCGGCGCAGGTGGCCGGCAGCCTGAAGAATTCCCGGCAGATTGTCGTGCCCGGCGCTGGCCATGGCGTTACGTCGTTGGGTTGTGTTTCGAAGTTGGTGGGGCAGTTTCTCGAGGAGGGTTCGGCCGCCAATCTCAACGCCGAATGCGTGAAGACGCAGCGGAGGCCGCCGTTTTTCGTTACTTACTCGGGACCGGGACAAGCCGGCGGCACGGGGGGCGGCCAATGATCGACATCCGCAATCTCAGCAAGAGCTTTGGCCAGGTGCAAGCGGTGCGGGACGTGACGTTTTCGGCGCCGGATGGCGCCGTCACCGGTTTGCTGGGCGCCAATGGCGCGGGCAAGACGACCACGCTGCGCATGCTTTCCGGCCTGATGAAACCGGATGCGGGGAGCCTGACGGTGGACGGTATCGACGTCTGCGCCCAGCCGCTGGCCGCGCAGGCGCGCATGGGCATGCTGCCCGACGCCCGGGGCATCTATCCGCGGCTGACTCCGCGCGAACATATCCACTACTTCGGCCAACTGCACGGCCTTGCGGGAGCGCAGCTCGTCGCGTCCACCGCCGCGTTGATTGAAAAACTCGGCTTGCAGGAGATTGCCGACCGGCGCAGCGAAGGGTTCTCGCAGGGCGAACGCACCAAGGTGGCCCTCGCGCGGGCTCTCGTCCACAGCCCCCGCAACGTCATCCTCGACGAACCCACCAATGGCCTGGACATCATGAGCACCCGCGCCACGCGCGAACTCATCCGCCGGTTGCGCGGCGAGGGCTGTTGTGTAGTTTTCTCGAGCCACATTATGCAGGAGGTTTCGGCGCTCTGCGACCGGATTGTCGTGATTGCGCACGGCGCCGTGGTGGCGGCGGGTACGCCGGACGAGTTACGCGAAAAGACCGGCTGCGATTCGCTCGAAGACGTTTTCGTGAAGTTAGCCGGCCTCGAAGACGACGCCGAGGAGATCCCTTGATGACCTTTTCCTGGCAGCGCACCCTGGTCGTGTTTCGCAAGGAGCTGATGGACGGTTTCCGGGACCGCCGTTCGTTGTACTCGGTTCTTTTTTCGTCTCTTGTCAGTCCACTCATCATGGCGTTGCTGTTCACCACGATGGCCGAGCGCCAACGCTCCGCGGATGAGCTCCGGCTGCCGGTGGCCGGGCAAGCATACGCGCCCGCCTTTGTCGACTGGCTCTCCCAGCAGAGTGGCATCACGATTATCGATGCTCCCGCCAATCCGGAGGAGGCCGTACGCAAGGGCGAACAGGACGTCGTGCTGCTTATCGACAAGAACTTCGCCGCCAAGTTTTCGCGCTCGCTGCCCGCACCGGTCAAACTGGTGGGGGATGTCACCCGCGATACGGCGCGTCCGAAGGTGCAGCGGGTCCGTTCGCTGGTGAACACTTACTCCAGCCAGATCGGCAGCCTCCGCCTCATGGCTCGCGGGGTCAGCCCGGCGGTAGCATCGGCGATCCGCCTGGAGGACCTCGAAGTTTCGAGTGCGCAACAGCGCGCGGCCCGTATCCTTAGCTTCCTGCCGTTCCTGCTAGTGATGGCAGCATTCGTCGGCTGCCTGCAGATCGCCTCAGACTCCACCGCCGGGGAGCGGGAGCGGGGGTCGCTCGAACCGCTGCTGTTGAATCCGGTACCCCGTTCGGCGCTCATCGCCGGTAAGTGGCTGGCCGCCGCCTGCTCCGGCGCCTTGTCGATCGTGGTTAGTGTTCTGCTGTGCATCGTGGTCCTGAGCCGCATTCCGCTGCACGAACTTGGCGGGCGGTTTCATTTGGGCGCCTCCTCTTACGGATTGCTGGTGGTCATTGTTCTGCCCCTGGTCTTCTGCAGTAGCGCCTTGGTGATCTTCGTCGCCATGCTGGCGCGTTCCTACAAAGAGGCGCAAACCTATCTTGGGCTGCTCATCACGCTGCCGCTGCTACCGGGTATACTGGCACCGCTCTATCCGATGACCGGCAAACCATGGTTAGCCGTTTTCCCTATCGTGGGGCAATATGCGCTGATGGAGGATGTGCTCGGCGGTAACCCGCCGGCCGCGATCTGGTACGCGGTGGCAGCGCTGTCGCTGCTGGGCTCTGCCATTCTGTTGCTGGCGCTGACGACGCGCCAACTGCGCAGGGAAGCGATTATCTTTGGTCGCGGTTAGACGAGAGCCACTGGCACGCTGGCGGGTGGTTCGGGTAAACTAATCGAAACTCAAAGGCGGTCTGTGGCCGCCGGGTCTCGCACAGGGAGAAGTTATGTTTAAATCGTTGTCACGCATGTTTTTACTTGCGCCTTTGCTGGCGCAGTCAGTCGCACTGGCTCAGGAGTCGCGCGGGGCGATTACAGGCCGCGCCATTGATGCGCAGGGCAGCATGGTGCCCGGAGCCAAGGTGGCGGTGACCAACACGGCGACCAACGAAACGAGACGTGGCGAAACGAACGCAACCGGCTACTACGAATTCAACTACCTGGAGCCGGCTAACTACACAGTAACGATTGAGGCTTCGGGCTTCAAGAAACTCGTGCGCCCCAATGTGACGGTGCAGGTGGGCTCGCGCCTCGAAATCGACCTGAAGCTGGAGATCGGCCAGGTGGCGGAAACGGTGGAAGTCCGGGCCGAAGTCCCGCTGCTTGAAACCACATCGGCCAGCGGCGGCCGGGTGCTCGACCAGCAGAATCTGGTGAACCTGCCGTTCTCGGATCTGAACCCTTTTGCGCTGACGGCGCTCGCCCCGGGCATGCAGTGGACCGGGCAGCCCGAGTACCGGCGCCCGTTCGATAACGGCGGCACGTCGGCGTTTAACACGATGGGGGGCGTGGGGCAGAACGAGTACACCATTGACGGCATGACGGTGACCGGTACGGGCCGGCGGGTTGGCTATGTGCCGCCGTCGGACGCGATTACGGAATTCAAGCTCGAGACCTCGAACTTCGACGCCTCGCAGGGCTTCACTTCAGGCGCGGCCGTCAACGTGAGTTCGCGCGGCGGTACGAACAAGCTGCATGGCTCTGTCTTCAACCAGCACTGGCAGCAGCGCTGGAACGCCACCGGCCACTTTCAGCGCGAGAGCTTCGATGCCCGCGAGCGGGCCGGCCTGCTCAAGCCCGGCGAACAAAAGCAGGCGACGGGGCGGTCCAACAACTATGGATTCATGACTTCGGGCCCGGTGTGGATTCCGAAGGTGTTTGACGGCCGCAACAAAATGTTCTGGTCCTTCACGTGGAACGGGATCCGGCAGTCGAAGGCGGAGACCACCGATGGCGAGTTGAACCGCACGGTGCCCACCATGGCCATGCGGCAGGGCGATTTCAGCCAATTGTTGAACGCTCCGAACGGGGCGCAGCGGTTTACCATTTACGACCCGCGCAGTGCGCGGCTGGAAGGCAATCAGGTGGTGCGCACGCCCTTTCCCGGCAACCGCGGGATTCCGGTGCTGAACCCGGTTTATGAGTTCTATTCGAAACTGTATCCGCAGCCGAATAACGTGCCCGGTCTGGTGACCCCGGAGCAGACGTTGAACTATCTGGCGTTTGCGATGCCGAAAGACGAGAACTTCAATTCCCTCATCAACCGCTACGACTACCGGCCCAACGACAAGCACAGCTTCAACGTGCGCTGGCAATGGAACGACCGGCTGGCCGACGAGTACGACTGGACCTACGAGACGCTGCGCGGCCTGCACTCGAACGGGCTGACGCGGATCAACCGCGGCGGCAACGTGGGCTGGCTCTATGCGATGAGCGCGTCGAATATCCTGGACATCAACCTGGGTCTGTCGCGCTTTGAAGAGGGCAGCCGCAACACGACGCGCACCGCCTACGGCCCCAAGCAGGTCGGCCTGCCGGACTATCTCGACCAGCGCGCGGGCGCCAACCGCATGCTGCCGCAGATGGGCTTCAACACGATTTCGAGCGTGGGCGGCTCCTTCCCGGTGGTCGGCTCGATCGGGTCGACCGGAGAACTTCGCGTGCAGATGACCACCATCCGCGGGAACCACTCCTTCAAGTACGGCATTCAGGAACGGCGCCATCTGTGGGCGGGCCTCGGACCGGGGTCTTCCTCGGGCGCCTTCAGCTTCAACAACGCGTTTACGCGCGCCTCGAACGTGGACAATCTCGCGGCGACGCACGCGCACGACTGGGCCGCGTTTCTGATGGGTCTGCCGAGCGGCATCGCGATTGATACGAACGATTCGACGGCATACACGACGCCGCGGCGGGGAATCTATTTCCAGGACGACTGGCGCGTGAACCGCAAGCTGCGTCTGTCGCTCGGGCTGCGGTACGAGTACGAAGGCGGCATCCGCGAGCGCTACAACCGCTCTTTGTCCGCGGCGTTCCTGCCGGATGCCGAACTGCCGTTCACAGCGCTGGTGCGGGCGGCCTACGCGGCCGCGCCGGTACCGCAATTGCCCGCTTCGCAGTTCAACCCGGTCGGTGGCACGACCTATCTGGGCCAGAACGGATACCAGACGGCGACCAAGGGCACCAACATCTTTCTGCCCAAGTTCGGCGCCGTCTACAGCTTCAACGACAAAACGGTGCTGCGCGCCGGCTGGGGCATGTACATGGACACGCTGAACTCCAACAACACGCGTCCGGACACCTTTGGCTACAACCAGGCGACCAGCACGCCCGTCACCAACGACGCGGGCCTGACCGTCTGCTGCGGCATCAACTCGATTGCCGGCCTTGCGCGCGGGAATACGCCGATGGACAACCCGTTTCCGGTCCGCGCCGATGGCACCCGCTTTGACGAGCCGCTGCAGAACAAACTCGGGGCCATTCCGCGCGTCGGCCGTGGCTTTTCCGCGCTGCCCTTCAACTTCCGGCCCGCGCTGCAGCACCGCTGGAGAATCGGCCTGCAACGGGAGCTGATGACCAACACGCTGCTCGATGTCTCTTACAACGGCGCTTATTCGTTTAACCCCGTCAGCCAGCGCGTCGACTTTCTGCCGGAGAACTTCTGGACCAAGGGCAACCTGCGCGACCAGAACAACGACAACTTCCTCAACGGCAACGTCAACAATCCGTTCAGCATCAGCAACCTCGGCTCGCTGCGGACGTCGAATCCGGCGCTGTTCAACTACATGGCCGGCCAGGGGTTCTTCACCCGCAGCGTCATGCCGCTCAACCAGCTCCTCCGGCCCTTCGGCCACATGAGCAACGTCTCCGGCATCCGCCCGGGCGTCGATTGGAAAACGGTGCAGGGCTACACGAAGTATCACGACGTGCAGGTTCTGGTGGAGCGGCGCTACATGAAGGGCATCACCTCTTCGTTCATGTATACGTGGGCGTCTTCCTACACGGCGGACTTCTATTTGAACGAGTTTGACGCCAAGCCTGCCGAGCGGATCAACAATAACGTGCTGCCGCACCGCGTCGCCTGGACCACCATCTGGGAGACGCCGTTTGGCAAGGGCCGCACTTACTTGAAGGATGGCTTTGCCGGGCACCTGGTCGGTAACTGGAACATCAGTTGGATCTACCAGTTCCAGAACGGCCCGGCGACGGATTGGGGCAACCGCTTCTTCCAGGGCGACCTGAACAATCTCGCCTCGCTGTTCCGGAGCGATGAGTTGCGGAAGAACGACATGCGCCAGTGGTTTGACAGCAACCTGGCCTTCCGCGGCACCGGTGCGCTGCCGGCCAATTTCGTGGGCTTTGAAGGGCGGGCGGCTAACCAGCCGGGCTCGTATCATGTCCGCGTTTTCCCGGTGCGTCTCGATGCTCTCCGCGCCGATGGGATCCGGAACTGGGACCTGAAGATCGAACGGCTCTTCCCGATCAAGGCCGAGCGGGGCATCCAGGCCCGTTTCTCGGTGGACCTGCTGAACGCGACCAATCACACCAACTTCGGCAGTCCCAACACGGACCCGACCAGCGGCAACTTCGGCCGCGTGACGGGTCAGCGCGGCTTGCCGCGCGTCCTGCAGTTCAACCTGCGCGTGGAGTTCTAACCGGGATTCCCGCTCCGGAGTCGCCTGCCTTCCGTCCTCGCGGCGGAAGGCATTTTTCTTTCCCGGCGGCCGCCGGGCAGGCGATTCCACGCCTGCGCAGCCCGGCTATCGGTCTTGCGCCACGCCGACAGTTCCCTGAGCAGCGAGTTGCCCAGGCGCTGCCTGCAGACCTGCACGTTATCTCCGGTCTCCATTCCCACCTCAGATGGCGCGGGCGGTTGGCAACGCCGTTGAGGCCTGGCTCGAATAGACGAGGAAGCGGGGTAGTTGCGGATTCTATCGGGATCAGAAGACGCTAGAGGAGGCGGCGCGCAGGGGCGTCTTTTTGGGCCAGGCGTTGGCGGCGCTTGAGCAGCGATGGGGTGCGGCCCAACTGCAGGGCAGCGTCGGTCATGTCGAGCGCCATCGAGTAGTTTTTCTCCTTGTGCTAAAAGAACTTCGCCAACTCCTCATACTGTCGTTCTCGTAAACCTCGTCTTGATCTGTGACCGGCCGGATTCCACGGCCGCTCTTATTTTAGAGCAGGCGTCTTCGGACGTCACTCGTCCAGTGTTGTCAGCACGCAAAGCCTCTGGCCGCTTCGCAAAAAGCCTTGTGGCCACGGCCGCAGTGTCCGTCCGTAGGCCCGCGCTCGGGCCTCGGCCAATGCGGATAGAATCTCGCAGAAGACGTCGTTAAGCGGCGCGACGCTCGTAACGTTAAGCGGCGCGACGCTCGTAACGTTAAGCGGCGCGACGCTCGTAACGTTAAGCGGCGCGACGCTCGTAACGATGATGGAGTCCGCCGACTTCAGGGATCGCAACCACGCGCCCCGTGTCCGCCGATTGGATCGGGCGAGGCTCCGGAGAGTCCTTCTCCAATCCCAGGTGCGTCCGGCTTTGATGATAGTAGTCCGCGAAACCTTGCAGGTGACGGTACAAGCTCCGTTCGCCGAACACGATGACGTGGTCCTGGCATTCGCGGCGAATGGTGCCGATGAGGGAGAGCCTTTGGACTGCACTCCCCCCGCGTCGTCGGCTGGCCATACGCTTTCCGCGATGCCAAAAGGCTCACGGGCGCGGCCTCGCTGAGGGTCAGTCGGGCCGCGCAAGGGCACATGCCAATGCGGATGGGATCGCGCCGAAGTTGCCTTTATGCGGCGCGGCGCTCTTAAAGAGGATGGAGTCAGCCGGCCGCATGCAGGTCTATCTAACGGTATCCGGAGAGTTGCTTTCCTTCAGGAGAAAGAGCGTTTTGACTACGGCGGCGAGTAACTCCTCCTCTCTCCCGTCCATTCGTCAAATTAGCCAAACCCTCCCACGCCCCGCCAACCCTCCCCGTCATAGAATCCCTTCGCCCACCAAATCCGCCCATCCAGCCGCTGCCAGGCTTCCACCTGCTCCTCGCGTTTCAGGAGCCCCTGGCTCGCCTCCCTCGGCCGAGCTCTCCGGAACTCCGCCAAGCTGCTCTGCCGCAACCGGATCTGCGGTGGCGCCGACGCCATCTTCCGCTCCCGCCCCCCACGCGCCACGCGCCGAAACTGTCCCACCTCGTAAGCCCAACTCACCGCCCGATTTCCATCGCTGAGCAACACCACCCCGCCCGCCACGCCCTTCCCCTCCCGCCGACTCCGTCCGCGACAAAAGCCTCTCCCCGCGAGCATCCCATTCAAACCGCACATCCGGCCCCCGCCCCCCTTTCTCAAGACGGCACCCCACAGTCATTGCCCGCTCCTCCACCAGCAAAATCCTCGACTGGCACAGATCATAAGACTCCCGCGCCAAGACCCGCTCCCCACCCGCACCTGCCAGGTCTCCTGGCTCTCCTCGATCACTACCTCCGGCACCACCACCGCCATTACCCATCCCAGCAGCCACACCAGCGCTTCAACGTACAATAGGCTCGCATGACCCGCCGCCATCTCCTCCTCGCCTCCCTAGCCCCGCGCCGCCCCGCCCCGCTCCCCCCCAATGTCCTCTTCCTCGCC
>JAPKZB010000055.1 GCA_026393985.1 Acidobacteriota bacterium
TCGGCTTCCCGTTTGGCAAGTTCCTGAGCAAGGGCGGTTTCGACGAAACGCCGTTCGACGCCGAGATGGCGCAGGAGGTGATCGATCGATTCCAGTTGCGAGCGAAACCGACGATATTCGAGGTTGCCGAGGACGGTGGGGACGAAGGGTCGCAGATCGTCTTAGCAGGGGAGGAGAGAGGAGGCTGGAAGGGGGAGGGTGGCGGTCACACGATATTATGACTGGCTTCTTTGCTTACCCTTCCTCTTTTTTGCCGCTTATGAAAATACCATAATAGACTTCAGGTCCCAGCGAAACGTGGCTCACAGAAGTTCTGGACGGACTCTAGCTCACCCAGCCGGCGAGGGAGATCAACAGGAAGCGGAACAGGTCCAGGGCCTTTGACCCCGGGTCATCTCATGATCGACAACGCCAGGGATTATCTCCCACTGTTTCAGATAGATCGAGTTTCGCGGGGCCCGCTCGGATTTGTGTGCGGTCGCAATTCGGGGCACGAGCCCCGGCGTGAAGGTCAGCAAGATAGCTGGCTTTTTCTGCCGACGCTGATATTGAATTAACAGGATTGGCGCTAGCGCGACCGGTAGAGCCGGCACAACTGCACGAACGTGGTCGCCAGCGATTTCACCCGGAAGAACTGCGACCGCCCGTGCAGGCGGGGATAGTGACGCACCGGCAGTTCCACCACCTCCATCCCCGAACGTTCGAGCAGCTTCACCAACTCCACGCAAATCGTCCCGCTCGACGAGCGCAGTGGCCTCTGCTCCAGCAGCGAGCGGCGGAAGACGCGGAAGTCGCAATCGATATCGCGCAGTCGGACACGGAATAAAAAGCGAGCAAACTGGTTATACACCGCCCCAATCACCTTCCGGTGCCAAGGATCCTGCCGGGCGATCTTGTAGCCGTTCACCAGCCCCACCCCCGGCCCCACCACCTCAAGCAGCGGACCCAGATCCCCCACATCGTACTGCCCGTCTCCATCCGTATAGAAGATGAAGTCCTTGGTCGCGGCGGCAAACCCCGTGCGCAGCGCACCCCCATATCCCCGGTTCTCCGGATGAGTGATCACCCGCAGGAGCGGACCATACTGCTCCTGCAACTGTGCCAAAACTTCGCCCGTATTGTCCGCGCTACCGTCGTTGACCACAATCACTTCAAAATCGTCCACCAACTCGCCCAACACGTAAAAGGCTTTGCCGATCAGGGCAGGAAGCGAGGGCGCGTCATTATAAGCGGGGAAAAACGCACTTACGCCGTGCGCGAAACGTCGCGGGTTCGGATTGATCACGAGCGGGCGAACAGTCTCAGGCTTCAGCGCAAAGGACATCCCATAACGATAACGAACGAAAGGTTACGCCGTCTATACTGCTTTTTCTGTAAAGAAATATTAAACTCACGACACGATCCCGCGCCGTACGGCGCTCAGCACTAGTTCGGCGGCGCTCCGTACCCCCATCTTCTCCATCACTCTGGCCCGATGGGTTTCGACGGTGTGCAAACTGAGCCCCAGTTGATAGGCGATCTCTTTGTTGCTATTTCCCTCGGCCAGAAGTTGATAGATGTGACGCTCCCGGTCTGTTAGTCGCTCATACCGGTCATCCACCGGGTCCTCCGGCTTGCGGAGGCGAAGAAAACGATCGACCTCGGGACTGAAAAAACGGCGTCCACGGCGAACCTCAAGAATCGCGGTGATCAGTTCCTCTTCCACGCAGTCCTTTAAAACGTAGCCACTGGCCCCTTCCCGTACCGCCCGGAGCACGTAGCGCTCATCGGCATGCATGCTGAGCATCACTACGGCCAGCCGCGGAAAGCTGCGGCGCAGTTGGGTTAAAGCCTCCAGTCCGTTCAGACTCTTCATTCCGACGTCGAGCAGCACGAGATCCAGTCCGTGGGTGTGGGCCAGCGTCACCGCTTCGACACCGCTGCTCGCTTCGGCCACAACCTGCAAGCCCGGATGAGTCTCCAGGATGCGGCGTAACCCCTGGCGAACCAGCGCATGATCATCAGCCAGCAGGATGCGATGCAACATCAGGAGTAGGTCTCCGAGGGGTGGGTCTTTTCCACCGGGATCTGCACCAGAATGCGGGCCCCCGTTCCGGGCCGCGACTCCACCAACACTGTCCCGCCGAGCTTTTGCGCCCGCTCTTTTATTCCGAGAATGCCCGTACCCTGCCTAGGAAGCCCACGGTCGCTCAAGGAGAATCCCACCCCGTCGTCGAGCACCTCTAACTGCAACCGCTCTCCCTCCTGACCGAGAATGACGCGCACATTCGACGCCCCCGAGTACTTCTCGCAGTTATGCAACGCCTCCTGCGCAATGCGGAAAACGCAGGTTTTCGCCTCATCCGAAAGATCTTCGCCAACCTCGGCACCGGAAAACTCGGTCCGGATGCCGGACCGCCGGCCGAAGTCCTCCAACTGCCACTGCAGCGCCGCACCCAGCCCCAGATCGTCGAGCAGGCTCGGCCGAAGCAGCAACGAGATGTCCCGCACCATGCGAAGGGTGCGTTCGGCGAGCTCGCGGGCGCGGATGAGCCGGGTGCGCGCTTCACCAACCGCCAACAACGACATCGCGTGCGAGATCTCCATCCGCAAAGCCGTCAACGACTGCCCCACTTCGTCATGGAGCTCGCGCGACAACGAGCGCCGCTCTTCCTCCTGAATCTCCAGCAACCGCGCCGAAAGCCGCTCTAACTCCCGCGAATGAATCTGGCGCTCGCTCTCGTTCCGGCTCGCAATCCGCAGACTCAGGAACGCCACCGCCAAGCCGACCGTCAGCGAGGCTCCCAGCAGAAAAACCAACGTACGCGATGCCTCGGAGCGTTCGGCCAGAAAGCGATCTTGCGCCTCCATCAGTTCCTTGCGCCCCTGATTGCGGAACTCCTCAATCAAAGAAAGCGCCGAAAGCCGCCGGGGAACCAGGACCTCCGTGATGTAGGATCGCGGCTGACCAGGCGCCGCGCGCAGTTCCCGCAGCCAGACCTGAAACTCAGCATCCACCCGCAGCGCCCCCATGAGCTCCTCATCCAGGTGCCGGAGTTTCCCCAAAGCAAGGTTGCCTTGGCCTTCCAAATCGCCCAGAGAGAGCGAAAGCTGTTCCCGCCCGGCCGCGTTGGGCGAAATGAAATAGTCACGCGAGGCAATTCCGGCCACCCAGATCACCCGTCGAAACGCGGCAACCGCGTCTTCTATGGCCACAAACCGATGATAAGCGGCCTGCTGCGCCGCCCCGCCCGCCGCTTGCAACTGCAGAGCCTCCCACGCCGAAGCCGCCAGCAGGATCAGGATCGCGGCAAAGCCGCCGCCGAGGACATGCAAGCTATGGAACGACCGTTTCATCGGCAATCTCTTCTTCTATCCCTTCTTCTATAGAGTATCCTCCCCAGGCCACCCGCATCTCGCAGCCTACCTGATTTGCCGTACTGCCGGAGCACGGCGCCCTCGGCCTGCGTCCGCATCGCCCGCGGCAGACAGCCACCCGCCCCAGGCAACTCCACGGTTAATCCATCCATGCTCCGGCCAGCCCCTCCCGGTCAAAAACCACCCCCAACCCCGGCCGCTCCGGCAACACATAGTTGGGCCCGTCCATCTGAATCGGTTCAGCCAGAAACCGGTTGGCCACTTCGAGAACCCGCGGGTTGTACTCACACAGTCCGCCATTCGGCAGCGCCGCCGCCACATGCACCGCCGCCAGAATCTGCGGCGCCAGCGCAATACTCACGTGCGGCACCAACCGCTTGGCCAGCTTACCGATCGCCACCGACTCCGTGATCCCGCACCGCCCCAGGTCCGGCTGCAGCACCCCGGCCAGCCCCTGCCAGGGCCGCAACTCATAACGCGTCCGGTAACTCTCCCCCAACGCCAGCGGCGAACGCGCCCCGGCCACCCACTGCGCATGCGCCTCGATATCCTCGGGCGGAAACGGACACTCCATCCACTCCAAATCCAGCTCCTGCCCGGCGCCGGCCGGCAGATGCCACAGCGCGTCCACCGCAAACCGCACGCCCGGAAAAGCCGACTGGAACAACCGGATGCGCCGCTCCAACTCCGGCCACGACTCTTCGAGATAGACCTTGAAAAGGCGAAATCCCCGCTCGACATAATCGCCAATAAACGCCAACCGCTCCTCGTCGGTGGCCCCCGCCACCCCGGACACATACGCCGGAACGCGCCCCACCCCGCCGCCCAGCATCCGGGCCACCGGTTGACCAGCCAGTTGGCCGGCCAGGTCCCAAAGCGCCAGGTCCACCCCCGCCATCGCGTCTAATTGATAGCCGCCCGTTTGCCCACGGACGCGCATCGTGTTGTAGAGCAGCTCCCGAATCTCGCTAATCTCCGCCGCCGTCCCCGCAAACGGGCGGCCAGCCAGCAAGGGAGCAAACAACAGCTCGATAATCGTGCAAGCCACCTCTGGTGCCAGCGGCGCCTGCGCCTCCCCCCAGCCCGTCATGCCGTTGGAAAGGTCCACCCGCACCAGCGCCGTCTCAAAGTCCACCGGATAGAGCACCGGGTACGCTGTCGACCAGCGGTAGCGACCCTCCCCGCTCACCCCGGTCGGCGAACCCGCCAAGCCGCGGGCCGACTGCCCGTCGCGCGGCACTCGTACGGCAATCGCCCTGATTTTCTCAATGCGCATGAGATCTCCAAATGTTGATAATAACGGTAGTAACCGAATGAAACTTCGCCGACTTACCCGGAAACGCGCCACCGACGAGGTGTACGAAGCCCTGCGCGATGCCATTCTTACCCGGGGTTTCAAGCCTGGGGAGCGCTTGCAGGTCGAAGAGATCGCCGAAAAACTCGGCGTCTCCCTCACCCCGGTGCGCCACTCCGTCCAGCGCCTGTGCACCGAAGGGTTGATTGAAATCCGCCCCCGCTCCGGCACCTTCGTCGCTACGTTGACCGTCGAGGACATCCAATCGACCTTCGAAGTCCGCTGCGCCCTCGAATGCCTGGCCGCCGAACTGGCCATTCCGCGCCTGTCCCGCG
Organism: Acidobacteriota bacterium; assembly: GCA_026393985.1. Classification (GTDB taxonomy): domain Bacteria; phylum Acidobacteriota; class Terriglobia; order Bryobacterales; family Bryobacteraceae. The sequence goes on from JAPKZB010000055.1 coordinate 4,987, forward strand.
CCATGGAAGCGGAGTTTGACGAACTGCTCGCCCTGCTGCGCCAACCCGTCGCCCACGAAGAGTCGCTGCGCCTGCACGAAGAGGCCAACAGCGACCTGCACCAGACCCTGCTGCAGGCGGCGGGCAACAAACGGCTCGAAGAGGTCTACGCCGGGCTGAACGCCCATCTGACCATCGCCCGCATCCACGCCTCGGAGAGCCGCAAAACCGAAACGCCGTTTCAAAGTAAAGAATGGCTGGCGCGATTCGCCCAGGAGCAGGGCGAACACGAAGAGATTGTCGCCGCCTTGAAAGCGAAACATGTCCAGCGCGCCCAAGAGTGCCTGCGGAAACATATCTACCGCGCTAAGGATGCGATGATTGCGTCGTTTGCAGCGGTGTCCGCACCAGCCACCGGACGATCAGGTAAGAAATCGGGTGCAGCAGCCCCATCAAAACGAAAACGCTCGCGTAGCTGAAGTGCACCACCATCCAGCCGGTCAGCGCCGTGAAAATCGTCCCGCCCATCCCGTTGCCAAAGGCGAGTAAGCCGGCCACCGTACCCACCACCTCCCGCGGGTAGATGTCGTTGGTCAGAGTTGCCTGATTGGTCTTCCATCCCATGTGCGCAAACGTGACGATGCAAATCAAGGCGAGCGATACCGTCCGGCTCTCGACAAACCCCACGGCCATCGAAAGCGGCATCAACGCAGCAAAAGGAAGCATCCACGCCCGGCGGGCCTCCACCGGACTCCAACCGCGGCGAATCAACTGACCGGAGAGCCATCCGCCCGCCAGGCTGCCCGCGTCCGCCGTCAGATACGGTACCCAGGCCAGCATGCCCATCTCCGCCATCGTGAAGCCGCGCTGGTCCACCAGGTACTTGGGCAGCCAAAACAGATAAAACCACCACACGGGGTCGGAGAAAAAACGAGCCGCCAATAAACCCCACGTCTGCCGGTAACGCAACATCTCGGTCCATTGCCGCCGCGGACCTTCCGGTAGCGGCAGCGCCTCCGCGCGCCGGGTGACCAGCAACCAGGGAATCAGCCAGAACAGCCCCAGGGCGCCCGTCGCCAGAAACGCCATCCGCCAGCCGTAATGAGACGCCAGCACCGTCACCATCGGCGGGGCCACCACGGCGCCTACGCTCGCCCCGGCCTGGATCAATCCATTGATAAACGCCCGGTCCTTGGGCGCGTACCACTCCGAGACGCCCTTGAACGCCGCCATGAAGTTGCCGCTCTCCCCGGCGCCCAGCAGGAACCGGAAAGCGCCCAGCGACCATGGCCCCCGCACCAAGGCGTGCAGGCTGTTGGCCGCGCTCCACCAGACCATGAACAAACCCAACGAAAAGCGCGTACCCCACCGGTCGACAAGAAACCCCGACCCGGCGTACATCAATGTGTAAGCGGCCAGAAACGCCGTCAGAATGTTCGAGTACTGCTGGTCGGAGATGCCCAGCTCTTTGGTCAGCGTCGGCGCCAGGACGGACAACGTCTGCCGGTCGATGTAGTTGATCACCGTCGACAGAAACAGCAGGGTCGCAACGCCCCAGTGCCACGAAGACATCCCTAGACCGCCACGCCAGTCCGGATGCGTTCCCGCAGGAACTGGAGTTCAGCCAGCGAAACCGCGTCGAGCGAAGCGGTCGGATGCCGCACCCGCGCCGTGGCGATGATCCCCTCGGCCACCAGGTTGTGCTTCATCGCCGAAACGCCCATCCCCGGCTGCAGCTCAAAACGCAGCAGCGGCAGAATCCGCTCAAACTCCTGCCACGCCCCGGCCACGTCATCGGCCTCCAGCCGGTTCCAAATGGTCACCAACTCCCGCGTCAGGTCGCTGCCCGGCATCTGCCCGCGGGCGCCGCGCTGATACTCTTCAATAAAAAACTGACAGTTCAGCCCGCCAAACAACGTCAGCGACTCCCCCGCCACCGCATGCAAAGCCGAGGTCTTCGGCGCGGTCGGCGGTGCCTCGACTTTGACCAGTTGCACGTGCTCGAGTTCCCGGCCCATGCGCGCCAGCAGCGGCACCGGCAGCGGCACCTGCGTCAGCAGCGGCGCGTCCTGCACCATGATCGGAATCGAAACGGCGCGCGAAATCTCGCCAAAGTAGTGCATCAGGCCGTCGCCGTCGGTCTTGAGATAGTAAGGCGGCAGGATCATCAGCCCATCGGCGCCCAGATCCTCCATCTCCTTTGACAGCGCCACGGCCGCATCGGTCCCCGTATGTCCCGACGAGGCGATCAGCGGCACTTGCGGCCCGGCCTCGCGCCGGATCAGTTTCATCAGCGCAATCCGCTCCTCCGTCGACAGCGTATAGCCCTCGCTGGCATTGCCGAACAGGCCCAACCCGTGCGCCCCTTGGTCGAGCAGGTAATGGACCAGGCGGGTCTGGCTGGCATAATCCACCTCGCCGCGGTCGTCAAAAGTGGTACACAGGATCGGGAAAACCCCGCGGAGTGGCTGCTGCATTCTGAAATTTTATATCATACGATGGGCTCGCGCACCCGGGCCCGCCTAGGCCCCGCCCTGGCCTTTCCTCCGGCAGCCGCCGCACGCCGACGACCTTCCCCGGACTCGTCAGTCCCAATAGCATTGATCAACACACCGCCAGCGTGTTTCGCCCACTGGTCACGCTCGAACATTCGGCCGACACGCGGCACGGCGCGTTCTCGAGCGTGTGGGCATCGCTCAGCGGCATCGACTGCGCGGCATTGCCGTCCCAATACAGGAAGCGCAGATTACCCGGTTTGTAGTAGGCGACAGAGCAGGCCCGAGCGCCTTCAACCGCCGCATTGGTCAGCGCCCACACGGTCTCTGAATGCCCTCCGTGGAGCCCGGTTCCTCGTAGCGTTACGGGGTGGAGTTCGGTCAGCGCATCGGACCAGCCGGTAGCCACGCCGTCATCGCGAACCAGGTCGCCCCCCCGGGTGCAAGAAGGTGAAGGGGAACAGTTGGGAGATCCCCGAGGTTACAAACGAAGCCGTGCCGGTGGTGACCGGAGCCATGGGGCCCACGCGGCGAATGCGGTGGGGGTTCGTGACGGCGATCGCCAGGGCGAGCGAAATGAGCCCGCCGGGCGTGACCTGGCAAACAAGTAACCTGGCAAACAAGTATCGGTAAGCAGTCAGTTGCCGGCCGAATCAACGGCGATGCCGTTCCCGTTTGCCAGCCGGGTTGCCGTGGAGATGACGCCGCGCGGGGTCGCTCGCCCCCACCCGGCTCTGTAACTCCCCGATGGAGAGGTTGCCGCGTCCGACACCAGACTGGTCGAACCGGCCAAGTCTGCAGCACTCGCCTGACCACCCTCTTCGGTGGCGATGTAGCCCCCCGGTACCGGCGTAGGTGGAGATGATGCCACTGGGGCAACGCGGCGCACGGGCAGGTTGCCGATTGCGGCGATGTACAAGTTCCCCGCAGCGTCGAGGGCGGGATCTCTTGTGGCTTGCTCAGGGTGGCGGTGACCGCCGTGCCTCCGTCTCCGGAGTAGCGCGGGTGCTGATGACGACGGCTGGGGTGATGCGGCGGACTCGGAGTGCTCAACTGCACCGCGGTGGCCCGGCCATTATCACCACCGAAACCCTCCAAACCGGCGTTCGCCGCCGTTGCCATGGTGCGTTGGGCCCAAACCTGGCTCAAGAGGCGCAACAAGAACAAAACGGCGGCGAAGAATGGTTCGAAGGAGAAATACCTTCCAGGCAGCCTAACACTGCCTGGAATACCACTTAGGACTTCCGTCCCAGCAGGGTGTCGAGCCGCTCGACGACCGAGGTCATCGTGACGATCTCGCCGCGGAGTTGATCGGTCGCCATCGCCGCACCATGATTGGCCTCGGCGTTCTTCTGGACCACGGTCGATACCCCCTGCAGAGCCGTGGCAATCTGATCCATCGAAGCCGTCCGGTCGATCGCTCCCTGACTCAGCAACGAAGCCGAGCTGTCAATTGCCTTCGAGCCCTTCAGAATGTCCTGGAACGCTTGCGCTACCTGATCGGTGCGGGCCGCACCCTCAGTCGCGCTTGCCTTGGCCTCCAACATGATCGCATCGGTGTCCTCGGCGGCCGCAGCACACCGACGGGCCAGAACCCGAACCTCGTCAGCCACCACCGCAAATCCCAAACCGTGCTCACCAGCCCGCGCCGCTTCAATCGCCGCGTTCAACGCCAGCAGATTGGTCTGAAACGCAATCTGTCCGATGATGCTCACCGCGCCGCGAACGCGCTCCGAGGCATTCTGAATCTGCTGCATCGCCGCGTGCAACTGCGACACCGCATCGTTACCCTGCGTGATCTCCTTCGACAAACCCGCAATGCTGCGAGCAATGCTGGAGGTCTCCTCCCGCTCCCGGTGTGCCCGGTCACGGGTTTCCTGCATCATCGCCGCAATCTCTTCTACCGACGACGCCTGCTCCGAGGCCCCCGAAGAGATGCCCGCGCTGATCCCCGCCACCGAATCCGCCGTCGACTGCATCTGCACCGCACCGCCATGCAGAGCCTGCGCCGCCGTGCCAATCTCCACCGTAATGCTGATCGGAACCTGAATCGCAATGAACACACCCAGGATGTAGAAGAACAACGTGGTCACGCTAGCGAACACAATCTTGTCCTGGTAAGCTTTCTGCCGGGCCGCCAACAACACGTCGAGCTCGGCCAGCGCCACCTGAGCAAACTTGCTCATCTTCTCGCCGACTTCCCGAGGATCCTGCGAGGGCTTGCTCACCGCCTTTTCCAACGCCTGCAGGACCAGGGGAAACCGCTCCTGAAACGACGCACTGACGCCGTAGAAGTTTTCGTCCTCCTTCAACGAGGCCTTGGCCGACCGCAACAGACTGGCCAGCAGATCCGGCGAATCCGGCTTGGCCGCCAACTGCGGCAGCAACAAACCCACGGCGTCCATCAGGTTATAGGCATCCAGATCGGGATCGAGGATCAGGAAGCTGTCATCCATCAACTGACGCAACTTCGTCTGCGCGTCCCCGGCATCCTTACCGCCCGCAATCACCTTCGTGAGCAGCGGACCCGCATCAACCACACCCGTCCTTTCCCGGGCCGCGAAGTTGATGTCCTTCTGCAAGGCAGTAACCACAAAATAAAGGGCCGCCATGACCGGCAGCGTTAAGAGGCCTACCGCTAGCCACATTCGGCGGTTTAGCGGCAACTTGGAGAGCAACTGGCGAGTTCGCTTGGCGATGTCTAGAGACCATGTAGAGGTTTGTTCTGGTATCACACTGTTCATATCGGAAGCATCCACACAGTGTGAGAAAAAAAGTTCTCGCCGGGAATTTACTTGCCTGCCCGTCCCCGCAATGATACGGTCAAAAAGAACGTGGATTGATTTAGGCCTCGCACCCGCTGCCAGCCCGACAAATTGCAACCACGCTAAAAAGTGCTAAAGGAGTTTTGCCGCATGCGCCCCCCTCTTCGCAACCAGCATGCCCTGCGCGGAGCCGCAGGAGAGCTGATTATGGTCCGTCTGACCACCTCGGCCCAGGATCTCGAGGAAACCCTCGAAACCCTGGCCGGCCTCGATTTCCCCGTCAACCCGGAGCTGTTTCACCGCGGCTCGGAAACCACCATCGAGTTTCCTGCCTACACCGGCCAGTTCAGCCACCTCGCCACGGCGCTCGCCGACCACGGTCAGCTCGAAACCGTCTCCATGCTCACCGAAATCGGACGCTGACTCCCCTTCAGGATTCGCCCGTCCGCCGGGCCTCCATCTTGCGGCGCAACGCCTCCATCAACCGCCCCTCCACCTCGCGCGGAATCGGCTGCGGCTCCATGCCTTTGAACACCTTCATCGTCTTCTTGCAGGTGTCCACCACCACCCAGCAATTGGGACACTCGTTGATGTGTTTTTCCAGCTGCATCCGCAACAGCGCGTCCGTCTCTTCATCGAGAAACGCGTTCAATTCCGTCAAAAACTCTTTACATGTAAGCAAGCGCGTCGTCTCCCTTTCGCTTGAATACCTTCGTCAGGCGTTCCCGTAATTGCAGGCGGGCCCGGAGCAACCTGCTCTTCACCGCCGGAACGGAGAGTTCGAGCGCCTCGGCCGTCTCCTCCGTCGACAACTCTTCCACATCCCGCAACTGAAACACGGTGCGAAAAGCCGGCTTCAGACTCTGAATCGCTTCGTCCAGAATCTGCCGCAACTCCGCCTGCCCGTACTTCTGCTCGGGATCTCCATCCCAAACCGCTATCTCCCGCGTCACCTGCTCCTCGCCAAGGTCGATCTCGTCATCGAGCGAGACCGTCTTGCCGCTCCGCCGCTTGCGCAGCTTCATCAACGCTTCGTTCACCGCAATCCGCACCACCCACGTGTAGAACTTCGCATCCCCATGAAACCGGTCCAGATGCGTATAGGCCTTGAGAAAAGCCTCCTGCAGAACATCCTCGGCGTCCTCATCGTTCTGCGTAATGTTCTTCGCTAGGCGAAAAACCTTTCGGTGGTAGCGGCTCACCAGCGTCGAAAACGCCCCGTCCTCGCCCTGCCGGGCCATTTCGACCAGAGCGGATTCGTCCATTTCTGCCAGAGCCTGGGCGGTGTCCATGCGCGGAATCCCATCATAACAGCCAGCGCGCCCGGGACAGGCCGCCCGTCCGGGGGCGAGCGCATGGGGGGTGTCCGAACCGGTCATATGCTACTCTGATGTTTACATTCTTCCTTTGGATTCAGCCCTTTGCCGGGCCAATCCGCCGACGTAAACATCTCATGTCCAGCATCGTCATCACCCTGCCCGACGGCAGTCAGAAGAGCCTTCCCGCCGGATCGCGCCCCCTCGACGTCGCCCTCGCCATCAGCCCCCGCCTGGCCGACGACGCCATCGCGGCCAAAGTCAACGGCGAGATGGCCGACCTCAACCGCCCCCTCGACGCGGACGTCCACCTCCAGATCCTCACCACCCGCGACCCGGAGTCGCTCGAAGTCTACCGCCACTCCACCGCGCACCTGCTCGCCGCCGCCGTCCTCGAACTCTGGCCCGATACCCAACTCGGCATCGGCCCCCCCATTGAGAATGGCTTCTACTACGACTTCGACAAAACCGTCCCCTTCACCGCCGACGACCTCGAAAAGATCGAAGCCAAAATGTGGGACATCCAGGCCCGGAACCTCACCTACGATCGCGTCATGACCGAAAAAGAGGAGGGCCTCAAAAAGTACGCCCACCTCTGGATGAAAAGCGAGCTCATCGCCGAACGCGCCGGCGAAGTCTTCAGCGAATACACGCTCGGCCCCCAGTTCATCGACTTCTGCCGCGGACCCCACCTGCCTTCCACCAAGAAAATCAAGGCCTTCAAACTGCTCCACCTCGCCGGGGCCTACTGGAAAGGCGACGAACACAACAAGCAGCTCCAGCGCATCTACGGCACCGCCTTCTTCACCAAAAAGGAGCTCGACGAGTTCATCGCCCGCCAGGAAGAGGCCAAACGCCGCGATCACCGCAAACTCGGCGCCGAACTCGACCTGTTCAGCATCCAGGAGCTCGCCGGACCCGGCCTCATCTTCTTTCACCCCAAGGGCGGCATCATCCGCAAAACCCTCGAAGACTGGATGCGCGAGGCCTATCTCGAGCGCGGCTACTCCCTCGTCTACACCCCCCACGTCGCCCGCCGCGACCTCTGGAAGGTCTCCGGACACGCCAACTTCTACAGCGAGAACATGTTCAAGCCGATGGAACTCGACGATGCCGAGTACCAGCTCAAGCCGATGAACTGTCCTTGCCACATCCTGATCTTCGCCAACTCGCCCCATAGCTACCGCGACCTCCCCGTCCGCCTCGGCGAACTCGGCACCGTTTACCGCTACGAGCGCAGCGGCACCATGCACGGCCTGTTGCGCGTCCGCGGCTTCACCCAGGACGACGCCCACATCTTCTGCACCCCGGATCAGATCGAAAGCGAAGTGGTCGGCTGTCTGGAATTCGCCATCCACACCCTCCATACCTTCGGCTTCACGCAATACGAGGCCGAACTGTCCACCTGGGACGACGGCGCCAGCGGCAAGTACGACGGCACTCCCGAACTCTGGGCCCTGGCCGAAAAAGCCCTCTTCGCCGCCACCGAAAAAGTGGGTATGAAGGCCAAGCTGATGAAGGACGAAGCCGCCTTCTACGGCCCCAAGATCGACGTCAAACTCGTCGACGCCATCGGCCGAAAATGGCAACTCTCCACCGTCCAGTTCGACTTCACCCTCCCGCAGCGCTTCCAGCTCGAATACACGGCCGAAGACGGCAAGAAGCACCAGCCGCTGATGGTCCATCGCGCCCTGTTCGGCAGCGTCGAACGCTTCTTCGGCATCCTGGTTGAGCACTACGCCGGCGCCTTCCCCGTCTGGCTCTCCCCCGTGCAGGTCGCCGTTCTCCCCATCACCGATAAGCAGAACGATTACGCCCGCCAGGTTGTCGACCAGCTTGCCGCCGACGGCGTCCGCGTCACCCTCGACGACCGCAACGACAAAGTCAACGCCAAAATCCGCGACGCCCAACTCCAGAAGATTCCCTACATGCTCGTCATCGGCGGCCGCGAAGCCGAAGGCGGCAACGTCTCGGTCCGGCACCGCAAACACGGCGATCTCGGCGTGCAGGCCGTCGAGGCCTTCCGCGCCCGCATCCGGGAGCTGATCGCTTCCCGCGCCACTACGGAATAAACCCTTGGCGGCGTGGCTTCTGGCGGGCCTGCTCACCGGTTCGCTCGTCTACTGCGGGCTGATTGCCGTCGCCGTCCGCCGCTACCGGGCCGCCCGCCACGTCGCCCCCGCGAGCGAACCGGTCAGCATTCTCAAACCGCTCGCCGGGCTCGACGAGGGCCTCGAAGACAATCTACGGAGTTTTTTTGCTCAGGATCATGACAGTTTTGAACTGCTCTTCGCCGTGCGTACGGAGGCCGATCCCGCCTACCCGTTAGTGGAATCCCTCCGCCGCGAATACCCCAACGTAGCCGCCCGGATCATCCTCACGGGCGAGCCCCCCTGGCCTAATGCTAAAGTTTGGAGTTTGTCGCTCATGATGCAGCAGGCCCAACATGACCTGCTCATCATGAGCGACTCCGATATCCGCGTGACTCCCGCGATGGCCCGCACCATCGCCGGCGAGTTTGCCGCGGACCGTGGACTGGCCGTGACCACCTGCCCCTACCGGGCGGTGGCCGGCCGGTCGATCTGGTCCCAACTGGAAGCCATGGGCATGAACACCGAATTCTGGGGCGGCGTCCTGGTCGCCCGGATGCTCGACGGTATGCGTTTCGCCGTCGGCCCAACCATCGCCGCCCGCCGCGGGGCCATCACCGCCGTCGGCGGCTGGGAGTTGCTGCAGCAGTATCTGGCCGAGGACTTCATGCTCGGCAACCTCGCGGCCGACCGCGGCCTCGGAGTCGGACTGTCGAGCTACGTGATTGAGCACCGCATCGGCAGCGAAAGATTCCGGCAAAACGCCGCCCACCGCATCCGCTGGAACCGCTCCACGCGCCGCTCCCGCCCACTCGGCTATATCGGACAGATCTTCATCAATCCCATCCCCCTCGCCCTTTTGCTCGTCGCCGTGGAGCCCGCCTGGTGGCCCGTACTGTTCCTGGTGGCTTCGTTTCGCAGTTTAGCCGGTTGGGCCACCGCCGAATCGGTGCTTCACGACCCGGTCTGCCGCCGCCGCTGGCCGCTGCTGCCCGTCCAGGACCTGTTGAGCTTTGCCTTCTGGGTCGCCGGTTTCTTCGGCCGGACCATCAAATGGCGCGGGCAGCGTTACCGGCTACTTGCGGACGGTCGCTTTCAGCGGGTGGAGTAACCGATTGCAGAAACGTCCGCAGCGTTCCGGCCGCGGCGCTCGCCGATTCGGCGGCCAGCGCCGGAGCGGGCAACGCCTCCCGCCACGCCGCGCCGCGCGAAAACACCTGCACCTGCCCGGTCCCCAACACCGCGGACACCCTTCGGCTCTTATCCCAATACTGCTTCACCCGCTTGTCCTGCAACCGCGCCAGCACCTCCGTCGGCGGCGGCGCCCAGTCGGACTCCTCCTGCGGCTCCCAAACCACCTGGACCAGAATAGGTAAATCGGCAAACTCCATCAGCAGCAGCTGCAGCGCCGTCGCCCCGGCCAGCGCCGCCGGCCGCGTCGGTGACAGCACCGCCACCACCCGGATGCGGTCCGCCGCCCGGTTGAAGTCAGTCTGAAATGGTCCCACGCTCCCTGCCCCCAGACTCACGAGCGGCGACTGCCCTTCCGGGACAGACCCCGGAGTGAAGACATACCAGAGCGAAGCCCCCAGCAGAGTCAGCAGGCCCCCAGCCCACACAGCAAAAAACTTGTACATAGTGCCAGCCTCTGCCGGTCTATCGGCAGAACCGGAAATTTTCTACGGGGCCGGCTGCAAAATCAGCGTCGAAACGGCCGGCGAATCGAGCGGAAAACCCTCCGCACTCTGATAGGCCCTCCACTGATCTTTGTAATGCCCCGAGAACGGATGGCCCGAAACGCCCGCCGGCAGATGGTACGACCCGCCCGCCGGATCGCCAAAGTCCACCACCATCCGCATCGACGGCAGCAAACGCGCCGACGTCTGTTTCACCGTCGTCGTCGACCCATTTGCCGGATAAGGCCCCAGGTTGAAGTAGCCGCCAATCCACGGCAACCGCTCCAGCACCGGATGGCGCACCGTGAGCTCATTGTAGATCCCGTAACGCCACTTCCGCACATCGGCCCCCTGCGTCCGCTGCCCCTCCTCCAATCCCTCCTCGCACGCCCGCAGCAACACCGCATCCCAATCCGGAAACCAACCGGGCGGCTTCCGCTCGATCAGCGTTTCAATGTGCGCTGAACTGATGTCGATGTTGTACTCGGCCCCCGACTGCCCGGCGGCCTTTTCGGCAATCATCCGGCGCAGATGCTGATACGTGTAAGTGATCACCAGCGGCGCGGCCAACTCCGGCATCATCTGCCCGTTCCATTCGCGCAACAACGCCACGGCCGGGGCCAGATTAGCCGGACTCCCCCGCCGTGCCCACGCCGCCACCACATGCCCCGCCAAATGATGCGACAACCCGGAGTACACATCGGCCTGCAGTTCGATCGTCGACGCCGCCGTCCACTTCGGCACGGCCCCAATCCGATCAGCAATCTGCCGGGCCCGGTAGGGCGCCGAAAAGTTCCCCGAAACCAGATAGGGATAGTTAGCCGGAAACGGATTCTGGTTCGCCGTCAGCACGCGCCCCGACGGCGGATTGTAAACGCTCGGCATCTCGGCAAACGGGATATACCCCTCCCACTCAAACTCCCCCGTCGCCCCCTCCACCGGTACATCCCCGGCGTGCTTGCGTCGAATCGGCAGCCGTCCCATCGTCTGCAGGCCGATGTTGCCATCCACGTCGGCGTAGATCACATTGCTCGGCGCCGCCGGAAAACTCGCCAGCGCCGAACGGAACTCCTCCCAGTTCCTCGCCCGGTTCAGCGGCAGAATCGCAAAAACAAAAGGCTCGGCCGCGGCGGCCGTCCACCGCAGCGCCGCCTGCCGGTTGCCCACCGTCGTCAGTACCGGTCCGTGTCCGGTCACCCACTGCCGGAACTCCACCGGGGCCTGCCCCTTGACCGGAATCAACTCCCGGTCCAAGTCCGCCTGCAGCACCTGTCCCTTATAAAGGTAGCGGCCCGTGGCCGGGTCCAACTGCTCCAGATAGTAATCCTGCACGTCGAAGGCGAGATTCGTAATGCCCCAGGCGATCCGCTCGTTCCGCCCCACAAGGACACCCGGAATCCCCGGAATCGTCACCCCGCGCACCGCCAGTCCCCCGCCCCGTAACTGCACCGGATACCAGATCCCCGGAATCCCATGCTGCAGATGCGGATCGTTGGCCAGCAGCGCCTTGCCCGATGCCGTGCGCGACGGAGCCAGCGCCCAGGCGTTCGAACCCGGTTGGATGTCCACCCCGCCCCGCGTCGCAAACAGATATTCCACCTTCTCGCGGTCGCCTTTCTGTAAGAGAGCCGCTTTCTGTAACTCCATCCGGCCCGTGCTCGACAGCGTCCGGAACATCAGCAGCCCAATGCCCAGCGTATCTTCCACGCGCCAGGGCCGCGGGTCAAAACCAAGCAGCCGGAACTCGACCGGGTAATTGCCCCGCTGCTGCCGGATGTAATGGTTCACCCCGCGCGCAAACGCCGCCAGCGCCGCATAGTCGGCCGCCGGCAGGTTCGCCAGTTGCCGCTCGGCAATCCGCGCCATCCGGTAGCCGCGCGTCTCGCGGTCCAACTCCAAAGCCCCCGCCCCCACCACCTCGGCCAGCGTCCCGCTCGCCGCCCGCCGCAGCGACTCCATCTGCCAGAGCCGGTCCTGCGCCGTCACATACCCCTGGGCAAACAGCAGATCTTCGAGCGTGGCGGCTTCAATCCGCGGCAAGCCGTGCGCATCCCGATGCACGGTCACGGCCGCACCCACCGGCGCCCCCACCGCGCCGCTGGTCTGCGGCAGCGGACGCCACCCGAACCACCAAACCGCCACCGCGGCAGACAGAGCCACGATACCGATGATTGAGTTGATAAACTTGATAAGCCAATTCGAGCGCACTCCCTGTATTGTATCGGTCCCGGCAGCGCGCACCCCTGCATGTCAGAAGCCAACTACGGATATCGTTTTCTTTTACTGGCGTTGATTGTCGCGCTGAACGGATTCTTCGCCGCCTCGGAAGCGGCCATGCTCTCGGTGCGCAAGTCCCGCCTGCAGTCGCTGGCCGACGAAGGCGAGGCCGGAGCGAAAATAGCGCTCAGTCTGCTCGAAAACCCCGAACGTATGTTGAGCGTCACGCAGGTCGGCGTCACGCTCACCAGCCTCGGCCTCGGCTGGGCCGGCGAAGATACGCTGTTTCAAATGTTGATCGGCTGGCTGCAGCCCGTCATGACCACCACCACCACCGCCCTCTTCCACGGCATCGCCATCACCGCGGCCTTCACCGTCATGACCTATTTTCACGTCGTCCTCGGCGAGGTGGTCCCGAAGAACGTCGCCCTCGCTTCAGCCGACAAACTCGCCGTGCTCGTCGCGCCTATCCTGCTTGTCTTCTCCCGCATCGCCGGGCCGCTCGTCACCACGATCGAGCGTTCCGCCAACGCCATCTCCGCCCGCCTTGGCGTCAGCGGCGAGACCCAATCGAGCGGACACTCGGTCGAAGAGTTGAAGTTCATCGTCGCCTCGAGCCGCACCGAAGGCCACCTGGTCGGCTTTGAGGAGGACGCCATTCGCCGCCTCCTCGAGCTATCCAACTTCGCTGCCCGCGAGATCATGGTCCCCCGCAAACAGATGGTCTCAGTCAGCGTCTCCTCCACGCTCGACCACGTGCTGCGCCAGCTCAACGAACACCAGTACTCCCGCCTTCCCGTTTACGAAAAGGCGCCCGACCACATCGTCGGCGTCGTCCATCTCAAGGACCTCGTCCAGGTCTGGATGAGCCGCCGCGCCGCGCCGGAAACCCGCCGCTCCAACGCCCGCGGCTTCGATCTGCGCAAGGTGATGCGCCAGCCGCTGTTCGTACCCGAAACCAAATCCCTCCACGAACTCGTCGACGAGTTCCGCGAACACCACTCCCACATGGCCATCGTCGTCGACGAACACGGCTCGGTGGCCGGCCTCGTCACCCTTGAAGACGTGCTCGAACAGGTCTTCGGCGAAATCGAAGACGAGCACGACATCTCCCGCCCCCGGGCCGCCGCCGACGCCCAAAGCTTCGAAGTCGACGGCATGATCAACATCCCCGACCTCGCCAACCAGTACGGCATCGAACTGCCCTCCGACGACGGCTACGAAACCCTGGCCGGCTTCCTCCTGTTTGAGCTCGGCGACCTGCCGCAGGTGGGCACCCAGGTCAAACACGAAAAGCTGCGCTTCACCGTCATGGAGATGGAGCGCAACCGCATCGCCCGGGTCCAGGTGGAACGGCTGGGCGCCGATGGCTGAAGCGCCCGGGCGCCTTCTCCAGATCCTGGCCACCGCCCTGCTCGCCGGCACCTCCTCGGCCTTCCTGTTGTGGTCACTCGACCGGGCCGGGGAATGGTTCGCCGCCCATCACGCCATGGTCTGGCTGCTGCCCGCCGCCGGCTGGCTGACGCAATGGCTCTACCGGCGCTCGGGCGCGGGCGGCATGGCGGAGGTGCTGGCCGACCTCGCCGATCCCCAAAAGCGCGTAAGCTCGAAAATGGCGCCCGCCGTGCTCACCGGCACGCTCCTCACCCACCTGTGCGGCGGTTCGGCCGGGCGCGAGGGCACCGCCGTGCAGGCCGGCGCCGCCTGGGCCGCCCGCGCCGGCGCCGACCTCCGCATCGGCATCGCCGCCGGCTTCGGCAGCGTCTTCGGCACCCCCTGGGCCGGCCTGCTCTACGCCAGCGAAATCTCCGGACTCCGCGCCGCCACGCCCGCCGTACTCCTGCCCTGCCTGCTGGCGGCCTTCGCCGCCGACGGGGTGGCCCAGGCCTGGGGCGCCCAGCATACCGTCTACCGGATCACGACCTGGCCCGGATGGCCGGGCACGGTCGGCGCCGCCGCGGCTGGCTTGCTATTCGGCGGCGCGGCCTGGCTCTTTCATCTCCTCACGGCCCTGGCCCGGCGCCACCTCTCTGTCCTGGCCGGCGGCGCGCTGGTGGCCGCCTCGCTCTCCGCCTCCGGGGCCTGGCAGTTCGCCGGGCTTGGGGTGCCGGCCATCGCGGCGGCCTTCACGGCGCCGGCCGGCGCCGGCGATTGGCTCGCCAAGCTGGCGCTGACGGCCGTCACGGTAGGCAGCGGCTTCCGCGGCGGCGAAGCCACGCCCCTGTTCTTCATCGGCGCCACGTTAGGCAACGCCCTCAGCGGCCCCCTCGGCCTGCCCCGGGACTGGCTGGCCGGGCTCGGCTTCGTGGCCGTCTTTGCCGCCGCCACGCGCACCCCTCTGGCCAGCAGCGTCATGGCCGTCGAACTGTTCGGCCCGTCGGTGGTGCCCTTCGCGCTCACCGCGTGCTTCAGCGCGGACCGGGCAGCCGCCACGGCCCAGCGGCTGTGGCATCGAGCCGCCGGATCTGCTGCCCGCTGACCCCGCCTTCTTCAGCCCCGAAAGGGCCCTGGCCACGGCCACGGCCCAGCGGCAGTGGCATGAAGCCGCCGGATCTGCTGCCCACCGAGCCCCGCCAGCAGCGGGCTATACGCCGGCAGCAACTCGGCCAGCGGCGCCACAACAAAAGCCCGCTCCGCCAGGCGCGGATGCGGAATCGTCAACCCGGGCGAACGCAGAACAAAATTGCTATAGAGCAAAATGTCGATATCCAGCGTCCGCGGGGCGTTCGGAAACGGCCGCTCCCGCTGCCGCAATCGCTCAAGGCGGCGCACTTCGGCAAGCAGCGCCCAGGGCGAGAGCGCCGTGGCGATCTCGCAGACGCAATTCAAGAATGCCTCCTGCGCCAGATAGTGCAGCGGCGCCGTCTCATACATCCCCGAGACGCGCACCGGGCGCAGCGCCTCAAGCGCAAAGCGCAGGTGCTCCGCGCGGTCGCCCACATTCGAACCGAGACCCAGATACGCCGTATTCAAAACAGCGAGTTCTGCGGTCCGGCGGCCGGAGGCGCAATCTTGAAGTAGTCAAACGCCCGCCGTGTGCCCACGCGGCCCCGCGGCGTCCGGTCGAGAAACCCGAGCTGCATCAGATAGGGCTCGTAGACCTCCTCAATCGTGGCCGATTCTTCATCGATTGACGCCGCAATCGTGTTAATCCCCACCGGCCCGCCGGCGTACTTATCGAGGATGGTCATCATGATCTTCTGGTCGATCTCATCGAGGCCGAACCGGTCCACTTCAAGCAGGTCGAGCGCCGTCATCGCCACTTCGAAACTGATCTCCCCGTTGGCTCGCACCTGCGCGTAGTCCCGCACGCGCCGCAGCAGACGGTTGGCGATGCGCGGGGTGCCCCGGGCGCGCCGGGCTATCTCGCCGGCCGCCTCTTCTGAGATCGTCAACGCCATCAGCCGGGCCGAGCGATTCACGATCCGCGTCAAATCCGCCTCGTCGTAATGATTCAGCCGCAGGACCAGTCCGAAGCGCCCCCGCAGCGGCGCCGAAATCAGCCCTTGCCGCGTCGTCGCCCCCACGGCGGTGAACCGCTGAATCGGCAGGGAATGCGTGCGCGCCCCCGGCCCCGTGCCCACCATGATGTCCACGCGAAAATCCTCGAGCGCCGAATAGAGAATCTCCTCCACATCCGGCAGCAGCCGGTGGATCTCGTCAATAAAGAACACCTGCCGGGCCTGCACGTTGGTCAGCACCCCGGTCAGATCCAGCTTCTTTTGCAGAATCGGCGCGGCCGTCTGCTCAAAACCCACTTCGAGCTCCTGCGAAATCAGCTGCGCCAGGGTCGTCTTGCCCAGGCCCGGGGGCCCGTAGAGCAGCACATGGTCCATCGCCTCGCCCCGCAGCCGCGCCGCTTCAATGGCGATCGCCAGATTCTCCTTAAGCTTGGGCTGCCCCGTGAAGTCGGCCAGCCGACGGGGACGCAGCGCCGACTCAAACTTCTTATCCTCTTCCTCGAGCGCTCCCGAAATGACTTTGCGATTGGCCATGGCTTAACGAACCAACTCGAGCGACCGGCGGAACAGCGGTTCAAACTCCTCACCCGGGACCGTCGCGCGCGCCTTGCGCACCGCCGCCTCGGCCGCCGGCCGCGGCGAACCCAGGTTCACCAGCGCTGAGATGATATCGGCTTCAAGCTCCGACACCGGCGCCGCGGACACGAGCGGCTTCGCGCCGGCCCCCGCCACGGCGTCGATCTTATCGCGCAACTCCAGCACCATGCGCTCGGCCGTCTTCTTGCCGACGCCGGGAATGCGCGTCAGCATCGTCACCTCCCCACCCCGTATGGCGGCCGCCAGGTCGGCCGTCGGCAGTCCCGACAGCGCGGTCAGCGCCAGCTTGGCGCCGATGCCCGAAACCGTGATGAGCTTTTCAAACAGCTGCTTCTCCTCGACCGAAAAGAAACCAAACAGTTGAATGGCGTCTTCGCGCACACTGGTGTAGATCCGCAGCCGGACCTCGGCGCCCGCATCCGGCAGCCGGGTGTAGGTGGAAACGGGAATCGCCACATCGTAGCCCACGCCGTGGCAATCGACAATCGCCTGGTGCGGATGTTTCTCAAGTAGGATGCCGCGCAGGTGCGCAATCATGGTATGAACCTATATTCTCCCATGGCGCGACGACTTTTCTTCGTCCCGGAAGTGAAACGGGATATGGCCGAACTCCACGACGAGATGGCCCAGCATCTGACGCGCGTACTCCGCGTCGAACCCGGCCAGGTCTTTGAGATCTCCGATAACGAGCATCTCTACCTCGCCACGGTCGAAGTGGCCCGCAAAAGCCTGGTGGCCTTCCGCGTCGAGCAGCGCCTGGCGCCGCGGCCCGCGCCCTACCCGGTCACCCTCTATGCCAGCCTGTTCAAGTTCGACCACTTTGAATGGATGCTCGAAAAAGCCACCGAACTCGGCGTCGGGCGCATTCAGCCCCTGGTCTCGGAACGCAGCGAACACGGCCTGGCCAAAGCCGCGCCCAAACGGATCGAACGCTGGCGCCGCATTCTGCTCGAAGCCAGCCAGCAGTGCCGGCGCCCCCGCCTGCCGGAGCTCGGCGAACTGCTCGATTGGCCGGCCGCGCTGGCCGCCGGTGAGGGCCTGAAAATCTGGTTGGACGAACGGCCGGGCGGTCGGCCCCTGCTCGAACTGATGCACGCCGAACGCCCACCCGTCGCCTCGCTCCTGCTCGGGCCCGAAGGCGGCTGGGCCGAACGCGAAGCCACGCAAATCACCGACGCCGGCTGGTTGCCGGTCTCGCTGGGCCCCCTGGTGCTGCGGGCGGAAACCGCCGCTCTCGCCGCCGTGGCCCTCGTGCAGGCTAGCGGATCTGCCGCTCCCGAAAGTCGCTCATAATCCGGTTGAACTTCTTGCGCTGCTCTTCGGTCAGCAACTGGTCCATGCGGGACTTGCCCGTCGCCCGCACCTCGTCCATCTGCGCCTGGAGCATCTGGTAATACATCGTGAAGTCATCGAGCACGGTCTCAATTTCAGCCGTCTGCTCCGGCGTCAGACTCAACTCCTTCTGCAGGCGCTTGAGCGTCACGTCTTTATTCGATTCGTTCCAGGAGACCGCCTTCACCGATTGCGAGGCCGCCCGGTAGACGAGCGCGCCCGACACCGCGCCGCACAAAAACACACAGGCCAGCGCCACCAGGATCTGCGGGTTTTTCCAAGGTGCACTGGAGCGAATCATCGTCGTGGCGGCAGCCCTACTCGCCGAAGGTCGCCAAAGTTACCAGGAGCGAATCCCGCCCCTTCTGCGGATTTTCCCCGTCCACTGGCACGGTGGGACGGTCAGCCAAAACCTGCACCGGGGTGCTCGCCAGTTCATGCCGCACCGGTTCGGTCGCCAACAAAAACACCCCCATCAGAATCACCAGCGCCGCCGAGGCGTAGACCAGATTCCGGCCAAAGACCGGATCGAGCAGCAGGCCCCAGAACGACGGCCGGCCCTCGGCCTCCACCCGCCGCATCACCCGGCCATAAAAGCCGGACGCAGGCTCCAACTCCGCCGGCGCCCGCAAGGAGTGCAACACCTCGGCATGGACCATCATCTGCGAAACGAGATCATGGCATTGCCGGCAGACACCCACGTGCGCCGCGAAAGCCTCCCGGGCCAGGCCGTCCAGACGGCCCTCGAGAAACTCTTCGATATGATCCTCAACGGAACGATGCATATCCAAAACCTTTCCCCTGCTAAACAACAAGCTTACACGCTCCGAGCTGGAATCCGCAGCAAGCGCTGCGCGGACTTGAGCAGCTTCTGCCGGGCGCGAAACAGTTTAACCTTTATCGTATTCTCGTTCATTCCGGTCATTTGCGCCAGTTCTTCCACCGAATGGCCTTCCACTTCTTTGAGCATCAGCAGCGAACGATCCTGTTCGGGAATCTTCGCCAGCAGCTTGGTGACGAGATCCCGGTTGGCCAGCCGCTCATCGATCGGGCCAGACTGCTCAACCGCCGCGTCGCAGTTCTCCATCTTGAGCGCGTCATCTTCGGAGAAATCACTCTCGTAGACCAGCTTTCGGACCTTTTTCTTGCGCAGGTAATCGTAGCACTCATTCACCGTAATCTTGTAGATCCAGGTGAGCAGCGAACTGCGGAAGTCGAAGTTCCGAATCGAAAAATAAACCTTGGCGAAGACCTGCTGCGCGATATCCTCGGCGTCATTGTGGTTGCGGAGGATACCGTAGATGATCGAATAGATCTTCGACTGATATCGCTCGACGATCTCCCGGAAAGCCATCTCGTCGCCCGCCTGTACCCGGCGCACCAGAAGCGCTTCGTCGGATTTACTGTGGTCCACTGTTGCCTTCGTCCTGGCGGCCGAACCCGCAATCGGGAAGCTTAAAACATCCAATACGCCACTCATGCCACATCGGACGCTTGAACAGGGATTCCGGTTTCGAAAACCTGCGCTGCATCCCCACACCCGCACCCTGCATCATTACAGGGTAGAACTAGTGATCGCAACGGGCTAAACTAGAATAGTCATTGCCAATTCGGCACGGAGAGCACATCTATGATCAATTTAACGGAACGGGCGATTGGCAAAGTCGCCGAGATTCTCGATTCGCAGGAACCGAAACCAGCCGGGCTGCGGATTGCTGTGGTGGGAGGCGGTTGTTCGGGCTTCAGCTACTCGATGGCCTTCGAAAACACCCCCAGCATGCTGGATAAGACCTATAGCTACGGCCCCCTAAAGGTTTTCGTCGACCAAGCGAGCCTTCATTACGTCGAGTCCCTCGAGGGGTCCGGATTCAAATTCAACAATCCGCAGGTGAAGTCCACTTGCGGTTGTGGCAGCTCTTTTAGCGTTTAAAACCGCTGGCAAAACGAAAAGGCCTCCGACACGCGAGAGCGCGCAAACCGTTTTCGTTAGATTTGTTTGATCCGCCGCCAGTCCCGCTCGGGGCTGACGGCGGTTCTCCGGTTGCGGTCCCACCCCCGGAGACGATATGATAGGAATACCCTGACACGGGCGAACCGCGTTCGTGCGTCTTCTCATGTTTGATAATCTCTCCGATAAACTGCAGCGAGTTTTCAAGAACTTGCGCGGCGAAGGAAAACTCACTGCCGAAAACATGGAAGCGGCGCTTCGCGAAATCCGCGTCGCGTTGCTTGAAGCCGATGTCCACTTTAAGGTCGTAAAACAGCTCATCGAAGCTGTCAAGGAAAAGGCGCTGGGGCAGGAAGTTCTCGCCGCGCTCTCTCCCGCTCAGCAGGTCGTCAAGATCGTCAACGAGGAGTTGATCAAGACCCTCGGGACCCACGCCTCCCGACTCCGCTTCGCTAACGAACCCCCAACGGTCGTCATGATTGTAGGGCTGCAAGGTTCGGGAAAGACCACCTCCTCGGCGAAACTTGCCCGGTGGCTCTCGAAAAACCAGCACGCCCCGCTGCTCGTCTCCGTTGACGTTTATCGTCCCGCCGCGCGCGATCAGTTGGCCGTCCTTGCCCAACAACTGTCCCTCCCGATCTATACAGGAACGCCGGAAGAGTCCAAACCGCTCGAACTGGCCCGTTCCGCACGCCGCGAGGCGATCCAAACCGGTCGGGACGTCATCCTGATTGACACCGCACGGAAATCCTCTTTGTCGCCGACGCCATGACCGGCCAGGATGCCGTCAAATCGGCCGAACAGTTCCATCAGCGGCTGGGAATCACCGGCATCATCCTGACCAAAATGGATGGCGACGCCCGCGGCGGTGCCGCGCTGTCGATCCGCTCTATCACCGGCCAACCGCTGAAGTTCATCGGGATTGGCGAAAAGCCGGACGCCTTTGAGTTATTCCACCCCGACCGGGTCGCCAACCGGATTCTCGGCATGGGGGATGTCCTCAGTCTGATCGAAAAAGTCGAAGAGACCATCGACAAAAAGCAAGCCGAGGAGATGCAGCGGAAGCTCATTGATAATGAGTTCACCCTGACCGACTTCCGCAACCAGCTCAAGCAGATCCGCAAACTAGGCCCCCTCGGCGACCTGATGGGTATGATGCCGAATCTACCCGGTCTGGGCGGTGGCATGATGAAGGAGCTCAAAAACGCCAAGGTCGACGAAAAAGAACTCAACCGCGTGGTGGCGATCATCGACTCGATGACCCCCAAAGAGCGCGACAACCACATGCTTATCAACGGCTCTCGCCGCCGTCGGATCGCCAAGGGCTCCGGCACCAGCGTCGAGGACGTCAACAACCTGTTAAAGCAGTACACCCAGGCCCGGAAGATGATGAAAGCGTTTTCGGGCACACTGTCGGGCCAGGGCTTCCTGGGCAAAAAGCTTTCCAAGCTGGGTAAGCTCCCCTCGCTGGGCGATCTCGGTAACTTCAAGTTCTAGCTAGTTCAATCAGGAGTATATTAATAATGTTGGCAATTCGTCTTGCGCGGTTCGGTTCGAAGAAGAAACCCACCTACCGCCTTGTGGTCATTGAGAAGGAGCGCGCCCGCGACAGCAAGGCGCTCGAAGTGCTAGGCCATTACAACCCGCTCAGCGAACCCGCCGCCGTCGTGTTGGACCACGGCCGGTATGCGCATTGGGTCAAAGTCGGGGCGCAGCCGTCCGACACGGTCCTCCGTCTCGTCAAAGCCAATCCGGCTCCGGAGCCTGTGGCCGTCTAATGGCGCCAGTGCTCAAAGAACTCCTCGAAGGGATCGCCCGCTCGATTGTCGATCATCCGGCCGAAGTGTCGGTGACCGAAACGGGCGGCGAACAGGGGACCAGCCTCGCCCTCCGGGTGGCGCCGGCCGACCTGGGCCGGGTGATCGGCAAGCAAGGCCGTACCGCCCGTTCGATCCGTACGCTCCTGACCGCGGCTGCGATCAAGGCCAACCGCCGGGTAAGTCTCGAAATCGTCGAGGATCGCTAGGCGCCGGTGGACGGGCAAACTCCAGATTGGGTCACCCTGGCCGAGGTGATACGCCCCCGGGGCAACCGGGGTGAACTTCTCTGCGTCGATCTTTCCAAAGGCCCCGAGCGGTACCGGGAATTGACCCAGGTCATTCTTTTTGATGCGCAGCAGCAGGAGTTAGGGCCATTCACCGTCGAAGATGCCTGGCTCCATCAAGACCAACTCGTCCTGAAATTTGCCGGGGTCGATAGCATCACCGATGCCGAGCGTTTCCGGGGCGGGGAGGTGCGGATTCCCTTCTCCCAAAGGGCTCCCCTCTCCGCCGGCGAGTATTATCTGTCGGACCTTCCCG
Organism: Acidobacteriota bacterium; assembly: GCA_026393985.1. GTDB lineage: Bacteria > Acidobacteriota > Terriglobia > Bryobacterales > Bryobacteraceae. The sequence continues at coordinate 27,223 of JAPKZB010000055.1, forward strand.
GCTGCGCCGTCGTCGATGATGCCACCGGCGCCCCCCTCGGCACGGTCGCCGCCGCCCTCGAAATGCCCGGATCGAATCTGATCGAACTCGAAAGCGGCGCTCTCATCCCGCTCTCCCGTGCCATCTGTCCCGTAATCGATCCAGCTAACCGGCTCATCCGGGCCATTATTCCCGATGGCCTGCTCGAGTTGAACCGCAACTAACCAGGGCATGCCATGAAGTTCCATGTCCTCACGATCTTTCCCGATTTTTTCGACAGCCCGTTCCGCCACGGCGTCGTAGCCAAAGCGGCCGAGGCGGGGCGAATCGAACTCCAAATCCACGACCTCCGGCAGTGGACCTTCGACCGCCACCGCAGCGTCGATGACCGCCCCTTCGGCGGCGGAGAGGGAATGTTGCTGAAACCGGAACCGGTGTTTCACGCCACTGAAGCAATTTTCAAAGAAAAGAGTCATAATAAGAAGGTTGTCCTGATGTCGGCCCAAGGGGCGCTGTTCTCGCAGCAAACCGCCCGCCGACTCAGCCAGATGTCGGAACTGCTGCTCATCTGTGGCAGGTACGAGGGGATCGACGAACGCGTCGCCGCCCATCTGGTGGACGAAGAGATTTCCGTAGGTGATTTTGTTTTGAGTGGCGGCGAACTCGCGGCTGCTCTGGTGATTGACGCAGTGGCCCGACTGCTTCCCGGGGTCCTCGGCAACGAGGCCTCCCGCGCGAATGAGAGCTTCTCGGAGCCGCTGCTCGATTCTCCGCACTACACCCGCCCAGCGGATTTCCGGGGATGGAAAGTTCCCGAAGTTCTGCAAAGCGGTAACCATGAGGCGATCCGGCAGTGGCGGCACATCGCGGCCCTGGCCAAGACCCATAAAAACCGGCCCGATCTCCTCCCCAAGCTTCCACTCTGAGGTAATTCATCATGCAACATGTAGCTCTCACCAAGATCGCCCAACCCCAGGTGCGGACCGACCTGCCAGTGCTCCGGATCGGCGACACCATTAAAGTTCACGTCAAGATCCGCGAAGGCGAAAAAGAGCGCATCCAGATCTACGAGGGCACCTTGATTGCCCGGAATAATAAAGGGATCAGCCAGACGATCACTGTCCGCAAGATCAGCTTTAGCGTTGGCGTCGAACGTATCTTCCCGGTCAACTCCCCGGTCATCGACAAGATCGAGGTCGTCCGCACCGGTTTTGTCCGCCGCGCCAAGCTCTACTACCTCCGCGGCTTGAAGGGCAAGGCAGCCCGCCTCAAAGAGCGCGAATAGGTTCCACCGCAGCGAGGCGATCATTGCCGCAGCGTTGCTCCAACCGCTACGAGCGCAACTTGCGCGCCCAGGGCTTCCTCGCGATTGCGGGTGTTGACGAGGCGGGCCGAGGGTGCCTGTTCGGACCGGTCTACGCTGCGGCTTGCATTCTGGACCTCGCCAAGCCCCTCCGCGGCCTCGACGATTCGAAAAAATTGGACGTCCCCGCCCGCGAACGCCTCCAGCAGTGGATTGAGGAGCGCGCCACCGCCTGGGCCGTAGCCTCGGCCTCAGCCGCCGAAATCGACGCCATTAACATCCTCCAAGCCTCCCGCCTCGCCATGCGCCGGGCCGTCCAATCGCTTCCCCGCCCCGCCGACTATCTCCTGGTCGATGCCACTTCGGTCGACCTCCCCATTCCGCAGCAAGGCATCATCCACGGCGATGCCCTCTCCCGATCCATCGCAGCCGCCTCCATCCTGGCCAAAACCCATCGCGACCGCCGGATGCGAGAGTACGACGAGCAGTACCCCGGCTACGGCTTCGCCCGGCACAAAGGCTACGGCTCCCCCGAACATCTGGCGGCCCTCGACCGGCTCGGTCCCCTCCCGGAGCACAGATTCTGCTATGCTCCGGTTCGAGAGCGCGCGCAGCGGACTCTCTTCTCATGAATCCTCTGCCCGATCCCCCGCTCCATCCCCGCGTCAGGAACAGCTGGTTCGCCCGCCTGTCCGGTCTGGCCTGGATTATTCTCTGTTTTGAACTCGGTGTCTTTCTGCTCGTCTATCCGTGGATGGATGGCTGGGAGCGCAACGAAATCGCCAACTGGCGCGAAGGCGCGCGGGAGATCTGGTCCAATCCCTATCTCCGCGGCGCCATCTCCGGCCTGGGTGTGGTCAACATCGGCATCAGTTTGCGCGACCTCTACACCTACCTCCGGCAAGTGCTGTTTGATTAGTTAGAATTGGAAGATACCTGTGGCCCTCGAACAAGATCAAAAGCCAAACCCCGTCGGCGCCTCCGCGCTGGACTTCCCGTTGTGGAAACAGATTTTCCTTCAACAGAAAGAGGAAACTCCTCGCCATACCATCGCCGAATGGACAGTCACCATTCTCCTGCTCCTGTTCGGCACTACCACGCTGGTGCAGGCCTTCGTCATCCCCACCGGATCAATGGAAGATACCCTGCTGATCGGCGACCATCTGCTCGTCGATAAGCTCGCCTACGCCCCGCCCGGCCCCATCAGTAAGTACTTTCTCCCTTATTCGGCAGTCAAGCGCGGCGACATCATCGTCTTCCGCTGGCCCGACGATATCCGCATGACCTTCGTCAAGCGCGTCCTCGGCGTCCCCGGCGACCGGATCCGCATCGAAAACAAGCAGGTGTTCCTCAACGGCAAGGCCCTCACCGAACCCTACAAGTATCACAAGACCGAATACTTCGATTCCTACCGCGACACCTTCCCCTCCGAGCCCAATACCCGGCTGAGCGAAGGCGGCCGCACCATGCTCGAACAGCACCTCAAGGGCAACGAAATCGTCGTCCCCGACAACGGCTACTTCGCCATGGGCGACAATCGCGATCAGTCGCTCGACTCCCGCTACTGGGGCTTTGTCCCCCGCGAAAACATCATCGGCAAGCCGCTCATCATCTATTGGTCCTACGATGCGCCCACCGAACGTCTGCAGTCCTCCACGCCCGGCTGGGACCACATCCAGGATCTGGCAACCAACTTCTTTACCAAAACCCGCTGGAGCCGGACCTTCAACCTGATCCACGGCTACCCGGTACAGTAACGTTTTCCCCTCCCCATGGCAAAGACTGATCACCAATATGGCCTCATCCTGGCCGGTGGCCGCGGCACCCGCTTCTGGCCCCGCAGCCGCAAGCGTACCGCCAAACAGGTCCTGAACTTCTTCGGCGAGCGGACGTTGATCCAACAGACCGTCGACCGCCTGCGCAGCATCCTGCCGCCGGAGCGCATCTGGGTCATCACCAACTCCCATCTCCGCGACACCATCGCCAAGCAGTTGCCGGAAGTCCCCAAAAAGCAGATCCTCGCCGAACCCGCCCAGCGTAACACCGCCCCGGCCATCGGCCTGATCGCCCAGATCCTCCACCGCCAAGACCCCGACGCCGTCATGGGCGTCTTCCCCGCCGACCACGTCATCGAGAAGAACTCCCGCTATCTCCGCCTCGTCAAACCCGCCTTCAAGGCCGCCGCCGAAGGCAAAATCGCCGTCCTCGGCGTCCAGCCCCGGTGGGCCGAAACCGGCTATGGCTACATCGAGTTCCCTCCGGGCGTCACGGCCGGCGAAACCACCCCGGTCGCCGTCCGCAGCTTCCGCGAAAAACCCAATCTCGAAACCGCCAAAGAGTACGTCCACGCCGGTAACTTCTTCTGGAACGCGGGCATGTTCTTCTGGCGCGCCGATGTCGTGCTCAACTCCTTGCGCGATCATCTGCCCAAAACCGCGTCCCTGCTCGCCGGCCTCCCGCCCTTCGCCAGCTCGAAGTTCAAGTCCGCCCTCGCCGAAACCTTCCCCGAGTGCGAAAACATCTCCATCGACTACGCCGTGCTCGAAAAGGCCCAGAACATCGTCGGCATCCCCGCCGACGAGTTCGGCTGGAACGACGTCGGCACCTGGAACGCGGTCTATGAACTCGAAGCCCGCGGCATCTACTCAAACGTCTCCCGCGGCGAGGTCATCGCCGAACTCGCCACCGGCAACTACATCGACGTTCCCGGCAAACTCGTCGCCCTGCTTGGTGTGGAAAACCTCGTCATCGTCGAAACCGCCGACGCTCTCCTCATCGCCGACCGCAACCGGTCGCAGCAGGTCAGCGACATCGTCAAAGCCCTCGAAAAACAGAAACGCGAAGAACTCCTATGAAGCAATACGCAGCATACCCAGAGATGGTCATCGACCCGACCAAGACCTACACCGCGACCTTTGAAACCTCGCGCGGCCAGATCGTCATCGCCCTCGACGCCAAAAACGCCCCCAAGACGGTCAACAACTTCGTCTTCCTCGCCCAGGACGGCTTCTACAACGGCCTGACCTTCCACCGGGTGATCCCCGATTTCATGATCCAGGGCGGATGCCCGGAAGGCTCCGGCCGCGGCGGCCCCGGCTACCGGTTCGCCGACGAGTTCGCCGGCAACCCCAACAGCCACGAACGCGGCGTCATCTCCATGGCCAACGCCGGCCCCGGCACCAACGGCAGCCAGTTCTTCATCACCCACGTCCCCTGCCCCTGGCTCAACGGCAAGCACACCGTCTTCGGCAAGGTCACCAGCGGCCTCGATGTCGTCGACGCCGTCAAGGGCGGCGACACCATCACCGCCGTTACCATCACCGCCGCCTAGGTCCCCCTCCCACGGACAACGGGGCGCGCAACCCGGTAGAAAGGAGTAGCATAACGCTATGCGCTCCTTCTTCACCGGGTTGCTTTTGTTTCATACCGTCCTCTCCGCTCAATTCATTGTGCGGCCCGTCCCTGTTCCTCCGGAGGTGCGCCGTTATCTCGAATTGACCGATGCGCAAACAACCCGCATCCAACAGCTGAACAGCCGGTTCGAATCCTACCGGCTCGATAAAGTAATCCGGCAAATGACCGTCCAGCAGGAGCTCGCCGAACAGATGCGGCAAGACCCGCTCGACCCCACCGCCATCGGCCTTCGCCACGTCGAGCTCGAATCCATTCGCCGCGAAACGGAAGCCGAAAAAGCCAGAACCATCAACGACATCCAGGCCCTCCTCACCCCTGCCCAACGCACCCGGCTCGACGTCCTCGACCAGGTGCTGCGTCAGCACGATCTCGCCTGCAGCGCCGTTGCCAACAACCTACTTCCCTTGCCCCAGCCGCCGCCTGCCTCCGCAACCGTCCCCCCCGGGTCAGGTCCGGGGTCCTCTGCCATGCCCGCCGCGTGTCCGACCGCCCTCCTCGTCGGCAACTTTAATTTTGTCCCCGGGTTCGCCGCCGCACGCTGATCCACCGTTCCCTAACACCCCCAACAGCGCTACACTGCAATCCATGCGCCTTCTGCTCGCCCTGCTACCCGCCCTCGCCCTCGCCCAGCAACCCTACGACGTCCTCATCAAAAACGGACGCATCGCCGATGGCACCGGCAACCCCACTTTCCTCGCCGATGTCGCCCTCACCGGCGGCAAAATCACCGCCATCGGCAAACTCAACGGCCTCGCCAAACGCACCATCGACGCCACCGGCCTGATCGTCGCCCCCGGCTTCATCGATATCCATAACCACTCCGATACCTCCCTGCTCGCCGACGGCAACGCCCAATCCTTCATCCGCCAGGGCGTCACCACCCTCATCTTCGGCGAAGGCCCCTCCGCCGCCCCCTCCCGCGACTTCCCCCGCTTCACCAACTACTGGGAACGCCTCCTCCGCACCGGCATCTCCCCCAACGTCGGCAGCTACGTCGGCTCCAGCCAGGTCTGGACCCAGGTCCGCGGCCCCAAAGCCGGCCCGCCCACCCCCGCCGAACTCACCCAAATGCGCGCCCTCGTCAAACAGGCTATGGAAGACGGCGCCCTCGGCGTCTCCAGCTCTCTCTCCGGCCCCCCCGGCTCCTGGATCGATACCGACACCCTGGTCGCCCTCTGCGAAGAGACCCGCCCCTACGGCGGCATCTACTCGACGCACATGAGAACCGAAGGCCACGGCGTCTTTGAATCCATCGCCGAAGCCATCACCATCTCCAAACGCGCCGGCGTCCCCGTCGACATCATCCACCTGAAACTGGCCGAAAACAAGCTCTGGGGCAAGATGCCCGAAGTCATCGCCACCCTCGCCAAGGCCCGCGCCGAAGGCCTCGAAGTCGAGTCCCACGTCTATCCCTACCGCGCCGGCCAGAACAATCTTGCGAGCATCATCCCCCCGTGGGCCCACGAAGGCGGCGTCAACGAACTCCTCAAGCGCATCCAGGACCCCGCCCTCAAAGAGCGCCTCACCCGCGAGATCCTCAACGGCATCCCCGGCACCAACTGGTACAACCATTTCACCGCCACCGGCTCCTGGGAAGGCATGCAGGTCTCCTCGTTTTCAAACCCCAGCTACAAGAAGTACGAAGGCCAGCGCATGAACCAGATCATCGCCGCCCTCGGCAAAGACCCCGTCGACGCCCTCTTTCAGGTCCTCTTCGACAACGGCGGCTCCGTGCCCACCGTCTTCTTCCACCACAACGAAGAGGATATGCGCTACGCCCTTAAACAGCCCTTCGTCTCCATCGGCTCCGATGGCCGCGCCGTCGCCACCATCGGCCTGCTCGCCGCCGAACACCCCCACCCCCGCTACTACGGCACCTTCCCCCGCATCCTCGGCCGCTACGTCCGCGACGAAAAGGTCATCACCCTGGAAGAGGCCATCCGCAAGATGACCTCGGCCAATGCCAACAAACTGCGCCTCTATGACCGCGGCCTTCTCCGCGCCGGCTTAGCGGCCGACGTCACCATCTTCGACCCGGCCAAGGTCATCGACCACTCGACCTACGAAAAGCCCCACCAGTACTCCACCGGCATCGTCCACGTCTTCGTCAACGGCGTCGCCGTCCTCCGCGACGGCGAACACACCAGCGCCCGACCGGGCACCATCGTCCTGCGTCAGCGCTGAAGTACCCGCTCCCAGGACCCGTACATCGGGTTCGGCAGCAGAAACCAACGTTGGCCGAACAACTGCCGGTGCGGCGCCGGGACCTCCCGCCGCCCGCCGGGCACTCTTATCGCTCCCGCTGCCCGTCCGGAAAGCGCGGATTCCGCACCGTCGGGTCGTTCTCGTCATCAGCCTGCCAGGTCCGGTTGGTCAGATAAACCAGCGACACGCCCCGCATCTGGGCGAACTTCAAAAACTCAATCGCCCCGGGCGCCGCCGTCCACCGCGGCTCCGCTGCGCCGCCAGAGGAAGCGCCAAAAGAAAAAGAATTGCCTCATAACGAATACTTATAAATCAACTCGAGCAGCTCTTTCTGCATCGCCACCGACTTGGCCGGATCGCGCGAGGCAAACGCCGCGGCGACACAGTGTTCGAGATGCCCCTGCATCACCTGCTTCGACAAGCCCCGCAGCGCCTGCTGCACGCTCGCAATCTGCACCAGAACCTCAGCGCAGTAACGGTCCTGTTCAATCATCCTGTGGATACCGCGCACCTGCCCCTCAATGCGCTTCAAACGCTTTAGGTTCTTCTCTTTGCTCATAGCCGAATCCGCCCCAGTCGCAAACTGTTGGCCAGCACGCTCACCGAACTCAGCGCCATCGCCGCGCTCGCCAGCACCGGGTTCAACTCCCCCGCCGCGGCCAGCGGAATGCCAATCGCGTTGTAAACGAACGCCCAGAACAGGTTCTGCCACATCACCCGCACCGTCGCCCGCGCCAGCGCGAACGCGTCGGCCGCCGCCAGCAGGTCGGGCCGCAACAGCGTCACCGCGGCCGTCTCGGCGGCAATGTCCGATCCGGTCGCCATCGCCAGCCCCACATCGGCCTGCGCCAGCGCCGGAGCATCGTTCACCCCGTCACCAATCATCGCCACCACCCGCCCCTCCCGCTGCAAACCCACAATAAACTCGAGCTTCCCGCCCGGTAGCAGCCCCGCATGCACCTCCCGAATCCCCACCGCCGCCGCCACCCGCTCCGCCGCCGCCGCCCGGTCCCCCGTCAGCATCACCGTCCGCACCCCCAGCCGCCGCACCCCCTCCGCCGAAGTCGCCTTCACCGGGTCGTCCACCTCCAGCGCCAGCGCAAATCTCCCGTCCACCGTCGCCGCCACCGGCAGCGGGCTGTCCACGCCCAACCACGACGGCCGCCCCACCCGCACCCGCCGGCCCTCCACCACGCCCTCGGCCCCCAACCCCGGCGTCGCCGCAAAACCGGTCACCTCCGGCAGTGGCCCCCCTGCGTAATTTACCACCGCCTGCGCCAGCGGATGCTCGGAGTGCCGCTCCACGGCCGCGATAACACGAAGCCATTGCGGGTCGCCCTCGAGGTGCGTCACCGCCGGCCGGCCCGCCGTCAACGTCCCCGTCTTGTCGAGCACCGCCACGTCCACCCGCGCCAGCCGCTCCATCGCCTCGCCGCCCTTGAACAATACCCCCAGGCCCGCCGCCCGCCCCGTCGCCACCATCACCGCCGCCGGCACCGCCAGCCCCATCGCGCACGGGCAGGCGATGATCAACACCGCCACGGCGGCTTGCAGCGCGGCGCCCGCGCCGCCGCCCACCCACAGCCACGCCCCAAACGTCACCCCCGCAATCGTCACCACCACCGGCACAAAAATCGCGCTGATCCGGTCCGCCAGCCGCTGCAGCGGCGCCCGGGTCGCCTGCGCCTCGCGCGTCATGCGGACAATCTGCCCCAGCATCGTCCCCGCCCCCACCGCCGTCGCCCGGAACTCAAGCGACCCGGACCCGTTCAACGTCCCCGCCGCCACCCGGTCGCCCACTCCCTTCGACACCGCCATCGGTTCACCCGTCAGCATCGACTCATCCACCGCCGAACTCCCCGCCTCCACCACCCCATCCACCGGAATCCGCTCGGCCGGCTTCACCAGCAGCCGGTCCCCCGGCGCCACCGCCTCCACCGCCACGCTCACCCACTCCTCGCCCCGCCGAACCCAGGCCGCCGCCGGCGCCATCTGCGCCAGCTTCCGGATCGCCGCGGCCGTCTGGTGCCGGGCGCGCGCCTCCATCGCCCGGCCCGCCAGCACCAGGCCCAGAATGAATACGACCGCCTCGAAATAAACCTCGTGCACCCACCCCGCCAGCGCCGCCGCCGAATAGGCAAACGCCGCCCCGGTGCCCAGCGTAATCAGCGTGCTCATGTCCGTGTTGCCGTGCCGCAGGCCGCTCACCGCCTTGACGTAGTAGCCCCGCCCCGGCCCGGCCATCACCACCAGCGTCAGCCCCAACTGCACCCAGTTCCACGCCCGGTTCCCGTGCCCCGCCCACGGCATCGCCGCCATCATCAGCAAGCCAATGCCGATACTGATCGCCGCCGGACGCACATAGCCGGTCTCGGCGCGCACCTCGGCCTCGTAGCCGCTATCGACAATCGCCGCCACCAGCCTGGCCGGCGCCGCCACCGCCGGGTCGTACACCACGCTCGCCTCGTTCGTCAGCAGGCTCACCGCCGCCCGCTCCACCCCCGGCACCTCTTCAAGCGCCCGTTGTACATGCCCCTGGCAGGCGGCGCACGACATGCCGCCCACCGGGATGATGACCGTCTTCACGGCGCCGGCTGCGCCGCATAACCGGCCTTGCGCAAAGCCGCCAGCGCCGCCTCCGCATCGGCCGCCGCAATCACCGCCGCGCCAATCACCACCGACTCCACCTTCACGCCCGGCGTCTTCTCAAGCGCCTGCGTCACGCGGCGCACGCAGGCCCCGCAGTGCATGCCTTCAATTTTGAGTTCCATAGGTAGCATAGGGTATACCCCTATGCCCTATATTACCTCGTCGGCGCCCGCCGCGAAGTAACCCACCACCAGCAGCCCCAGAAACAGCTGCAGCACCTCGCTGTCCCCCAGGTTGTACTCAAACACTCCCGCCGTCAACACCCCGATCACCACCGCCGCCACCCCGTGCAGCACCGCCCGCCGCTCGGCCGCCACCGCCCGCCGCGCCCCGCGCGCAAACACCACCAACGCCCCGCCCAGCATCCACAACAACGCCGCCACCGCCGGCACGCCCCGCTCGGCCGCAAAATGCAGGTAAATGTTGTGCAAATGGTCGTACCACCAGCTCGCCGGAAACGGCCGCGGAATATCCGCCGGGGCGTATTCCGGAAACTTCCGCTTCACCATCTCCGGCCCGATGCCCAGCAACGGGTGCGCCTGAATCATCGCCACCCCCGTGCGGAACATCGCCTGCCGATGCGCGTTCGAATCAAGGTCCCCCCGCGGCCGGACAATCGACAGCGCCCGGTCCCGCAGCGTCGCCGGCCCCACCGCCAGCACCAGCCCGGCCAACAAAGGCAGCGCCAGCACCACCGGACGCTTCCAGCTCCAGACCAGATAAACCACCCCCGCCGCCGCGCCAATCCACATGCCCCGCGTCTGCCCCAGCAGCAGCGCCACCCCCGTCACCCCGGCCACCACCGCCCCGCGCCAGTCCCCCGCAAAAAGAAACCACGCCACCGCCAGCAGCAGCACCATCATCATCTCGCCGCCAAAGGTCATCCAATGGCTCATGAAGCCCGTCGTGCGGTCGGCAATGTAGGCCACCGTGAAGTCCACCCCGGACGCCTGCGCCGCCAAGTACTTCCGCCCGTACTGCACGAAGCTCCACAGCGCCGACAACCCCCCGGCCGCCCCCAGCCCCGCCAGAATCCACCGCACCTCCACCCACCGCCGCAGCGCCGTCGCCAGCGCGAACAAAATCAGGTACACAAAGAACTTCCGCAACTGCGGAACGCCCGCCGCCGGCGCTTCGCTGCCCATCACGGCCAGCACCGACAACCCCACAAACGCCGCCAGCGGCACCCCCACCGGCGGAAAACGCCGCTCCCGCCAGCGCCACAGCGCCAGCGCCGTCGCCACTCCCAACAGAATTTGCGACACCGCAATCGAACAGAGTGCCGCCACCACGGCGCCGCCGGCCACCGCGATGGAGACCCGCTGCCACTGCTCGGAACCCATGCGCAAGCCTACGAGTATGACAAAATAGGAATCAGTTCGCGACCATGCAGATTTACCTGCTCCGCCACGCCATCGCGGAGGAACCCACCCCCGGAGTACCCGACGCCGATCGGGCCCTCACCGGAGAAGGCGTCCGCAAGCTGCGTGACGTGCTGAGACGGGCCCGGAGCGGCGGGCTGTCGCCCAGCCAGATTCTGACGAGCCCCTTCCGCCGCGCCCGCCAAACCGCCGAACTCGCCGCCAAGGCCCTCAGCTTTGATCAACCCCTGCTGACCACCGGGACGCTTGTGCCCTCCTCCGCCCCCCAGGAAACCTGGGACGAGATCCGGCTCTACAAAGGCGAACCCGCGCTCCTGCTTGTCGGGCACGAACCGGCCATGAGCCAGTTGGCCGGCTTCCTGCTCGCCGTGCCCGAGCTGCGCATCGACTTCAAGAAAGGCGCCATGGTCCGCATCGACGTTCCCTCGCTCGGCCCTCGGCCCCGCGGCGTGCTCAAGTGGATGCTCGCCCCCCGGCTTGCCGGCTGAGCCAGGCGAGAGCCTCCTCGCGCGTCGTCAGATTCCCCTCTAACTGCTCCTCTTCGAGCGCGCGCAGCAGCTCGCCAATCCGCGGCCCCGGCGCCACGCCCAGCGCCATCACGTCGCGGCCCGTGGCCAACGGCGCCGGCCGCAGCTCTTCCGGACTCAGCCCCTCCCACTGCGTCCGCGCATACTCATAGGTGCCCAGCCGCCCACTGCTCCCGAGGCAGTCAAGACGGTGCAACTCGAGCAGATCCGCAAAGCCGTCGTGGCGCAGAAAGCGCTTGAGCGTCGCCGGCCGCATCTTCGGCAGATCCACAAAACGCATGTGGCCGCTCACCAGATACTGCACCTGATCAATCAGTTCAGCCGAAGCGCGGAGCCGGCCAAGGATGCGGCCAGCCATCTCGGCGCCCACGCGGTCGTGGCCGTTGAAGCGAATGCGGTCGGTCACCGTCTGCGTCACCGGCTTGCCCACATCGTGCAGCAGACAGCCCCAGGCCACCGCCGGCCGGGCCGGACCCATCTGCCGGAGCAACTCGAGCGTATGCACCCACACATCGCCCTCCGGGTGCCAGTCGGGCGGCTGCTCAACGCCCTGCATCGCCTTCACCTCCGGCAGCAGTTCGGCCAGCAGGCCGCAGCGGTCGAGCAGCTCCATCCCCCGGGCCGCCCCGCCCTCCCCCAGAATCCGGTTCAGCTCAGCCAACACCCGCTCGACGGCAATCCGTCGGATCGCCACCGGGTCAATCGCCGCCAACGTCGCCGGGTCGATCGAGAAATCGAGCCGGGCGGCGAAACGCACCGCCCGCAGCATCCGCAGATGGTCCTCGGCAAAGCGCACGGCCGGGTCGCCAATGGCGCGCACCGTCCGGCTGGCGAGGTCCGCGCGCCCGCCGACAAAGTCGAGCACCTCGCCCGAGAACGGATCGAGAAACATGCCGTTGATCGTAAAGTCCCGCCGCAGGGCGTCGGCGTTTGGCTTCGTTTCGTAATTTACCGTTACGGGCCGCCGTCCGTCGGCGTAGGCGCCGTCGCTGCGGAAGGTCGCCACCTCCACCTCACCCACCAGCATCACCCCGAAATGCGCCCCCACCGGATGCGCCGCCGGAAACAGCCCGGCAATCTGCTCGGGCCGCGCGCTCGTGGCCACGTCGAAGTCCTGCGGCGGGACCCCGAGCAGCAGATCCCGCACGCAGCCGCCCACCAGCCACGCGCTGTGGCCCGCCGCCCGCAGTACCCGGATGATCTCAGAGCCGTCTTGCATCCGCTATTATCGTAGCTGGAATGCCTGAGCCACCTGAACGCCAGGCAACCGCACCCGTAAGCAATACTCGGGTTGTTGTTGCCACCACCGTTGCGCTGTCGTTTATTTCGTTTTGGCGGGGCGCGGCAATCGTCCTGAGCGATCTGGCCTCGACCATGTTCTACGTCGGAGGCATCACCGAACAGGCCATCGGCAAATCCGCCCCCTGGTTCGTCCTGGCGGTCATGCTGTTCTCCTTCGCCGTCCGGTCCATCTATATGGAGAGCTGCTCCATGTTTGTCCGCGGCGGCGTCTATGTCGTCGTGCGGGACTCGATCGGCCCCAACATGGCCAAGCTCTCGGTCTCAGCGCTCGTCGTCGACTTCATCCTTACCGGCCCCATCTCCTCGGTCAGCGCCGGGCAGTACATCGGCCGTCTGATGAACGAAATGGGCGAGGTTGCGGGCTATCCGCTGCACGTCAACCCCAACCTGTTCGCCGTCTTTTTCGGCATCGCCGTCACGCTCTACTTCTGGCGCAGCAACACGCGCGGCATCCACGAATCGAGCGGCCATGCGCTACGCATCATGCAGATCACCACCGTAATGGTCGTGATACTGGTGGCCTGGTCCGCCCTCACACTACTGCTCCGCGGCGGCGCGCCGTTCCCCCCCGCGCCCGTGGCGGCCAATCTGACGATGAACGAACACTCGCTCGGCTGGCTCGAAGGAACCTTCTGGCCCAGCATCAGCGCGGCGATGCTCGTGGTCGCCTTCGGGCATTCGCTGCTGGCCATGAGCGGCTTTGAAACCCTCGCACAGGTCTACCGGGAGATCGCCTATCCCAAGATGAAGAACCTGCGGATCACGGCCAACATCGTCTGCATCTACGCCCTGCTGTCCACCGGCCTCATCTCGCTACTGGCCGTCATGATCATCCCGGACGCCGTCCGCCCGCAGTACTACGACAACCTCATCGGCGGCCTGTCGATGAGCCTCGAAGGACCGCCGCTGCTCAAGCTCGGCTTTCACATCTTCGTCGTCATCGTCGGCGGCCTGATTCTTTCGGGCGCCGTCAACACCTCGCTCATCGGCGCCAATGGCGTGCTCAACCGCGTCGCCGAAGACGGTGTTCTCCTCGGTTGGTTCCGCAAACCGCACACGCGCTTCGGCACCACCTACCGCATCATCAACCTCATCGTCCTGCTGCAGATCCTCACCATCATCGGCAGCATGGGCGATGTCTATCTGCTCGGCGAGGCCTACGCCTTCGGCGTCGTATGGAGCTTCTTCCTCAAAGGTCTCGGCGTACTCGCCCTGCGCTTCCAACGCCACGATCAGGAGTACAAGACCCCGCTGAACCTGCACTGGGGCGGCCGCGAAATCCCCGTCGGCCTCGGCGCCACGGTGCTCATGCTCTTCCTGGTGGCCATCGCCAACCTGTTCACCAAGAAGATCGCCACCGTCTACGGCGTCTCCTTCACCCTCATCCTGTTTGCCCTCTTCCTCGTCTCCGAACGCGTCAACGCGCGCCGGACGCGCAAGGCCGTAGCCGCCCAGGCCAACGCCCTCGAAGAGTTCAACCTCGAACACCAGCCCCGCGTCGAAACCGCCCACCTGACGGCCCGCCCCGGCTGTATCCTGGTCGCCGTCCGCGACTACAACAACCTTGAACACTTCCGCCGCATCATCGAGAAAACCAACCTCCGGCGCCACGACGTAGTCGTCATGACCGTCCACCCCATCTCGGCCGGCGCCGGGGAGTTTGAACTGCAGAACGAGCAGCTCTTCGGCTCTTATGAGCAGGAGCTATTCTCGCGCGTCGTCACCGTCGCCGAAAAAGAAGGCAAGCCGGTCGAGTTACTCGTCGTACCGGCCACCGACCCCTTCGCCGCCATGGTGCAGGCCGCCAACCAGTTGAAAGCCTCCCGCCTCGTCACCGGCGTTTCGGCCAAGATGGCCTCCGAGGAGTTAGCCCGGCGGATCGGCCTCGCCTGGGAGGCCCTGCCCGAACCGCGCCATCCCCTCTCACTCGAAGTCATCCGCCCCGACCGCCAGTCCACCTTCGTCAACCTCGGCCCGCACCCGCCGCGCCTCTGGCCCGAAGATCTCGATCGCCTGCATGATATCTGGCTCAAGCTGACCGACCGCGAAGGCCTCGGCCACAAACTCCATCACCGCGACGTGGTCGGCGTCGCCCTCCGGCGCCTCGAACAGGAACTCGAATCCGACGACAAGGCCGAGATTCTGTCCCAGATCAAAGACGAGATGCGCCGCAACTAATTCGGCTTGGCGTTGCCTTCCTGCTGTGCCTGCAGCAGGGCCATCGCCTTCAACTCTTTCTTGGTGGGCGGCACGACGGCGTGTTCATAGTCATGGTCCTTGTAGCACGAGCAACAGCGGACTTTCGCTGGTTCCGGGCCAACCAGCGAAACAATAGCGTGGTTGGTCAGGCGCTTACACTTGGCACAGTAATCGTCGAGGATATCGCCGAGTCGAAACTCGTTCATATTAGCGCCGAGTATAACAAAGGTATCGCGGCGCAACCGAGGATTACCCAAAAAGAATCGATCCGGGTGCGCAACAGAACCACGGCAGCAGCTACAGCCAGCCCCAGGCCCCGCGCATCCACAATCGCCTCCCGCGCCAGCGGCAACGCACTCGCCAGGCTCAGACCGGCCGAAGCCAGCAACACGGAATCCAGCACCCGCTGGCAGGCCGGATGCGCCTGGTGGCGGCGCAGCCACCCCAGCAGCGGAATGCTCAAAAAGGCCGGCGTCAACAGCGCCAGCCAACCCATCGCCGCCCCGGGATACCCCGCCAGAAAGTAGCCCACGCCCACCAGATACACCCCGTTGGGCCCCGGCGCCAGTCGCCCGGCGGCAATCGCCGTCGTCAACTGCTGGTCGGTTAACAGCTGCCGCTCGACGACAAAGTCCTGACGCACGATGGCCAGCGATGTTAAGCCGCTAAAGCTGGTCAAGGTCGCCTTCACCAGCAGCAGATAGAGCAGGAACAGATTCATGCCACCCCCAGCCAGTCCAGCAACAGACCCAAACCCACCGCCGCCACCAGAATCACCACCGGCGAAAGCCACCCCGCGGCCAGCGCCACCGCTGCCCCACCCGTCAGCAAACCGATGCGCACCCACCGCCTTTGCACCGCATACGGCCGTACCAGTTTGGCCGAGGTGACGCCAAGCAACGCCACCACCGCCGCCAACGCTCCGCCCACCGCCGCGGCCACCCACTCAAGCGCCCGCACGCGCTCATAGCCATCCAGCATCGCCAGCAGCAGCAGCGAAGCCGGCAGCGACACCGCCACCACCCCCGCCGCCGCCGCGGCCCATCCCCCCAGCCGCCAGCCCAGCGCGGCCGTGCAAGCCAGCACATTCGTCCCCGGCGTGAACCGCGCCAGCCCGTAGATCAGCCCGAACTCCGCGCCGCTCAGCCACCCCCGCTGCTCCACCAACTCCCGCAGCAGCACGGCCTGAATCGACGAGCCCCCGCCCAGCGTCAAGCTGCCGGAACGGAAGAACAGAGCAGTGAGCGCGCCCAGGCGCCGGGCCTTCATGGGGCTACTGTAGCATCGCTACGCCAGACGCAAAGCTGCTCCACCATCTCCCGCAGCAGCTCCCGCAGCAGCACAGCCTGAATCGACGCCCCCCACCCGGCGTCAAGCCGCCGGCACGGCAGAACAGAGCAGTCAGCGCGCCCAGGCGCCGGGCCTTCATCGGGCTTCTGTAGCATCGCTACGCTAGACTCAAAGCATGCGCGGAAAATGGCTGTTGTTCGGAGGTTGCCTGATCCTGCTGGCGATTGCCGCCGGTGCAATCACCGTTTGGCGGAAGCAGCAAACCCAGCCCGCCCCCGCCGCCCCGGCGCCGCCCCCGGCGGTGGTGAGCGGCGATCTGAGCCTGAGCGGGAAGGTCGAGGCGCGCAACGTTGTCCCCGTCAAGTCCCCGTCGGCCGGCACGGTCGAGGAGTATCTGGTCAACGAGGGCGAAGAGGTCTATGAGGGCCAACTGCTCGCCCGGCTCAACAACCCCACCCTGGCGAGTGAACGCGAACAGGCCAAAGAGCGCGCCGACAAAGCCCAGGAGCGCCTGAATCAGTTCGAAAGCCAGATGCTCGCCGCCCGCCTCGAAGTCTCCCGCGGCCGCGCCGAACTGGCCCGCATCAAGGACGACTACGCGCGCGCCGACCGCGCCTACCAGCGCCAGTCCATGCTCAACCAGCAGGGCGCCACTCCCCGCCTTACCTTCGAAAAAGCCCAGAAAGAGTTCGAAGGCCTCCGCGCCGACCTCGAGACCACCACCGCCCGCCAGCAGGTCGCCGAAGGCCGCATCACCGACCTCACCCGCGACATCGAAGCCGCCCGGAAAACCCTCGAGGAACGGAACACCGACCTTGAAGCCGCCGAAGCCAACCTGCAGGCCACGCAGGTGCATGCCCCCGTCGACGGCATCATCCTCACCCGCAAGGGCGACGCCGGCGCCGAAATCCAGCAGGGCGAAGACGACCTGTTTGAAATCGCGACCGACCTCGGCAACCTGCAGGTCGTCGTCGAGATCAACCAGGCGCAGCAGCAAACGATCAAAGAAGGCGCCCCCGCCCTCGTCTTCCTCACCGAAATGGGCAACGAGCCGATGAACGGCGAAGTGGCCCGCGTCGCCGACGGCCGCGCCACGGTGCTCTTCCAAAACCCCAACCCGCTTATCAAGCCCGGCCTCACCGCGCAGGTGAAAATCCGCCTGCCTTGATAGAATCGGGGCTGGTATGCAATTCCTCGAATCCAGCCTGATTGAACTGATTACCCAGACGGCCACCAATCTGCCCCCCGACGTCCGCCAAGCCATGGGCGTCGCCCTCGATCAAGAGAAGCCGGACACTCAGGCTTCCCAGGCGCTCAACATCATCGCCAACAACATCGACATGGCCGCCGAGGACGAAGGCCCCATCTGCCAGGACACCGGCATGCCCACCTTTGTCGTGCACACCCCGGTCGGCGTCAGCCAGATCGCCATCAAAAAGGCCATCAAAGCCGCCGTCGCCGAAGCCACGCGCCGCGGTAAGCTCCGCCCCAACTCGGTCGACTCCCTCACCGGCGCCAACTCGGGCGACAACCTTGGCGTCGAAACCCCCGTCATTCACTGGGAGCAGTGGGAGCAGGACGACATCGAAGTCAAGCTCATCCTCAAAGGCGGCGGCTGCGAAAACAAGAACATTCAGTACTCCCTGCCCACCGAACTCGAACACCTCGGCAAGGCCGGCCGCAATCTCGAAGGCGTGAAGAAGTGCCTGCTCCACGCCGTCTGGCAGGCCCAGGGCCAGGGCTGCGCCCCCGGCGCCATCGGCGTCTGCATCGGCAGCGACCGCGCCCACGGCTACTACCTCGCCAAGCACGAACTGTTCCGCGAACTCGACGACGTCAACCCCGATCCCGTCCTCGCCCAGCTCGAAGCCGAGATCATGGCCGAAGCCAACAAGATCGGCGTCGGCCCGATGGGCTTCGGCGGCAACGTCTCGCTCATCGGCTGCAAGGTCATGGCCGCCAACCGCCTGCCAGCCAGCTTCTTCGTCTCGGTTGCTTATGACTGCTGGGCCTACCGCCGCCTCGGCGTCCGGCTCGACGCCCAAACCGGCGCCATCAACCACTGGCTCTACCGCGATCCCGAACGCCCCGTCGAAAAGCTTTCCCGCATGGACGGCTTCCCCCTCACCGGCCGCGAGGTCACCCTCACCCCGCCCCTCACCGAAGCCCAGATGCGCAGCCTCCACGTCGGTGACGTCGTCATCATCCGCGGCAACCTCTACACCGGCCGCGATGCCGTCCACGCCCGCCTGATGAACGAACCGCCCCCGGTCAGCCTCGACGGCCAGATTCTTTACCACTGCGGCCCGGTCATGCTCAAAAACGGCGAGCAGTGGGTGGTCAAGGCCGCCGGCCCCACCACCTCGAGCCGCGAAGAGCCCTACCAGGCCGAAGTCCTCCGCCGCTACGGCGTTCGCGCCGTCATCGGCAAGGGCGGCATGGGCGCGAAGACCTCGAAAGGGCTGCAGGAGTGCGGCGCCGTTTATCTGAACGGCATCGGCGGCGCGGCCCAGTTCTACGCCCGGACCCTCAAAAAGGTCAAAGCCGTCCACTGGCTCGAACTCGGCATCCCCGAAGCCATGTGGCACCTCGAAGCAGACGGCTTCGTCGCCATTGTCACCATGGATTCCCATGGCAACAGCCTCCACGCCGACGTCGAAAAGACCACCGGCGAGTTGCTCGAAGCATTACGAAAGTGATAACTTAGAAAGGTAGTGGCCAGGTAGCTCAGTTGGTAGAGCAGCGGACTGAAAATCCGCGTGTCGGGGGTTCAAGTCCCTCCCTGGCCACCACATTTTCAAAGCGACCCAACCGGGTCGCTTTTTCATTTCCCGGGCCTGCTATGCTGAACGCGAGTATGAACCGTAGAGCATTCTTCCAGGCCTGCCTCAGCGCCGGCGCCGCTTCCTGGGCATCCCGCGCCGACGCCCTCGGCCTCCCCAAAGCCAAGATCACCCGCATCCGTTACTACAAAACCCCCACCGACGCCGCCGGCCGCCCCAACACCCGCCAGCCCCTCTTCAACCAAAGCACCAACGTCGTCCTCGTCGAAACCGACACGGGCCTCATCGGCGTTGGCGAAGGCGGCGCCCCCGACGTCATGGAACAGTGCGCCGGCCTCCTCATCGGCCAGGACCCCTTCCGCACCGACCGCCTCTGGCAGTCCATGTTCCGGTCGTACTTCTACCCCGCCGGCCGCGAAAAGGTCCATGCCCTCGGCGCCCTCGACGTCGCCCTCTGGGACCTCAAAGCCAAAGCCCTCGGCGTCCCCCTCTACCAGCTCCTCGGTGGCCAGTCCCGCGACTACGTCGAATGCTACTCCACCGGCTACCCCGCCCAGGGCACGCCGAAAGAGGTCGCTAAAGCCTGCATCGACGCCGGCTTCCGCGCCTACCGCATCTCCACCGACACGCGCGGCCAGGTCATGGACCGCTTTGAAACCGTCAACCGCGTGGCCGCCCTCTGCGAACAGGTCCGCGAAGGCGTCGGCCGCGATGGCGGCTGGTGCATCGACTTCCACACCGAACTCGACTTCCCCGATGCCGTCACCCTCGCCAACAAAATCGAACCCCTGCGCCCCTACTTCGTCGAAGACCTCGTCCGCAGCGAAAACCCCGGCGTCTATCGCAAACTCCGCGGCCAGGTCCGCGTCCCCATCGCCGTCGGCGAACAGTTCGGCCCCAAGTGGGAATGGAACGAGCTGATTGAAAACCACCTCATCGACTACGCCCGCGCCACCATCCCCAACGTCGGTGGCATCACCGAGTTCCAAAAGATCGCCGCGATGTGCGAAACCCACTACGTCGGTCTCGTCCCCCACTTCACCGGCCCCATCTCGGAAGCCGCTATGGTCCACTGCTGCGCCGTCTTCTCCGGCCCCGCGCTGATGGAAATGGTGATGGGCGGCACCCGTCCGTGGCCCTACCTGAAGACCCACTACGACCTTCGCAACGGCAAGCTCTGGCCCAACGAACGCCTCGGCCTCGGCGTCGAAGTGGACACCTCGCAACTCCAGCAGATCGGCAACTACACCGAGGCCTATCAGCTCACCCCCATGCTGCGCCGGCCCGATGGCTCGTTAACGAACTGGTAGGGTAAGGAATATGCGCCTGGCCCTGCTCTTCTCGCTGCTCCTGCCCGCCTACGGCGAAGTGCTCTTCCGGCAGTCCGCCTTTGAAGCCGCACCCCCCGATTGGTCCGCCTGGAGCCACCGTCCGGAGTCGATGCCCCGGACCTTTGTCGATACCCAGGTCAGCCGCGGTGGCCGCGGCTCGCTCGCCGTCAACGGCCAGAGCAACGTGGCCGCCTACGGCGGCTGGCGCAAGCATGTCACCGGCCTCCAGGGCGGCGAGTGGCTCCGGCTCCGCGCCTTCTACAAGGCCGAAAGCGTCGCCGCCGAAAACTGGCAGATCGTCGCCCGCCTCGACTGGCAGAACGCCGCCGGCAAACGCTCCGGCGAACCAGCCTACGTCCCCTGGACCCAGCCCCAGGGTGAATGGAGCGCACTCCAGTCCGAAGCCCAGGCCCCGGCCGGCACGGCCTCGGTCTACGTCGAACTCTTCCTGGCCAACGCCCCGCAGGGCACCGTCTGGTGGGACGACATCTCGCTCGAACGCATCCCCGCCCCGCCCGCCCGCAAGGTAAACGTCGCCACGGTCAACTTCCGGCCCCAGACCTCCACGGGCCGCGAAGAGAACATCCAACTCTTCCTCGCCGCCATCGCCAAGTCCGTCCCCGCCAACGCCGACGTGATCCTGCTACCGGAAGGCATCACCGTCGTCGGCACCGGCAAGAGCTATCAGGACGTCGCCGAACCCATCCCCGGCCCCACCACCCGCGCCCTCAGCGAAGTCGCCAAAGCCCGCAAGGCCTACATCGCCGCCGGCATCTATGAGCAAGAGGGCCACGTGCTCTACAACACCGCCGTCCTCCTCGACCGCCAGGGAGAGCTCGTCGGCAAGTACCGCAAAGTCTACCTCCCCCGCGAAGAGGTTGAAAAGGGGCTCACCCCGGGTACCCACTACCCCGTCTTCCCAACCGACTTCGGCAAGGTCGGCCTCATGATCTGCTACGACGTCTTCTTCGCCGAACCCGCCCGCGCCCTCGCCAACCAGGGCGCCGACATGATCCTCATGCCCATCTGGGGAGGCGATGAAAACCTCGCCAAGGCCCGCGCCATTGAAAACGGCGTCTTCCTCGTCACGAGCGGCTACAACCACCCCACGTACATCATGGACCCCGGCGGCGAACGCCTCTCGCAGGCGCGCGAGATCGGCTCCGCCGCCACGGCCACCATCGACCTCGCCAAACCCTACAACTGGCAGTGGCTCGGCGAAATGCGCACCCGCCGCCTCAAAGAACTGCGGGTGGATGTCGCCGTGCCAACGCCCGGGTTACTCCGCTAAGGCTGAACGATCACTTTCATCAAGCCCGGCTCCGCGTCATAGAGCCGTTTGAAGTAGGAAGGCGACTCGTCCAGCGTGATCTTGGCAGAAATGATCGGATCCACCTGAATCATCCCGCTTGCCAGCAGCTCAATACAGGCCGGGTACTCGCCTGAAGATCCACAGGTGCCCTGCAGCCGGATCTCGCGCGTCACCACCTGTTGCAGCGGCAGTTCGATGTTCGGCGTAATGTTGCCGACCAGCGTCACCGCCCCGCCCTTGCGCACGCACGCAATGGCGGTCTTGATCGGGTCCGTCGCGCCCACGCATTCAAGCGCCACGTCCGCGCCCCGGCCCTGGGTCCGCTGCAAAATCTCCGCCTTCACATCGCACTCGAGCGGGTTGAAGGTTTCGGTCGCCCCCAGTCGCTTGGCCATCGCCAGCTTCTCGTTGTTCGTGTCGACGGCGAACACCCGCGCGCACCCGGCCACCTTGGCCGCCTGCAGCGTCAGCGAGCCAATCATGCCCGCGCCCACAATCACCGCCGTATCGCCCAGCTCGATCGGGGTCAAGCGGACGGCGTGCACGCCGATCGAAATCGCTTCAATCAACGCGGCGTGTTCAAAGCTCACCTCGTCCGGGAGCCCGTAAAGAATATGCTGCGGCACGGCCACGAACTCGGCAAACGCGCCGTGGCGGCGGTAGTCGCCGCAGGAGACGCCCAGTACCATCCGGTTATCACACAGGTTCACCTGCCCCGCCCGGCAGAAGTGGCACTTGCCGCAGGAGACGGTGGAATCAAACGTCACCCGGTCGCCCACCTTCCACTGCGTCACGGCCGCGCCCACCTTGGCAATCGAGCCGGCCGCCTCGTGGCCCATCACCAGCGGCGGAATCCGCCGGCCGGAGCTGCCGTCCCAACCGTGGACGTCGCTGCCGCAAATGCCGCAGGCGCCCACGCGGATCAATACGTCCTCCGGACCTAACTCCGGTTCAGGGAAGTCCGTCACTTCCAGGTTCAAATACTCTTTCAACAGCAGTGCTTTCATCGCGAATACTACGGTATCATCGTCGCGTTATGGAGCGCAGAACCTTCCTCGGCGGCTCGCTGCTGGCCTATGCGCCGGCCAGTCAGATCCGCCTCGGCGTCATCGGCAGCGGCAGCCGCGGCACCTTCGTCATGGGCGTTTTTCAGAAAGATCCCGCCCTCGCCGTCGGCGCCATCTCCGACGTCTACGAACCCAACCTCGAACGCGCCCTCTCCCTGGCCAAAGGCGCCAAAGCCTATCGGGACTACCGCGACCTCCTCGCCGACCGCACCATCGACGCCGTCCTCATCGCCACCCCCGAGCACTGGCACCACCGCATGATCCTCGACGCCCTCGCCGCCGGCAAGGACGTCTATGTCGAAAAGCCGCTCTGCCGCACCCCACAGGAGGCCCGCGAACTCGTCGAAGCCGAAAAACGATCGAAGCAGATCATCCAGGTCGGCATGCAGCGCCGCTCCTACGACCTCTACCAGGACGCCCGCGGCGTCGTCGCCGCCGGCACCCTCGGCCACGTCCGCATGGTGCGTAGCTGGTGGCTCAACAACCACCTGAACGCCGTCCCCGCCACCAAACTCGACGGCAAGCTCGACTGGGAGGCTTGGCAGGGCCCCGCCGAACGGCGCCCCTTCGACGCCAACCGCTTCCGCGCCTGGCGCTTCTACCAGGACTACGCCGGCGGCATCGTCGCCGACCAGGGCGCCCACGCCTTCGACGGCATCCAGATGATCCTGGGCGCCGGCTTCGTCCGCGCCGTCACCGCCGCCGCCCTCCCGCCCCTGCGCCCCGGCGTCGACCAGCCCGACTGCGTCGTCGTCAGCGCCGAGTACCCCGAAGGCTTCCTGGCCACCTTCACCGTCAACTACGCCGCCATGAAGTACCAGAGCCGCAACGACCAGTTGAACCAAGCCGACGGCGATAAAGCCCGCCTCGACATCGGCCGCGAGACCTTCCGCGTCCTCCCCGCCGGCGACGAGGACATGCCGATTCTCGAACGCAAAAGCGCCCGCGGCTTCGGCTGGGCCACCGACCTGCACGTGCAAAACTTCCTCGCCTGCGTCCGTACCCGCCAGCGCCCCACCGCGCCCATGGCCCTGGGCGCGCAGGCGGCGCTCGTCGTCCAACTGGCCAACCAATCCCTCCGCGAAGGCCGCCGCATCAAAAACACCACTTTTTAGTGGTTGAAAATCGCCCCGCTTCCCCGTATTCTGTAGTAGTCGAAAGCAAGCGCCTACGACCATTGCTGGTTACGCCCGGCTGTCCGGACGCGTGAGGCTGGTCTACGGCGCAGGCAGTCTCTGTTACTGCGTTCCGCACCGCGCCTTGCTCTCGACTCCATGGAAACGGCTGTAAACCGTCGGGTTCGAAACCCATCTCTGTTCACCCCTTAACCCCGCTTGCGGATGGTCGAGCAACCTGCGTGGCCGCTGAAACTGCCGGATGGCGGAGGCCGGCTCTGGCGCTCACCCTTGCCAAACCTGCTGTCCCGCAAGCGGACCCTACCTGTTCTGGAGGACACTCCCATGCCCCGCATTCGCTACACCATCGGCGACGCCGAGCGCGCGGTCATCTCGCGCGGCGGCCGCTTTCTCACCATCGCCGGACCGGGCACCCACTACGGGCGCTTCGTCACCGTCGAAACCCACTCCACGCTCAACGCCGCCTTCTCCTCCCCCTGGGCGGAAATCCTCTGGCGCACCCGCCCCGATGTCGTCGCCCGCCACTTTGTCCCGGTGGAAACCGCCGAGCGGCAGTTAGCGCTTGTCCGCGTCCACAGTCGCCTCGAAGCGATCGTCGGCCCCGGCCAGCGGCAGCTGTTCTGGCAGCCCGCCACGGTCGAGATGGTCGACCTCGACGCGGCGCCGGAGGTGCCCACCGCCCTGTTCACCGCGGTCGAACGCACCAACGCCGCCGCCCTCAACGTCTACGAGGTTGCCGCCGGCATGGCCGGCGTCCTGTGCCGCGATGGCCGCTTCGTCCGCGTCCTCGAACCCGGCCGCTACGGCTTCTGGCAGGCGGCCGCCCCGGTCGCCATCACGCTGATCGACCTGCGCCGGCAGATGCTCGAAGTCCCCGGCCAGGAGATCCTCACCCGCGACAAAGTCTCCCTCCGCGTCAACATCCTGGCCGAGTACCGGGTCGCCGACCCCGCCACCGCCGCCATCGCCGTCCAAAACTACGGCGAAACCCTCTACCGCCTGCTGCAACTCGCCGTCCGCTCCAGCCTCGGCAAACGCTCGCTCGACGAGGTGTTGGCCGACAAGGTCGACATCGAACCCGAATCCGCTGCCGCCGTCCGGCGCGAGATGGCGGCCCTCGGCGTCGAGCTGACCAACATCGCCTTCAAGGACATCATCCTGCCCGGCGAAATCCGCGGCATCCTCAACCAGGTCGTCGCCGCCGAAAAGCAGGCGCAGGCCAACCTCATCCGCCGCCGCGAGGAGACCGCTGCCACCCGGTCCCTCCTCAACACGGCGAAACTCATGGAAGACAACCCGACCCTGATTCGTCTCAAGGAGTTGGAAACCCTCGAACGCCTCACCGAAAAGGTCGGCACCGTCAACGTCCACGGCGGATTCGACGGTTTGCTCAGCAAACTGTTACCGTCCTGACCGTGGCCTACGCTACACCAGCAGCGGCCGGACCACCCGCCCATGCACATCCGTTAGCCGGTAGTGGCGCCCCTGAAACTTAAACGTCAGTTTGGTGTGATCGACGCCTAAACAGTGCAGCATCGTCGCATGGAGATCATGAACATCCATGGGATCCCTGGCGATGTTGTAACTATAGTCGTCGGTCTCACCATAGCTGACCCCAGGCTTGAACCCACCCCCCGCCGCCAACATCGTAAAGCACCGCGGATGATGATCCCGCCCGTAGTCGGTCGCCGTCAGCGTCCCCTGCGAATACACCGTCCGCCCGAACTCCCCACCCCACAGCACCAGCGTGTCGTCAAGCAGGCCCCGCTGCTGCAAGTCCGTCAGCAGCGCCGCCGAGGGCTGATCGGTATCCTCGCATTGCCAGCGGATCTGCTTCGGCAGGCTCCCGTGCTGGTCCCAACCCCGGTGGAAGAGCTGAATAAAACGAACGCCCCGCTCCGCCAGCCGCCGCGCCAGAATGCAGTTGGCTGCATAGCTGCCCGGCTTCCGGCTCTCCGGCCCGTAGAGCGCGAAGGTCGACTCCGGCTCCTTCGACAAATCCGCCAGCTCCGGCACCGAAGCCTGCATGCGGAACGCCATCTCGTACTGCGCAATCCGCGTGGCGATCTCCGGGTCCTGATACTCATCGAGCTTCAACCGGTTCAGTTGCCCGAGATCGTCGAGAAACCGTCTCCGCGCCGTCCGGTCATAACCCTCCGGATCGCTCAAATACAGCACCGGATCCTTCCCGCCCCGGAACTTCACCCCCTGATGACTCGTCGGAATAAACCCGGAACCCCACATCCGGTCCGCCAGCGCCTGCGCGTTCCCGCGGCCCTGCGAAATCATCACCACAAACGCGGGCAGATCCTTATTCTCGCTCCCCAGCCCGTAGGAGACCCACGAGCCGATCGACGGCCGGCCCGCCAGTTGAAACCCGGTCTGAAAGAAGGTCACGGCCGGGTCATGGTTGATCTGCTCGGTCGACAGCGACTTCAGGATCGTCCATCGGTCGGCGTGCTTGGCCATGTGCGGCAGCAGTTCGCTGAACCACGCCCCGGACTGCCCGTGCTGGGCAAACTGAAACAGGCTGGGCGCGGTGGGAAACGTCGCCTGGTAGGCCGTCATCCCGGTCAGCCGCTGCCCCCGCCGGATGGAATCCGGCAGATCCTGGCCCCGCACTTTGGCCAAATTCGGCTTGTAGTCGAACAGATCGAGCTGCGACGGCCCTCCGTGCTGGAACAGCGTAATCACGCGCTTGGCCTTCGGCGCATGGTGCAGCACCGGCCCTTCGGCATAGCCGTTCTCGGCGAGCAGCGTCGTTAAGGCGGCGAGAAACTGGCGGCGTTGCATGGTCACTTACTCCTTGGTCACAAACTCATCGGTATTCAGCAGCAGGCTGGCCACGGCCTGATAAGCCGCCAGGTCCCGTTCGGGCAGTTGCGCCGACCGGCTCTCGCCCTGCCACAACAGCGCCTTGGCCTCGGCCGGCTTGCCGGCGAAATAGTCCAGGTGATAGTTCAGGTTGCCGCGCAGCACGGTCAACTCGGCCGGCTTGGGCCACCGGCCCAGCGCGATCCGGAAGCCATGCCGCAGCCGGCTGTCTGCGTCGGCGCCGCCTTCGAGCAGCATCCGCTGGCCGATGAAGCGTGCCGCCTCGACAAACGTCACATCGTTCATCAGGTTCAGCGCCTGCAGCGGCGTATTCGTCCGGTTCTCGCGCACCGTGCAGGCCTCCCGCTGCGAAGCATCGAAGTTCATCATCATCGGCGGCGCCGATGTCCGCTTCCAGAAGGTGTACAGGCTGCGGCGGTACAGGTCCGGACCCTTGGCCTGGTCGTACTCGAAGTCCTGCATGATCACCTCCTTCCACAACCCCTCCGGCTGATACGGCTTCACGGACGGCCCGCCCAGCTTCTCGTGCAGCAGCCCGGCGGCGTGGAGCGCCGTATCACGAATCATCTCGGCCGGCATGCGCAGGCGCGGGCCGCGCGACAGCAGCCGGTTGTCCGGGTCGCGCTGCACCAGCTCCGGCGTCGCCTGCGACGACTGCCGGTAGGCCGCGCTCATCACCATCCGCTTGATCATCGCCTTGGTATCCCACCCGCCGCGGATGAACTCCGTGGCGAGGTAGTCGAGCAGCTCCGGGTGCGTCGGCCACTCACCCTGCAGGCCGAAGTCCTCGGTCGTCTTCACGATTCCCGTGCCGAACAGACTCTGCCAGAAGCGGTTCACCGTCACCCGCGCCAGCAGCGGATTGGCCGGGTCCACCACCCACTGCGCAAAGCCCAGCCGGTCGGCCGCCGCCCGCCGCGGTAGAAACGCGGGCAGCCCCGGCTCCACCACCTCGCCCGGCTTATCGTACTGCCCCCGCAGCAGCAGATGGGTCGGTTTGCGCTGCGGCGCCTCGGCCATCACCATCACCGTCGGAAAGGTTCGCTCCAGCTTCTCCCGCTGCTCCCGCAGCCCGGCCAGCGTCTGCCACGCCGCCCGCACCTCCGGCGCCGCTGCCGTTTCAAGGTAGTACAGCTCCACTTGGCGCTGCTCCGGCTGGGTTCGTTTTCTCCCCGCCAGTGCCGACAGCGGCTGCCCCACGGCCAGCATCGCCACCTCTTCGCCGGTCAACACCCGCGCGTACAGCCGCACCTGGTTCAGCGTGCCTTGAAACTGGTTCTCCTTACCCGCGCCGCCGCCCACCCGCACCGGCTCTTTGTACACGCCCCCGGCGTTGCGGAACGGCCGGTACAGCGTGTCCATCACCGTCGTCGTCTCCGCCAACTGCCCATCCACGTACACCTTCACCCCTTCCGCCATCCGCGAACCGGTGTACGTCACGGCCACATGATGCGCCCGCCCCGGCTCGAGCGGCTTCACCGTCTCGACGCGCAACGCATCGTTCACCCAGTTGCTCGTGATGTGGAAAAACACCTTCCCGTCCCGCACGTGCAGCCCATAGCCCTTCCCCTCCGGCCGGTTGCCGGAAATGCGGGTCAGCACCGACCCTTGGCCATCCACCCACGCCGAAACCGACCACCGGTCGTCAATATCGAACTTGCCTGATTTCGCGTCCACCTCCACGCGGCTGCCGTCGAACCGCTCCGGCGCCCCCTGCGTGAAGTACTCGCCATCGCGCATGCTCGCCGGCGCCCAGTGCACGGCTGGCATCTCCCGCTCCCACCTCCGCCGCGCGGCTTCGATCGTCGTCGCCCGCGCCGCCAGCCACCGCTCCTGCCCCGCAATCTTGGCATCGAGCGCCGCCAGCGCCGCCTGCTGTTCGGCCGTCGGCGCCGGCATCAGCGGCGGCGAGTTGCCGTACTTCATAGCCCGCCCCAGCTCCGGCACGTTGTTGAAGTAGGAAAAGATCTGGTAGAACTCCTTCTGCGTCAGCGGGTCGTACTTATGGTTATGGCACCGCGCGCACCCGAGCGTCAGCCCGAGAAACACCGCGCCGGTCGTCTCCACGCGGTCGACGACATACTCAACGGCATACTCCTCCGGCACAATGCCGTCTTCCGTGTTGCCCCGGTGATTCCGGTTGAAGCCCGTCGCCAACCGCTGCTCGAAGGTCGCATTCGGCAGCATATCCCCGGCCAACTGTTCCAGCACGAACCGGTCAAACGGCTTGTTCCGATTGAAGCTGTCGATGACGTAATCCCGCCACCGCCACATCACCCGCTCCCCGTCGTACTGATAGCCGTTGGTATCGGCATAGCGCGCCGCATCGAGCCACCGCGCGGCCATCCGCTCGCCAAAACGCGGCGAAGCCAGCAGCCGGTCCACCAGCTTCTCGTAAGCCTGCGGCGTGGTATCCCGCAGAAAGGCATCCAGCTCCCGCGGCGTCGGCGGCAGACCGGTCAGGTCGAGCGTCACGCGGCGCGCCTGCGTCTCCCGGCTCGCCGGCGGCCGCATCGTCAGGCCCTCTTTGCTCAGGCGCGCCGCGATGAAATGATCGATACTCGCCGGACCCGCCGGCGCCTTCGGTGGCACAAAACTCCAATGCGGCTGCCACTCGGCGCCCTGCCCCACCCACGCGGCCAGCGTCTCCTTCTCTCTCGCCGTCAACGTCAGCCCCGAGTAGGGCGGCGGCATCTGCTGGCCCTTCTTCTCGCTCGTAATACGGGCCACGAGTTTGCCGGCCGCAATCGCCGCGCGCGCCTCCTGCTCCACGTCGAGCCGCAGCGGAATGCCTTTGGTCTTGGCGTCCGGCCCGTGGCAGTGGTAGCACTTATCCGACAAAATCGGGCGGACATCGCGATTAAACTCCAGTTTAGGCTCGGCGGCCAAAACTATCGCGGGAACAAAAACGGCCAGCAGAACGCGCATAATCCAACTCCATTCTATGAGAACAACGCCCGCAGCGTGGCACTACCGCCATAGATGCGCCTCCTCGTCGTTTTCCTCTGGCTGACCCTCGGCGCGGCCGCCCAGACCACGCCGCGCTCCTCCTCCGCCGCCCAGCACAAACGGGCGCAGACCCCGGCACCCCAACTCTCCGATGCCGCCATTGAACAGGCCCTCAAGGCCAAGCTCGCGAAATCCAAAATGGCCGCCAACGGCTTCACCGTCAAGGTCTCGAACGGCACGGCCACCATTGAAGGCAAAGCCGGCGTGATCCAGCACAAAGGCGCCATGACCCGCATGGCCAAGGCCGCCGGCGCCACCCGCGTGCTCAATAACATCCAGATCTCGGAAGAGGCGAAAGCCAAGGCCCGCGCCAAACTCGCCAGCGGCCGCCGCCGCGCCCAGATCAAGCGCGGCGACCCGCGCAGCCAACCGCGATAAACTGAGCGGTTTGGAACCCCTTTACATCCGCGTCCACCCCAGCGACAACGTCGCCATCATCGTCAACCCGGAAGGCGTCCCCCCCGGCGCCCGCTTCCCCAATGGCTTCGTTTCGTCAGAAGCCATTCCGCAGTCGCACAAGATCGCCCTCGCCGACCTCGCCCCCGGCCAACCTGTCATCCGCTACGGCCAAATCATCGGCCACGCCACCCGCCCCCTCCCCGCCGGCTCCTGGGTCCGCGAAGACTGCCTCGACCTGCCCGTTCCGCCCGCCCTCAGCGAACTCGCGCTCGCCACCGCGCCGCCCCCGGCCCCCCCGCCCCTGCCCGAATACACCTTCGAAGGCTACCCCAACCCCGACGGCACCTACGCCACCCGCAACATCCTCGGCATCACCACCACCGTCCAATGCGTTGCGCCCACCGTCGCCTACGCCGTCCGCAAGATCAAAGCCGAAATCCTGCCCCGCTACCCCAACGTCGACGACGTCGTCGCCATCACGCACTCCTACGGCTGCGGCGTCGCCATTGACGCCCCCGGCGCCGCCGTCCCCATCCGCTCCATCCGCAACCTCGCCCGCCATCCCAACTTCGGCGCCGACCCCCTTGTCGTCAGCCTCGGCTGCGAAAAGCTGCAACCCGTCCGCCTCGCCCTGCCCGGCCTCCAACCCGCCGACCACGTCATCCGCCTGCAGGACAACCACGGCTTCGCCGCCACCGTCGCCCGCCTCTGCGACGCCGCCGAAAAACGCCTCGCCGTGTTGAACCTCCGCCGCCGCGTTCCCTGCCCCGCCTCCGGCCTCGTCGTCGGCCTCCAGTGCGGCGGCAGCGACGCCTTCTCCGGCGTTACCTGCAATCCCGCCGTCGGCTACGCCGCCGACCTCCTCGTCCGCGCCGGCGCCACCGTCCTGTTCAGCGAAGTCACCGAGGTCCGCGACGCCGTTCACCTCCTCACCCCGCGCTGCGCCACCCCCGCCGTCGCCGAAGCCCTCATCCGCGAAATGCAGTGGTACGACGACTACCTCGCCACCGGCCGCGCCGACCGCTCCGCCAACCCCACGCCCGGCAATAAACGCGGCGGCCTGTCGAACGTCGTCGAAAAGGCGCTCGGCTCGGTGGCCAAGTCCGGCACCTCGGCCCTCCGCCAGGTCACCACCCACGGCGAAGTCCCCACCGAACGCGGCCTCATCTTCGCCGCCACCCCGGCCAGCGACTTCATCTGCGGCACCCAGCAACTGGCCGCCCACATGAACATGCACATCTTCACCACCGGCGAAGGCACCCCCTACGGCCTCGCCATGGCGCCGGTCATCAAAGTCTCCAGCCGCACGACTCTCGCCGAAAAGTGGCCCGACCTCATCGACCTCGACGCCGGCCGCATCGCCACCGGCCACGCCACCATCGAATCGGTTGGCTGGGAGCTGTTCCACCTCATCCGCGACGTGGCCAGCGGGCGCAAGCAAACCTGGGCCGACCACTGGGGCCTGCACAACGATCTTGCGCCCTTCAATCCCGGGCCGGTAACCTAAACGCCCAGGTTCAAATACTCGCTCGCGTTCCGGTAGCAGATGTTGCGGATCATGCCGCCCACCCAGTCCTCGCGGTCCGGCAACAGGCCCGCCTCGACGTCCTGCCCCACCAGGTTGCACAGCGTCCGCCGGAAATACTCATGCCGCGGGTAGGAGAGAAACGACCGCGAATCCGTCAGCATCCCCACGAACCGCGACAGCAGCCCGCAGTTCGATAGCGCGTTGATCTGCATCTCCATGCCCTCTTTCTGATCGAGGAACCACCAGCCGCTGCCGAACTGCACCTTGCCCGCCACGGTGCCGTCCTGGAAGTTGCCGATCATCGTCGCAAAGGCGTAATTATTGACCGGGTTGACGTTATAGACAATCGTCCGCGGCAACGTGTTGTCCTGGTCGAGACGATCGAGATACGCCCCCAGCGCCTCGGCCTGCGACCAGTCGCCCATCGAGTCAAAGCCCGCGTCCGGCCCGATGGTCCGGAACAGCCGCGTGCTGTTGTTGCGCCGCGCGCCCAGGTGGAGCTGCTTGGTCCAGCCCCGGGCCGCGTCGAGCTGCCCGAAGAACAGCATCAGGTTGGCCGCGAACTGCTGCTGCTCGGCCGGCGAAGCGGCCTGGCCGTGCAGCGCCCGGTCGAAGATCGAAGCCGCCTCGGCTTCGGAGCAGAAATCGGCGTAGCAGTGGTTCAGCCCGTGATCGGACAACCGCCCGCCGAGCGCGTGGAAAAAGTCGTGGCGGCTCTTGAGGGCGTCGAGAAACCGCGAGTAGTTCGTGATGTCGACGTTGGCCGCGGCGGCCAGCTTGCTCACCCACGGCAGAAACACCTCCGGCAAGTGAACCGTCAGCGCCTTGTCCGGCCGGAACGTCGGAAACACCTTGGTGGGCAGACCGGAGGCGGCAATCTGCCGGTGGTAGCGCAGGTCATCAGTGGGGTCGTCGGTCGTGCAGGTAGCGCGCACGTGGAACTGTTCAAAGATGCCGTGCACGCGCAGCCGGTCGCCGGCCAACTGTTCGTTGGCCCGGTCCCAGATGCTCCGCGCCGTCGTCTCGTCGAGCAACTCGTCGATGCCGAAGTAGCGGTTGAGTTCGAGATGGGTCCAATGGAAGAGCGGATTGCGCAGCGTGTGCGGCACGGTGCGGGCCCAGGCTTCGAACTTTTCGTAGGGCGTGGCATCGCCGGTGCAGTAGCGTTCGGCCACGCCGTTGGCCCGCATCGCGCGCCACTTATAATGGTCGCCCTCAAGCCAGATTTCGAACAGATTGGCAAACTGGCGATTTTCGGCGATGTCCTTCGGCGGCAGGTGGCAGTGGTAGTCGAGAATCGGCTCGGGCGCCGCATAGTCGTGGTAGAGGTGCCGCGCGGCGGCGGTCGTCAGCAGGAAATCGTCGTGAATGAAGGACATGGGCCTAACTTACGAGGATGCCACACTCAGATTTCCTGGCGCTGCCTCCGGCCCGGCGGCATCCAACGTGGCATGCGTCTGCTTCTCCTCCTGCTGCCCGCCGCCCTGCTTGCCGCCGACATCTGGCCCCAGTTCCGCGGCCCGGAGCGCTCGGGCGTAGCGCCGGGCAAGACGTGGCCGGAGAACTTCGCCGGCTTGAAGCCGCTCTGGCGCGTCGATCTCGACAAGGGCTTCCCCGGACCCGTCGTCTCCGCTGATAAGGTGTTCGTCGCCGAGACCGCCAACAAAGACACCGAAGTCGTCCGCGCGCTCGACCGCAAAACCGGCAAAGAGCTCTGGCGCGCCTCCTGGCCCGGCCAGATCTCGGTGCCCTTCTACGCCAAGCGTAGCGGCGATTGGATCCGCGCCACCCCCGCCCTCGACGGCGATACGCTCTACGTCGCCGGCATGGAGGAGGTGCTCGTCGCCCTCGATGTCAAGACTGGCAAAGAGCGCTGGCGCGTCGACTTCCCCAAACGCTTCGGCACCCCGAAGCCCGACTTCGGCTTCGCCAGCTCCCCGCTCGTTGACGGCGAGGCGATCTTCGTCCAGGCTGCCAACTCCTTCGTCAAGCTGAACAAGCGCACCGGCGCCACCGTCTGGCGCATCCTGCCCGTCGCCGGCGGCGTCGGCGAAAGTGGGGCGTTCTCTTCGCCGGTGATGGCCACGCTCGCCGGCCGCCGCCAGCTGCTCGTGCAGGCCCGCATCCATCTGCACGGCGTCGACCCCGAAACCGGCGAGGTCCTCTGGTCGCAGGAGGTGCCGAACTTCCGCGGCATGAATATCCTGATGCCCACCACCTTCGGCGACACGATTTTCACGAGCACCCATCGCATCGACTCCTTCGCCTACCAGGTCTCCAAGCAAGGCATCAAGCCGCTCTGGACCAATAAAGCTAAAGGCTACATGTCGACGCCGGTCATCCTTGACGGCTACGCCTATCTCCATCTCACCAACCAGCGCTTCACCTGCATCAACCTCCGCAACGGCGAAACCACTTGGACCACCGAACCCTTCGGCCAGTACTGGTCGATGGCCGTTCGCGAAGGCAAGATTCTCGCCCTCGACGAGAGCGGCAAGCTGCTGCTAATTCGCGCCAACCCCGCCAAGTTCGAACTCCTGGACACGAAGGAGATCGCCAATACGACAACCTGGGGCCACATCGCGGTGGCCGGCGAGGAGATCTTCGTCCGCGAGTTGACCGGGGTCGCCGCCTACCGCTGGAACTAGAACAGCGATAGCTGCTCGCCCTCCCCCACCAGGTTCTTCAACTCGCCGTCGCTGTCCACCACAAACGCCAGCTTCCCCCGCGCCACGTCCGCCGTGGCGCGGTCGCCCCGCCCTTCGGCCTCGGCCTCCAGCCGCTCCATCACCGCCACCGCCTCCCGCTGCCGGCCCCCCTCTGAGTAGCAGTCAAACGCCGCCCGGCACAGGTCAATTGTCTCCTCCCAGGCCTCGGCGAAGCCAAACTCCAGCGCCGCCTCCAGTTCGTAATCCGCCGCCGCACACGCCTCCGGCCGCGCTCGCCAGTAGCGAAACCGGTGCAGCACGGCCGCAAAGTGGCGTCCCTCCACATCCGGCCCCACGGAGACCGGCTGCACCAGCCGGTACCGTTCCCGCACCGCGTCCACCACCTGAGCCGCCTCGCCGGGCAGCGCCTCCGGTTCGCCCGCAATCTCCCGCGCTAAACTCAGCGGAAAATCCGCTCCCACGCACGCCGACATCGCCTCCCGCAGCCCCGGCGAGCACCCCGCCGGCGGCAGGGGAAACCGTTCTTCGAGGTCGAGCCACTCGCCTTCGCCCAACAGCTCCGGCCCGGTCACCAGCACCGAGTACGGCGCCCCCGGCAGTGCGAGCGGCTCCCGCAGATCGTCGAGCACCAGCAGCGTCCGGCCCGCCGGCAGCCGCCGGTCGATCTCGCGCTGAATCGACTCCGCCGAACGCCGTCCGCAGCCAATCCAGATCGTCGCCTGAAAGTGGCCGCGCGCGGCGTGGGCAAACGCCTGCGCCAGGCGGCTCTTGCCCGTCGCGGGCCGGCCCGTAATCCAATACGTCCCCGCGCCATCCACCAGCACCGCCCACAACTCGGCGGGCACTTCGGCGGCCACCGGCGCTACGGTAGAGGATGGCGTCCGCGGCAGCAATCCCACCGCCCAACGTTCGAGCGCACGCGCCTCCGCCGGCCAGCGGAAAAAACTCCGCCGCTCAAACACCGGCGGGTAGGCCCGCGCGCCGCAGTGCACATAGGCAATCGGCCGCGGTCCCGGATAGTCGATCAGCCCGCCCCAATACTGCCGCGAGGCCTGCGGCGGCATCGCATCCGGATGCAGCAGCACCACCACCCCGGTCGCGTCCAAACCCTCCTCCCAGGTCTCCGACACCGGCGCGTCCACTGTGGTGAGCGACTGCAGCCGCAGCCCCGGAAACCGCTCGAGCCGCGGACGCACCAGCGCCTCGGCCGCGGGAGCGCCGCACAGGCTGACAACGGGAAGAACAGACATCTTTTCAGTGTCCCCCAGCGGTCCGATTGCTTACAATCGCGGTATGCTCCGCCGTCACCTGCTTGGCCTCCCGCTCGCCGCCCTCGCCCAACCGCCGGGCCGCAAGGTGCAATCGCTCCGCATTCAGATTCTCTCCACCATGCTCGCCGACGCCGGCATCGGCGAATGGGGCTTCGCCGCCATGGTCGAAGCCGACGGCCAGCGCATCCTGTTCGACGCCGGCACGCGGCCCGACACGGTGCTCGAGAACGCGAAGACACTCAAGGTAGACCTCGCCGTCAACGAGATGATGCTCAGCCACTTCCACGGCGACCACAACGGCGGCCTGCTCACGCTGCGCAAAGCCGTCGCCCCCGCCCTCGGCCGCTGCTACGTCGGCGAAGGCATCTTTCTGCCCCGGCGCGCGAGCCAGTTCGACGAACGCGAAGGCAACGCGACACTCCTGCTCAAGCCCGCCTACGAGGCCTCGGGCGGCAAGTTCGTCACCATCGCCAAGCCCACCGAAATCCACCCCGGCATCTGGCTCACCGGCCCCGTCCCGCGCAAGTATCCCGAACGCAACTGGAGCGGCTCGGGCCGCATCGTCACGGCCAAGGGACAGGTGGAAGACACCGTGCCCGAAGATATGTCCCTGGTCTTTGATACCGCCGCCGGCCTGGTGGTCCTGTCCGGCTGCGGCCACTCCGGCATCATCAACACGCTCGAACACGCCCGCGCCACCATCCGGCAGGCCCCCATCCATGCGGCCATTGGCGGGTTCCATCTGTTCGACGCCAATGACCAGACGCTCGCCTGGACGGCAAGCAAGCTCCGCGAATTTGGCCTCGCCAACTTCGTCGGCTCGCACTGCACCGGCATCGAGCCGGTCTATCAGTTCCGCGAGCGCCTCGGGCTCGGCCGCCAGCACAGCGTCGTGGGCGCCGTGGGCGCCGGCTTCGACCTGGCCAAAGGCATCCTGCCCGGCCGGCTGGCCCGATGAAGCGGACCAGCCTCTGCCTCCTCCTCCTGGCCCGCGCCGCTGCGGCCGAAACGGTTTTTCTGTTCTCGCTCGACGGCCTCGGCCACGAGGTGTTCAAAACGGCTCCGCTGCCCACCCTGCACCGTCTGGCGCGGCAAGGCGCGCAGGCCGACGGCATCCAACCCGCCTTCCCCAGCGCTACGGCCCTCTCCCACGCCGCGCTCTGGACCGGTGCCTACGGCGACGTCTCCGGTATCACCGCCAACAGCCAGCCGCGCCTCCCGCGCCGCGACCATACCTTCACCGAACGCAACAACGGCTACCGCGCCGATCAACTCCGGGCCGAACCGCTCTGGGTCACCGCTGCGCGGCAGGGCGTCCGCACGGTCGCCTACCAGGCCCCGCAGGTCTTCCCGTTTCTGCCCAGCAACACGCATGAAAAGGCCATCACCCTGAACGGCTACCAGACGCGGCAGGTCGCGCCCCATCAGGTGCTGCGCCGGCGCGATCTGCAGTTTGACTCGCCCACCGCGTTCCGCTTCCGCCACGGCTCGCTCACCCTCCGCGGCGAGTTGACCGCCGCCGGCCTGCGCATCGAAGGCATCGACGTCCCGGCCTCCCCGGCCGAAACAGGCCTCACCGGGCGCCGCCCGCTCGCCCGCCGCTTCAGCGCCGGCCTCTACGTCGAACAGCCCGTCCCCGCCGTCGTCTACTTCCGCCTGTTCACCGACACGAAAGACGACCTACTGCTCTACGTCTCGCCGGTCCAGGAGATGGCCATCAGCCAGGGCGACGCCCGCCCCCTGCTGCGCGAAGCGGGCGGCTTTATCGGCAACGCCTACTCCGGCCCGCTCCTCGACCCCTGGCAGGCGATGGAGACTACCGAACTGCTCACGCGCCAGAACCTGGCCCACACGCTCTGGCTGCAGCGTCGCTATCAACCCGGCCTGTTCCTCGGCTACCTGCCGGTGGCCGATGAGTTGGGCCACCGCTATGCGGGCCTGCGGCAGGCCGGCGACCCGACGGCCATTCGCGCCCTGGCCTGGGGCTATGGCATCATCGAACGCTGGTCGCGGGGCATCCGCCCCCTCATTGGCCCGCGGGATCATCTGGTCCTCACTGCCGACCACGGCATGGCGCCCGTCTCGCAGGCCATCAACGTCAACGAGATTCTGCGCCGCGCCGGCCTCGGCGGCCGCGCCGTGCACGTCTACAACTCGGTCCTGCTCAACACCACCGATTGGCAGAACGGCACGGTGACCGACCCCCTCGCCACCCGCGCCCGCGCACGGGCCGCCCTCGCCGCCTACGACGCCTTCACCGGTTTCTACACCCCGGAAGAGCACGGCGCGCAGTACGGCATCGGCGGGCCCGCCGGCAGCGATCTCTACTTCGATCTGCGGCCCGGCTACGTCGTGCGCGACCACGTCGGCGATATCATCCAACCGCTCGCCGAACCGGCCGGGGCGCACGGCTTCCGGCCGGATCGGCCCGATATGCTCGCCACGTTGTTCGCCACCGGCCCGCGTCTACGCCCGGGCACGCGGTGGCCGCGGCTACGGTCGATCGACGTCGCCCCGCTCGTGGCCACCCTGCTCGGAATCAACCCGCCGCGGGATGCCCGCGGCCGCAGTCCTTTACCGTCGTCGCGCCCTACGCCGTGAACGCCTCGCCCGAAGGCGCCGCCGGTTCAACACCCGTTTCGAGCGCCTTCAAGCGCGCCAGGTTGGCCTTGATGCCATGGACGCCGTCAAAGTACAGATTGCCGAAGTTGATATAGCGGTAGCCCTGTTTCCAAGCCTTCGCCGCCGCTTCGTAGCTGCCCAGCGCAATACCGGCCGTCTTGCCGAACTTCGTCACGCGCGCCGGAAACTCAGCCAGAAACTGCTGCACCTTCGGATGGCCGATCTCGCCAATGTGCCCCAACGCCGCCGAAAGATCCATCGGCCCGGCCAGCACCACGTCGACGCCCTCCACCTGCGCAATCTCTTCGACCTGTTCAACGGCCGAAGGCGACTCCACCTGCACGACGATCAGCGTCTCGTCGTTGGCGTAGGGCAGATAGTCGCTCCATTCGATGTCGTTGTAAAAGGTCCACATCGGCGAAATGCCCCGGGTGCCCACCGGCGGATACTTGGCGTACTGCACGGCCAGACGCGCCTGCTCGGCGTTATCCACCTGCGGGATCATCACGGCCTGCGCGCCGATGTCGAGCGCCTTCTTCATCAGGCTCGGATCCAGGCCCGCAATGCGCACCATCGGCATTGAACCAGACTGCCGGATCAACGGCGGCAGCACCTCAATCGACTCCGAGGCGTAGCTGGAATGCTCGGTATCAATCCAGACCCAGTCGACGCCCGTCGTCGCGGTCAGTTTCGCCGCCAGCGGCGTGGGGCCCATCGTCGCCGCGCCCCAGGCGGTTCCGCCCGCGGCCAGCAACTGCTTCACTTTGTTCGTAAAAGGTTTAGACAACCGGCACCGTTCCCATAAAAGATTGCAAAGTCACAAACTCCGAGGTTACATCAATCGTCACGCTGTCGGCTTCGGCCGCCGCGCCGCCGTAGACGCCCGTGGCGAGCCACGACCCATCGTCGTTCTGCAACGCCATGAGGCCGGCCGAAACCTGATGGACCAGTTCAAGATCCTCCGTCGCGCGCGAAAGGCGATAGGCCCACGCCGCGCCCCAGCCCACCTTGCCGCTCTGCGGCGTCCGGTAGCGGTCCGGCCCGCAGTGCGCCGAAGCGTGCAGGAACTGCCGGCCCAGGCTCAGCCAGTGCGCCTCGCCCGTCGCGCCAGCCAGCGAGGTCAACAGCGCCGCGCTGATGCCGTACTGAAAATACCACTGCCCGGGCTTGGCCGGATCCACCAGGCAGCCGCTCGCGTCAGCCTCCGGATACGCGGTCACCAGGCCGTTCCGCCAGCTCGTATACAGTCCGCGCGAGACATCCGGCTGCGCCCGCCACAGCGCTTCGAGCCAGCCGCCGGCGGCAATCGCCAACTCCGTCTCGCCCGCCCAGAGGCAGGCCAACCCGGCCATGCTCGTCGTCATCACTTCTTCGGTGCTCCGCGCCTCATCGGCGAAGAAGCCGCCCGAGGCGGCGTGGTGATACCGGCTGATGAAATGGACCAGTTGCCGGGCCAGATCAAAGCGCCCGGCCATCATCGCCGCGCAGCAGATCCAGGCGTGCGGGTAGGTCCGATAGACGGAGAGCCAAGGCATACCCGTGCCATCCAGGTCGCCGCCCGAACGCAAATAGCGCGACTCGACGTAATCCAGCACGCGGTGAGCCGCCCGCGTCTCGCCGTGCGCGAGCAGCGCCGCGGGCGTCTTGTAGTAAGCCCGCAGGTCGTCGCCGCCGCGGAACGATCCGTCCGGCTGCAACTGCGCAAGCAGCCACGCGCATCCGCGCGCGGCCGAATCCCAGGCTGTCTGTTTCACTCTTGCTGCCCCCTTGTCACAAAGTGCTATTGTACGAGTTTCGCGATGCTTTGCCTGCCTGCTGCACCCGGCCTGCACCGGTTCCGGTCCCCTTTCGATATTGCGGCGATCGCCGTTCGCGGCGCCGCGGACGGACCCACGCTGCTCGTCTCGGCCGGGGTGCACGGCGACGAGTATGAAGGCGTCCGCGCCATCTTTGAAACCGTCGAATCGCTCGACGCCGGGGCGCTGCGGGGCACGCTGCTCACCGTGCCGGTCCTCAACTACCCGGCTCATCGCGCCGTGACCCGCCACCATCCGGCCGACGGCGCCAACCTCGCCCGCCAGTTCCCGGGCCGCGCCGACGGCACCGCGAGCGAACAGCTTGCCCACGCCTTCTCGACCGACTTCCTGCCCCACGCCGACTTCTATCTCGACCTGCACAGCGGCGGCATCCGCTTCGCCATGCCCTCCATGGCCGGCTACGAAGCCGCCGACCCGCGCGGCCGCGCCGCCGCCGAAGCCTTCGGCGCGCCCGTCATCTGGGGCCATCCCGTCATTGAGCCGGGCCGCACCATCTCGGCCGCCCGCGCCCTCGGCATCCCGTTTCTCTATACCGAGGCCCGCGGCGCCGGACGCATTCACCCGGAGGACTTGTTAATGATGCGGCGCGGCATCACGAATCTGATGCGTCACCTCGGCATGCTCGACGGCGCGCCGGAGATTCCGGCCCCGCCGCGGCGCCTGCAGGGAATCGGCAACATCGGTAGGGCTGCTTGACGCCGTGCGTGCGGGCCAGCCCATCGGGCGAATTGTAAACGAAATGGGCGAAGTGCTGGCCACTCCCGTGGCGCCGGCCGACGGCGTCGTCGGCCTGCTGCGCGAGTTGCCCCCGGTCGAAACAGGCGACGTGTTGCTGCTGGTGGCTACCCCGGAGGAGGCTTAACTTCATGCGGATCTCCCCTTCCCTCGCGCTGGTCGGCAGCGGCCAACTCGGTCTGAGCAGTCGCTTTGATTGCCATCTCTGGGCCGTGCAGGCGCCGGAGGGTGTAGTATTATTTGACGCCGGCAGCGGCCTAAAGCACGACTGGGTAATGGACCACCTGCGGCAAGAGTTCGCCGACCTGAGCCGCGGGGCCATTGTGATCACCCACGCCCATCCCGATCATGTCTGCGGCCTCGCCGCGCTGGCCGGGGCGTTGGGCTGGCCCGTTTACGCCTCGGCGCTCTCGCGGCCGATTCTTGACACCGGCGACGAAGCCGCCGCGGGCCTCGTCGTCACCCGCGCCATGGGCGGCTATCCGCTGGAGCTGCGCCTGGCCCCCTGCCGCGTCGACCAGGTCTACGCCGACGGCGAACCGCTCAACCTCTGCGGCCTCGCGCTCACCCCCATCGCCCAGCCCGGGCATTCGCCCGACAGCTCGGTCTTCCTGTGCGATCTC
This sequence comes from Acidobacteriota bacterium, assembly GCA_026393985.1. GTDB lineage: Bacteria > Acidobacteriota > Terriglobia > Bryobacterales > Bryobacteraceae. The sequence goes on from JAPKZB010000055.1 coordinate 68,610, forward strand.
GACGGACGGCGTACGCTCTTCTCGGCCGACGTCGCCTTCTACGGCGGCGTGCTCGGCCTGATCAACGTGGACGGCTCCGAGCTGTCCGGCTTCCGCGCCAACCTGCCCAAACTGGCCAACCTCGGGGTGGACGCCCTGCTGCCGGCGCACGGCCTGTTCACGCTGCGCTTCGGGCAGCGGCATATTGACATTGCACTGGCCCAGTTAGCCAAAGGGTTCGTGCCGCGCATGGTCGGCCAGGGGGACATCATCCTTTGAAAATCACGCTGGGCGAAGGAAACACGCCGCTGGTGCCAAGCGCCCGCATCGCGCCGGCGCTCTCGTTCAAGCTCGAGTTCACCAACCCGACCGGGTCGTACAAAGACCGCTTCGTGCAGCGCGAACTCAGCTCCTACACCTCGCCCCCGCCCTTCATCCTCGCCACCTCTTCGGGCAATACCGGCGCTGCGCTGGCGGCCTACGCGGCCCGCGCCGGGTGGCGCTGCCTGATCTGCGCCCATCCGGAGGCGCCGGCGGGGAAGGTGACGCAGATGCGCGCGCACGGGGCGACCGTCGTCCGCATCCCCGGCTTTACGGTTGACGCCGGAATCACGGCGGCCGTCTTTGCCGATCTCGAGCGCTGGCGCGCGGCACTCGGCGTCCCGCTGGTGGTTTCCGCCTACCGCTACTGTCCGGTGGGGATGGCGGGCGTCGAAACCATAGCCGATGAGTTAGCCGCCCAGTCCGCTGGGGCTTTGCCGCAGCATGTCTTTACGCCCGTGGGCGGGGGCGGGTTGTATGTGGCTCTGGTACGCGGCTTTGCGCGGCTCGGCTTGGCCGTGAAGGTCCACGCGGTGCAGCCGGCGGGCTGCGCGACGGTGGTGGAGGCCTGGCGCCACGGGCGGACGCAGGCGGTGCCGCTCGCGAGCACCACTCGCATCAGCGGCCTTTCTGTACCCTCCGATATTGACGCGACGCTGGCGCTTGAACACCTCTACGGTAACGGCGGGCTGGGCCTGGCCGTCACCGACGAAGCCGTCTGGTCGGCCCAACAGCGGCTGCTGCGCGAAGAGGGCATCTTCGCCGAACCCGCCGGCGCGGCGGCGCTGGCCGGCTGGCTGCAGGCGACAGCGGCGGGCCGAATTCCGGCCGGCGAGCGGGCCGTGTGCCTGGTGACCGGCTACGGCGCCAAGGACATGGCGTCGCTCGAGGCCGCCGCGGCGCGCGTCGATTCGCCCCTGGTCGCCGCGGCGGATCTCTCCGAATTTCTGCGGCGCCAAGCCGATCCATCGACTCCCCATGTTGAATGACCGTGTCTATATCGTCACCGGCGGCACCACCGGTATTGGCGCCGGGATCAGCGCCGTACTGCGCGGCTACGGCGCCCGCGTCGCGGCGTGGCGCTTTGCAGATTGTGATGTTCGCGACCCCGCGCAGGTAGAGGCCGCCACGGCCGCTACCGTGGCCGAATACGGCCGCCTGGACGGCGTCGTCAACAACGCCGGGCTCACGGGGCCCATCGCCCTCGCTTCGTTTCTCACGGCCAGCCCGGCGCACGTGGACGACATGCTGGCCACCAACCTGAAAGGCCCCATCTACTGCTCGCAGGCCTTTGCGCGCCATGCCGTCTCGGCCGGGCAGCCGGGCGCGATTGTCCACATCGCCAGCGTCGGCGCCTACGCGGCCCAGGAGCACGCCGCGGTCTACTGCGCCACCAAGGCGGGCCTGGTCGCCTTGACGCAAGCCATGGCGCTCGAACTGGCGCCCCACGGTATCCGCGTGAACGCCGTGGCGCCCGGCGACATCCTCACCCCCGCCAACGCCAACATCGTGGCCGAGGTGAAGCAGGGCGGGGCTTCCGGCCGCTACCTGCGCTCAACACCGCTTGGCCGGCGCGGGTCGCCCGAAGAGATCGGCGAAGCGGTCGCGTTTCTGTTGAGCGATCGCTCTTCGTTCACCACCGGCGCGACGCTCACCGTTGACGGCGGGCTACTGGCTTACTGACATGCAATTCATCGACTCCGATTCCAACTTCCCCATCAGCTCCGCCGTCGTCCACAACGGGCGGGTATTTGAAACCGTGATCACCGGCATACCGGACGGCGCGGCGACGCCGGTGCCTGGCGGGGCGGCCGCCGAAATGCGGGAGATCTTCCGCCAACTCGATATCTATCTTGCCGCGGCCGGAGTGGACCGCTATGCCGTCTGCACGGCGCGGCTCTACCTGCAGGATGTCCTGGCTGATATCGGTGCCGTGAATCCGGTGTGGAAGGAGTACTTCGGCACGCATCCGGTGGTGCGCCGGGCCTATGGCGTGCAGTTGCAGGCGGGTATGCGCGTAGAAGCGGCGTTCACGGCCGAACTCGGACCGGCCGCATGATCCCGGCGCCCTGGCGGGTGGTGCTGTTGCTGGCCTGCGCGGCCGCGCTGAACTATGCCGACCGCACGTCGCTGTCGGCCGTCTTCCCGCTGCTGCAGGCCGAGCTCCACCTGAGCGACCTGCAACTGGCCGGCATCGGTACGCTGTTTTTGTGGAGCTACGCGGCGGGGTCGCTGGGGGCGGGTGTTCTGGCCGACCGGCTGCCGCGGCACCGCGTGGTGACCTGGAGCCTGCTGGCGTGGAGTCTGGTGACCATCGTGACGGGCTTCGCCCGCACGGCCAATGAACTACTGGCGACGCGGGTGGTGCTGGGGCTGGCCGAGTGCTTCTATCTGCCGGCGGCCGTGGCGCTGATTGCCGACCATCATCCCGCCGCCAGCCGCGGCCGGGCGCTGGCGCTGCACCTGTGCGGGCTCAACGCGGGCCTGGTGGGCGGGGGCGCGCTGGCCGGCTATTTGGGCGAGCAGTATGGCTGGCGGATCGGGCTCTACTTCCTGGGCGGCGTGGGCGTTGTGCTCTCCGGCGTCTGTTTGCTGGCGCTGCCCGCCTCGCCACGCAGCGAGGCGCCGGCGCCGCCCGCGGCGGTCGGGCGGCAGTTGCGCGGCCTGCTGCGACAGCGCGGCTATGTGCTGTTGGCGATGCAGAGCATGTTGATCTCGGTCGGCACGTGGATGTTCTTCAACTGGATGCCGCTGTACTTCCGCGAGAGCTTTGGGCTGAGCCTGGCGCTGGCCGGCTTTTCGGGCACCGCCGTGCTGCAGCTCTCGGCGGTGGGCGGCGCGCTGGCGGGCGGGACGCTGTCGGACCGGGCGGCGCGGCGTTCGAGCGATGGGCGCTTACGAATGATGGCGATCTGCTACCTGCTATGCGCTCCCTGCCTGCTGATTTTTCTTTCGGGGGGCGGCATGGCGGTGATCAGCGCGGCCGTCGTGCTGTTCTCGTTTCTGCGCGCCGTCGCCACGGCGAACGAGACGCCGGCGATGTGCGAGTTCATCGACCCGCGCGACCGGGCAACGGCGCAGAGTTTAATGAATATGCTCAACACAATGGCAGGCGGCACGGGTGTTTTCATCGCCGGCTATTTAAAGGCGGACTGGGGGCTGAGCGGCGTCTTTGCCGGGGTGGCGGTGCTGGTGTTTGCCGCCGCGGGTTTGGCGTGGCGGGCGCGTCCCTTAAAAACGTGATGCCGCGGCGGCCGTTTCTACGCTTATCCTAATTAGGGCAGCGCCCCGACAGCCTATGACCATCCAAATCCGGCTTGGCGGCAAACTCATCGTCATCACCAACTCCTCGCCCCGGGGGACAGGCGGTGATCTGCGGCGGCAGAACGTACCGAAGTCGGAAGTGGCCAAGCTGCGCCAATTGCTGGCCGGCGAGTTTGGCGCCGCAGTGGCCAAGATGGCTGATGCGGAGGTGGTCGAACAGGTCGCCAAGCGGGTAGCCGATGGCCGGTGGACGCAGTTTCTGGTGGGCTCGACGCCCTTGACGGGCGGCTCCAGCGCCGCGCAGGTTGCGGCAGCCGAGGCGGAGGCCGCGGCAGCGGCCAACAGCGGGGGCGCCCGGCGCAGCAGCGACGAAAGCACGCGACGCACCTGGGTGGAGGTGGAACTCCTGGACCAAAACCGCCGGCCCGTGAAGGGAGCGAAGGTGGAAATCACCCTGCCCGACGGCAGCACAACCCGCGGGAACCTGTCGAGCGAGGGCACGCTACGGGTTAACGGCATCGACCCGGGCAGCTGTGCGGTCACCTTTCCCGATCTCGATGGCCGGGAGTGGAAGAGATCGGGGGATGTGCCCTCCGGCGCGGCCGTGGAGCTACTCTCCGGTTCGCCGCGGATCTCTTCCGGCGCCTACACGGTGAAGCAGGGTGATTATATGGCGAGTATCGCCCACGACGCAGGATTCCTGACCGCCAATACCATCTGGGAGGATGGGGCCAACGCTTCGCTCCGCAGCCAGCGCAACGCCAATGTGCTCTATCCCGGCGATGTGGTGCAGGTGCCGGTGCGGCAGCGGAAGACCGAGTCGGTGGCCACGGGCGAGAAGACCACGTTTGCCACGGTGGGCGAAGCGGTGACCGTCAAGCTGGTAGTGCTGGCCTGGGACGGGACGCCCCTCTCCAATACCGAGGTGCAGATGCGGCTGGACACCGCCGAAACAGCCCGGACGGCCGAAGACGGTAGCGCCCGGCGGAACGTGAACCCGGCCGGGCCGCGGGAGGGCAACCTGACGGTGCGGAACTTCTCGTTGCCGCTGCGACTGGGGCACCTGGACCCGGCCGAGGAGTTCAGCGGGCAGGTTTGGCGGCTGAACAATCTCGGCTACCGGGCCGGCGAACCGGCCGATGGGCAGGACATGAATTTCCGGAGCGCGGTGGAGGAGTTCCAGTGCGACAACGGCATTGCGGTGACCGGCCGGTGCGACGCGGCCACGCAGGACAAGCTGCGGACGGTCCACGGCAGCTGATCACGCCGGGGTGTCTTTGTATTGGGCCTGCAGCTTGGCTAGGCGCACTTTGAGATCGGCGATCAATTTGGCGTAGGCGGGGTCGGAGTAGGCGTTGCGCATTTCGCGGGGATCCTTCTGCAGATCGTAGAACTCCCACTCGGGAGGGGTGTCCTTGTCGACGGCGCCGGCCGAGCCGAGGGCTTTGCCGTAGTAGTAGATGAGCTTGTAGCGGTGGGTGCGGATGCCGTAGTTGGCGGTGACGTCGTGGCCGCCGCCGAGGTGCATCCAGTAGCGGTAGTACATCTCCTTGCGCCAGCTGCGGGGCGTTTTGCCTTCGAGCAGCGGGCGGAGGCTCGCGCCCTGCATCTCCGGGGCCGGGGCGGCGCCGGCGCAGTCGAGGAAGGTGGGCGCGAAGTCCAGGTTGAGCGCCATGTCGGTGTTGACGCTGCCCGGCTTGATCCGGGCCGGCCAGCGGACGAGGAGCGGGGTGCGCAGGCACTCTTCGTACATGAAGCGCTTGTCGAACCAGCCGTGATCGCCGAGGAAGAAGCCCTGGTCGGAGTTGTAGATGACGATGGTGTTGTCGGCGAGGCCCTCCTGGTCGAGGTAGTCGAGCACGCGGCCGACGTTGTCATCGACGGACTGGACGCAGCGGAGGTAGTCCTTGATGTAGACCTGGTAAGCCCATTTGCGGAGGGCGTTGCCGGTGAGGCCGGGGGGCGGGTCCATCTTGAGATCGGTTTTGGTGTTGTCCTGGCCGACGCGCATGCGGGAGCGTTCGGCGGCGCCGGCGCGTCCTTTGTGTTCGTCGTAGAGGTTGTCGGGTTCGGGGATCTCGACGTCTTTGAACAGCTCGCGGTACTTGGGCGCGGGGGTCCATTCGCGGTGCGGCGCCTTGTGATGGCACATGAGGAAGAATGGCTTCGTTTTGTCACGGCGCTGCAGCCAGTCCAGGCTGAAGTCGCCGATGAGGTCGGTACAGTAGCCCTGGTAGGTTTTTTTCTGTCCGTCCATCTCAATGAAGACGGGGTTGTTGTACAAGCCCTGACCGGGAAGGACCTTCCAATAGTCGAAGCCGCTGGGGGTGTTGACGAGGTGCCATTTGCCGATGAGGGCGGTCTGGTAGCCGGCGGCCTGCAGATACTTGGCGACGTTGGGGACGGCGGGGTCGAGCTTGTCGGCGAGCGTTTTGATGCCGGATAGGTGGGAGTAGAGCCCGGTCATGATGACGCCGCGGCTGGGGGTGCAGATGGAGTTGGTGACGAAGCAGTTGGCAAAGCGCATGCCGCCGGTGGCGAGGCGATCGATGTGGGGGGTCTTGTTGATCTTGCTGCCGTAGGCGCTGATGGCGTGGGAGGCGTGGTCGTCCGACATGAGGAAGATGATGTTGGGACGGCGGGGGAGCGGCTGGGCGGGCAGGGCGGCGGTGGCGAGCAGGGGGAAGAGTTGGCGGCGGGTCATATGCGGAGTAGGGTAGCAGAGGCGCGGGTTCGGTAAAATAGTAAGATGTCTAAAACCCTCGTTGGTTTGGTGGGGTGGCGCGGCATGGTCGGCTCCGTGTTGATGGAGCGCATGCAAGCCGAAGGCGATTTCGCCCTCCTCGAACCTGTTTTTTTCAGCACGAGCAACGCCGGTGGTCCTGCCCCGGCCATGGCGCAGAACGAGACCACGCTGCAGGACGCGCACGATATGGCGGCGCTTGGGCGGTGCGAGATTATTCTGACGGCCCAGGGCGGCGACTACACCACGGCCGTCTTCGGGCAGCTGCGCGCGGCCGGCTGGCGGGGCCACTGGATCGACGCGGCCTCGACGCTGCGCATGACTGACGATTCGGTAATTATCCTCGACCCGGTGAACCAGCCGGTGATCGACGCGGCGCTGCAGCGGGGCGGGCGGAACTGGATTGGCGGCAACTGCACGGTGAGCTGTATGTTGATGGGTGTGGGCGCACTGTATAAGGCCGGCCTCGTGGAATGGATGAGCACGCAGACCTACCAGGCGGCCTCGGGCGGCGGCGCGCAGCATATGCGGGAGCTGCTGACGCAGTACGGGACCTTGTACGAGGAGGTGAAGGAGCTGCTGGCCGACCCGAAGAGCGCCATTCTGGCCATTGACCGCCAGGTGATTGCGCGGCAGCGGGCGCTCTCGGCGGCCGAGACCGCGAACTTCGGCGTGCCGCTCGGCGGGTCGTTGATCCCGTGGATTGACAAGGACCTCGGCAACGGGATGTCGAAAGAGGAGTGGAAGGGGATGGCCGAGACGAACAAGATTCTGAGCCAGGAGCCGGCGATTCCCGTGGATGGCTTTTGCGTCCGCGTGGGGGCGATGCGGTGCCACAGTCAGGCGTTGACGTTCAAGCTGAAGCGGGACGTGCCGCTGGCGGATGTGGAGGCGATGATCGCGGCGGATAACGAGTGGGTGAAGGTGGTGCCGAACACGCGGGCGGCGACCATTCACGAGCTGACGCCGGTGGCGGTGACCGGGACGATGACGATTCCGGTGGGCCGGCTGCGGAAGCTGGCCATGGGGCCGGAGTATCTGGGCGCGTTCACGATTGGCGACCAATTGCTGTGGGGCGCGGCGGAGCCGCTGCGCCGGATGCTGCGCATTCTGCTGGAGGCCTGATGAGTTCCGATCCGTTGACGCGCCGGGAAACGATTGTGGGGGCCGCGGCCGCTTCGCTGCTGGCGGCGGCGCCGCCTTCAGAGATCTGCCGGATGACGGCGGTGGAGATGGCCGGGCTGATCCGGACGAGGAAGCTTTCGGCGCGGGAGGCGCTGGCGGCGCACCTCAAACAGATTGAGCGGGTGAACCCGAAGGTGAACGCGATTGTGACGCTCGTCCCGGAGATGGCCGCGGCGTGGGCCGCGCAAGCGGACGAAGCGCAGGCCAAAGGGGCGGCGCTGGGGCCGCTGCACGGCCTGCCGATGGCGCATAAGGATCTGGTGGAGACCAAAGGCATCCGCACGACGTTTGGCTCGCCGCTGTTCCGGGACAACGTGCCAACCGAGGATGATCCGCTGATTGAACGGCTGCGGCGGGCCGGGGCGATTACGATGGGCAAGACGAACACGCCGGAGTTCGGGGCGGGATCGCAGACGTTTAACCCGGTGTTTGGCGCGACGCGGAACCCGTATGACCTGACGCGGACGAGCGGCGGGTCGAGCGGCGGGGCGGCGGTGGCGCTGCGGTGCGGGATGATGCCGGTGGCCGATGGGAGCGACATGGGCGGGTCCCTGCGGAACCCGGCGGCGTTTGCGAACGTGGTGGGGTTCCGGGTGTCGCCGGGGCGGGTGCCGAACCGGCGGGCGGCGTGGGGCTGGTTTGCGCTGTCGACGGCCGGGCCGATGGCGCGGACGGTGGGGGACGTGGCGCTGCTGCTGAGCGCGATGGCGGGGCCGGATGGACAGGCGCCGCTCTCGCTTCCCGAGCCCGGGGCGAGCTTTGCGCGGCCGCTCGGCCGCAGCTTCCGGGGGGCGCGGGTGGCGTGGTTCCGGGATCTGGGCGGGCTGCCGATTGAGGCGGCGGTGCGGACGGTGGTGGAGGCGCAGCGGAAGGTGTTCGAGAATCTGGGCTGTTTGGTGGAGCAGGCTGAACCCGACTTTACGGGCGCCGATTTTGCCTTCCAGACGCTGCGGGCGTGGAACTCGGCGACGACGCACGCGGGCCGGGATCTGAGCCGTTACAAGGAGACGCTGCGGCAGGAGATTGAAGAGGGCCAGCGGCTGACGGGGGCGGACCTGGCCAAGGCGGAGACGCTGCGGACGCAGGTGTGGCGGCGGGTGCAGGCGTTTTTCGAGCGCTACGAGTACTTTGTGCTGCCGGTTACGCAGGTGGTGCCGTTCGATGTGAACCAGCCTTATCCGACGATGGTGGACGGGCGGCCGATGGGGAGCTACATCGACTGGATGCGGTCCTGCTGGTACGTGTCGACGGCCGGGAATCCGGCGATTTCGGTGCCGGCGGGATTTACGGTAGAGGGTTTGCCGGTGGGCTTGCAGATTGTGGGCCGGCAGCAGGCGGATTTCAGTGTGCTGCAGCTGGCCTACGCCTTTGAGCAGGCGGCCCGGGTGCCGGCGCGGTGGCCGGAGTTGTAGCGGGGAAGAGCGGGGCTCGGGAGCGACGGCTGGGGTCCGACGGGGCTAGTTCGCCGTAGAGGCCGGGGGCGGCGCCGACGGCGAAGCTTTTGGGTTTCGGGGCGGGTTGGCTTTGGTAGTTCGCTTCCATGGTCGTTTGCCGCTTGTTTACAGCAGGTTGCGGGATGGTGGAAGTTTCGGGACTGGCAGCGGGCTGGGTTTTGGGGGTTGGCTCCAACAGGCTGGTTTTAGTCGTCGGATACCCGGGTGACTGGCAGCGTGTTTGCAATGAGTAGCGGAGCGGTGGAGCTTGCCAGCCTGGTATCGGAGTCACCGGCGGGTTGGCTTTGGTCGTTGGCGGGGGGGTGGTTTCCTGAGCGTTTGCAACGGCTTGCGGTTCTTCGGGAGTTTCCGGCGCTACAAGTTTCCCGCGCTTCAGGAGCGCGGTCGAGAATGCTGTGTTTTTTGCCGGTGTAGTCGAGGCGGGGGAATACCGGCGGGTTGGCCGACGGGTTGAGCTTGCGGACGGTTTGGAGTTCGCGGTGGCTAGTGCGAGTTTCCCGCGTCCAGCGCCTCTGCCCACGGTAAGTTGAAGAAACGTCGTGGTTTCGCGCCATCAGATCTGTATATGCGGAATAGCGAGCCCCCAGCTTTCGATCCAACTCCCGATTGCCCACCTATCGGCAGTACTT
>JAPKZB010000005.1:0-57530 GCA_026393985.1 Acidobacteriota bacterium
TCGGTCGACGACCGCAAAGCCTACGTCCGGCTCCATCAGGCCAACTTACGCAAATTCCGGCCCGATTCCGAACAGGAACTGCAACTGCTCCGGCTCATAACCGCCGAACAGTTCGAATACGAACGCTGCGGCAAACTTGAATCGCTCCAGTTTCAGGTCGAGCACGACAAGCTCCTCCGCGAATGGCCCGAAGTACCCGACGAACACTTCAGCTACTACGCCGTCCAACGCGCCGCGGACGATGACAAAGTCTATCGGTTCCTCGCCCGCAAGAAAAAGGAGCATCTGGCCGCCTGGCTGAAACTCCAGCGCCTCTTCGCGCAAAATCGAAAAACCTTTCCCGTCAATCCGCCGGAACCGGTCGATATCACGGCAGACTCAAACCTGATCATCGATACGGATCCGCCCGCCTATGTCATCGACGAACTGCTCAAACTCGCCGACAAGGCCAAAAACGAACCCACCGGCTACCTGCCCCCGTTTGTCATCCAGCTCATTCATGACAAAGAACTTATGGCAAAATACGCTCCCGATTACGACTACGCCGATCTGCGTGAGCGCTACCCGCTGCCCAAGCCGCGACTGGCTGCGTAATCACCCCGGCAACGGCAATTTCACCCCTCAGGCCTGTCGATTTACCCGGGCTAGCACGTACGGACCTTCCGGAACAATCGCCACGCGGGCCCCCGGCGCAAGGCCCTCGAGGACTCGAGCCACCGCCGCCTCCCACGTTGCGTAAGCCCGGCCCCACAATACCGCCTGGTACCGCTCCGGCAGCCCCGGCACGTAGTAGTGCAGCTCGGCCTGCGCACACACTAGCGCCAGTTTCTCAAGCTGCCACTGGTCCACCTCCACCGGCCGGTCGAGAATCGCCTCGAGAAAACCCTGCGGCTCCCGAAACCGCTCCATCATCCCGGCAAACTCCGGGGCCCCTACCCCCTCCGTACAAGCCGAAAGCGTCAAAATCCGCCCCCCCGGCTTCACAAAGTGGCTCGCCGCCGTCACGCCCTTCACCGTCTGGTAGTAAGTCAAATCGAGCGGATAGCCCGCCGCCGAGGTGATCACTACATCCACCGGCTCCTCCAGCCGCTCAAGCATCGTCTCGCCCACATACGCCGCACCCTCGGCATGGGCCCTCTCCGGGTCGCCCGCGAATACCCGGGCAATACGCCGATCCCGGGTCAGCGCCACGTCCACCAAAAAGTCATGCCGCGCCATCCGCGCTATCTCGAGCAGTTCCCCGTGTAGCGGGTTATCCGCGATCGAACCCTCCGTCGCCCTGGGATCCCTCATGAACTTCGGGCTGTGGATCACCTTGATCGTCTCCGCCGCCGCCAGACCCGGTGCGATCAGCTTCCGGCCCCCCGAAAAGCCCAGCATCAGATGCGGCTCAATGAATCCCAGCGTGATGTGGAGATCAGCCTCCACAAACCGGCGGTCAAGGTACACCGGCGTCCCCGCCGCCGTCGTGCCCAACCCCACGTGCTCGTCCCGGTTCTTGGCCCGGTGGTTCTCCACCCGCACCGTCCCGTACAACTCCGGCCCGACAATCTCCCGCATCTCCGCCTCGGTCGCCTCCCGGTGCAACCCCGTGGCGATCAGGATCACGACGTTCTCCCGCCCGATCCCCGCCGCGGCCAACCGGTCCAGCACCGGTGGCAGTACCCGCCGGTTCGGCGCCGGGCGCGTAATGTCGCAAACCGAGATAGCCGCCGTCCGCTTACCCCGCGCTAACTCCAACAAGGGCGCGCAGCCGATGGGCCGGTCCAACGCCTCCGCCAGCGCCGCCGCCTCATCCGCCAGTCCCTGGGCCGAGTGCGCCTCCAGTACCTGGTACGGCAACCCATCCGGTAACTCCAGCGCCAGACCCGTCTTCCCAAAAGCCATCGTTACAGTCATCAAATCTACGATACCCTAAGGCCCTTCTCCCCCCGCCCCAACTTTCTTGCGTACTCTTGGCCCCGTTCTGCGCGTTGTTATAGCAGAGGGTCAACCGGTAACGATTGGCCGTCCGATTGCACTAACAGAAGCACAGAGGGAGATATGCTTGTCGCTGCCATCATCGCCGGTTTCCTGATTTTGGGCCTGTTCTTTTCCATGCTCTCGTCCACCCCGGCTCCCGCCGGAACCCTGGACCCGCTCAAAGAATCGGGTCGCCCCGATACAGCCCTGTAGCCCCGGCGCCACAGCCCCGCCGCGGCTCTGGCTTACACTGAGGAGATGCTCCGCCTAGGTCGGCTCCTCCTCCTGCTTGCGCTTCCTGTCCTCGCCCAATCGCCCGACTTCGACCTGCTCATCACCGGCGGTCGCATCGTCGACGGCGCGGGCAACCCATGGTTCGTGGGCGATGTGGGCATCGTGGGGGACACGGTGGTCTATGTGGGTCCAGCCACCCGCAAGGTGGGGAAAAAGACCCTATCCGCCCAAGGTCTTATCGTCGCCCCCGGCTTCATCGACACCCATTCCCACGGCCGTCGCGGCGTCTTTGAGGTCCCCTCGGCCGAAAACCAGATCCGCCAGGGCGTCACCACCATCATCGAAGGGCCCGACGGCAGCTCGCCTTACCCCATCAAGCCCTTCCTCGACCGCTTCTCGAAGGTGCCCGCCACCACCAACTTCGGCCTCCTGCTCGGCCAGGGCACCGTCCGCGAGCAGGTCATCGGGCTGAAGGACCGCAAGGCCACCCCCGAAGAGATCACTCGCATGGAAGGGATGGTCCGCCAGGCGATGCTGGACGGCGCCTTCGGCCTCTCCACCGGCCTGTTCTACCTCCCCGGCGCGTTCACGCCCACCGAAGAGGTCGCCGCCCTCGCCAAAGTGGCCGGCGCCATGGGCGGTGTCTACACCTCCCACATGCGCAGCGAAGCCGCCGCCATCGTCGACGCCGTCAAGGAGACCATCCGCATCGGCGAGCTCGCCGGCATCCCCGTCCAGGTCACCCACCACAAAGTCATCGGCCGCGCCAACTGGGGCCTCAGCAAAGAGACCCTGCGTCTTGTCGACGAAGCCCGCTCCCGCGGCATCGACGTGACCATCGACCAATACCCCTACACCGCCTCCTCCACCGGCCTCGCCGCCCTCTTCCCCAAATGGGCGCTCGAGTCCGGCCAGAAAGCCTTCCTTGAGCGCGCCGCCGCCCCCGGCCAGCGCGCCCGCATGCGAGCCGAAATCGCCACCGCCATCGAAACCGACCGCGGCGCCGGCGACCCGAAAAACGTCGTCATGGCCAGTTGCGCCGCCGACCGCTCCCTGGCCGGCAAAACCCTTGCCGACGTCACCCGCGCCCGGGGCAGGGAAGTGACGTTCGCCACAGCGGCCGAAACCGCCATCGAACTCCAGGAGAAGGGGGGCTGCTCCTGTGTCTATCACGCCATCGCGGAGGAGGACATCGAACGCATCCTCCGCTATCCCTTTACGATGGTAGCCAGTGACGGTGGCATTCCTTTCTTTGGCGTCGACGTGCCCCATCCCCGCAGCTACGGTACCTTCGCCCGCGTTCTCGGCCGCTACGTCCGCGAGCGCCACGTCCTCACGCTGGAAGAAGCCATCCGCCGCATGACCAGCCTACCCGCCGCCCGCTTCCGCCTCATGGACCGCGGCCTGCTGCGCCCCGGCATGAAAGCCGATATCGCCGTCTTCGACCCCGCCCGCGTCATCGACAAAGCCGACTTCGTCAATCCCCACCAGTACGCCGAAGGCTTCGTCCACGTCCTCGTCAACGGCGTCCCCGTTCTTGCAGCCTCGAAGATGCTCGCCAGCCGCCCCGGCCGCGCCCTCTACGGTCCGGCCTACCAGAAATGATCCGCGCCGCGCGGCCGGCCGAGATGGAGACGGTTCGCCTCCTCTTCCGCGAGTACCAACAGCACCTCGGCATCGACCTCTGCTTCCAGAACTTCGAGCAGGAACTCGCTAGCCTGCCGGGCAAATATACCGGCATCTGGTTGGCGGAAGCGGACGGGGAACTGGCCGGGATTGTCGCGCTGCGCCCGTGGGCGGAACGGATCGGAGAGATGAAGCGCTTGTACGTGCGCCCCCGGTTTCACGGCCGGGGCTTGGGTAAGGCGCTGGCGGAGACCGTCGTCGCGGCCGCGCGGCAGTCCGGCGACCGTGCTCTGCGGCTCGATACGCTCGCCTCCATGGCCGCGGCTGTCGCGATCTATCGCGCCATGGGCTTTCGGGAGATCGAGCCGTACACCCTCAACCCGGTGCCCGGCGCCCTCTTTCTGGAGCTAAGCCTCTAAGCTACCGGCTCCGCCCCTGCCGCCGCCACGTCTCTAACTGATCCCGTAACCGCGCCACCACCTCCGGCTTCTCGGCGTACAGGTTATGGTCCTCATGCGGATCCGAGAGCACATGATACAGCTCTCCCTCCGGCTCTCCCGCCCCCGGTTCCACCTTGACGGGCGAGGTGAATCCGCCCGATCCCCGGCCCAGCACCAGCTTCCACTCCCGGTCCCGAATCGCAAACAGCCCGTTGCCGGAATGGTGTACCACGGCTGTCCGCATCCGTGTCGCCCCCTCGCCCCGTAACGCCGGGGCAAACGAGATGCTGTCCTCCGCCATCCCCTCCCCCAGCTTCACCCCCGCCAACTCGGCCACCGTCGCAAACAGGTCCGTCAGGCACACCAACTGCGTAGACAGCCCCCCCGCCGCAATCCGCCCCGGCCAATGCGCCAGCAACGGCACGCGGTGGCCGCCCTCCTGAATATCAGACTTCTGCCCCCGCCACGTCCCGTTGGCCTGGTGGCCGGCCGCCTCCCGCGCATCGCGCGCCTCCCACGGCGCCCCGTTGTCGCTCGTCACCACCAGCAGCGTATTCGTCCCCGCCACGGCATCCGCAATCCGTCCGATGGCGGCATCCACTTCGCCCACGAAGTCCCCGTACAGCCCCGCCTTCGACTTGCCCTGAAACGGCTTCGACGGCACCCACGGCGTATGCGGCGCCGGCAGTGGAATATAGGCAAAAAACGGCTGGGCCGACTTCACCGCGCCCCGCAGAAACCGCTCGGCCCGCTCGGTGATCTTCGGCAGCACCTCTTCCATCACAAATCCCGGCGCACGCGGTCCGCCCCGCCAGAAGGGCCCGCGCTTCACTTCGCCATTGTCGGCAATGGTTGCTGTGGGCGCTTCCACCGCCCGGTCGTTTTCGAGGTAGACGTAAGGTGGCATGTCGAGCGAGGCCGGGATGCCGAAGTACTCCGTAAACCCATACTGCAAAGGCCCCGGCGCGTAGGGCCGGGCGTAGTCGACCTTCTCTTCGTTGCCGAGTCCCAAGTGCCACTTGCCGAAGCCCCCGGTGCGGTAGCCCTGCGCCAGCAGCAGCGCCGCCAGGGTCTTGCGGCCCGGCTCAATCAGCGCTGGCGAGTAGCCGTTCAGCACGCCCTGCGTCAGTTTCGTCCGCCAGCAGTAGCGGCCCGTCAACAGGCCATAGCGCGTCGGCGTGCAGACGCCGGACGGCGAATGCGCATCGAGGAATCGCATGCCCTCCCGCGCCAGCCGGTCCAGCCGCGGCGTCGCCACCTTCGCTGCCGGAACGAAGGCGCCCACGTCGCCGTAGCCGAGGTCATCACAAAGCACGATCACCACGTTCGGCCTGGCAGGGGCAGCGGCCAGCGCCGTAGCCGCCAGCGAAGCATTAAAAATCCGGCGAGTCACCCCGATATTGTATGCTTCTCAGAATGCCGCCGTTCCGTGTCGGGGTCACCCCGGACTTCTATGTCGATGCCAAAGGGCGCTTTGAGCACGTGGTCGAAGCCAAATTCGCCGTCCCCAATCTCGAGTGGGAAGCCATGCCCGAGATGCCCGGCAACCATGCCACGCCGGAGGTCCTGAACCGTTACGATGCCGTCTTCGCGCTGTCGACCAAGATCGACGCCGAAAGTCTCCGCGGCGTCGACCGACTTGCCATCGTCGCCCGCTGGGGCGTCGGTTATGACCGCATCGATACCGAGGCGCTCACGGCGGCCGACGTAGTCCTGGCCATCACCCCCAACGCCGTCCGCACCCCCGTCGCCGAAGCCATTCTCACGCTCGTCCTGGCCCTGGCCAAGAACCTGCTCATCCAGGACCGTCTCACCCGCCAGGGCAAATGGCGCGGCGACCTGCCGCGCCTGGGCCGCAATCTGCGCGGTCAGGTGCTCGGCTCGATCGGCTGCGGCAACATCGGTCGCGAACTGTTCCGCCTCGCGCAGCCTTTCGGCTTCTCCCGCCTGCTGGCCCACGATCCCTACGTCGACGCGGTTGAGGGCGTCGGGATGGTGGATCTCGAAACCGTCTGCCGCGAGAGCGACTTTGTCTGCGTCAATACCCTGCTCAACGAATCGACCCGCGGCCTGGTGAACGAACGCCTCTTCCGCCTGATGAAGCCCACGGCCCACTTCATCAACACCGCCCGCGGTCCGATTGTCGATGAGACCGCGCTGATCCGGGCGCTCTCGGAGGGCTGGATCGCCGGCGCCGGTATCGACGTCTTTGAGCAGGAACCGCCCCGGCCGGATCACCCGCTCTTCGCCATGGACAACGTCATCGTCACCCCGCACGGCCTGCCCTGGACCGAAGAGATCGCCCGCGACAACGGCCTCGAAGCCTGCGACAACATCCTTTCTGTCGCTCGCGGCCAGGCCCCGGGCGGCGTCGTCAACCGAGCGGTGCTCAGCCGCCCCGGATTTCAAAACAAATTGCAAAGGTATCTATGAAACCCAATCGCTTGCAGCAAGCCCTCGCCGCCCGCGGCTCCGCCGTCGGCACCATGATCATGGAGTTCGGCACCCGCGGTGTCGCGAAGATTCTGGCCTCGACGCCGGTCGACTTCGTCATGATCGACATGGAACACACCGGCTTTGACACGAGTCACGTCGCCGATCTGTGCGCGTGGTTTAAAGCCACCGACATCGCGCCGTTCGTGCGCATTCCGCAGAATCTTTATCACTTCTGCGCGCGCACCCTCGACGCCGGCGCGCTCGGCATCATGGTCGCCAATGTCGAGAACGCCGAGCAGGCCAAAGCCATTGTCGATGCCTGTAAGTACGCCCCGATGGGCAAGCGCGGCATCGCCCTTGGCACGGCGCATTCGGATTATCTGGTCCCGGACCCGGTCGGCTACTTTGCCCGCGCCAATGAGAATACGACGGTCATAACGATGATCGAGTCGCCCTCGGGACTCGCCAATCTGGAGGCGATTGCGGCGACGCCCGGCGTGGACGTGCTCTGGGTGGGGCACTACGACCTGTCGAGCGCCATGGGCATCCCGGGCGAGTTCCAGCACCCGGACTTCCTGGCGGCGCTCGCGGCGGTGGTGGCGGCCGCAGCGCGGCACGGCAAGGTGGCGGCCATCCAGCCGGGTAACTCGGCCCAGGCCAAACAGTGGCACGACATCGGCTTCCGAATCCTGAGCTGGAGCGTGGATCTGGCGGTCTATCGCAACGCGGTCAACGCCGGGTTGATGGAGCTGAAGCAGTTACTCGGCACGGCGTGACCGGGGTCGGAAGAAGGTGACAAACAGCAGCGCGCAAAAGACGGTCAGGCCCAGCGGGACCAGGAAGATCCGCGAGTAGTCGACCGTCCGCGCGCCGGCGGCGTCGACGACCGTATAGAGGTCGCTGATGAAGCCGGCGAACCAGCTGCCGACCACCATGCCGGCGCCCAGCAGGACGAAGGTGATCAGACCCTGCGCGGAGGCGCGGTTTTCCGGCTCCGCGGCCTGGTCGACGTAGATGTAGGACGCCGTAAAGAAGCAGACGTAGCAGAGGCCGTGCAGGGTCAGAGAGGCCAGAATCAGCCAGAGTGGCCCGCCGAGGGCGAAGATGCCGTAGCGGATGGGCCAAGCGAGAATGCCCACCATCATGGTGCCCCGGATGCCCCAGCGCTTCAGCATCCACGGCAGGCCGATCATCGTGAGGATCTCGGCCGCCTGCGCGAGCGCCATCCAGGCGGGCGCTGAACCGGGGGCGATGCCCACGGCGTACAGGAACGGGCCGGTGAGCACGAAGTAGAACATCAGCTCGGTGGCCACGACAAAGGCGATGCCGAGGAAGACGGCAAACTCGGGATCCCTGAGCATCTTGAGGGCGGAGAGAAAGGCCCAGGGCGAACCGCTCTTGCGGGCGGGCGGGGTAGGGGGCAGGAGGAGGCAGAACAGGCCCAGCAGAACCGAGAGCCCGGCCCCGAGCCACATCCCGTCAAACCCCTGGAACTGCCCCAGCAGGAGCGGCGCCCCTTCGCGTAGCCCCACGCCCAACAACAGCCCGACCACAATCCAGCCGATGGTGCCCCAGACGCGGACCAGGCCGAACTCGCCTTCGGCCTCCGGCATATGGTGGAAGCAGATCGAGTTGGTCAGCGCCAGGGTCGGCCCGTACAGCAGCGACCAGAGCAGCATCCAGACCCATACCCCGTCGTAGTTGGTGGCCGAGGCGACCACATACAACGGAATGGCCCCCAGCAGATGCAGCACGGCGAGGAGTTTTTCGGTGGAGAAGTAGCGGTCGGCGAGCTGCCCGGCAAAGAACGGCGCCACCATGCAGCCAATGGGCAGCAGGGCATAGATCGCTCCCACCTGGCCGTCGGTGAACTTGAGCACGGAGCCGAGATAGGCCGAGAAGTCCGGATACCAGGCTCCCCAAACCATATACTCGAGCAACATCATGACGCTGAGGCGGAATCGAATTGACATGGAAGCCTACTAGCATAACTCTTGCGCTGCACCTCCAGCAGCAGCGCATCGCATTCCTGACAAAACGAAGCCAACGAGTAGCCACCCGCCCGCAGCAGGCGGCCATGCTGCTGCCAGACCACCAGGCCGATCACCAACTGCAGCGCCCGGTGCAGCGCATGGCGAAGCCCGAAGTGATCGCGGACGACCAGGCTCAGGTTATGCGCCTGAAACTGTAAATGAAAGGCTTCATCTTCGAGGATCCGCGCGCAAATGGCCCGCAGCGAAGGGAGCGTCGAGACGCGCGCGACGGCGGAATAGTAAGGCACCGCGACCACTTCGGCTGAGACGAGCACCGCTACCTCAAGGCCGAACCCCACCGTCCGCCGGAGCAGGCGAAAGACGCCATCTACCCAGTGGCGGCGCAGGAGCGGTTCGCCGTGCGTCCGCAGGACGAGCGCCAGCCAGCGGGAGTGCCGCTGCTCTTCGGCAATCAGTCCCGCCACGGCCTCCGGCAGATCCGCATCGCCAATCCGCGCGGCGAAGGTGCGGGCAAAGCGCAGGAGGTTACAGCCGTCCGAACCCTCCCCCAACTGAAACTGGCGGAGGGAGGCGCACAGGAGCGTGCGTTCGGCCGGGGGCAGAATCGGATCGTCCGGAATGGTCAACTCGATCGGCCAACGGCGGGAAAAGTGGATGCGCCACAGGGCGCTAGAGGAAAGAGACATGAATACACTTTGCAACGCAAAGTGCTTTGTGTCAAGAGGAATAGTTTTTGTATGCTTCGTCGAGTACCTGTACGACGTGCATGACGCGTTGTCCGGTGCCGTGGAGGCGGGCTCCGGCGTCGAGCTGCAGCATGCAGCCCGGGTTGGACGCCACGATGACTTCGGCGCCGGTGCCGTTGACATAGCCCATTTTGTTTTTCAGCAACTGGCTGGCCATCTCGGACTGGACGACGTTGTAGATGCCGGCGCTGCCGCAGCACAGATCGCTCATGGGCATTTCCTTGAAGCGCAGCGCGGGGATGGCGGCGAGGATCTTGCGGGGGCCGACGCGCACTTTCTGGCCGTGGGCGAGGTGGCAGGAGTCCTGATAGGTTACCGAAAGCGGCACGGGGCCGAGGTTCGGATTCAGTTCGATGGCGCCGAGGAACTCGTTGACGTCCTTCATTTTTTTGACGAAGGCATGGGCGCGGTCGTGGTAGGCCTCATCGTTTTCGAGGAGCTCGTGATACTCCTTGAGGGTCGACCCGCAGCCGCCGGTGTTGCTGATGATGGCGTCGAAGCCGCCGTCGAGGAGGGCATCAATATTCTTGCGTGCCAGTTTGCGGCCGTCCTCTTTGCGTCCCGAGTGGACGTGGAGGGCGCCGCAGCAGCCCTGCTCTTCCGGGATGTGGACCTCGCAGCCGTTTTTCTGGAGTACGCGGACGGTGGCTTCGTTCAGCCGGGCGAAGGAGACGTTTTGGATGCAGCCGGCCAGGAAGGCGACTTTGTACCGCTGTGGGCCTTCGGCCGGAAACACCTTGCCGATCTGGCCAAAGAAGAACGGGGTTTCGGCGTTGGGCGAGAGCATTTCGATGTCGGCGAGTTTGCCGAACAGCTTGAGGATACCGCTCGAGCGCACGAACTTTTGCAGCCCGGAGGCTTGATAGAGATACAGGCCCGCGCCGGCGACGCCGAGCATCCACCGCGTTTGCAGGAGCTGGCCGAAGATGAACCAGCGGAACAGGCGGACCGGGAGCGGGCGGGGGCGGTTTTCCTCAATGTGCGCCCGGGCGGCCTCGATTAGCTTGCCGTACTGCACACCGCTTGGGCAGGCGGTTTCGCAGCCGCGGCAGGCGAGGCAGAGGTCCATGTGTTCGACGTAGGCGTCGGTGATGGGGGCCTGGCCGGTGGTGATCTGCACCATCTGATAGATGCGGCCGCGAGGGGAGTCCATCTCGACGCCCAGCTCGCGGTAGGTGGGGCAGGCGTTGAGGCACAGCCCGCAGTGGACGCACTTGTCGAGATCCTTCTGCAGCGGCGCTTCCGCGTTATTGAGGTTAGATGCGGCCATAGAGACGCCCCTTGTTCAGCAGTTGCTGCGGATCCATCATGTTTTTGATTTTCTCCATTACGGCGAGGTCGTCCCCCGGGGAAGGCCACTGCACGACGGCGCCGCGGTCTTCGCCCGCTTCGAGGACGCCGGAAAAGGGTTCGCGGGCGCTGGCAAGGTGCAGGTAGGCGACGCCATTGGCGGCCCGGACGACGAGCGGGCGCTGCTCGGTTTCGAGCAACGGCTGCAGACCCTGCAGGCGAGTGCTGAGGCGCGCAATGGCGCCTTGGGGATGCTGGGAGAGGAAGGTCGCGGGGAACTCGGCGATGCGGTCGAGCAGGGTATCAGACGCCAACTGATAGCGGCTCAGCTCCCGCTTATAGCGTTCGAGCACGACGGCGCTGCCGCCGACGGGCAACACGAGCAGAAAACCCTGGTGGCCCAGCATCTGGCTGGCGGCGGGATTCAGCAGGTCGATGCCGGAGGGCTGCAGGACGCCGGTCAGTAGGCGGTTGCGTTCGGCCACGGCTTCGGCCGCCGTCGCGAAGCTCTGGACAAAGGTCAACTTTTCCGGGGGCGATGGGATCAGCTTGAAGTTAACCGAACAGAGAACCCCAAGCGTTCCATAGCTGCCAATGAGCAGCTTACCCATGTCCAGGCCGGCCACATTCTTGACGACCATGCCACCGCTCTGCACCAGCTTGCCGTCCATGGTGGCGAACTCGAGGCCGATCACCAGGTCCCGTGCCGTACCGAACAAACGGCGGCGGCTCCCGCTGAGGTTGGTGGCTACCACGCCGCCGATGGTGGCCTCGGCGGCGTAGGGCGGGTCGAGCGGGATCATCTGGCGATTGCCGGCGAGCAGGCGCGTGAGTGCGGCGTAGGACATACCGGCTCCGACGGAGATGGTCAGATCGCGCGGTTCGTACTGCAAGACGGTGTTGAGCTTCGCGGTAGAGATCCGCAGCGCTGCCGTTGAAACCGGACCGCCCCAGAGGGCTTTTGAAAAGTTGCCGCCGCACTCGACGGTCTGGCCGCGCTCGCTGGCCTGCCGCAGTTGGGACGCCAGTTCGGCCGGCGATGTGGGGGATAGAATCGACATCCTGAACCTGCAAGTATAATTGGTCTTACGATGCGTCTGGTATTGGCCCTATTTTTTACGCTGCCTCTTTGGGGGCAGGATGCCGCGATTCGCGGCGTATTGACCGAGCAGGCGGCGGCCTGGAATCGTGGCGATCTGGAATCGTTTGCTTCGACCTACGAGAATTCGCCGCAGATCACGTTTTTTGGCAAGTCGCTTAACCGGGGGTATGCCGACGTTCTGGCGCGCTACAAGAAGAGCTATGCGACCCGGGAGGCGATGGGGAAACTGCGTTTTGAGATCCTCGAGTCGCGTCCGTTAGGCGCCGACCATGCGTTGGTGCTGGGTAAGTTTTTCCTGACGCGATCGGCGGCGGGCGGCGGCGATGCCACGGGCCAGTTCACGCTGGTTTTGCGCAAGACGAAACAGGGCTGGAAGATTGTGCACGACCACACGAGTTCGTGAGGCGGAGCGAGCCAAAGAGATAGAGAACCCGCGTTACTTGGCGGATTTGGCAGCGGCGGCCGCAGCGGCCGGTTTCTTTGGCGCGGCGGAGGTGGGCGCGGCGGCTCCGCCCGCTTTCAACAGCGGTAACAAAACGTCGCGCAGATTCTTCTCTTCATTTTCGAAGAACTTGTCGCCACCGGGAAATTGATGGCGGATCACGCCCTTGCGGTCAATCACCACCACTTGCGGCATGAGCATGCTCATCATGATGGGATGTTGCAGGAACTGCGTGGCGACGTCCCGGTTGGAATAGCCGACCGGATAGGTGAGATTGAATTGCTTCGTGTAGTCGTTAATCAGCATGTTCGCCATGTCATTAATGGCGATGCCGATCGGCTGGAAGCCCTGCGGCCCCAGCTCTTTATAGAGCTTCTGCATGTTCTGCGACGCCTTCTGGCAGTGCGGACAGGTCGTCAGCAGAAATTCCAAAGCCACCACCTTGCCACGAAACTTGCTCAGCAACTGTTCCTGGCCGTTCGCCGCTTTGATGACGAGTTCCGGCGCCGGGCGCGGATCGGCCGCCGTGAGCACTGTTGCCAGCGCGAGCATCAACAAGGAAGTTCTCATAAAAATCATTCTAACGCATCCCTTCGGAGACAATAACACGCTCGCCCCGCTGCTCGATACGGGTTTTTGCACCTTTCCGCTCGTTTTGTAGCGCCGCGAAATCGGCCGCTGCCGCGGGATTTTCCCAGGCGACGGTGTACTGCAGCAGCGGCTCTTTGGTCTTGCGGTGTTCGAGGACGCGGAACTTGCCGCCGCGCCAGCGTTCGGCCCGCGCAGCGGCGGAATCGGCTTCGCCGAACTGCTTGAACATGACGAGGCAGTCGAACTCGCCGAGGGTGCCTTCGATGAGCACCTTGAAGCCTTTTGGCGCGGGTTCGAGATCGACCGGAACGGCTTCGGTGCGGGCGAAGTAACGATCGGGGTGGAGGATGTGCTGGGTGGTGGCCGGGGGGCGCGCAAAGACCTCGCGGAAGCCATCGTTGCCGAGTTTTTCAATCACCCGGGCGTTAAACAGAAAGCCGCGCGAGTAGGGAAACAGCAGGCTCTCGCGGATATAGATGGGCGCGCTGGTCAACTCCGGATATTGAGATAAGCCCGACTCGCCCATATTGGCCATCATGCGGACGAGACCGGGATCTTTGCGCAGGCTCTGGCCCGTCTTGGCGCCCATGACCTCGTACATGAGCCACTGCGCCTGGCCCTCCATGACGGCAAGGCGGGCGGTGGCGGCGTCGTCGGTCTGGCCTTTGCGGATGAAGCGGCCGAGGTTAAAGTGCTGGTCGGCGAGGGCGTGGGCCAGTTCGTGGGTCAGCACGAAGCGCTGAGTGGACTCGGGCGCGCTTTCGAGAATAAACATCTTCTTCTTGCGGTAGTCATAGAAGGCCGCCGCCTGCTCGGTGAGCAGAGAGACCGTGGAGCCTTTGAGGTCGTAGTCGGCCGGGATGAAGCCGAACAGGCGCAGGGTGAGGGTTTCGACGCGCAGTTCTTCGTCGCTGACGGTCTCCTGAATCCGGGTTTCGAGAAACTTTTTCAGGTTCGCCTTGCTGATGAAGGAGCGATCGACGCGCGACTTCATGGCCAGGCCGGTTACATCGGCCAGGTCCTTCATGGCCGGATCGATTTCGGCAAACAGGTCGGTTTGCGCCGAGGCCGGTTGCAGAAGCAGGAGGATCGCGACGGCGAGCCGTTTCATGGAAGAACTTCCGTTACGTCGAGCAATGGCGTCGTCTGCGGATCCGGGGGCACGGCGGAGATGGCGCGGACCTTGCGCACCGTGGCGGGTTTTTCCTGCAGGGTGAGGAGCAGATCGTCGCGACGGCTCGAAAGGTTGTAGACCTTGCCGGTGCCTTCGACGGAGAAGCGCCAGCGGCCATCGTCGGTGACGGGGGTGCCGCGCACGACCACCTTGGCATCGCCGGGCCGGAAGCCGATGCCTTTGATGGCGTCGCGGAGCTGTTCGAGACTGACGCGGTTGCCTGGGGCGAGGGTGAACTCGACGCCGACGGCCGGGTCGATGGCGACCTTTTCGACGCCGCGAATCTTGCGCAGACCGATTTCCATGCTCTTGACGCAGGTGGCGCAGTCCATGCGCTCGACATCGAGGGCGACCTGCAGGAATTCGGCTTGCGCCAGCGCCCAGGGCGCTATCAATAACAACAGCTTTCGCATGACTCTATTGTAGAGACGGAAGTGGTCGCCATTTAGTTGAACCGGCGCGTTCAGGGAACAATCTCGGTGAACAGATCGGCCTGGGTGGTCCGGTTGCCGATCGAGATCTCAATGCGCTGCCGACCGGGGGGGCAGGCGGGGGGGACGGTGAACTGGACGGAGAGAAAGCTGTTGTGCGGATGCGCGCTGCGGACTTCGGCGGGCAGACCGCACAGGCGCGCCGATACCGGTGCGTCGGCGCTGCCGTTGAGCGTGACTTCGGCAACCGCGCCGGCGCGGAAGCGGTAGCTGGTCTGGTCTGGAACGGGGGAGAGCAGCGGCAGTGCGGGGGTGACGGGGCCGGTGGGCATTTCGACGGTGTGGAGGATGGCTCCATCGGCTTCGACGGCAAAGGTGATCGCGCCGGCGGGAAGGGAGGGCGGCGTGAGGGCGACGAGCTGGCGGGGGCTTGTGAAGAGCGGCTCGAGGCGCGCGTCGCCGATGCGGATGCGGGCGTTGGGCGGCAGATCCTGGCGGGCGAAGAGGGTGATGACGGTGGAGGGCGCGAGGGGGCCGGAGAGGAAGCTGGCGCTGTTGACGAGGCCGGCGGCGGTGAAGGGGACGGGGCGTGTGAGGAGGTAGGCGACGACGCCATCGTGGTCGGACAGGCGGGTGGCGGCGGGGAGGTCGGCGTTGCCGCGGGCGAAGTGGACGCGGCTGAGGAGGGCCGGCTGGTTGAGCAGGATGTGGTCGAGGGTTTGGGTTTGGCCGTCGAAGACGTAGGAATAGTTTTCGGCGGCGGGGAGGGTGGTGGTGAGGTTGGTGAAACCGGGGAAGTTGATTTCGTTTGCGAACGAGTTCCAGTCGCCGGCAACGACGATGGGACGATTGGCCGGGAGCAGGCGGAGTTCGGCGGTGACGGAGGCGAACTGGGCGGCGCGTTTGGCCTGGACGCGCGGGTCATCGAGGTTGAGGCGGGAGCGCAGGTGGACGCCCATGACGGCGATGGGCTGGCCGGCGAGGCGGGCGCGGAGGAGGATGGGCGGGCGGTCGTGCGTGATCTGGCCGGGGGCGAACTCTTCGTCTTTGGCGAGTTGCGCGACGGCGTCGACGGCGACGCGGGAGGCGCGGGCGAGGAAACCGGAGGTGATGCCGCTGGGGTCGTTGGAGGGGGCGGTGAAGGCCATGTAGTCGGCGCCGATCGAGTCGGCGGCGCGTTCGAGGGTGGCGAGGTTGTCGACCTCCTGGATGACGATGACGTCGGGCAGGCCGAGTTGGCGCTGGACGTACTGGCGGAGGCGGGGGAGGCGGGCGGAGAGGGCGGGTTCGTTGAAGAAGCGTTGGAGGTTGAGGGTGGCGATGGTGAACTCGTACTCGGCGCGGGCGGGGGCGGGGGGCGGATCGGGGAGGGGGGCGGGAGTGGCGATGGGGTTGGCGTAGACGGTGTAGGCGCGGGAGCCGTAGTCGAGGGGCCCGTTGACGTTGGGAAGCGCGACGCCGGCGGGGATAGCGGTGGTGGTGATGAGGCGGAGGAGGTTGGGCCAGGGGGATTCGTCGGAGCGGCGGAAGGGGCGGGGGGCGTCGAGGGTGGCCCAGGCGACGGAGCCGTTGAGGGGGGCGACGACGCGGAGGCCGGCGCGGACGAGCATGCCTTCGTACCGTTCGAGATCGGTATCGGGTTCGAGGGTTACCGGCGCGGGGAGCGATTGGCCCTGGGCGCGGAGGGTGACGGTGGGGTTGATGAGTTCGGTGAGCGGGGGGCTGGCGGGATCGGTGGCGGGGCGGAACTCGACGATGTCGCCTTCGACTTCGAGGAGAGCGCCGGGCTGGGCGGCGGCGGGTGGAGTAGCTTGGGTAAAGACGAGGATGCCGGAGGAGGCGTGGGGGTCGGGCTGGGGGGACTGGAGATAGAAGCCGTTGGACCGGCGGAAGGTGACGATGCCGGAGGTGAGGCCGCGGCGGCCGGCGAAGGGGCTTTCGGCGCCGGGGCCCTGGATTTCGGAGATGGAGAGGCGGAGGGTTTCGGGCGGAGGGGCGCAGTTGACGGGTGGGGTGGGGTGGTGCGGTGGCGGGGGGCGGGGGGCGGGGGCGGCGATGGTGAAATCGGCGCTGTTATTGTTGGTGTCCTGGCAGCCGGCGCGGGCGCGGAGGGCGGCGGTGGTGTTGGAGAGATCGCGGGTGGGGGCGGTTTCAAATTCGGTGGCAGCGGCGCCGTAGCCGACGCGGTCGACGACTTCGCCGGCGGCGTTGCGGAGGACAAGTTTGCCGGCGGTGGCGGAGAGAGCGAGCGTGCCGGTGGCGTCGGGGTCCGGGAGGTTTTGGGCGCCGCCGGCGCCGGCGGCCTGCTGGATGAGGTAGTAGCGGCCGGGTTCGAGGGTGCCGGAGAGGGGGGTGGACTGGTAGGTGGTGGCGGTGGCGCCGGCGTATTGGACGGTCCAGCCGGTGAGGGGTTGGGGCTGGGCGCCGCGATTGAAGAGTTCTATGAAGTCGTGGCGGAGGGTAGCGCCGGTGTTGCCGCCTCCTCCGTAGATCTGGCTGATGACGACCTGGGCGGGCAGGGCGGCGGACAGGATCAGGAGGAGGAGGCAACGAAGCAGCATGGCCTAACGGTTGTATTGGGGCGTGATGCCGCGAAGTTGGGCCCAGACGCGGTCGATGGCGGCGAGGGTATCCGCGGAGAGGGGGCCTTCGTTGGCGGCGGCGACGTTGGCATCGAGCTGGCTTTGGCGGCTGGCGCCGAGGATGATGCCGGTGATGGGGGTGTGGTGGAGGAGCCAGGAGAGGCTGAGGCTGATCATGGTCCGGCCAGCGGCGGCGGCAATCTGCTTCAACTCGTCGACGGCGGCGAACTGGGCGGGGTGCCAGTAGCGGTCGAGGTACATCTGGTTGCCGTCGAAGCGCGTGCCGGGCAGGGGAGCGGCGGCGGCCTGTTTGCCGGTGAGGAGGCCGCCGGCGAGCGGGTTGTAGATGTAGGTTTCGACGCCGTAGCGGGCGCACATGGGGAGATATTCGGGTTCGATGCCGCGGGCGAGCAGGTTGTACATGGGCTGCGAGATCTTCATGGGATGGCGGCAGAGGGTTTGCATTTCGGTGACCTGCCAGGCGGCGTAGTTGGAGCAGGCGAGTTGGCGCACCTTGCCCGCGTCGACCAGGCGGGCCATGGCTTCGAGGGTCTCTTCGATGGGAGTGGCCGGGTCGGGCATGTGGAGGTAGTAGACGTCGACGTAGTCGGTGGCGAGGCGGCGGAGGGAGGCGTCGATTTGTTTATTGATGGCGGCGGCGGAGAGGCCGATGTCGTCGGGGGCGTCGCCCATTTTGCCGCGGACCTTGGTGGCGAGGCGGATGCGGCTGCGGCGTCCGTGGAGCGCTTTGGCGACGATCTCTTCGCTGTGGCCCATGTTATAGACATTGGCGGTGTCGAGGAAGGAGATGCCGTAGTCGAGGGCGGCGTCGATGAGGCGGAGCGATTCGGCTTCGTCGAGTTGCGAGCCGAAGGTCATGGTGCCAAGGACGAGACGATGGTTCATGGGAGGAGTACCTGTAAGACCTGGCGGGCGAGGGTTTCATAGCCGGCCGGGGTGTAGTGGACGTTTTCGGGAAGCTGGCCGGAGTGGTCGGCGCGGAACAGATCGTTGATCTGGATGTTTTCGGCCTGCATGATGCGGGCGGCGGCGGCGTTGTAGTGGGGGACGTCGGCGGGGTCGCGGGGGGGATTGACTTTGCCGAGGGGGACGGGGGTGGTGGAGGCCCAGATGAGGCGGGCTTTGGTTTTCCGGAGGCGGGCGAGGATGGAGCGGAGGTTTTGTTCGTAGTCGGCGAGGGGGATCTGACGGCGGGCGCCGTCCATGATCTTGAGGTCGTGGAGGCCGAAGTTGAAGTGGATGATGTCCCACTGGCCGTCGCCGAGCCACTGGTCGATTTTGGCGAGGCCGTTTCCGGTGTGGGCGGCATTGCCTTCGTTATGGACGACGGTGGCTTGGCCGGCGAGGGCTTTGGCGACGAAGGGGGTGTAGCCGATGGAGATAGAGTCGCCGATGATGAGGATTTTCTTGTTCTGGGCGCAGAGGGGGAGGGCGAGGGCGAGCAGGAGCAGGAGCCGCATGAACTTCGATGATAGATCAAAAAAAGGCCCGCGGCCGGAGCCGCGGGCGTAAAGTATGGCTAATCATCCGGCCGTAAAGTTACGGCTGGAGATCCTGTTCCTGGGCGAAGCTGGCCCACTCTTCGGTCCAGTCGATGTCGCCGAAGGCGCCGATCCAGGTGGCCCACTGGTCGAAGAAGCCGTCGTCGGGGGGCTGGACCCAGTTGGCGCGGAAGACGGGGGAGCCGGTGAGGGGCCGGAAGTCGGGGTCGGAGCGTTCGAGGGGGCGGCGGAGGAGGGTATCGCCGAGGAGGAACTGGGCGAGGGGGTTGGTGAGCAGCGCCCGGAAGTCGGCGACAACTTGGCCTTCGAGGGTGGCCGGGGCGGCCGGGGTGGTGTTGTAGCCGTTGTTCCAGGCAAGGATGCCGTTGACGCGGAAGTTGCCGGCGGCGATGTTCGGCTGGATGCTGTCGGCGATGTTAGCGCCGCCGAAGGTGCGGGTGATCCAGTTGTGGCAGAGGATGTTGTTGTAGGAGCCGCCGGCGCCGCGCCGGAAGTAGAGACAGGGCGCGTCGGACTCGTCAAAGCCGCGGGCGCCGCCGCCGACGAAGGTGAGATTGAACATGGTGGGATTCCCGAGGGGGCGGGCGGCGAAGTTCCGTTCGTAGTTATCCATCTCAATGCCGCGGTTGGAGAGGTCGTCGTTGGCGACCATGACGCCGTGTTGGAGGCGGCCGCTCCAGCCAATCTGGCCATCGAGGAAATCGTCGGCGGTGTAGGTGCCGACCAGATACTTGGCGTCGTTGGTGCCGCCGAACCATTCGAAGGCGTCGTCGAGGCCGTAGTGGGCCTGGAGGTACTCGCCCTTGGTGCCTTTGCCGCAGCCGCCCCAGGTGATGGAGTTCGTCTCTTCGTTGGGGCGGAGGAGGGCGCCGGCGAACTCGACGCGGACGTAGCGGAGGCTGCCGCAGCTGTGGTTGGAATCGGTGCCGCCGTAGCGGGTTTCGGGCAGTTCCGGGAGGCCTTCGATGGAGAGGAAGCCGGCGGGGTCGTTGATGGGGGCCTGGCCGAGCATGACGAGTCCACCCCAATCGCCGCGCTGGCGGCGGCCGATGGGCTGGGAGGAGGTCATGATGATGGGGCGGGAGCGGGTGCCTTCGGCGACCAGCTTGCCGTTGTTGGCGACGAGCAGCACGGAGGGGGGCTGAGAGCCGGGCTGACCGATGATTACGGTGCCGGGTTCGATGGTGAGGGTGGCGTTGTTGCGGACGGTGACGATGCCGCGGATGCTGTAGGCGTTGTCGGCGGTAAGGGTCCGGTTCTCGGTGATGGCGGCCGGGAGATCGACGGTGGCGCGGACGACGCTGAACTTGAAGTAGGCGGTTTTGACGGGCCGGGTGCCGGTGTAGTCGCGCAGTTGGACGACGAGCGTGTGCATGCCGAACTCTTCGGGGACGGTGACGGTGGCGACCGTGGCTTTGGTTGCTTCCGGAAGGCGGACGATGCGGAAGCCCTGGTCCGGGGTATTGCCGAAGAAGTCGGTGGCGGTGTTGTTATTGGCCGGGAGGTAGAACTTGGCGCCGGTCTGGTTGTTTTGCCGGTAGGCGACGATCGTATAGGGATAGAGATCGTTGTTGGGCTTCACGGTCCAGCGGACAGTGAGCTGTTCGCCGGGCCGGTAGACCTGTTTGTCGGCCCAAACCCACATGGCGGCGGTAGAGGAGACGCTGGTGAAACCGCTGATTTCGCGCTCGGCCTGGCTGGCGCTGACGGTCCGGAAGGCGGGACCTTCGGCGGCAACAAGGCCGGTGCTGAGCAGGCCCAGCGCCGCGGTGGCGAGAGTAATCGTTCGCATGGGTCGGTGTGATTCCTTTATTGGAGTTAGAAGAAGGTGTAACTGGTGCCGATAGTAAAGGTACGGCCAATCTGGAAGCGGCGGACGACAAAGTCGGCCTGCGTCTGCCGGTAAATGTTGTTATTGAGGTTTTCGCCGCTGAAGCGGAGCTTCCATTTCCCGGATTCGCTCATCGTATACTCGTAGACGAAGTCGAGCAGTACGTTGCGCTCCTGGTAGATATCCGGTAGTTTGAAAGTCCCTACGTCAGTAATGCGGCGGGAGACGGAATTGACATAGAAGCGACCATTTGAACGCCAAGAGGGGCGCTGCCATTCGGCGATGACGTTGAAGATATAGCGTGATTGCCCCACGAGCGGGCGATTGGCCGAGGTCAGTTGGACGAACTGGTCGGTGGGTATCTTGACATCGGAGTCGACCAAGGTGAGGTTGGCTTGGACGCCAAACTCGCGGAGCGACTTATGGAAGCGGCCGAGCCCCTGGCGCCATTCCAGTTCCACGCCCTGATTCCTGGCGCTGGGTACGTTGAGGAAGCTTTGGCGGAGTTCGGAGGCCGTCGGGCGGTAGATCTGTTCGATCGGGTCCTGGAAGCGTTTGAAGAAGTAACTGGCGGCGATCACCTGATTCCCGCCGAGGAACCATTCCCAGCGGAGGTCGAAGTTATCGATCTTAGCCCGGCGCAGGGTTGGGTTACCGACGGTGGAGAAGCCACCGACGACGTTGGTGAATTCAAACGGAGACAGTTCGCGGAAGTCAGGCCGGTTGACAGTGCGGCCGTAGCCGAAGCGGATGTTCTGCTTGGAGGTGGCCTGGTAGATGACGTTGACGGCCGGGAGCAGGTCGCGGTTGTTGAGGTTGGCAACCGAGGGGATGCCGCCGGGGATGAGCGGGTCGAGCGTGGTGACGTTGATCTGGGCGTCTTCGATACGGGCACCGGAGATGATGCGCCAGCGGGAGCCGATGGCGAGGTCGACCATGCTGTAGCCGCCGTAGATGTCCATGAGCGCGTTGTAGCGGTCGGTGCCGCGGGTAATTTCGCGAACGACAAAGCCATCGGGGCGGATGTTGTTCGAGCCGAGGACGGTGTTGGTGGGTTGGATGAAGTCGATGGTACCGGCGCGGATGGGGAAGAAGCGGAAGCGGCGGCTATCGAAGTCGCGGCGGCGGACGGTGCCGCGGAAGCCGGTTTTGAACAGGCCGCTGAACTTGCCTTTGAAGAAGGGGATGGACCAGTCGGCCTGGGGTTCGTAGATCTTGTCTTTCAGCGTGGAGAAGAAGCGGAGGCCGCTTTCGGGCAGGTTGAGGAAGGCGTAGGGCTGCGTGGAGCCGGGTTCGCGGCCACGGATGGTTTCGCGGAGGTCCGGTTCGGAGCGGTCCGAGTTCGATAGGGTGAACTGCCAGTGGAAGACGCTGTTCTTCCAGCGGGCGATGGCGTGGTCGCCTTCGATGCCGGTGGACATGAGGCCGCGTTCGGTCCAGCGGAGGCGCTCGGAGAGGATGTCCTGGCCGTTGCCGCCGTTGAGGCCGGAGATGAAGCGGGCCTCTTTGTCGGTATCGCGGGTGAGGGTGTTGCGGAAGATCAGTTTATTGGCGGAATTGATGCGGTAAGCGGCGTTGAGGACGGCGCCGATGCGGGCGGATTCGTTGCCCACGTCGAACTGGTAGTCGGAGAAGATCTGCGGGCGGCCGCCGCCGCTGTTGACGAGGAAGCGGCGGTCTTCAGGGGTCTGCTGGGGCGAATTGTTGAAGGTGACGGCCGCGACGACGCCGAGTTTGCCCCAGGTGTTGCCTCCGGAGATGGAGTAGGTTTGGGTGGGGCGGGCGGAGGCGACGGGGCGGATCTGGTAGTCGGGGTTGAAGGAGCGGCCGAACTGTTGGAACTGCTGGTCGGTGAAGTTGCCGACGAACAAGCGCTTGTCAGCCGGGATGCCAGCCGGGATGCCGCGGTTGCCATCGTCAAAGCCGAAAGCGTCGCGGGCGCCGCCGGCGAAGCTGCCGAAGCGCTGGCGGAAGGTTTGGGAGTTGAAGCCGTAGTTGACCGAGACGGTCATCGTTTTCTGGGCGGGGAATTCGGTGGTCTGCATCTGGACGAGGCCGCCGGAGAACTCGCCGGGCAGGTCGGCGCTGTAGGTTTTGATGACCTTGATGCTGTCAATGAGCGAGGCGGGGAAGAGGTCGAGCGGGACGACGCGGCGTTCGGGCTCGGTGGTGGGCACCATGGCGTTGTTCAGCATGGTGGAGGAGTAGCGTTCGCCGAGGCCGCGGACGAAGACGAAGCCACCGTCGACGACCGAGATGCCGGTGACTTTTTCGAGGGCGCCGGCGGCGTCGGAGGCGGTGCTGGCTTTGATGTCTTCCTTCGAGATGCTGTCGCTGACGCTGGAGGCGAGCTTGCGCTCGACCAGCATCGACTCGGCTGTGGTCTGGACGGAACCGACCTTTTCAACAACGTCGAGGGTGGTGACGGCGCCTTTCTGTTGGAGGACCGAGCTGGCTTCGGTGATCTCACCGGCTTTGACGGCGACCTCGTCGATGGTGGTCTCGAGGTGGTTCGGACTGGTCAGGCGGAGCTTGTAGGTGCCGGGGGCCAGGGTGATGGAGTAGCGTCCTTCGGTGTCGGTGGTCATTTTGCCATCGGTGACGCCGTTGACCTCCACTTGGACGAGCGGCACCGGGCGTCCGGTGGCGGCGTCGAAGATGGTGCCGGTAACGGTGCCCTTGCCTGGGGGTTGGGCAAACGCAAGGGGGAGAGAGGCGAGCAGAAGCAGCCAGAATCTGGATGAAGACATGATTAGGAGTGATTGCAGTGGCGTGACTATTCCGCGACCCAGATGGAGACGGCGTTGCTGGCGATGCCATTGACGGTGACGAGGACCGGAACCTGACCGGAGACGAAGCTTTGATTGGGGATGACGGCGTTGATCTGGCAGATGCCGGGGAACTGCGGGTGGGCACCGGCGAACTGGGGGGTGACTTCGATGACCGAGATGGTCACCTTGACGTCGGCGATGGCGCGGGAGAGTTGCGCGGGCGGGGCGCCGTCGGTGACGCGGGGATTGGTCAAGCCGCAGCCGGTGGCGTAGAGTTGAATCACTTCGCCGCGGCGGGCGCGGGTGGTTCGGCTATTGATGCCGAAGTCCTGATTCTGGGCGATGGCCGGGCGGGTTGTCTCGGTGCCGGCTGTGGCAAGAGCGGGCCAGAAGTCGTAAATGTTCACTGTGCCGCGGGCGACGGTCGTCGTGCCGTTGAGGACTTCGACTGGAACGCTGCCGGTAGCGGCGCCCACCGGAACGACAAAGTTGACCTGATTGGCGGAGACGAAATAGAGGGGTGCGTTCACGCCGCCGACTGTGAGGCGTACATTGGCGAGTGTCGTCGGCATGGGGCTGAGCGAGGCCAGCGCCGTGGTGGTGACGCTGCCAAAGTTGCCATAAGCGCTAGCAATCGATCCCGGCGCGATGGGAGCCTTCACGTCGAGGTTGCTGTAATTGATTACGGTGACGGTACCGGGCGTCTGCGCGGTCATCAGCGCGGCGGAAAGGGCCGCGAGCATGAGAAAACGCTTACTAAGGATCTTCATCTGATCCGATTCTAGTGAGCGAAATGTAACACAGAATTACTGGAGCATGACAGTTGCGTGAAAAAGCAAAAGCCACCGTGCGGGCGGTGGCTTTTGCTTTCTAATGTGATCGTTGATGCCTAATCGCCGAACGAACCCACTTCTTTGTCTGCTTTGGGAGCTGCCGACTTGATGCCGCCGAGCGCATCGAGCGGCACAAAACCACCCTCCGGCTTCGGCTGTTTCAGGATGTGCTCGCGGTAGAGCTTCTCCATCTGGGCGTTCTTAGCCGCATCCTTCAACTTTTCGTCGCGGGCGCGAAGCTTCTCTTCGCGGGCGTTTTTGGCAATACCTACTTCGTCGAGGTCGTGCTGCTTGCCACGGGCCACGTCTTCGGCGTTGAGCTTCAGCTTGTGCGATGCATCCGCCATCTGAACCTTCTTATTGCCGGCGAAGATCTCGTGGCGACCGTGCTCCTCGTACCACTTGGTGAGGGTGGCGGTCATGTGCATCTTCTCGATGATGTTCCGCCAGCCGACGCCGGTGTTGTAGGCACAGAAGGAGATCTCGCCTTCCTGCGTCGCGTAGGGGATGATGCACTGTTCAGTCCGGCGGAAGTCGTAGTTGAACAGGTCCTGGAACCACATGCCGGCGATGAACAGGAAATTCCAGCGGTCGGCGCGGCGCTTCTCGATGTCGGCGATGGTGCGGTCGCCGGTCACCTTGCCGTAGTTGCGACCGGTGGCGCCGAAGCACTTGTCAAACTTCTGGAGCAGGTCGAGCAGGCGGAAGTGAGTGGGGGCGTTGAAGGGCTGGTAATTCCGGAGCAGGGCGAGCGAAACGCCAACCACAGACCAGAACTTGCTGCGAGCCGCATCGTTCACCTTGGCGATGTCCTTGGCGAGACGGTCGGCGTTCAGGAACCCGGTGACGGGCCTGGCTTCCTTGGTCTCTTTGTCGATCATCAGCGCCATGCCAATGCCGCAATTCGGGTGGCAGCCGCAGGAGAGCTGGCCCCAGTCGGCGTTCGGCCCGTGGACAAGGTCGGCCCAGTCGGAGAAGGTGGACATGAAGGAGATGGGGAACCAGTCACGGACGGGTTCGCCGAGACCAACCTGATTCTTCACGTCGTGAGCGAGGTGGGAGAGCGTGTAGCGCTGGGCAGCGCGCCGTTCCGGGGTGACCTCTTCGTCGCGACCGGTGAAGGAGACGGGCTGGAAGGAGAGGAAGGAGATGATCTTCGGGTTGTCGAGAGCGAAGCGGATGACCGCGCCGACCTGCTCATTATTAATCCCGTTGATGATCGTGATGACCGGGACGATGTCGACGCCGGCGTTGTGCAGGTTGGTGATCGCCTTGAGCTTCACGTCGAACAGGTTGCCGACGAGGCGGTGCGAGTTGGCTTCGTTGCCGATGCCGTCGAACTGGAGGTAGGCGTAGCGGAGGCCGGCTTCGGCGGCCTGCTTGCAGAATTCGGTGCTCTTGGCGAATTCGATACCGTTGGTGGCGGCTTGCACGGAGTTGTAGCCGACCTTACGGGCGTAACGGACCGCGTCAAGGAAGTAGGGCGACAGGGTAGGCTCGCCACCCGAGAACTGGACCGACATCTGCCGGCGGGGCTTGATGCTGATGGCGTTATCGAGCATCGTCTGGATCTCTTCCCAGCTCAGTTCGTGGACGAAGCCGACCTGGTTAGCATCCATGAAGCAGGGGTCACACATCATGTTGCAGCGGTTTGTGAGGTCGATGGTGAGTACCGAACCGCGGCCGTGGGTGATGGTGGACGAGCCGTGATTGTGCAGCTTCTCGTCATTGTGGGCGCGGATGTCGCGGCCTGGGAACACATCTTCGAGGTGCTGGGAGAAGGCCGGGTCGATCGACATCAGGTCTTCGAACTTGCCGTGGATCGGGCATTCTTTGACCATGAGGATCTTCCCATCGCGCTCGATGATGTCGGCCTTGATCTCGCCAATCTTTTCGTTGAGCAGTACCGAGACGTCCTTCTTGCCGTCGAGGACTTCCTTGCGGAGCTCGGGAACGCACTTTGGACACAGGGAGTCTGTCTTCCGCGGCCAGCCCAGCGGCGGCTTGGATTTTTCCCAGCTCTTAAGCAGGGGCTTCTCCGACCACTTGGGGGTGAACGACGGATTGGGGTTGATCCGGTTCAGACGCTCGAACACCTGCCAGGCGGCGTTCGCTGTGACCGTTACGGCCTTCTCAACGTACTTAATGGGCTTGTGCATAGGGGGGTAGAGAATCCTCACAGAAGAATAGTACTTCCGATGCTAAAGATTAACCCGGGATTCAGGAATTCCCAATCGTTCAACACCGAACGGGGATTTCGGGGGCTCAATGGCGATCTGGCGGGTTGAATGGAATCGCTGCGGCAGCCCTTTTCTTTTGGAATGAGCGATTTGCAACTAGGTTGCGGTTTGCTCCAGGGTGGCCAGGCGGCGGGAGACCCGTTCGGCGGACTGGCGGGCGGCGGCGGCGGCGGCGGGGTTGGGCGCAGTTGCTTCGAGGTCCTGATAGCGCGCTAGAGCCTCGCGGTAGGCGGCGCGGGCGAGTCCGGGCCGGGCGGCGCGATGCTCCTCGGCGAGCGCGAGGACGGCGGCGGCTCCGGCGGCGAGCGGCTCCCGGACGTGGGTATCGACCGCTTCAAAGTGACCGGCGAGGGTGAGGAGAGCCGCATCGAGGTCGCCCGCGGGGACGGCGAAGAAGAAGCGGTGGGCGATGTGGGGACCGATCTGACAGACGAAGGCGAGGCGCTGTTCGGGGCTGTTGTATTCGAGGCCCAGGATGAGCGGCTCCATGCCGGCGATCAGGTGCTTGCGTTCGAGATCTTCGAGGCCGCGGAGGACGCGGTAGCGTTTGCCGGTTGCAAGCA
This sequence comes from Acidobacteriota bacterium, assembly GCA_026393985.1. Lineage (GTDB taxonomy): Bacteria > Acidobacteriota > Terriglobia > Bryobacterales > Bryobacteraceae. The sequence goes on from JAPKZB010000005.1 coordinate 26,812, forward strand.
GGGGAAAATCAACTAGCATAAGTAGCTTAGATGCTGATTCTTCCGTTCGCGTTATTGATTTCGGTAACCTGGAATTTTGAAGGCGGCAGCGCCGGTTGGGTGGAGCCGGTGGGGGACGCCCATGTGCGGGTTGGGGCGTTGGGACAGAAGGACCAGGACGGGCGCAACCGGCAGGCCAACTGGTACTACTTTCGCGTGGATGGCGCGCGGCCGGGGCAGGCGGTGATGATTGATCTGGTGGACCTGCCAGGCGAGTACAACTACCAACCCAACCGGGGAGCCGTGAATGCGGAGACGCCGGCGGTGTGGAGCGAGGATGGGACGAATTGGCGGCACGTCGACGACTTCACCTACGATGCGGGCGAGCCGAAGATGACCCTGCGCATTACCCCGCGCGGCCGGCGCTTCTGGGTGGCGCATACCCCGCCGTACACGAACCGCCATCTGGAGGGGCTGTGGAAGGACGCCCGGCGCGAGTTTCGCCGCACGGAGATTGGCCGGAGCGTCGAGGGGCGTCCCCTGTGGTTGTGGACCGCGGGAACGGGCGCGAAGACGATTTGGCTGATGTTCCGGCAGCACAGTTGGGAAACGGGCAGTTCGTGGGTGGGTGAGGGCGCGGTGCAGGAGTTGCTGCGGAACCCGGCGCTGCGGAACGCTTACACGTGGAAGATTCTGCCGATGGCGGATCCGGATGGGGTGGCGCGGGGCGGGGTGCGTTTTAACCGGCATGGATTTGATCTGAACCGGAACTGGGACGTGAACGGGGTGGCGAAGATGCCGGAGATTACGGCGCAGCGGCAGGCGATTCTGGCGGCGGGGGGCGGGGCGTTGTTTCTCTCGCTGCACAATACGGAGACGGCCGAGTATCTGGAGGGGCCACCGGTGCAGGATGCGGCGGTGCGGGAGCTGGCCGGGCGATTTTATGAGGCGCTCGTGGCGCGGTCGAGTTTCGCGCCGACGCGGCCGCTGAGTTTTGCCGGGCCGGTGGCGGCGGGACGGATGACGGTGATCCACGGGTTGACCCGGGAGCGGGCGTGGCCGGCGTTTTTGATGGAGCAGCGGATTAGCGCGCAGCCCAAGTACGGGCGGCGGCCATTGGTGGCCGACCGGCTCCGGTTTGGCGGCGAGTTGGTGCAAGTGATGAGTGAGGTCCTGCAGTAACGATGGCTACCTACGGCTTGGTGGAATACGACGACGCTTCGCCCGCGGTGCGGGCCGTTTATGACGAGATCCGGGCGGTACGGCAGACGGACTACATCAATAACTTCTGGAAGGCGCTGGCGCACGACCCGGCGACGCTGCGGCGGACCTGGGAGAGCGTGAAGGAGATCATGGGTCCGGGCGGGGCGCTGGATCCGCTGGTGAAGGAGATGATCTATATCGCCGTGAGCGCGACGAACGGGTGCGGTTACTGCGTGGCGTCGCATACGGCGGCGGCGAAGAAGGCCGGGATGACGCCGGCGATGTTTGGGGAACTGATGGCCGTTGTCGGGATGGCGAACGAGACGAACCGGTTAGCGGTGGGCTGTCAGATCGAGATCGACGAACGGTTTCGGACGAGTCAGGTACCATAAAAGGCGGTGCGGATCTCGATCGGATTGGCAGTGGCCTGTTTGGCGTGGGGGCAACTGCCCCGGCCTGTGGAAGGCACGGTGGTGAACGGATTGACGGGGGAGCCGCTGCGGCGGGTGAGCGTGCAGGTGATGAGCGCGCCGCGACCGATGGAGCCGGTGGTGACCGATGCGCTGGGCCGTTTCCGCCTGCCGGAGGTGCCGCCGGGGCGCTACCTGCTGCGGGCCTCGCGAGCCGGTTTCTTCGCACCCAACAATTCGGACGCGGCCGTTGAGGTGGCGCCGGGCGATGGGCCGGCGACGGTGGCGATCCAGCTGAATCCCGGTGCGGCGGTGAGCGGAACGGTGACCGATGAGGCCGGCGAGGCGCTGCCGGGGGCGCAGATTACGTTGTTGCGGCGGGCCTATGTGGGCGGCCGGAAGCAGTTGGTTTTGGCGGCCTCGGGAGTGACCGACGACCGCGGTCAGTACCGGCTGCACAGTCTGGCGCCGCATACCTATCTGGTGCGGGCGGGGGTGCAGCGGTTGGCGGGAGATCCGCAGCTGTATCCAGCGATGTATTATCCGGCGGCGCTCGAGGCCGAGAAGGCGCTGGCGGTGGCGCTGGGACCGGGGCAGGAGCAGCGGGGGGTGAACATCAGCCTGCGGCCCGGCCCGGGCTACCGGGTGAGTGGGCGGCTGGTGAATGGCTTGACGAATACTCCGCTGACGAATACTGCGCTGACGCTGATGGCGCGCGGCGTGGGGGTAGCGGTACTGGAAACGGGACCGCAGGTTCTGGTGCGAGACTCGGGCGGGCGGTTTGCGGTGCAGGGCGTGGCCCCGGGGTCGTATGATCTGACGGGAAGCTATCTGCAGGGCGGGCAGCCGTTGCAGGTGCGGATGCGGCTGGAGGTCAGCCGCGACTTGGACGATGTGGTGGTGACGATGCGGCCCGGGGTGACGGTGCGGGGCCGGGTGGTCCTGGAGGGCGAAGGTACTTTAGAGACGGCGACGCTGGGCGTTGCGATTGAATCGGACGAAGATCTGGTCGGCGGCGGAGGGGCGGCGCGACCGGGGGCGGATGGCACCTTTCTGATTGGCCCGCTGCTGTCGGGGGGCTACGGGGCGAACCTGCACCGGCTGCCGCCGGGGGCCTATTTGCGGGCAGTGCGGGTAGGCGGGCGGGAGGCGGCGCTCGACCTTTCCGGGGCGACGGGGCAGACTGTCGAGACCGAGTGGGTGGTCTCGCTGGGCGGCGGGAAAGTGGAGGGCCGGACGATGGGGGGCGCGGTGGTGGCGCTGGTTCCGGCGGTTGAGGCGGCCAATCGGCGAAGCCGCTACCGGGCGGCGGAAGCCGATGCCGAAGGCCGGTTCGGATTGTCCGGCGTGGCGCCCGGGAATTACCGGCTCTACGCGTTTAAAAACGTCGAAGCGGGGGCCTGGATGGATGATGAGTTTCTGAGCACGCTGCCCGAGGCTGGTGTGGGAATCGCGGTTGGAGAGCGGGAGACGAAGCTGGCCGACGTCAAGGCCCAATGATCACGGCGGCGATGGTGCGTGAGGAGGCGGCTGCCTGCGGTTTTGCGCTGGCGGGCGTTGCGCCGGTGGGTCCCTATGCCGATCACCGGATCTACAGCGATTGGGTGGACCGGGGGCTGGCGGGGCGAATGGGATACCTGACCGACCATCGGGCGGCGAAGCGCGCCGATGTGCGGAACCTGCTGCCGGAGGCGCGCAGCGTGCTGGTGGTGGGGCAGTTGTACAATCCGCCGGCGCCGTACTCGACGGCTTTTTCCGAGGCCGAGCGCGGCTGGATTTCACGCTATGCCTGGGGGACCGATTATCACGACACTCTGCGGGCTGGATTGGAGCGGCTGGTGGCCGGGTTGAGCGTCCATGGGAGCTTCCGCTACAAGATTTGTGTGGACACGGCGCCAGTGCTCGAGCGGTCACTGGCGCGGTTGGCGGGGCTGGGGTGGATTGGGAAGAATACGTGTCTGATCAACCAGCAGCAGGGTTCGTGGTTCTTTCTGGGCGAGGTGATCTGGTCGCTGGAGCTGCCGGCGGACGGTCCGCCGCCGGACCGCTGCGGCACCTGCACGCGCTGTATCGATGCCTGCCCGACGGCGGCGCTTACCCCGCGCGAGGGTCGCTACGAACTCGATGCGCGGCTGTGTATCGCTTATCTGAATATCGAACTGAAGGGGGCGGTGCCGGAGGAGTTGCGGGCGCCCATGGGCCGGCAGGTTTTTGGTTGTGATATCTGCCAGGATGTGTGTCCGTGGAACCGGCGGGCCGCGGCGCTGCCGTCGTTTGAGGCGGAGATCGATCCACCGCTCGAGCGGTTGGCGGCTTTGACGCGCGAGGAGTTTGGGGCTCTTTTCGCTGGAACGCCGGTGGAACGGACGCGCTATCAGGGATTTTTGCGAAACGTATGCATCGCCATGGGCAATGCCGCGCTGCCGCAGTTCCGCGCCCCGCTCGAACGACTGGCCGGCTGCGGGGATATTGTAGTAGAGGAGCATGCCCGCTGGGCGTTGGCGCAATTATGAATCTGCTGCGGTTTGCGTTTCTGATTCCTTTTGTTTTGCCGGCCCAAACGGTGAGTCCGGGCTTTGAGCATTTCTACAACATGGAGTACGAGCAGGCGATAGCCGTTTTTCAAAAGGAGATCGCCACCCGGCCCAATGATCCGTCCGGGTATAACCATCTGGCGCAGGCGCTGCTCTATCGCGAGATGGACCGGGCCGGGGCGCTTGAAAGCGAACTGGTGACCGGGAACAATCCGTTCCTCCACCGGGGCAAGATTGCCGCTTCGGCGGCCGAGCAAAAGCGCTTCGACGATTCGATTGCCCGGGCCATCGCCTTGTGCGAGGCGCGGATTCAAGCCAACGCTACCGATGTGGATGCCATCTATTTGCTGAGCGTGGCGCATGGTCTGGAGGCCAACTACAATTTCCTCGTGCGTCGGCTGTGGCGTGATTCGCTCAAGCAGTTTACACTTTCGCGGAAGCTCTCGATGCAAGTGACGGCGGCGGATCCGCGGCGGGTGGACGCTTACCTCGTGCAGGGGGTGCACGATTATATCGTTGGTAGTCTGCCATTTGGCTGGAAGCTACTGGGTTTTCTGATTGGCTTCCACGGGGACAAAAGTGGCGGACTGCGGACCGTGGAGATGGTGGCCAACCAGGGGGATAAGAACAAGTTTGACGCCATGATTGCCTTGGCCGTGGCTTACCGGCGCGAACGGCATTCTGAAAAGGCCGTACCGCTACTTCTTGAACTGATGCGGTGGTTTCCGCGGAACTATCTGTTCCGGCTCGAACTGGTGCAGATGTACGGTGACCTTGGGCGGAAGGAAGATGCTTTGGGTGTGCTGGCTCGCATGGAGCAGTTGAAGCGGGAGGGGTCTCCGGGTTACAAATCGTTGCCGGCGGGGAAGATTCAGTATGCGCGCGGCAACCTGTTGTTCTGGTATCGCGACTACGCGGGGGCGATTGAAAACCTGTTGAAGGTAGCGCAGGGGGGTGAGGAGTTGGACGGGAATACGGCCATGAACGCCTGGATGCGGCTAGGACAGAGCTACGATCTATTAGGTCAGCGGTCCCAGGCGCTGGCGGCTTATGAGCGGGCGGTTACAATCGCTCCGGAGTCGGACGCGGGGCGGGAGTCGAAACGGTACCTGCGTTCACCCTACCGTCGGCCCGCGCCGCTTTAGCCTCGTTCGGGCAGAGATCGAGTTTGAGCGCCGCCTCCTCGTGCTCCTCGACGAGCCAGACGCCTGGAGTGCGCGTGACGGTGAGAGCCAGTTCGGCCAGCTTGCGGGGGAAGGGGAGGCAACGCATCTGGATGGGACCTCGATAGTCACGGGCGGCCGCCAGCAGTTGTTCGGTCGGATGGGCGCGTTCGACGAACTGATGATGTTTGTAGGCCCAAACGTAAACCGTTTGATGGAGTGCGCAAACCGTGGCCATTGCCGCCAGCCAGCGTTGGCGGTGAGGGAAACGATCCCGCAGCGTGCGCCAGGCGGCGGCGAGCAGGAAGGCCGGGCCGACGGCGGCGAGATAAGTATGCCGGCTCGGCGCTGCTCCTTGATAGGTCAAGAAGCTGTAGGGCAGCAGGGTCACCACCATCCAGAGGGAACAGGCCGCCAGAATGCGCCAGTCCCGCTTGATGGCTGCCAGCACGAGCAGCGCCACACTGCCCCAAAGTGCGAGAAGGCGGCCAATGGTGCGGAGTTCAGTCGCCCAGAACGGGGCCGAGAGCGAAAAGGTTCCGTCATTGAAATGGAGATGAGTTTCCCGGGCGCCGTGAATGGAGAGAAAATACCACACCGAAGTCACGACGGCGGGAAGCAGGCGCCACCAAAGCTCCCGTCGCCAACCCGCAATCAGAATAGCCAGAGGAACGAAAACCACTGCGGACTCCTTAGACAGCAGGGCGAGGGCGAACGCCACGCCGGCCGCCACATACCAGCTCCAGCGTCCGGTTTGACAGTGCTGAATCCACGCCAGCAGCGCAGCAATCGTAAACGTGAACACCAAAAGCTCCGGCAGGGCCGAGTACCAGAGCACAGCCTCATGCGGCCGTTCCAGGAAGGCGAAGACCAACGCGGCGGGAATGGACAAAACGAAGCCAATCGGTCGCCAAATGCCGAGGCAGGCAACCAGGCAGCAGTTAAGAAAATGAACCAGTAGGCTGGTGAGGTTAAACCAAAAGGGATCGAGTCCCAACCACTTTTCGGTCCAGTGCGTGAGTACGATGGAGGTGGCTCGGCATCGATAGAGAGCGTCCGCCGCAAGGGCCGGCCACTGTTCCCAGGACCCATAGTCACGTCCTAGCTGGATCTGGAGATAGTCGTCGCTGATCAGGGGCAGCGTCAAGCCGCGGCCGTAAGTAAGAAGACACAGAAAAGCCAAGGCTAAACACAGCCCGAGCGAGCGCCATGCGAGTGGAGTTGTTCCCATTACCAGATTACCCGTTAGCGGCTATCACCCCTGACTGCCGCTGCTACAAGCCAAACCAAATTACTTTTATTACATCACAAAATCGTGGCACCCGTTAACCGAACTCAATCGGATCGCGTATAGTAGGTATGGGACGATGCGAGGCTTATGGATCTGGATCGGTTTGGCGGGTTCGACGGTCCTGTTCGGGCAACGAACTGAACCGGAGGTCTATTCGCCCCTCGGCAAGGCTTATTTTGCCCGGCCCGATGCGGCGGGCGTGATTGCGCAGGCGGATAGAGCTTTGGCCGTCGGCGGAGAGAAGGCCGATCTGCTGTTGGCCTCAGGGCGCGCCCGCGATCAGTTTCTCCGCTTTGGGGAGTCGATTCCGCTTTACACCCGCGGCATGCAGTTGTTTCCCGAAGATGTGCGCTTTGTCCGCTATCGCGGGCACAGGCTGCTCTCGACCCGGCGCTTCGATGCGGCATTGGCCGATCTGAAGGCGGCCGCCGGACTGGCCCCGGCCAGCTTTGACGTCTCCTACCATCTCGGGTTGGCTTACTATCTGCGCGGGGACTACAATCATGCCGCGCGGGAGTACACCCGCTGCCTCGCTCTGTCCGACAAGCCCAGGCCGGAGTTTCTACGCGGGGTGCCCGGGGATTGGCGAAGCTGTTACGCCCTTGACGATGACTCGCGCGTCGCGCTCACCGACTGGGCCTACCGGGCGCTCCGCCGGGCGGGTAAGCATGTCGAAGCCAAGGCTCTGCTCGAACGGATTCGGGAGTCGATGGCGGTGAAGGAGAACACCTCCTACTGGAAAGCGCTGCTATTCTACAAGGGCGTGCGGAGTGAAGAGTTGACACTCGGCGGCCAAGGCAATGGCAACGCGCCGGCGACGATCGGCTATGGCGTGGCGGTATTCCATCGGCTGGAGGGGCGACCTGAGCGGGCGTGCCAACTGCTGCAGCGGATCGTCAATGACGAGAACTGGACCACTTTTGGGCTGATCGGGGCCGAAACGGACTTGGCGCGCGGCCTGTGCGCGCCGGCTAAGAAGTAAGCGCCGCGAAGGCTTCGCGGAGGCGGCGCCAGGTGACAGGCAGATCTTCGATGAGCACCCGGGTCTCTCCGACCACCGAAAGGAAATTGGCGTCCCCGAACCAGCGCGGGAGGACGTGCAGATGGATGTGGCCGGCCACCCCGGCGCCGGCGCACTCGCCGAGGTTCATCCCCAGGTTGATACCACCCGGCTGATAAACGCGGCGGAGGGCGGTTTCCGCGGTGCGGGCGAGGTCCATCATCTCACTGGCCGCCGCCGAAGACGCCGCCGCCAGCGAGTCGACATGCTCGTAGGGAGCGATCATCAGGTGTCCGTTGGTGTACGGATAGAGGTTCAATAGGACGTAGCAGTACCGGCCACGGTACAAAACCAGATTTTCCTCCTCCTGGCCGATTTCCGCCTTCCGGCAGAATAGGCATCCGGACGGGGCTGGACCGCTGCTCACATACTGGTAACGCCAGGGACTCCAAAGGCGGTCCATTCCCGCTCCCGTTTACTCGTCGTCGAGATCAAAATCGTCCGAACTCTCGCCCCCATTGACGGTATCCTTCAGCTCTTTAGAAGGCTTGAAATAGGGGATCCGCTTTGCCGGGACCTCCACGCGGGCTCCGGTTTTGGGGTTCCGGCCAACGCGGGGTTGTCGCTGCCGCGTACGAAAGCTTCCAAAGCCACGGATTTCGATCTTGTCACCTTGCCGCAGGCTACGAACCACACTATCGAAAATTGCCTCGACGATGACCTCGGAATCCTTCCGGGTCATCTCCACGACTTTCGACACCTCTTCGATCAAATCCGCTTTCGTCATTGCCATATAGATTCGCAGGTCTCCTCGACGCTATTCGTCGTTCGCCGCCGCGGAAGGCTCTTCCTTGCGGAGCACCTCCTCAATCGTTGATGTGGCGGCGGCGGCTTGCTTTTGATAGTCGGCCAGACGGTTATTCTCTTCGTCTTCGGCCACTGCCTTCAAGCTTAACCCGATCTTCTTGTCGCCGGCATTGAGGCGAATCACCTTGAAGACGAACTCTTCGTTTACGGGAAGGGCCGGAGCCTTGCTCTCCTGGCCTCGCTGGTAGCCGGGCACTTCCGAGTTGTGGCAGAGAGCTTCAACTCCCGGCGCCACTTCGACGAAGATGCCGAACGTGGAAGCCCTGCAGACGCGGCCTTTGACGAGGTCTCCAACCTGGTGGGACTGGAAGAACGACTCCCAGGCATCGGGCTGGAGCTGCTTCATGCCGAGCGACAGACGGCGGGTGGGCGCATCAATCTGCAAGATCACGGCCTGCACGATCTGACCCTTCTTGAGCAACTCGGAGGGGTGTTTGATGTGTTTGGTCCACGACAGATCGGACACGTGCACCAGACCATCGATGCCTTCTTCGATCTCAATGAAGGCGCCAAAATCGGAGAGCTTCCGGACACGGCCTTCGACCACGCTCCCGATAGCGTAGCGCGCGGCCACGGTTGTCCACGGGTCATCCTCCAATTGCTTGATACCAAGCGAAATCCGGCGATCGCGCGATTTCACCTCGAGCACGACGCTTTCGACCGGATCGCCCGGTTTGACCACCTTCGAGGGGTGCTTCATCCGGCGGGACCACGTCATCTCCGAGATGTGGATGAGCCCTTCGACGCCGGCTTCGAGCTCAACGAACGAACCGTAATCCGTCACGCTGACCACGCGACCAATCACTCGCCTCCCCGGTTGGTAGCGTTCGATTACGGTCGCCCATGGATCCGGCAGCATTTGCTTCAATCCGAGCGAAATTCGCTCTTTATCCCGGTCGAATTTCAACACGCGGAGCGTCAACTCCTGGCCGACCTGCACTACCTCGTTTGGGCGCGCCACGCGGCCGTGGCTCATATCGCTCACGTGCAGCAGTCCGTCGATGCCGCCGAGGTCGATGAAGGCACCGTACTCGGTGAGGTTTTTCACCGTACCACGGACGTCACCGTTTTCTTGAATCTGATCGAGCAGCGCCGCCTTTTTGGCGTTGACGTCCTCCTCGATCGCCAGTTTGCGGGAGACCACCGCGTTGCCGCGGCGCCGGTTGAGTTTGACCACCCGGACCGGAATCTCCTGGCCGATGAAGGCTTCGACGTTGTAGACCGGCCGCACGTCGACCTGCGAACCCGGCATGAACGCTTCAACGCCAACGTCCACCATCAGACCACCCTTGGTCCGACCGGTTACTTTCCCGGTAAGAACTTCATTGTTCTTGAGGGCCTCATCGAGCGCATCCCACGCCTTATTATTGGAAGCTTTATGATGCGAGAGCATCACGTAACCTTCCGGCGTCAGTTGGCCCCGTTCGACCACCACCTCGAGCGTATCCCCGGGTTTGACGGTAACCTTGCCGTCTACGGTCGGCAACTGAGCGATGGGCACAGCGCCTTCGGATTTGGCTCCAATGTCGACGAGAACCTCTTTCTCGGTGACTTTAACGACGTAGCCGCGCAGCACCTCGCCATCTTCGGGCATACTGAACTGCCCGTATTCGTCAAGGCCTTCGCTGGCGATCACGTCCTCCATCGAAAAGGTCTCTTCCACCTCCTCGCTGGCAACCGAATCGGCCAACCGCTCGGCCGGGAGATCCGGAACGGAAGCGGGCCCGGGGGCCGGTCGATTGTCCGCACTGGTAACAGAATCGTTCGGTATAAAGCTGTCGGGTGTTAGTCCCATGCCATCTCTCCGGGCCCAGCGGACCAACAGTGTGCAATCCCGGGGAACACTGCTAACCAGCCTGCCGACTGTAAGAAAATCCCAACGCGAGCAATAAAGCGTTGGCCATCAGATACTTCAGAAGTATATGGGACGTAAATCGAAGTGTCAACGGGCCCAACGAAGTACCGCGTTCCATCGCAGCGGCAAAATCGCGTGGTTGATTTATGATATCGTGCGGTCTCATGCGTCTTGCCGCCTTTCTTTTCGCTAGCATCGCCCTGGCTCAGCCTCCCAAACCAGCTCCTCCCGCCGTTCCTGAGGGTGTCTTGCTCGATTTCGATGTCGAATACTCGCGCGTGGGCGAACGCGTGGCGATGGATATCTTCCGGCCGAAAGCAGGAGGGCCGCACCCGGTCGTGCTGGCGATTCACGGCGGTGGATTCCGGGCGGGGTCCCGGGCCGGCTACCACCGCCTCTGCATCGAGTTGGCGCAGAAAGGCTTTGTCGCGGCCACGGCTTCCTACCGCCTGGCGCCGCGACACCAGTTTCCGGCCGCGGTCGAGGATGTGAAGGCAGCGGTTCGTTTCCTGCGGGCCAACGCGCGGAAGTACGATCTCGACCCGGAGCGGATCGGTGCGACGGGCGGATCGGCGGGTGGTCACCTGGCTTTGATGCTTGGACTGACGGGCCAGAGCACGGCGTTTGACGGCACGGGGCCGCACCTCGAACAGTCCAGTAGAGTTCAGGCGGTTGTTAACTTTTACGGGCCAACCGATTTCACGAAATCCTACGACGCCAGCGTAGATGCCAAAGATGTTCTGCCGCAGTGGATTGGCAACGACCTGGTCCATAACCGGAAGCAGCATCTGGTGGCGAGTCCCTTATATTACGTCTCGCCGCTGGCGCCGCCCATTCTGACGGTGCACGGCACCAAGGACACCTACGTGGCCTATGAACAGGGGCAGTGGCTCGACGAGCGCATGAAGGCGGCGGGCGGCGTCCACGAGCTCGAAACCATTGAGGGGGCCGGGCATGGTTTCAAGGGGCCGGATCTGGCGCGCGCCGAGGCGCGTCTGTTGGAGTGGTTCAACCAATACTTGCGGCCCGCCCCCCAGCGCAGCGTTCTGATTTCCGATCACGGCCCCAAAGGAGAAGTGGTGCTGGTCGATTGGCCGAGCGGTCGGGAGCGTCTGCGCGTACCCAACGGCCGGGGACACGACGTGCAGCCCCTGCCGGGCGGCCACATTCTGTACACCGTCGCTCCTGAGAAGAAGGTGTATGAGGTGGACGCTTCCGGCAAGCGCGTCTGGGAGTGCTGCGAGGGGCTCGAGCATCCGCTGGCGGCGCAGCGCCTGCTCAACGGCAATATTCTGATTGGCGATGCCAAGGCCGGCCGGGTGATTGAAGTGGACAAGGCGGGTAACCGGGTTTGGCAATACGCCTCCGAGGATCTGGCCAACATGCGCATGCGCAACACACGCCGCACGGCGGCGGGCACCACGCTGATTTGCGTCGAGGCGGTGGCCAAGGTGATCGAGGTCAACCAGGGTGGCCAAATCGTTTGGCAGTGGCAGGCACCGGAGAAAGAGAAGCGCCGGCTCTATCAGGCGTGGCGGCTGCCGGATGGCAATACGCTGTTGAGTTTGTCGGATCCGGGCGAGGTGTTGGTGGTCAATCCGCAAGGCGCGGTGGTTCGTTCGATCGGCGGCAGCAAGAGCGACATTAAGATGGGCTGGGCGTCGGGCATGACCTGGTTCTCAAACGGCAACCTGCTGATTAGCGACTACACCGGACGGCGGCTGCTCGAAGTCGATCCGGCTGGCAAGATGGTGAACGAACTGCGCCTGGGACCGCGGACGGTGGCCAGCCTGGCCGTAGTCGAGTAGCCTACCGGGCCAGCAGCCAGCGGGCGGCGGCGACGCCGGACAGAAAGGCGCCCTCGACCCGGGGGCCGCCGAAGGCGTCGCCGGCCAGTACCAGCGGCGGGTCGCCTTCGACGCCGTAGCAAGGGGCGGGGAAGGTTTCCACCGGCTGGCTATAGCGCCAGCGGTGGTAGCGCCAATGCGTGACCGGTGAGCCCAGCCACGGGGCGGCGGCGGCCAACAGTAGCCGGGCGACCTCCTCCTGCGGCGTATCCCAATGTTGCAGACTGAAGGCGGGCGAAGCCAGGATGGTGACTCCGGTAGCGTGGCCGCCCAGACCTTTCTGGCGGTTGTCGGAGAGAGTTTGCAGCGGTTCCTGGGCGAGGCGCAGGAAGCCGGGCGCCGGGATGGAGGAATCGCCGGCGAGTACAGCGAGGATCGCCAGGCAGCGATGATACTCGATGGTGGCTAACTCCTCGCGGGCCGGCGGTTCGATCTCGACTAGCGCCAGCGCCTGCGGAACCGGGGCGGTCACCACCACTGCTTTGCACCAGTAAACCTCGCCGCCGGCGGTCTCGATGCGCCACCGGTGTTGATCGCGCCGGACCGCGTTGACCGTTACCTCGCAAGCGATGCGGAGGCTGTCGGCCATTTGCCGGGGCAGGGAGTTCATCCCGGCCGGCGAACAGTACCGGATTTCGCCGTCGCGTTCGAACCAACGCGTCACTCGCCCGCTTTCGGCCAGAGGATCGATGAACTGCCGGAACTCCGGATCGCGGACCGAGAAGAACTGCGCACCGTAGTCTATGTGGGCCTGCTCGAAGTGGCGGGAGGCCATGCGACCGCCGGCGCGGCGGCCCTTATCGAGCAAAAGTACCGGCCGTCCGGCGCGCTTGAGCACGGTAGCGGCGGCGAGGCCGGACAGGCCGGCGCCAATGACAATGTACTCTTCGAGGCTATCGGGCATAGGAGGAGGTTTGATTTCAGACGCTCTTGGGGTAGCTGCCGAGCAGATGGAAGGAGTCGGTGAACTCCCGGAGCTGATCGAGAGCCCGCTGGCAAACCGGGTCGGTATCGCGGCCGAGAAAGTCGGCGTAGAACAGATACTCCCAGGGTTTGCCGCGCAGGGGGCGCGATTCGATTTTGGTAAGGCTGAGATCGCGCAGGGCGAAGACGGACATGGCGCGGAACAGGGCGCCGGGGACGTTGCGCAGGGTGAAGGCCACCGAGGTTTTCCATTCTCTGGGGGAGGCGGCGGGTTCGGCCTCGCCGGGCCGGGAGAGGACAAAGAAGCGGGTAAAGTTGCGGCGGTCGTCTTCGATGGACCGTTTCAGGATCCGGGCGCCGTAGTAGGCGGCGGCGGTGGCCGAGGCGATGGCCGCTGCGCCGGGGGGGCGCGACTCCATGATCATTTTCACGCTGCCAGCCGTGTCATAGAAGGTTTCGCGTTCGATCTGCGGACGGTCGGCAAAGAACTGCAGACACTGGTTGATGGCCACCGGATGGGAGTAGACTTTACCGACCTTGGCGTAGGTGGTCTCCGGGGCGGCGATCAGGTTGTGGACGATGCGCAGGTTCACTTCGCCGCGAATGGGAAGCTTGAAATTGAGCAGGTGATCATAATTTTCGTGGACCGACCCGTGAAGGGTGTTTTCGATCGGGACGATGGCGCGGTCGACCTCGCCGCTCGCGAGCCGCTCGAAGACCTGTTGGAAGCGGGGGCAGGGCACCACCTCGACGGCGGGTCCCAGCAGCAGACGCGCCGCCTCCTCGCTAAACGCGCCGCGTTCGCCCTGAAAAGATGCCTTTAGCGGCTGCTGCTTCCGTCCCATCGTTTCGCCTCCGCATTTGGAATTCCGAGCAGGTCAATCACCCGGTCCACACAGTGATCCACCAAATCCATGGCGGTTTGGGGGTTGTTGTAAAAGCCGGGAATCGGCGGGGCAATGACGGCGCCCATCTCGGCAAGGGCCGTCATCGTCCGCAGGTGACCCAGGTGAAACGGCATTTCGCGGACCATGAGAATGAGGCGGCGGCGCTCTTTGAGAACGACATCGGCGGCCCGGGTCAGCAGATTATCGGTAATCCCATGGGCGATGGCAGACATGGAATGGACCGAGCAGGGCGCTACCACCATGCCATGCGTGAGAAAACTGCCGCTGGCCAGGGTCGCGCCGATCTCTTCGACCGGGTGGCAGTGATCGGCGAGCTCGCGGAAGGCCTGGGCGCGAAGGCCCATCTCGAGCCAGGCGGTCCGCTCTGCCGAACGGGTCAGCACGAGGTGCGTTTCGACGTTCTCGATCCTCTTCAGTTTTTCAAGGAGTCGATAGCCGAGAACCGAACCGCTGGCTCCCGTTACTCCAACAATCACTTGCAAGACTAATCCTCCTGGCGCTTCACCATTTCCACGCCGCGAACGGTTTCACGGCGCCCCTTCGTGTACCAGACTAGCGGATTCCCGTCTGGCCGCCAAGCGGTCGCGTCAGGGTTGCGGAAGCCGAACGGGAAAAGGGGAAAGAATCCGCTGATTTTCTGAAAAAAGAAAAGAAAGCCGAGGCTTGTTCTGAAATCAGAACAAAATTACTTTTTTCCCATTCCATCTGCTCAATGGCGCTGATATACTCCGGATATTCTTCCTCAGTGCAGATGGTACACCAACGAGAGAAGTCCTATGGCTAACCGCCCGATGCGGATACCTTCTGGGCTGACCGGCAAAGGTCAAGCGATGGAGGAGGCTGGGCAAAAACTAAAAAGGGTTCGCGAGCGGTTGAACCTGCGGTATCGGGATGTTGAAGACGCTAGTCTGCGGATCGCCGAACGCCACCAAAACGACGAGTTTGTCGTAGCGCTGTCGCGCCTGTCCGATATTGAAAACAAGGGGACCGTGCCGACGGTCTTTCGGCTTTACACGTTGTGCACGATCTACCGCTTGGACCTGCTCGATGTGCTGCAGTGGTACGGCGTGGATCTGTCGCATCTGCCGGCGGATGCGGCGGCTATCGAACTGGAAAAGACGCACGCGATCCAGTTTCAGGCTATTCATCATGGAGAGGTGCTGCTGCCGTTAGCGCTCGATCCGGGCCTTGATTTGACTAAGACCACCTACGTGAGCCGGATGATTCAGCGCTGGGGAAAATTGCCGCTCATGCTCTTGCATGGATTGGACTTGAAGACCCACCGGTATGCGTTTGTGGGCTCGGAGGACTGGTCGATGTATCCGCTGCTGCAACCAGGATCCCTGCTGTTACTCGATGAGACGAAACGGAAGATCATCCCCTCCGGCTGGACCAACGAGTTTGACCGGCCGATCTATTTTCTCGAGCATCGCGAGGGGTACGCCTGCGGTTGGTGCAATCTGGATGGGAACCGGCTGGTTTTGCAACCCCACCCGGCGTCCATGTGCAACCCACAGGTCTTTCTGTTCCCGGACGAGATTGACGTCATCGGCCAGGTTACGGGCGTTGCTATGCGCCTTGACCAGGGGCGTCGACGCCGTGTCGGTGTTTCAACAGGCTGACGAGGGTCCTTAGGTCGGCGGAATAAAGCGCCTTTTCTGAGCCCATCACGCCGTTGGGGACGTACTGTTTCCAGGGCTCCAGCAGATCCCACGCGGCGAGTATCTCTTTCATTGATCCCCCAATGTCGACGAGGTAGCCCACGAGGTCGCACTCTTGGCTGGCCAAATCCATGTTCAGCCAGTCGGCGAAGACCTGCTTGTGGTTCTGGCGCATGGCCTTGGAAGCCTGCTTTTCACCGAAAAGTAGAAAGAGGCCATGGTGCTCATACGTACCAGTGTTCGGGTTCCGGAGGGATGCCAGGTACTGAAGTTTGCCGAATTGGGTCGGAATCTGTGAGAGCGTATGGAGCCAAAGATCCTCTTTAGCATCTCGATCAAGCACACTTTTGGGCCGGGCGACGCGCATTGATTCACGCACCTCCCTCACAGTTTACCTCATTTTTCCCCGTTTGGTACGTTTCTCGATCCCGGAAATCGTTAGCGCGCAAGCGAACGCCGGGGAGTCTACCTGCGCAAATTCGAGAGCGTCCCTGTTCCAGATTCCGAAAGAGTCTAGCGCTTTCTTCCTAAGAGTCCTATTAGGACTACACTCGAAATCACAGCAGACGCTCCTAGATTTTGTAGGCATCCTTGGGCCGAATACGAGTCCTTGTGCTGACCGTTCTGGCTGTGGTACTGGTACTACTATAAATCAATGATTTTTTTGGTTCAATCTCGACCCTAACCGATTCGCTATTCGAGAGCCGGAAGCAGGGTCGTGTTTGTTTCCCGTTGGCCGATTCATTACAAATCCTAATCCTGAAAACCGTCTTGGAGTTTAAAAATTATGAAGTCGTCAGTCCTATCCGTGTTGCTGTCGCTTGCTTTTGCTCTATCCCTGCCCGCCCAGGGAATTGGGTCGGGCCCCATGTCGATGATTGATGGAACCGGACAGTTGGGAGTGGTTGGTTCTCCTGGCGTCTCGTCTAATGATCAGAGCCTTATCATTCCGATACCGGACTGTGGACCCTGCGAACCCGGTGACGACCCGTGGACCGAGGACGTAATTCCGCTGCCTCCGATGCCAAAGGCGCCCGGTTTGCCCAAGTGCTATCCGAATTGCGTGACGGAAGCCGTTGCCGAAGCCGCCCTATCTTCGAGCGAGCTGAGCCTCATCATTCCAATTCCGGATTGTGGACCCTGCGAACCCGGTGACGACCCGTGGACGGAGGACGTGATTCCGCTGCCTCCGATGCCGAAGGCGCCCGGTTTGCCCAAGTGCTATCCGAATTGTGTGACGGAAGGCGTGAACTCTCAGCAAGTCCACTCTTTGGGGCTAATGTCCTGGAGCGCCAGGTTGCCTTTCGCAGTTCGGTCGGGAGCCCGCCTCGCCATCACGCGGGTGCGTGCCACCGCCTAGATCTCTGTCTCAGAACGATTTGGCCCGAGGAAAGAGACACTCCCCCCTCGGGCCGGCAAGGCAGGTATGTAGAATGAGGTCGTGGCAGCTTCCGATTCCCTTCTGCTTCGATGTGGGAGTAATGGTACACTCCGGTAAAGTCCAGTGTCCGGTTCCGCATGCCTGCCCCTTTTCCAGTTCATCTTTGGATCAGTCTGGCGACCAGTCTCGGCGCTGGCATCGTTGCTGTCGTCCTCTGGCGACGAGGCTTGGCGCCGGCTTATCCAGGCTTCGTGGCGTATCTGATCGCAGAGTGTCTGTTAGGCGTTGTCTTCGGTGGTGCTGAATTGATGCTCGATCGCGCGATACACGCCGTCATAGCTCTTGGCTGCCTGCCCCTGCTGTGGATCTTCTATCTGGTACTTGTCCGCGAAATTCATGGCAAATGTCTCGCTCGTTTTCCTGGAATTGCCAAGGTTGGTCAGCAGGTGCTCGTTTATGGGCTGGTCGGCGCGATCATCCTGTCCGTCGTCACTGTGCAACCAGATCTTCATGCGGAGAACCATGACGGAGCGCTCGGGGTCCTATACGTTACTGCTGCCCACCGGGTCATCACCGGAGGCGTCACCTTGTTCCTCCTGCTCCTCACCGTGATTTTAAACTGGTTCCCGGTGCCTACCTCCAACAACACCATTCTGCACACAACTTTCTCTTTTTTCTTCTTTTTGTCGATGACGGTGGCACACCTTTATCGGAATTTAAGCGGGAAAATGTTCACCTCTGGCGTCAACCTGGGCATCATGGCGGTTAGCACGATATGCCTGGCGGGATGGGGCTTTCTTCTGCAGCCGAAGGGAGAGGTGGTCGTGGCGACGGAATCGACCCCTCACGAGGAGACCAGCTGGATTCTGGCCCAGATGGAGGCCCTCAATCGGGCTCTTTTGCGCGGCGTAAAGTGACGAAGAATTTTTCTGAGATTTTCTGGAATCCGGTCGTTGCATTCTCCCTTTATCCACCTTAGACTAAGGGAGAAGTGCCGGATCGGGAGTGTTCGAACTCAAGGTGAAATGCGAATTTGACGATGTTTTTCGTCGAATCATTCGTCTACCACGGCGTGAGGAAGATTCCGCATGATTTATTTTCCGTTCGTTGTCGGTGCCGTTGGAAGCATCATCTTCTTGGTCCTTTTGTCTCGTTTGTCGTCGGGAGCAAGGCGTGGTTCCCGCCGCGGGGAGAGCTTTGACCCGGAATGGTTTGAAACGTTTTCGGCCTTTCGCTACCTGCCCATGCGGCGCTTGTTGAATGGTAACGATGAAGCTTATTTGCAGGGTCAAAACCTGGGCTGTCGAATGTCGCTTCGGGCTTTCCGGGCCGAGCGCCGCCAGCTATTTCGCATCTATCTTGAAGATTTGCGATCTGATTTCTATCGCTTGAGCTTGGGCGCCAAGCAGGCGATTTTGAACTCCGCGGACGACCACTCGCACCACGTTGAGACGCTACTGAGTCTGGAGTGGCGCTTTCAAAAAACCCTTTGGCGGGCCAAGGCCGGGCTTGTTCTGCATGCCTGCGGCTGGTCGGTGAGCGACGCGTCAGATCTTATTGACGTTTTGCAGCATTTTGAGTTCAGCCTCCGCGAAGCTTATCTCGCTCAAAACGAATCGGCAGTTTAGTCCGATCGTTCTTCTCTTGATCCTCTGAAGGGCGTAAGATAAGGGCTATGCACGCCTTTATGCTTGTCCTGGTGACTTCGACGTTTTGCCTCTTGGCCCAGAACGCGGCCCCTAGTCACTGCGTCGTCTCCTCGAATGGCGCCCCGACTCTACCTGCCAAGCTGCTCACTGGCCAGGGCCAAGTCTCCTTTCCGATCACTACGCGCAACCCAGAGGCGCAGAAGTTTTTTGAACAGGGCGTTGCGCAGATGCACTCCTTCTGGGCGCGCGAGGCCGAACGGAGTTTCCTGCAGGCCGCCGCCCTCGACCCGGATGCGCCCATGCCGTGGTGGGGCGTAGCAATGGTCGCCGCCGGCGACTACCGCCCTCATTTTCAACTGGTCCGGGACAAGAATGCCACGCCCAAGGGGATGACGCCACCCTTGCAGCGGGCCGTCGAGGCCTCGAAAAAGGCGCAGACGCTGGCCAGCAACGGCAGCGCCCGCGAACGGGCCTACATCGATTCCATCGCCGCTCGCCGGCAGTTTCCGCTGGACGATGCCGCTGCCGATGCCGCATACTTGAGCGGGTTGCGCGCCATCCTCGCGCAGTCTCCGGACGAGGTGGAAGCGGCCACCTACCTGGCCTTGCACCTAATGGACGGCTTTTTGACCCCCAGCCGCCAGCCGCGCCCCGGTTCCATGGAAGCCGCGCGCATTCTGAAGGACCTCGTCGTCCGCGTGCCTAATCATCCCGGAGTCCATCACTACGTCATCCATGGCTGGGAGGGTTCTTCGTTCGCCAAAGATGCCTGGAGCAGTTGTGAACGATACACGGCGCTGGTGCCCGAGATTCCCCACGCGCTGCACATGCCGGGGCATATCTATTCGCAAACCGGAAAGCTGCAGGAGGCCACCGCCAGTTTCGTCTCCGCCGGACACTTGGAGCGGGCCTACATGAAGGCCGATCCGGGCTACGGCAATCTGCACCACGGTCACAACATTCACTACCTCGCCGTTGTGCAGGCCGCCGCTGGCAACTATGATGACGCGCTGCGGTCGGCCCGCGAACTGCTCAACTTCAAGGAATCCGCAGCCGAGGCCAAACAGCTCGACAACTCCCGCACCGCCTACCGGCAGGGCTGGTTCGCGCTGCTGCGCACGCTGGTTTGGGGGGAGCGCTGGGACGCGCTGCTCGACCCGGCCTCGCTGCCTGTTATCGCCAAGCCACGCGAACAGGCCTGGACGCATTGGGCCCGCGGTTTGGCCTACGCCGCCAAGGGCGATGTCGACCGCGCTCGCCTCGAGGCCCGGGACATGCGCGCCGCCCTGAAGGATTTCGAGGTGCAGAACAAAACCAAGTACCCCCGGGAGCTCGGCCTCGCCGAGCAGGAGTTGCACGGGCATATCACCCTGGCCGGCGGAAATGTCTCGCGCGGGCTCAAGATTCTCTCCGACGTCTCGCGGGGAGAGCGCGCGCTGCGCTACAACGAACCGCCCTACTACCCCCGTCCTGTGGCCGTTGCCTGGGCCGGCGCTGCCGCCAAGGCCGGCAAGCGGAAGGAGGCTGAACTGGCCTATCGCATCGCGCTCGAAGAGTTTCCGGCCATGGAGCGCGCCGTGCGCGGACTCCAGCACTTGTTGAGCCACGCCCCCAAGCCGGGGGATAAGCGCGACGATGGCGGCCTCGAATAGCGTTACCATTCTCGGCGGAGGGTTGGCCGGCTGCGCTGCCGGCTTGTCTGCGTTGGCGCAAGGGGCAAGCGCTACCATCTTCGATCCTGCCCGTGCGGCGCGGCACCGGGTGTGCGGCGAGTTTCTGAGCCCGGAAGTGCGCGGTTCGCTCGAACAACTCGAGGTGTGGCCGCTGGCGGAAGCCTGCCAACCGGCGCTGATGTACTCGATGCGCGTACACTTCGGGCGCCGCGTATGTGCCGACCGCCTCCCGGAACCGGCCATCGGCCTCAGCCGGCTGCGGTTGGACCAATTGCTGCGAGAATCCGCCGCCGCGCGGGGTGCCGGCTTCGTTGGCGAGCGCCAAACGCCCGTCCCGGGCTGCGTTCTGGCGACGGGTCGGCAGACCGGCGCCGTCCGGGGAGATCGTCTGTTCGGCTTTAAGGCCCACTTTTCCGGACCGCCGGGCGACGCCGTGGAACTCTACTTCGGCGACCGGTTCTATGTCGGGGTCAATCCGGTGGAAGGAGGCCTGACCAACGTCTGCGGCCTCGCCCCGGAGTCGCTGCTCCGCCGGTTCGATTTCTCCTACGAAGCGCTCTTGGCCCTCTCGCCAGCCCTTGCCGAACGGACGCGCCCACTTTGCCAAACCATGAACTGGCTGTCGACCGGTCCGCTGGTCTATGGCCGCCGCGCGCAACCGCCCGGCGTTTATGCCGCCGGCGACGCCTTCTCCTTCATCGATCCCTTCACCGGCGCCGGCATGCTGAACGCCCTCGAAACGGGGCGCATCGCGGGTCTAGCGGCCGCTGGCGGTCAAACGCCGGAGGCCTATCAGCGCACGGTCCTCCGCCGGTTACGGCGTCCGCTCTTCGTGGCGCAGGTCTTCCGCACCGCCATCGCCGCAGGCCTGGGAGCGCGTCTTGCACCATGGATCCCTGGCCGCTGGCTCTTCGCGCTCACCCGCCCGGCCGACTGAAATAGAAAAACCGGTGAGCACTCGGAGGAAGATACTCACCGGTTGGGTCAATCACCTCGCCTGGGAAGGTTCGGTGGCCGTTGACCAATTTGCGAGGCGAAGGAGTATACCCCGCGAACCTCTAGTAGTATCCTAACCCCAAACCAGTCGAATTGTATAGTACCCCATCATAAAGATTGTGAAAAGGCAGGCTGTCCACAGCGTTATCGTGAAGGGCAGTCCGGTCCGCACCTCGGCCGGCATGTGCTTGTAGCGCAGGTAGAGCACGGAAACGGCGATCACCGGCAGCATCAGCGCCTGCGCCACCCCACCGATCTTCACCATCCGGCTCGGGTCGACCTTCAGGAAGTACAGCGCCACGGGAATGAGCAGGAGAATACAGACAAAGCGGTTGCGCCACTTGACCCGCGCCGCATAGTCGCCGCGGTCGAATGCCCCAAGCAGACACGCCATGTCGGAATACACCCGGCTGTTGGAGGCCGTTGCCGCAAAAATTGTCCCGTAGAGCGTGGCGCACGCCCCCACGTAGAAGACCCAAAGCGCCCACGAACCCAGCGTCTCGGTATACATCTTGGAAAGGACCGCGATCATTTCGTTGCCGGCCGGCACCAGGCCCTGGCTGTGCAGCACCCCGGCGCCCAGCAGATAAAACGCCAAAGTCGCAATCGTATAGATGGCCATCGAGGCGACGATGTCGGTGTTCATGACCTTAATCCAGCCCTGAGCCCGGCTTCTCCAGACCGGCGAATCTTCCCGAACCCCGGTGTAGCGCGCGTAGCCCTTCTCCACGCACCAGTAAGGGTACATGAATAGCTCCGCCGCGCCGACGCCCGTTATGCCAAACACGGCCACCGCGGTAGCCAGCCCCTGGCCCGGCAGCTTGAAGCTCAAGCCTTCCAGCAGCGAAGGCACCGTAAAATACTCGGGCTTGCTGACGAGCACCATGGCACACAGCAGCGTGATCATCGTGAAAAGCCCGACCTTGAACGTAGCTAAATGCTCCACCCGTTCATAGCCGCCGCCCAGCAGCAGCCACAGCGACAGGGCCAGCAGGCCGAGCACCCAAGCCGTAATCGTCACGCCCGGCACCACCGTATTGAGCACCTGCGCCACGCCGGCAAACATCGCGCCAATTTGGAACATGGTCACCAGTACCATGAAGGCCCACATCCAAACCACCCAGCTCACCCCAAGCCGCGGTCCCGGCACCAGGTTGAACGACCCTAAGCCCGTCTTGCCCGTCGCGATCGTAAACCGGCCCATTTCGGATTGGATCGCGGGTTTCAGAACGCAGCTGATGATGATAATCCACAGCGCGACGTAGCCGACTTCGGCGCCGAGCGAGGTGGTGGCAATCAGTTCTCCCGAGCCGACAATCGAAGCCGCCAGAATCATTCCTGGGCCGATCCGGCGGAGAATATGCAGGAAAGTGCGCGGCGGTTCGGCCACATCCTCATCGTGGTAAGCGTACGGATCTTTCAGTAGGGGTTTAGACATGACAGGCGAAGCCATTTGGGTTACTGTATTGCATTTGCCAGGTACTGCGCCAGTTCTCCCCGGGTTACCGGGCCGGTCTTGGCGGGCAGGGCAGGGAACAGACGAGGGAACCGCGGCAGGCGCCAATCGCTCCACAGCAGGGGCAGATCGGCGTGAAACCAGTTGCGATGGTCGACGGCCATCCAGCCCCGTTCGACGGCCATCGTAATGGCGGCCGCCCGTTCTACCGGCAGGGCGAACAGGGCCGCCAGGATTTGCGCCGCCTCGCCGCGCGAAACGGGCGCGTCGGGCGAAGCGTGCAGATCGTGCGGGCTCACTGGATAGAGGCCGCGCTGCGCCGTCAACTGAATAGCCGCAAAGCGCGGGTCCGACGGCGCCAGATCGTCAAACCAGAACAGAGGAATGCCGGCGCGGGTCAACTCGCGATCGAGGGTCTGGCCGGGCGCAAGCGTGGCGAGAATAGCCGCCGCCTCGCCGACGTTCCATTCAATCGGATGCAGGCGGTAAGCGCCGTTGGTCAAATGGGTGACGCCAATGTTCTTGCCGGCCGGCAGAAAGTTCTCAATCGGATCTTTCGGCAGCAGGGCGCCAACCGGAATCTGAAACGGCCGCGGCATCATCATGCGGCCCTTCTCGTTGGCGCCGCAGGGGTGGATGTCCACCATGTAGAAACCGGTACCAGCCGAGGCAGGGAAGTGGCGCGCGCGCGGGCCGGGTTGGAACTCGGCGACAATATCCTGCTCCCGCACCGTTTCGCGCGCGACCATCCGGCGGCTCTCGCGGATGTAGGGGTATTGCGACAAGCCATCGGCCGAGCCCATCTGTTCGGGCAGCAGTTTCAGCTCCGGGTGCCCCAGATCATGCTGCATCCAGGCGAGGAAGGCGTAGGAGGTGCGCTTGGCCTGCTGCAGAATCCGCGCGACATCGGCCGGGCTCCGGTCGAGAATCGACTCCTCGTGATAGTCCTGCCGCGGCCAGTTCATCAGCGCAACATTGGGCAGCTTCACGCGGCGCCACGAAAAGAACGGCCGGGGCGACATGTTGTTCGGCACCGGCGGATCGTCGCCGTACATGCTATAGAGCACTTCGCCGCGCCAGCCGTACTCGGCCGGATAGTTCATCCGCAGGCTGAAGTTCTGGCGCTTGACGATCGCTTCGTGTTCGGGCCGTTTCGGCAGCGCGTGGTTATCGCCAGGCCGCGATTCGATAACGAACGGATAGGTAAAACTCTGCACGCAGGCCGGATTGGGCTGGTCGGCCGCGTGGGGTTCGCCCGTGGCACTGCGCGCCTCGGCGCCAACGACGTAGGGCACCTTCGCCAGCGGCAGCAGGTCGCCCATCTCGGTGGCGTCGAGCACCCAACCCGGGGTGATCCGCACAAACTCCCGCGTATCGAGGTTCACGGCCAGCGCCGCCGTAATCCGGTTGCCCTCGCGGGTCAATTCCACCACCTTTGTACGCCGCAGCAGCCGAATATTGGTCCGCACGGTGAGCATCTCCTCGAGAATCCGGACGGCGACGCGCGGCTCAAAGCAGAGCGAAGAGACGTAGCAGCCGCCAGGATTGGGCGTGCCGCCGTAGGCGCCGCGGATCTTCTGGCGAAACTGCAGATAGCTCAGCGGCGCGCCCGTAATCTCAATAAACTTGTGCTCATCGAGCGCCGAAACGCCGCCTGCTGTCGCTTGGCCGCCGACCCACGTCGACTCCTCGGTCAGGCACACGCTCCGTCCCCGGTCCGCCGCTCGCAGGGCCGCCGCTACGCCGCCCATGCCGGCGCCGGCCACCAGCACATCGCAAGCCACCGTGGGCGGCTGCGCAGGCGCCTCCAGCCGCAGCACGGCGCGCTGCGGGTCGCCGTCGACGGGGACCTTCTCCACGTCGACGACGGCGAATATCGTTGCCGCCAGAATCCACCAGGACACAGCTTACGATTCTATCCTTTCTAACAGCTGACTCATGTGGTGAATCAAAAAGTCGGGCGGCTCGGCCGCGAATGTCTCCGGCTGAAAACCCCATGCGCAGCCGCACGCCTGCACCCCGGCGTTGCGCGCCGTGCGGATATCCACCGCCGAGTCCCCCACCATGATGGTCCGGGCCTTGCTGATGCCGGTCTCGCCGAGCAGGGTGAGAATACCCACCGGGTCCGGCTTCTTCTTGGGTTCAAAGCTGTTCCCGCCGTAGATCCGGACGAAGTGTTGGTCCAGACCCAGTTGGGCCATCATGCGTTCGGAGAACTTCACCGGCTTGTTGGTGAGCACGGCCAGCGTATGGCCCTTGGTGCGCAGCCGGTCGAGCGCTTCGCGGACGCCGTCGTAGAGCACCGTTTTATCGAGCATATGCGCGCCGTAGTACTTGATGAAGAAGGTATGCGCGCGCTCGACTTCGCCTTCGGGCGCCGTCTCGCCGAGGGCGCTGCGCACCAGCGCCAACGCGCCGCGGCCGACATACTTCGCCACCTGCTCACCCGGCAGCGGCGGCAGACTCAGGTAGCCCCGCGTGGCATTGACCGAATCAATCAAATCCTGCTTGGAATCAACCAGCGTCCCGTCCAAATCAAAAATCAGTAGATGCATGCAACTCTATTCCAAACGCCGTATCTGGTCGCGCAGCGGGTTGAACCAGGCCTTTTTCGCCTTCTCATAGTTCTTCAAAAACTCCTGCTTAAACTCGGTGGGCATCAACTCAGAAAGCACGCGCGAGGAGTCCAGCAGATAAGGCGCCAGGCGGGACCGCACCACGAGCGATGGTGGCTCACCCGGAAGAAAAGCGTTCACAGCCATCAGTACGACAATTGCCATCAGCCCCCCGCGGAGCAGCCCCACCACGCCACCCAACGCCCGATTTAGCCACGACAAACCCACCAGCTTGAAGAATCGCGTTGCGCCGTGACCCAGCAGCGCCCCGGCCAGAATCACCCCGCCGAAGATGCCGATGTAACCCAGAAAGTTCGCCACGCCCGTCGAACTCGTGTAGTCGCGGAACGGACGCCCGGCCTCCGGGTAGTACAGCGCGGCCAGCAGAAACGCCAGCAGCAGAGCGGCCATGCCAATCCCGATGCGCGCAAAGCCCCGGACGACCCCCGAATACACCGACCCGGCCAGGATGAGGGCGAAGACGAGATCGAGCGTGTTCACAGCTTTTTGCCGGTCAGAATCCGATAGGCTTCGACATACTTCTCCCGGGTCTTGGCGACCACCTCTTCGGGCAGCTCCGGTCCCGGTGCCTGCTTGTTCCAATCGAGGGTTTCAAGGTAATCCCGGACGTATTGCTTGTCGAAGGAGGGCTGCGGTCCGCCAGGCTTATAAGTGGCCCGTGGCCAGAAACGCGAACTGTCCGGCGTCAACACCTCGTCGGCCACCACCAGGCGGCCGTCGACAAAGCCAAACTCAAACTTGGTGTCGGCCAGAATGATTCCCCGGGTCTCGGCGTACGCCGCCGCCCGGTCATAGATCCGCAGCGTCAGATCCCGTAACTGAGTTGCCAGCTTCGCTCCAACCTGGTCGACGACGTGTTCAAACGGTATGTTCTCGTCGTGACCCGTCTGCGCCTTGGTCGCCGGGGTGAAGATCGGCGCCGGCAGCCGGTCGCCCTCCTGCAGGCCAGGCGGCAGCGGCAGCCCGCACACGGTCGCCCCCTGCTGATACTCCTTCCAGCCCGAGCCGGACAGGTAACCGCGCGCCACGCACTCCACGTCCACCATCTTGGCCAGGTGAATGAACATCGACCGGCCTTCCAGCTGATCCCGGAACGGCTGCAGCGAGGCAGGGAACTCATCAACGTTGGCGCTGATGACATGGTTCGGGATCACGTCTTTAAGAAACTCGAACCAGAACAGCGAGATCTGGGTCAGCACCTTGCCCTTGTCGGGAATCCCGCTGCCCAGAATCACGTCAAAGGCGGAGATGCGGTCCGTGGCAACCATCAGCAGTTGCGTGGGGGAGATTTCGTAGACGTCACGCACTTTGCCGCGACGAAGGAGCTTTAGCCCGGGAAGATGGCTTTCAAGAAGCAAACTCATAGACAGTCAGGAATACTTCATTATAGAGGTATGAGCGAACGCCCTCTCGTTACCGACCTCGTCCAGATCAAGCGCCTTGGCGAGCAGAAGCGCGACGAGAACCTGCGCCTCCGCATGCACCTCAAACGCCACGCCTTCGTCGAGCGCAAACTGAAGAATATCGCCGACGCGATCGAAAAAAAAACCGACTGTCTCGCCTGCGCCAACTGCTGCCGCAACGCCACGGCCCGGCTGCAGGAACGAGAGCTCGAAGCGGTGGCCAAGGGCGCCGGCATGCGCCTCAAGGACTTTCTGCGGGATTGCGTCGAAGAGTCTGAGGAGGAGGGAATGATTCTCAAGCGCCACGAAGACGGCAGCTGCGTCTTCCTGAACGGCAACGAGTGTCTGATCTACCGCCACCGGCCCACCGCCTGCCGCCACTTCCCTCACCTGACCAGCGGCCCCGGCTCGCTTATCTGGCGCATGTGGGAGATGCCGGACCGCGCCACCTATTGCCCCATCGTCTACAACACGCTCGAAGCCTGGAAGGACGAGGTCGATTTTCAGCGCACCGTTTAGGCGTATGCTAGCGGGGTGCTATCCCGTCGCCATCTGTTAGCCGGTTGTGGCCTGGTCTCCTGCGGGCGTTCCTCGCTGGCGCGTATTGCCGTGGTGCCCAAGGCGACGGCACATCTGTTCTTCGTCGCTATACACGGCGGCGTCGACCGGGCAGCGCACGAGTTCGGCATCCAGGTCCTCTGGAACGGACCCAACGAGGAGACCGATTACTCCCGGCAGATTCAGATCGTCGATGCCTTTGTGGCCCAGCGCGTCGATGCGCTCGCGATTTCGGCCACCGACGAACGGGCGCTCGTCGCGCCGCTCGAGCGGGCCGCGGCCGCCAGCATCCCGATTACGGTGTTCGACTCGGCCGTCGATTTCAAAGACTACGTTACCTTTGTCGCCACGGATAATCACGCGGCCGGTTGCCTGGCCGCCCGCGAGGTCGGCCGGCTTGTCTCCGGGCAGGGAAGCGTCGCCATGGTCATGCAGAAGCCGGGCGGGGCGTCCACTGGACTGCGCGAACGCGGCTTCTCGGAGACGCTGGCCCGCGAGTTCCCCGGCGTTCGCCTCCTCGCCCGGCAGTTCGGCATGGGAGACCGCGCCCGGTCCCGCGCCGCCGCCGAAAACATTCTCACGGCGCAGCCCCGCCTCGACGCCTTGTTCGGCTCAAGCGAAGCGGCTTCCATCGGGATCATCCAGGCCGTCGAGAGCCGCGGCCTGGCCGGCAAAGTGAAGATCGTGGGCTTTGATAACAGCGAGATCCATCGCGCCGCGCTGCACCGCGGCACGCTCGCCGTCATGCTCGTACAGGAACCCGACAGGATCGGCTACGAAGCCGTCCGCTCGCTCGTCCGCAAGCTGCGGGGCGAAACGCCACCGCAACGGCTCGACCTGCCCGTGCTCCGCTTCACGCAAGAAAACGCCGCCGACCTGCCCGCCTAGACCATGGCGGAAAGTGCCGCCGTCATCAGTTCGCGCCCGTGCACCGGCCGTAATCCGGCGCTCGCCAGCAGCTCTCCGGTCGCCCCCGGATCAAATGGCTGCGCCACCGAAAGGTGCGGCAGAAACGTCGCCAGCCCCATCATCGCCCGCCATCCGGTGCTCCGCTCAGAGACCGCCTTCAGCGCCCACTCAAACTTCGAGGCCGAAACCAGCCGCGGTCGCCGGCCGCCTCCGGCAAAGGCCACGTCCATCAATTCGCCAAACGTCGGCGCCAACTCCGGTCCGGCGCAGATGTGCCGGATAGCGCCCGGCGTAAAGTGACGTGCAATCAGCAGCGCCAGGGCGCGCCCGGTCCACTCCGCGCTCACCAGGTCCACGGGAACCTCCGGCTTGCCTGGCAGAATCGGAATCTCGGAGCTGAACGGAATCAGCCGCAGCACCTGCTCCACGTGGCCGCCCCCGCCCAGCACCGAACTCAGCCGGTGAATCGAAACCGGCAGCTTCGTCTCGGCCAGCACCAGCGCCTCGGCCTCGTGCTTGGACTGCGTGTAGGTGTTGAAATAGCCCTCGCTGTGCGCAAGCCGCTGCTCGCGCACCCAGCCCTCCCGCCGGCCCGCAATGTACAGCGTGCTCACGTGGGCAAACCGGTCGAGCCGCGGACAGCCGCGGGCAAACTCGAGCATCCGCCGCGTGCCTTCAAGGTTCGTTTGCCGCACCTCATCAAGCGGCAAATTGAAGCGGATCTCGGCCGCGCAATGGACGATCACCCGGACCTGCCGCTGCAACTCCCGCCGCGTCTCCTCGCTCAGGCCCAGCCCGGGCTGACACAAGTCCGCCGTCGGCCGCCGCAGCAGATGCACCGGCTCGCCCCTCATCAATTGCTCCAAAACCGGAAGCATCTCCCGGCCTACTGTCCCCGTTCCTCCGGTGACCAATATCATCAAGAACGCTCCCGGACCAGCGCATAACGCCGCGCCAGCCAACCGGGCGAAACGCCCAGCCAATACAAAATCTGCAGCCCGGTCCACTGCGCGAACACGACCGCGAAACTGCGGTGTTCAAAGCGCCGGGCCGAGGCCGTCAAAACACAATCAATCCGCCGGAACGGTCCGACGCGCCGCAACCGGCGTACCAGATCGACGTCTTCAAAAAGGCCTACCGGCCGGAAGCCGCCAATGGCTTCGTACGTCTCGCGGCGCACGAAGACGCCCGAATCCCCGTAGCAAAGCCCCAGCAGACGAAGCCAGGGATAGATCCGGGTCAGCCACCGGGCGCTCCGACCGTCGCCGCCAAAGCGCAGCGTAAAGTGGCCACCCACCACCGCCGGGTCGCCCAGGGCATTCTCAATCGCCCGCACTGCTCCGGGATCCGGAACGCAGTCGGCGTGCAGAAACCACAGGACATCACCGGTAGCCGCCGTCGCCCCCGCCGCCTGCTGCTGGCCCCGGCCCGGTTCGGAGCGCACAACGCTGGCCAACGGTTCGGCGAGCGCCCGGGTGCCATCCTGACTCCCGCCATCCGCCACCACAATCTCCGCCAATCCCTCCATACCGGTCAGAATAGCGAGGGTGGCCGGGAGCGCTACGGCTTCGTTCAGGGTGGGAATGACAACGGAAATGCGCAAAACAGAACTTCGCAGAATGTATATTATGTAAACTAATTACCGCAGTGCCGACCGCTTCCGGTAAAGGCTCCCATTGTACACACCCGGGCGGTGTTTCTGGGAGCCTTACCCGTTTAGCGGTTGCGTCCGCCCCCGCCGCCGGCCCGGCCCACGCCGCCCTCGCGGGAGCCGCCGCCCCCGGGTTCAGCCCCCGGACCACTCGACCGTTCGCGGACCACCGGTCCCTCCATCCGTCCGCCCCCCGGCATGGAAGGCGCACTGTTGAAACCGCCACGGGACCGGCCGCCCATGCCGCCTTCCCCCATGCCGCCTCCATTGGACGAGCCCCGCGAACCACCGCCACCGCCACCGAACCGTCCCCAGCCGCCGCCGTCGCTGCCCCGATTGCTTTCGCTGCGAGCGCCGGAACCGCCAAAACGACCCGCGCCCGCCCCGTCATCGCCCCGGCTGCTCTCGCTGCGCGCGCCCGAACTGCCGAACCGTCCCCAGCCGCCGGAGTCTCCTCCCCGGTTACTCTCGCCCCGGGTCACGGCCCCGCCGGCGTCCCCGCGGGATGCCCCATCGCCGAACCGTCCCCAGCCGCCGGTATCGCCCCCGCGGTTTCTCTCACCCCGGGTGAGTTCGCCCCCCGCATCCCCGCGGACGCCGCCATCACGGTTCACCGCCCCGCCCGCGTCCCCCCGCGACGTCCCGTCTCCGAACCGCCGCCAACTACCGTTATCAGCGCCCCGGTTCATCTCCCCCCGCGTCACCGGCCCCCCCGCATCCCCGCGGACGCCGCCATCACGGTTCACCGCCCCGCCCGCGTCCCCC
>JAPKZB010000005.1:57576-112591 GCA_026393985.1 Acidobacteriota bacterium
CCGTTATCAGCGCCCCGGTTCATCTCCCCCCGCGTCACCGCCCCGCCCGCATCCCCCCGCGAAACCCCATCCCCTAACCGCCGCCAACCGCTGCCATCCTCGCCCCGGTTCAGGTCGCCCCGCGTCACCGCCCCACCAGTGTCTCCGCGGCCAACCCCATCGCGGCCCATCTCGCCCCGCGGCTGCTCCAGCCGCGCCCCGCCCCGCTCCATGATGTTGCCCCCCCGCTCTCCCGCCACAACGCCGTTCTCCCTGTCAAACGTCCGCCGAGAGATATCCTGCAACGCTGCCCGCTGATTCTCAAACGGCACCCGGTCAATCGTCCCAGGCTGCGTCCGGCTAAAGAACCGGTCATCCCCGCGCGAAGGCCCCACCGGCGTACTCACCGCCCGGTCGCTCCACCGCAAGCTCTCCCGTCCCGGAGCCGCCGGCAACTGGCCCCGCACAAACGAGGCATTGTTCAACTGGTTACGATCAAAGCGGATCGGGGTCACCCCCCCGCGGCCAAAATCCTGCCCGTTAATTACCGTCACCCCATCATCAAAACGCGCGTTGCGGTACACATTCGTGATGTTAATGTTCGTGATATTCACGCTGTTGTTCACATAACCCGGGTTCCGGTAGCCGCCGTAGGTCCCCCGCCCATACCAAGGGCTGTACCGTTCAAAAGGCGCCAGTGGCACCCAACCCCAGTTGCCGAAACCAACCCCGACACCCACGCTGAACCCGCGCCCGCTGCCCCACCCAAAAAATCCCACCAGCGCCGGACTCCAGTAGTGCCGCGCACTCTGCCGCCCCGGCCACCAGCACCAGCCAAGTCCTACCCGGTGAAACCACCGGCCATAGTGATACGGCGCCCAGCCCCAGGGGTCGTAGCTCACCCACGACCAGCCATAGTAATCCACCCAACTCCAGCGCCCGTTGCGGTACGGCGCCCAGCCCCCGCTCGCCGCCGGTACCCAAACCTGTCCGTACTCCGGCGTGTTCACCCACCGCCCGTGCCCGTCCAGATCCTCGACGCCATACACATCCCGGCTCACATACCGGTAGCTCTCGCTCCGCTCCAGGTCCCGGTCCCGGCTCTGGCTCCAACGGTCAAACTCATCGAGCGGCACCGCTCCGTCGGTCCGGAACTCCGGCGCCGCAGCCTCGCCGCGCGCCACCAGCGTCCGCCCGCTCCGCAGCCGCTCGCTCCCCTGCGGCGTAAAGATCTCGGCCTCGCCGCTCCGTACCGTCACCTCGGTCGAACCATCGCCCCGTACCGTCACCCGGTAACTCCCGCGCCCCACCGGCCGTACCGCAATGCTCGGTGTCGCAATCTCCACCTCCGCCGTCCGGTCCCGCAGCACCCGCCATGTCATCGTTCCCGCCGCCAGGCGCACCAGATACCGGCGGTTCTCAATATCGGCCAGCCGCAACTCGCCTCCATCGGCCAGCCGCGCGAAGTTACTCGCGTCAAACTGCACCTCCGTCCGCGACCCCATGCCGGTCAGCACGCGATCCTGGCTTAGCAGCGGCGCGTTAATGGCCGCCGCCACCCACTCATTCGTATCGCCCCGGCGCACGGAAACGTCCCCGGAGATCAGACTCAGGCGCGCTACGCCGCGCCCCTGCTCCTGGCCCTCGTCCTGGGCCCCCGCGCCGCCCGTGGTCAGGACGGCAGCAACGAGAGCCGGTAGTAATTTGCGGAACATGTGTGGTTCCTCCCGGCCTGCTGTATTGCACTTGGCGGACCACTTACTAACCCCAATGTTATCAACAGCCCGCTTCCCCGCTCCCCTGGTGCATTTCCACCACCCACGCCGCCCGGTGGTGCTTTCCGGCTAGCGGGCTTCCGCTATATTGGAGGTATGCGTTATCCAGAGCATCTCATTGGCATCATGCGGCAGGACCTGACCAACCATGGCATCGTCGAAACCCGCAGCCCCGAAGAAGTCGACGCCTTGCTTGCTCCCGGCAAAGGAACCGTGATGATGGTCGTCAACTCCGTCTGCGGCTGCGCGGCCGGCAAGGCCCGCCCGGGTATCGTCCGGGCCCTGGCCGACTCCCCGGTCAAGCCGGACGTCGCCGCCACCGTCTTCGCCGGCGGGGACGTCGAAGCCGTCGCCCGCGTCCGCGAGCACCTCGCCCCGCTGCCGCCGAGCTCCCCCTCGGTCGCCATCTTCAAGGACGGCAAACCCGTCTACATGATGCACCGCCATCAGATTGAAAGCCGCGACATGTTCCTCATCGCCGAAGAGCTGAAGAACGCCTTCGCCCAGCACTGCGCCAAGTAACATGACCCGCCGGTCGTTGCTCGGACTCACTGCCCTGCCCGCCCTCGCCGCTGACGAAACCGTCAGCGCGCGGGTCCAGCGGCTCCAGTTGAAACACACCTGGACCACGGTGATGAGTTCGAGCACCTACCGCGACGTGCTCTACACCACTATCCGGCGCAACGGCCTCACCGGCCGCGGCGAAGGCGCCGGCATCGTCCGCTACGGCGAATCCGCCGAGTCCGGCGTCGCCTTCGTCAACCGGATCGCCCCCGAACTCGCCCGCATGGATCTCCGCCACTTCGGCAAGGTCATCGACTGGGTGCTCGCCCAGAGTCCGGCTGACTGGGCTGCGAAGGCCGCCGTCGATATCGCCATCCACGACTGGGTCGCCCAACGCCGCGGCATCCCCGTCCACGCTCTCTGGGGGCTCGACCCGCAAGACGCCCCGCTCACCACCTTTTCGATCGGCATCGACAAAGCCGAGGTCATCCGCCAGAAGGTCCGCGAAGCCGAAGCCTATCCGGTGTTGAAAGTGAAGGTCGGCCTCGCCAACGACGAAGAGGTGATCGAAGCAGTCCGCAGCGTTACCCGCAAGCCGCTCCGCGTCGACGCCAACGAGGGCTGGAAGGACAAGGACGAAGCCGTCCGCAAGATCAACTGGCTCGAAAAAATGGGCGTCGAATTCATCGAGCAGCCCATGCCCGCGCACATGCTCGACGAGCAGCGCTACGTCCGCCAGCGCGTCCACATCCCCATCATCGCCGACGAAGCCTGCCTGCGCCCGGCCGATATACCCAGGCTCGCCACGGCCTTCGACGGCGTCAACATCAAAATCGATAAGGCCGGCGGCCTGCTGCAGGGCTATCGCATGATCCAGATCGCCCGCAGCCTGGGTCTCAAGACCATGCTCGGCTGCATGATCTCAAGCTCCATCGCCATCACCGCCGCCGCGCAGCTTTCGCCCCTGGTCGACTACGCCGATCTCGACGGCAACCTGCTGATTGGCAACGACCCGGTGCAAGGCATCCGGGTCGTGCAGGGCAGACTCACGTTGCCCGCGGGCAACGGCCTTGGTCTGCGGTAGCGCCTAGACCACCTCGAGCGCCTGCTCGACATCCCACAGGATGTCCTCGACGTCCTCGATGCCGATTGACAGCCGCACCATCCCCGGCTCTACGCCCGCCGACAGCTGCTGCTCCGGCGTCAACTGCTGGTGCGTTGTCACGGCCGGCTGAATCACCAGGCTCCGCGCATCGCCCACGTTGGCCAGATGCGAGAACACCTTCAGCGCATCCACAAACCGCTTCCCTGCCTCGGCTCCGCCCTTCAAGGCAAAGCTGAACACCGCTCCCGGTCCCTTCGGCAGATACTTCTTGGCCAGCGCGTTGTACGGGCTGCTGCCCAGCCCCGGGTACTTCACCCACGCCACGCGCGAGTCGCCTTCGAGGAACGTCGCCACCGCCAGCGCATTCGCGACGTGCCGGTCCATCCGCGGCCCGAGCGTCTCAATCCCCTGAATAAACTGGAAGGCGTTGAACGGGCTAAGCGCCGGCCCCAGATCGCGCAGACCCTCAACGCGCGCCTTGATGATGAACGCGATCGGCCCCAGCGCCTCGGCAAAGTTCAGCCCGTGGTAGGCCGGCGAGGGCGTGTTCAGCAGCGAGTGCTTGCTCGTCTTCCAATCGAACTTGCCCGCATCGACAATGATGCCGCCAATCGACGTCCCATGGCCCCCGAGGAACTTGGTGAGCGAGTGCAGCACAATGTCGGCGCCGTGCTCTATCGGCCGGCACAGGTAGGGCGTTGCGAAGGTGTTGTCGATAATCAGCGGCAGGCCGTTCTCGTGCGCAATGGCCGCGACAGCGGCGATGTCTAAAATGTTGCCGCGCGGATTGGAGATCGTCTCGCCATAGATCGCCTTGGTCTGCGGCGTAATGGCCTTGCGGAAGTTCTCCGGGTCATCCGGATCGACAAACGTGACGTTGATGCCCATGCGCCGGAAGCTCACGTCGAACTGCGTGTACGTGCCGCCGTAGAGCGTGCTCGAACTCACCAGGTGATCGCCCGCTTCGAGCAGACTGGTAATGGCCAGAAACTGCGCCGCCTGGCCGCTGGCCACCGCCAGCGCGGCCACGCCGCCTTCAAGCGACGCCACGCGCTGTTCGAGCACATCGGTCGTCGGATTCATGATCCGCGTGTAGATGTTCCCAAACTCCTGCAGGCCGAACAGCGCCGCCGCATGGTCCGAGTTCTTGAACACAAACGAGGTGGTCTGGTAGATCGGCACCGCCCGCGCACCGGTTGTTGGGTCCGGAGCGTAGCCGGCGTGGAGGCTGCGGGTGTTGAACCCGAGCTGACGGTCAATCTTAGAGTCTGACATAAGGGTTATTCTACCCCCGCAGCCACGCGTCCCGATGGGCCGCTACAAACGCATCGTCGTTCAGGTGCGGATACGCGGCGTAGACCCGGTCGATCTCCCCGGCCTGGCCCTTCGATAGTCCCTCCCGCGGATCCAGGCACCAGATCCCCTCGAGCAACCCCTGCCGCCGCAGCACCTCGTGCAGGCCCGCAATGCAGCCCTTAAAGCCATTGGCCGCATCGAAAAACGCGGCGTTCGCGTCGGTCACCTCCAGGTTCAACCGCAGCGGGTCTTTGTGCTTCCGCACCTTGGCCTGCATCTCCACGGCCCGTTTCGTCCACACCGCCCAGTGGCCCAGCAGCCCCCCCACAAACCGCACGCCCTGGAACTCGCTCAGCAGATCCACCACGATGTTATCGTCGTTGCCAGTGTAGAGCGCCAGCTCCCGCCCGCTCTCGGCCACCGCCCGCATCACGTCCAACGTCTGGTAGCGGTTAAACGGCGCGATCTTGATGCCCACCACGTTTTCGATCTCGACAAACTGCCGCCAGAACGCATACGGCAGCACGCGCCCGCCCACCGCCGGCTGCAGATAGAAACCCACCAGCGGCAGCACCTCGGCCACCGCGCGCACATGCTCAATCAGCTTCCGCCCGTTGGCATTCACCAGCGCCGCCAGGCTCAGCAGCCCCGCATGGTAACCCAGGTCCCGCAGCAGCGCGGCCTCACGGACCGCCTGCCGCGTCGGCCCGCACACCCCGCCGATGCGGACCACATCGGCTGCTTCTTCCCGCGCCAGTTCGAGCACCGGGCGAAACAGCCCCGCCTCGCGAATGGCGAACTGCGTCGTGTGCACTCCCACGGCCACCCCGCTCACCCCCGCGGCTAAGTAGTAGCGCGTCAGCGCCCGCTGCCGCCGCTCGTCCATCTTTCTTTCCGCCGTTAACGCCAGCGGATGCGCGGGAATCACCCCGCCTTTGCGAAACGAAGCCAACCAGTCCATCGCTAAAACTTCCCGTCCCGTGTCATGAATCCCGTCGGCTTGCCGTGTGTCGCCCCGCCCAGGCCGATCCACTGCGCCATCCACTCAATCATCTCGTCCGGTGTCACGCTCGGGTAGCCGAACACGCGGTGGCAAAGCCCCGCGTCGTTCAACAGCGCATCGGGCGCCTCTTGGCCGGTGAACTCGGGGGTCACCCCGAAGTGCCGGCCAAACCGCTGCGCCACCGTCCGCACGCTCAGCGTCTCCGGCCCGGCCAGGTTCACAATCGCCGCCGGCGTTGCCGCCAGCGGAAAGGCCCGCAGCGCCGCCGAGTTGGCGTCGCCCTGCCAGATGGCGTTCACGGCGCCCATCGTCACATCCACCGGCCGCCGCTCAAACACCTTCGCTCCAATCTCGAGCAGCACCCCGTAGCGCAACTCCTGCGCGTAGTTCAGCCGCAGCAGCACCGTGGGAGTTCCATTCCGTTTAGCGTGGTACTCGAACATCCGCTCCCGCCCCAGGCCCGTCCACGCGTACTCACCCACGGGCACGGGCGCGTCCTGTTCCGTCGCGCCATAGCGCGAAAACGCGTATACATTGCCGCTTGAAAACGCCACGATCTTCGACTGCCGGAAGCGTTCGCACACCATCGCCGGCACCAGCACATTCATCGCCCAGGTCAGCGACGGGTCGGCCGTCGAGCCGAACTTCCGCCCCGCGGCGTGGATCACATACTCGCACTCGGGCAGGGCCTCAATCTGCGCGCGGTCGAGCAGGTCGGCCTGCACGCACTCAATCCCCGCCTCGGCCATCCGTTCGTGTGCCTCGGCATCCGTAAACCGCGCCACGCCATAGACCCGCCGCCGCACCCCGGCCTCGTCCATAGCCCGCCGCGCCCGCATCGCCAGCGTCGGCCCCATCTTGCCGCCCACCCCGAGAATCATCAGATCCCCGTCCAGCCGCGCCATGGCCTCCACATCGGCCGCGCTCGGCCGCGACAGCCGCTCTTCCAACTCCGCAATCGTCCGTATCATCGCTTGTACCCGATCTTGCGCAGAAACGTCTTCCGCGCCGCAATGTCTTCTTCGTTCTCCACGCGTCGCGGCGAGAAGCCGTCAATCACGCCCAGCACCCCGCGCCCCGTCTCGCCCTGCGCCACAATCACGCTCAGCGGATTGGCCGTCGCGCAGAAAATGTTCACTACCTCCGGCACCGCCTTGATCCGCGACAGCACGTTGATCGGAAACCCCTTCTGCATCACCACCACAAACAGATGCCCCGCCCCGATGCGCTGCGCGTTGTCGACGGCGCAGTCAATCAGCGCCTGGTCGTTGCCGTCAAACCGCGTCAGGCAAGGGCCCGAGGCCTCGTTGAAGGCGATGCCGAACTCCATGCCCGGATTCGTGTTCACAATCGCTTCGTAGATATCTTCTACCGTCTTGATAAAGTGACTCTGCCCGAGGATGACGTTGGCATCGGCGGGAAAATTGATGGGAACATTGAGTAGGTCCATACGTTTTGGAAACACCCTCATTCTACCTGTCCGACCGCGAAGTGCTCGAGCGCATTCAGCGCCTGCCCCACAGCCGCGCCAGCTTCAAGAACCTCGTCCGCGAACTCTCCGCCCGCGGCGATCAGCGCGAAGCACTCGAACAAACCCTGCTCCGCCTCACCACCAAAGGCGAGCTCATCGAATTCCGCACCGGCCAGTACGTCGCCGCCAAGGGCAGCCGCGAGTTCGCCACCGGCCGCCTCAACATGCACCGCGACGGTTACGGCTTCGTCACCCCCGCCCACAAAATCGAAGGCCTCGTCGGCGACATCTTCGTCCCAGCCAAGCACGCCGCCGCAGCCATGCACGGTGACCGCGTGCTCGTGCAGATCGGCTTCATCGGCCGCGACGGCAAAGCCGACGGCGAAATCCTCCAGGTGCTCGGCCGCGCCCACGCAACCGTCGTCGGCGAGTTCCGCGTCCGCCAACGCGGCAACTGGGTCAAGCCCCACGACGACCGCATCCACCAGTGGCTCTTCATCCCCGACGGCTACGAGATCCCCCGCTCCGCCGCCGCCGACCGCACCGGCCCTGCCCTTCGCGAATACCGTACCGCCGAAGATCTCAACGGCGCCATCGTCGATGTCGAAGTGCTCGAGTTCCCCACCGAACACGAAGACGGCATCGGCCGCGTTATCGAGGTGCTCGGCCGCGAAGGCGACTTCGGCCTCGATGTCGAAATCACCATCCGCAAGCACCACCTGCCCCACACCTTCCCCCAACCCGTCCTCGCCCAGGCCCGGGCTATCCCTGCCGAAATCCCCGCCGCCGAAATCGCCCGCCGCCGCGACTACCGCCACCTGCCCATCGTCACCATCGACGGCGAAACCGCCCGCGACTTCGACGACGCCATCTACGTCGAACCCCTACCCAACGGCCACTGGAAGCTCGACGTCCACATCGCCGACGTCAGCCACTACGTCCAGCCCGGCAGCCCCATCGACAAAGAAGCCCTCTTCCGCGGCACCAGCGTCTACTTCCCCGACCGCGCCGTCCCCATGCTCCCTCACGAGCTCTCCACCAACCTCTGCTCGCTCGTGCCCCATCAGGACCGCCTCGTCCTGTCGGCCGAACTCGAACTCGACCGCTCCGGCGACGTCGTCGCGCAAAGCTTCCACCGCGGCGTCATCCGTTCCACGGCCCGCATGACCTATACCGCCGTCCACAAAATCCTTGCCGGCGAGGAAGCGGAACGAACCCAGTACGCCGCCCTCGTCCCCCACTTTGAGAACATGCGCGAGCTCGCGCTCATCCTCAACCGCAAGCGCGTCAAGCGCGGCTCCATCGACTTCGACCTGCCCGAGCCGCTCATCGAGTTCGACGAGCACGGCTTCATGGTCGGCGTCACCCGCGCCCCCCGCAACATCGCCCACCGCCTCATCGAAGAATTCATGCTCGCCGCCAACGAAGCCGTCGCCGCGCACATCGAAGCGGCCGGCATCCCGGGCATCTACCGCATCCACGAAACCCCCGACTTCAAGAAGGTCTCCGAGTTTGAAGAGGTGGCCGCCCAGTTCGGCTACTCGCTCGGCTTCCCTGCCCTGCCCGTCAAGAAGCACAAGGTGGTCGAACGTCGGCGCGACGGCCGCAAAGAGCGCCGCGATCTCGTCCTGGCCGACGAACGCATCCAGGTCACCTCCCGCGCCTATCAAAAACTCAT
Organism: Acidobacteriota bacterium; assembly: GCA_026393985.1. Classification (GTDB taxonomy): domain Bacteria; phylum Acidobacteriota; class Terriglobia; order Bryobacterales; family Bryobacteraceae. The sequence continues at coordinate 66,388 of JAPKZB010000005.1, forward strand.
TGCCCGCCTCGAAGGCACGGCCGAAGAGCGCATTCTCAGCTTCCTCATGCTGCGCTCGCTCAAACAGGCCCGCTACTCGCACGACAACGTCGGCCACTTTGCTCTCGCCTCGAGCACCTACACCCACTTCACCTCTCCCATCCGCCGCTATCCCGACCTCATGGTCCACCGCATCCTCGGCGGCCTGTTCGACGGCCAGGGCGTGGTCTGGAGCGAACCGCAGCTTGAAGAGATCGCCAACGACTGCTCGTTCACCGAACGCCGCGCCGCCGAAGCCGAACGCGAACTCGTCGAATGGAAGAAGGTGCAGTTCATGATCGACCGCGTCGGCGACGAGTTTGATGGCGTCATCATCTCCATCACCAAGTTCGGCATGTTCGTCGAACTCACTGACCTGTTCATCGAGGGCCTCCTCCCCATCGACGCCCTGCCCGGCGAACGCTTCCGGTTCCTCGAAGGCGCCCGCCGCCTGATCGGCGAAAAGACCCGCCGCGAGTTCTCAATCGGCGACGCCATTCGCGTCGTCCTCGACCGCGTCGACGGCGTCGAACGCCGCCTCACCTTCAGCCTCTGGCAGCACCGTCCCCCGCGCCAGAAGAAAAAGAAAAAATACTAAGTGCGCAACAGCGCCTTCACGGCATCGGCGCACAACACCGCGGCGTGTTTCGATTCGTTTGGCAGGCCCCCGAGCGCCTCTTCTATCACCGCCGTGGTGAACCCGCCAATCTCGGCGCGCGACCGCCCCGTCACCCACTCCGCCAACGCCGACCCGGCCGCAATCGACGCCGTGCACCCCCGCGTCTTGAACGCCGCCTCCTTCGCCACGTCCTCCTCCCACCGCACCGACAGCTGCAGAATATCCCCGCAAACCGGATTTTCCACGCGCACCGTCACCGCCGGCGGCGCCAACTCGCCGGCAAACCGCGGCGATTGAAAGTGGTTCAGAATTTGGTCGCTATACATGACATAATCAAGGCTTCTTAATCTTAGTTTAATGCGCATCGACCCGCAAAGCGTCCACGCCCCCGAAATCGGCCCGGTGTGGCTTAACTCTCCCCCTCTCACCCTCCGGCAGTTGCGCGGCCGCCTGGTGCTCATCGACTTCTGGGACTACACCTGCGTCAACTGTCTGCGGACGCTCCCCTATGTGACCGCCTGGCACCGCCGCTATGAGCCATACGGCGTGCAGGTCCTGGGAATTCACGCCCCCGAGTTCTATTTTTCACGCGCGCCCGGCGTGGTGGAAGCCGCCCTCGGCGAACTCGGCATCGAGTACCCGGTCATGCTCGACAACGACTACACGGTCTGGAAACTCTTCGCCAATCGTTACTGGCCCACCAAGTACCTGATCGATGGCGAAGGCTACCTCCGCTACGCCCACTTCGGCGAAGGCGCCTACACCGAAACCGAACAGGCCATTCAGGAGCTGCTCCGCGAGCAAACCCCCGGCCTGAGCCTTCCGCCCCCTCTCCCGCTCGTCCGCGCCCTCGACGAACCGGGCGCACTCGCCTTCTGCCCCCAACCCAGCCCGGAGATCTACCTCGGCCATCAGCGCGGGCGCCTGGCCAATCCCGACGGGTTTCGCGAAGGCGAGCTTCATCGCTACGACCTCGGCGCCGGCCCTCAGGCCGATACGCCCGAGTTGGCCGGCCTGTGGAACTCGCTGCCGGACTGCCTCACGGTCGGCTCCCGCGACGCCTCGGATCCCTCCCGCCTCTGCCTGCTCTACTCGGCGGCCGAGGTGAATCTGGTCTGCTGCCCCTCGCTGTCGCTACCGCAGGGTCGCATTGACATCGTCGAAAATGGCGTGCCTCTGCCGGAAGCAGCGCGCGGCGCCGATGTCCGCGTGGATGCAACGGGCCGCACCTATCTGCTCGTGGACCGTCCCCGCATGTACCGCGTGGTGAACCGCTCGACGTTCTCGACCGCGCTGCTCGAATTGCGCTCGCTTACCACGGGCCTCCAACTGTTCGCCTTCACTTTTGGCAGCTGCCTCGGGAGCGAGGCATGAAGCCGCGCAGCCAGGTTTTCGTCGTGGCGGCGGTCATTGAACGCGAAGACCGGCACGTGCTGATCTGCCAGCGCAAAAGCACCGACCGGCACGCCTTGAAATGGGAGTTTCCGGGCGGCAAAGTCGAGCCGGACGAATCGCCCCGGGACGCCCTGCATCGCGAACTGCGCGAAGAGCTTGATATCGACGCCGAAATCGACCGCGAGATCAGCCGCTATGAGTATCAATACGCGGGGCGCACCCCCATCCTGCTGATCTTCTACCGCGTCCACACCTTTTCCGGGGAAATCCAGAACCGGATCTTTGAGCAGATCACCTGGGAGAGTCCCGACAAGCTGCCATCTTATGACTTTCTTGACGGCGACGTCGATTTCGTCCGGCGCCTGGCCCGGGGCCACACCCAGGCGAGTGCGGGACACAGCTAGCCGCCCTACTCCGGCAGACGAAAAGGGATGCCCCGCTCGCGGTTGAACCGTGCCGAGGACTCCTTATCCAACTGCGTCAAGGCTGCGCTGGCGATCTGATGATCGGGCTTAACATAATGCAGCGTGGCTCCCTCATACCAGTAGGCCACGGCCTGCGCCAGGCTTCCGTCCTTGAAGGCGATCAGCGTAACCGGGCTGGTGGTTTTGGCCGCCGGTGCTGCCTCGTACGGACGGCTTTCGGCGAAGTACTCGCGCATCAACGGCTTAGCTGTATCGGGCACGTAGTTCGGGTTGTTGACGACGATGGGCGACGGCTGGTGAACCACGGTCACCGGCTGCGGCGCGGTCTGCGGTAGCCAGTAGACCGGCGGGGCCACGATTTGCGGTGACACGACGGGCGGATACCAGATTGGCGCGGCCACCGGAAACACCCGCGGGGCCCGTCCGCCGGGGGCACCGAGCGGGATCGGCCGGCCGGCTACGGAGGCCGCCAGCGCCGTGGCATGGTTCTGCACCGGCGGCGGCAGAACCGCCGGCCAGCCCGTCGAGTGCTGCGGAAATTGTGGCGTTGCCGGGCGCTGCGCCCACGCTCCCGCCGCCATCAGCAAGCCTGTCAGCAGTAGAGTCCGCATGGCTTCAGCCTACACTATAATGGGTCATGTCAGAAACGCGGCACTCGGTTTGCGCTCTCGATTGTCCGGATGCGTGCGGTCTCGTCCTGAAGATCACCGACGGCCGGGCCACGCGGATTCAAGGTACCCCCGGCCACCCGGTCACCCAGGGATTCCTTTGCGGCAAGGTCGCCCGGTACCTCGAACGCGAATACTCTCCTCAGCGCCTGACCCGCCCCCTGCGCCGCATCGGCCCCAAGGGCGAAGGCCGATTCGAACCCATCAGTTGGGACGAAGCGTTCACCACGATTACCGACCGCTTCCGCGCGACGATTGCCGACTATGGCGCCGAGGCGATCCTGCCCTACTCCTACGGCGGCTCGATGGGTCTGCTGCAGGCCAACGGCATGGACCGCCGCTTCTTCCACCGCCTCGGCGCCAGCCGCCTGGACCGCACCATCTGCGCCGCCGCCGGCACGGCCGGCCTCACGGCCACTCAGGGGCTCCGCTACGGCCTCGAGCCCGAAGCGTTTGTGCACTCCAAGCTCATCATCGCCTGGGGCGCCAACGTCCTGGCCACCAACGTCCATCTGTGGCCCTTTATCGTCGAAGCCCGCCGCCGCGGCGCGCGCTTCGTCGTCATCGACCCGGTGCGCACCAAGACCGCCGCCCTCGCCGATCAACACCTTCGCATTAACCCGGGCTCGGACCTCGCGCTCGCCCTCGGCCTGCTGCACCTGCTGTTCGCCAATGGCCAGGAAGACCACGCCTACCTGGAGGCGCACGCCAACGGCTGGCCAGCGCTGCGCGAAACCGCCCGGGCCTACACGCCCGCCAAAGTGGCCGCCTGGACCGGCATTCCCGAAAGCGACATTATCGCCCTCGCGCACGCCTATGGCGAAACGAAGCCAACGGCCATCCGGCTGAACTACGGCGTGCAGCGCAGCGAGCGGGGCGGCACCGCCGTCCGCGCCATCGCCATGCTGCCCGTGGTTACCGGCGCCTGGCGGCACGTCGGCGGGGGAATGCAGCTTTCCACTTCGCAGGCCTTTCACTTCAACCGGCAGGCGCTCGAAATGCCAGAGCTGCAGCCCGGGCCCACGCGGCTGCTGAACATGTCCGAGCTGGGTTCGGCGCTCACCCGCGTCGACGACCCGCCCGTCAAAGCGCTCTTCGTCTACTGCTCGAACCCGGCGGCCGTCACGCCTGACCAGAGCCTCGTCCTCGACGGCCTCCGCCGCGAGGATCTATTCACCGTCGTGGTCGAACAGTTCCAGACCGACACGGCCGACTATGCCGACCTTGTCCTGCCCACTACCACCTTTCTCGAACACACCGATCTGTACGGGGCCTACGGTCACCACTATGTGCAACTGGCCCGGCCGGCGCTGCCGCCGCCCGGCGAGGCCCGCTCGAACGTCGAGATCTTCCGCGAACTGGCGCACCGCATGGGCTTCACCGAACCCGCCTTCACCGAAAGCGAAGACGACATGATCCGCGGCATTCTCTCGAGCGGCCACCAGCACCTCGATGGCATCACGCTCGAACGGCTCGACCAGGAACGGTCGGTCCGCCTCAACCTCGGCGACGGGCCGTTTCAACCATTCAAAGAGGGCGGCTTTGGCCACCCCGACGGCAAGGCGAACCTCGATCCGGCCGGGCTCGACTACGTGCCGCCCGTCGAGTCGCGCTTTGGCGATGCCGCGCTCCGGGCCCTCTACCCGCTCGAGTTTCTCAGCCCGAAGAATCACGACAGTATGAATTCGACCTTCGGCAACCGGGCCGAGGTGGACGCCCAGACCGCCGTCCTGTATCTGAGCACGGCCGATGCGGCCGCGCGAGGCATCGGCGACGGTGACAGCGTCCGCGTCTTCAACAGCCGGGCCAGCGTCGTGCTGCGCGCCGCCGTCGATGGCGTGGTGGGACCCGGCACCGTCAGTTCCCCCAGCCTCCGCTGGCCCAAACGGCAGCCCGGAGGACGGAACATCAATGCCCTGGTCAGCGAGCGGTTGACCGACATCGGTGGCGGCGCCACGTTTTATAGCTGCCTGGTACAAGTCGAGAAATGCGTCGAGTAGCTGGCAGCCTGGCCCTGGTCCTGCTGCTGGCCGGCGGCTCCTGTAAGTCGCGCAAACCACGTCAGGAGATCCTCGTCGACGATAACGAATCCGCTGTCCGCGGTCGGGTCGCCGCCAACGATGCGAGCGTTGCCTCCCAACTGGTGCGCGGCTTCTATGAGGTAGAAAGCGGTGCCTGGCGCTGGACGATGCCGCGGTTTGCGATCCGTTTCGAGGTGCCGGTCGGGGCTCGGCAGAAAGGCGCGGTGCTTCGCACCGATCTGGTGCTGCCCGAAGTCATCTTCCGGTCCACCGGGCCGGTAGCTTTGGAGGTCAGCGCGGCAGGTCAGCAGCTCGGCGCGCAGACGATGTCTGCGGCCGGCAACCATACGCTGCAATGGAGCATCCCCGCCGGAGCGTTGATCACCGAGACGATTACATTGGATTTCCGCCTCGATAAGTCCGTGCCACCAGGCGCGGTGGATCCTCGCGAACTGGGGCTGATCTTCCTGCGGGCGGGGCTCTCGCGGCCATGAGCTGGCTGCGCCGCTGGGGCTGGCTCGGAATCGCCCCGCTGGTCTGTCTGCTCGTCTACCGGCAGTCCTTCGTCGTGTGGTTTGCCCGGGATGACTTCGCCTGGCTGGGAATCAGCGCCGAGATCGTGGACTTCCCTTCCCTGCTGGGGGCTCTGTTCGGTCCGCGGGCGCAGGGGACGATCCGGCCGCTCAGCGACCGTCTGCCGTTTCTGTTGAGCTACACGTGGTTTGGCCTCGAAGCCAAGCCGCTGCGGATTGCTATCTTTGTGGCGCAGTGCGCCAACCTGATCCTGTTCGGCCGTCTCGTGTACCTGTGGACGGCCTCGCGGGCGGCGGCGGTGGTTGCCGCGCTCTGCTGGACGCTACACTCGTCGCTGGCGCAGCCGCTCACCTGGGCTAGCGCCATGAATCAGATTCTGTGGCCGGGGTGTCTGCTGTCGGCGCTCCTATGCCGACACGCGGGACGGCGGGTGGGCGAATGGGTCTTCTTCCTGCTGGGCTTTGGCGTTCTCGAATTGAACGTCGTCTATCCGGTACTGGCGCTGTTGCGCTATCCGGAACGGTGGCGGTCGACGGTGCCGCTGTTTGCGGTCAGCGCTGTCTATGCGCTGGGCAACCGGTGGATCGCGCCGGGCAACAGCAGCGCCGTCTACGCGCTGAACGCGCATCCGCTTTCGATCCTTCATACGCTCGGCCAGTATGGGCTCATGTCCATGGGCTCCTATGTGCCCTGGTCGGTGAACCCGCACACGCCTTACCTGCTCGGGGCGACACTGTTGGCGCTGGGCGGGTTGGTGGTGGTGAGTCTGTGGGAGCGGGACCGGCTGCTGCTGTTTGGCGGGGCCTGGTTCGTGGTCTGCCTCGGGCCGGTGTTGCTGCTGCCGGGGCACATTACCGACTACTATCTGGTGGTGCCGGCGGCGGGGTTGGGCCTGGCGTTTGGCGTGGCCACGGTGCGGCGCCCCTGGGTGATGGTGCTGCCTTTGGCGGCTTACAGCGCAGGAAGCTATCTGCTGGGACAAGAGATCCTCCACTACAACCGGCGGCAGGCCGAAGCGGCGCGGGTGCTGGTGCGGGGCGTTGAGCAAGCCGTGGCGCTGCACCCCGGCAAGACGATTCTGCTGGCCGGAATCAGTTCGGACCAGTTCTGGAACATCGTGGTCGACGACCCGTTCCGGCTGATTCCGGGCGCCCGGGTTTATCTCGTGCCGGGCAGTGAGGAGAACATCGACTCTCACCCTGAACTCGGCGATCGGTCGCGCCACGTGCTGCCGCGGCCGCAGGCCCGCGGCGCGCTGCTGGCCGGCGAAGCGATTGTTTATGCCGCCGGCGGCAAGCCACTGCGCAATATCACCCGATCCTATCGGGAAAAAGCCACCATTGAGTGGGCGCGCGACTTGGCTCCGGTAGTGGAACTTCGCCAACCCTTTCTAGCCGGGCAACTCGGCAAGGGTTGGGAGCCCATTGAGCAGGGGTTCCGCTGGATGCACCCACGGGCCGAAATGACGCTGGGTGGTCCTGGAAAAACCTTGTTTTTTGAGTGTTTTCGGGCTGATGCCGAACCTCGCCCCGGGCCGGTGACGTTGACGATCCGGCACGAGGGAAAACTGCTGGGCGAATTGGCGCTACCGCGGGACCGCTGTCAGGGCGAATTGACGCTGCCGGAGGAGTATTGGACGGCGCCGGAGTTACGGTTGGAACTGACGGCCAGCCCGGCCTTCAAGCTACCGCCGGACAACCGGGAACTGGGCTTGGCGTTCGGGACCATTGGGCGGAAATGAGCCAGATTGTCCGAAATCGTCCAGTTCTGGAACAGTGAAATTTATCATGGAACCGAATTTGAGATTTTTCGTCTACCGAAAGTACTAACGTGGGGTCAATTCTGTGCCGATAGAGAATTTCAGTTGGCGGAAGTCGCCATAGGCAGAGGATAAGGTCCCGTTTGACTGGTCCGGTTCGCCATGGGATAGAGTTGGCACTGAACTTGCTAGGAAAGAGTGCTATACTCCATGAACGACAAGACCTCCCACTATTTTGCTAAATGTTCTTTAACTGGCACTGTAGAGGCCTGCGGGACGCTGGCCGGGTGGAGTAGAAATCTGCTTCTGCGACGCGCAGAAGATTTAATTCAGAAAAGTGAACCTTTCGCGAGGTTCCGGCGTCTATCAATCGAGAAAGCAGCGCAACCGCGTTGCTGACATGGAAGCACGGTAAAAAACGAACTGACAAAAAGAGAGGGAGAATCACCATGACCAATGTAGAGTTGAAGAAGTACCGCGAGATTTTGGAAGCCAAGCAGGCTGAGCTGACCTACCTTTTGCGGAACCGCGAAGGAATCGAGATTGAGAAGAGCCCGGATGCGCTCGATGAAGTGCAGCGCGCCTCCGAGCGCGAGTTTGCCATCCGCACGCTCGACCGGGAGTCCGCGCTGCTGCGGAATGTCCGCGCGGCGTTGCAGCGTCTCGACCGCGACCAATTTGGCATCTGTATGCATTGCGAGGAGGACATCAGCGTGAAGCGCCTGAACGCAGTGCCTTGGACGCCTTATTGCATCGAGTGTCAGGAGCAGTACGATCGCAAGCAGTTTGTGCAGGACGAAGTCTTCGACGACATGCTCGTCTCGGCCTGATCGCGAGCCACTGTCCGCGTCCCTTCGTTCCCTCTTGTAAAGTGCAGCGTCTTCTGGCCCCGCGGCTTCCCGGTCGCGGGGCTTTTTTCGTCTACTCGCGTAGCCCGATGGCGGACACCATACGACCGGTTTCCTTCGCGCGCCGGAAGGAGTAGAACATCCCCGGCTGGCACATCGTGCATTTGCCGGCGGTCCAGATGGCCGCAACACCCGCTTGCTCCAACTGCATCCGGTTGGCTTCCCAAAGATCTGCTTTACCCGCGACGAGCGGTAAGGGAACGTCGGAGCCAACTTCGAAACAGCAGGGTCCGATGGCCGGGCCGATGGCCGCCACCAGATCCATTGGGTTCGTTTCGTAATCTGTGTGCATTTGACGCACTGTTTGGGTCAAAACCCCCGCAACGGTGCCGCGCCAACCGGCGTGCACGGCGGCGACCACGCGCCGCACCGGGTCCACGAGCAGAATGGGGACACAGTCGGCCGTACGGATGGCGAGCAGCAGGCCCGGCTCGTTGGTAATCAGCGCATCGCCTTCGCCCAGGCATCCGCCCTCGTTGAGGCCTCTCGAGGATTGCCGCACGGACCAGACGGCGGCCGAATGAATCTGCCGCAGGGTGGCGACGCGGCCGGTGAGCGGGGCGCTGTGGCGCGTGCCAAACTCGTGATGCAGCCAGGGGAACTCGGCGAGCGGCGGGGCGGTGACCATTAGGACATCGGGTGCTGCACCTGCGCCACCATCACGCGCCGTTCAAAGTCGGCCAGCATCTGTTCGTGCAGGCGGACTTCGGTCGGGCGCCGGATCAGGTTCGGCGTCGCATCGATCTTGTCCTGCAACTTGAGCAGCGCATAAAAGAGATTTTCGGGCCGGGGCGGGCAGCCGGTGACGTAGACGTCGACGGGGACGATCCGGTCGATGCCCTGCAGCACGCTGTAGGTGTTAAATGGGCCGCCGACGCTGGAGCAGGCGCCCATCGAGATGCACCATTTGGGCTCCGGCATCTGGTCCCAGATGCGTTTGACGACGGGGGCCATTTTGAGCGAGACGGTGCCGGCGACAATCATGAGATCGCTCTGGCGCGGGCTGGGGCGGAATACCTCCGAGCCGAAGCGGGCGATGTCGAAGCGGGAGGCGCTCGAGGCGATCATCTCGATGGCGCAGCAGGCGAGGCCGAAGGTGAGGGGCCAGACGGAGGACTTACGGGCCCAATTAAAGACGTAGTCCACTGAGGTGGTCAGGAAGTTGCGTTCAAACTGGCTGTGGATGGGGAGGTTCATGCCATTGCGTTCCGGTACCAGGCGAGCGTGGCGCGGAGGCCCTGCTCCATGGTGAAGCGCGGGGCGTGGCCGAGTTCGGCGCTGGCGGCGGTGGTATCGGCTTGCGAATCGCGGACATCGCCCGCGCGGGGCGGGCCAAACAGCGGCGGCAGAGAGACGCCCTCCATCTCCTGCAACATCGCCCAGATCTGATTGAGGGTGTAGCGGCCGCCGTTTCCGGCGTTGTACATGCGGCCGGCGACTCCGGGGGCGCGGGCGGCTTTGAGGCAAAGCGCGGCCACGTCTTCGACGTAGGTAAAGTCGCGGCTCTGGCCACCATCGCCGAACAGGGTGGGCGAGGTGCGGGCCAGCAGGTGCTTCATGAACAGCGACAGTATCCCGGAGTAGGGGCTCGATGGGTCCTGGCGCGGTCCGTAGACGTTGAAGAAGCGGAGGGCGACGGTTTCTAGGCCAAAGTTCTCCGTGAACAGGTTGCAGTAGTACTCGCCGACGAGCTTCTGCAGGGCATAGGGCGACTTGGGGCGCGGGTTCATGGACTCGACTTTGGGTAGTACTTCGGTGTCCCCGTAGGCCGAACTCGAGGCCGCGTAGACGACCCGCCGCACGCCCGCCTGGTGGGCGGCGCGGAGCACGTTAAAGGTTCCATTGATGTTGACATCGTGCGAGGGCACGGGGTCAGCAATGGACCGGGGCACCGAGGGGATGGCCGCCAGGTGCCAGACGAATTCGGCGCCGGAGAAGATTTCCCGGAGTTCATCGTATTCCCGGATGTCGGAGACGTGGGTTTCCACGCGATCCTGCACCTCTTCCAGATTGGCCATATGGCCGCTGGCGAGGTTGTCGACAACGGCAACGCGGTCGGCTCCTTCGGCGAGGAGCGCGCGAACGATCGACGAGCCGATAAAGCCAGCCCCGCCCGTGACTACGAATTTCGGTTTCATAGTTTCTTTATCTCTGCCTGCAGGTATTGAATTGACTCGCCAGCAATCGGTTCGGCGCCCGCCGAGAAGTCAAAGGCTTCCATGGAGATCCAGCCTTGGTAGCCCTTGGCGGCCAACACTCGGAATACCGGTTTAAAGTCCCAAGTGCTTGTGCCGGGATGTTTGCCATCCATTTCATTGACGTGGACATGTTTAATGATATCGAAGTAACGTTCGACCAGGATTTCGTGCGGTTCGGCTTCGCGGATGGCGTTGTGGGAGTCGTACATGGTCTGTACGGCGGGGCTGCCGATGGCGGCCACGTAGGCGGCGGCCTCTTCGAGCGTGTTGAGGACGTCGGTATCGTGGGGGGGCAGCGGCTCCATTAAAAGGGTGACGCCCCGGGAGGCGGCGTGGGCGGCGGCCTGGCGGAGTCCGTCGACGTAGCGGGCAGTGGCCTCCTGCTTGGTGGCGCCGCCGGTGGATTTACGCTGGGCCGGAGAGCCGAAGATCATCTTGCCGCCGCCCAAGTCTCCGCACAGGTCGATGAGTGTGGCGATGTGGAGCCAACTGCGGGTGCGAAGCGCGGCGTCGGGGGTGGTGACGTGCAGCCCTTTGGGCGCGACCATGAGCCAGTGGAGGCCGGCAAACTCCAGGCCTTCGCCGGCCATGATGTCGGCCAGTTCGCGGCGGCGGGCGGGGCTGAGGGAGGCCGGGTCGTCGGCCAGGGTGAAGTGGGCGATTTCAATGCCCGCGTAGCCGAGACGTTTGATGGTCCGGCACTGTTCGGCGAAGTCCCAGCCTTGAAACACTTCATTGCAGATCGCCTGACGAAACGGATAGCTCATGGCACTTCTAGTGTAAGGCGTGAACCACCTTGATTGCATCGCCGGGCGCGGCGGCGAGAGACTCGAGGGCGCGGTGGAGCGGGCGGCGTTCGATCATCGGACGCAGCCAGGCCGGCTCGAGCGCCGCCAGGGTGGCAATGGCCTGCCGGAAGTGTTCCGGACCCGCGTTGACGCTGCCCGTAATGGTCCGGTTGCCCACGATGAGGTCGAGAAAGGGCAGTTGGACGGCGGCGTTGCGGGCGCCGAGGACGACCAACACGCCGAGCGGCCGCAGGCAGCCGAGGGCCGCGGCGGCCAAGTCGGCGGCGCCGCAGGCTTCGAGGATAACATCGGCCTCCTTCGCCGGAAGGGTGGTGCGGTAGATGACCCCGGCCGAGCGGAGGAGGCGGGCCCGGGGCGCATCTTCCGGTTCGCGGGAGACAACCGTAACGAGCCAGCCGCGGCGGAGGCCGGCCCAGGCGGCCAGCATGCCGACCGCGCCGGCCCCGAGCACCAAAAGATGGGCCGGTTGGCCCGGATGGAGGCGCACGGCTGTATCGCAAGCCTTTTCAACGACGCTCATCGGTTCTACGAGGACAGCCACCTCGGCCAGAGTGGCGGGCACGGCAAACAGATCTTCGGCGCGATCGACGGCCCACTCGGCGCAGTAGCCATGTAGGCCAAAGATGCCCCGCTCCTGATAGGCGCCGGTGAGGCAGAGATCACGCCGCCCCGCCGCGCAGGAGGCGCAGGGGCCGGGGCAGGCGCGCCGGACGGCGGGAACGACGAGGGTGCCGGCCTGTAGATGGGAAACGGAGGAGGCAGCAACTTCGGCTACGGCCTCATGGCCGAGAATCAGTTGGGACTCGCCCGCCGGCGCTGTTCCGAAAGCGAAGGTCGCCAGATCTCGGTCGGTGCCGCAGGTGCCGCACTCAAGAATGCGGAGCCGGACTTCGCCCTCGGGTGGTTCGGGCGAATCGACGAGGCGCGGGCGACGTTCGGCGTAGTCGAGCAGCAGAGCCCGCACTAGCACCCGCCGCCCATGGTGGTTCTCCCTGCGGGCAGGCGCCCCGCTAAGCTCCCGCAACCAAACTGCGGCTCATGACGAAAAGAACTAACCCCGGGAAACCGGAGGGTTCGAAAACGTCTCCCGGTCGCGGCTGAATCAACGACGGGGGCTGGCAACTGAGCTAGCATCAAGAGCCGGACTGGCGGCCTGAGCCGACAGGAAAATCATGGAGCGGGAGACGAGATTCGAACTCGCAACCAACAGCTTGGAAGGCTGTGACTCTACCATTGAGTTACCCCCGCTCACGAGTACCACCTCTATCTTAGCGGCTCGCCGCGCGCAGGTCAATCCAGCACCTGCCTCGGTCTACTGCGCCCCCCGGCCGAGAAGAACGGTTTTGAGAGTGTTGAATATGATGTAGAGGTCGAGCGAGGGCGAGAGGTGCTTGATGTAGTACAGGTCGTACTCGAGCTTGGTGATGGTGTCCTCGACCGTATCCCCGTATTTGTGATTGATCTGCGCCCAACCGGTGATGCCAGGCTTGACGAAGTGCCGCTGCCGGTAAAACGGGATCTTCTCCGAGAGCGCCTGAACAAACTCCGGGCGTTCCGGCCGCGGCCCCACAAAGCTCATTTCCCCTTTCAGAACGTTAAAAAACTGGGGGAGTTCGTCGAGGCGGAACAGGCGAAGATAGCGGCCGATCGGGGTGATGCGGGGATCGTTTTTTTTGGCCCAGACGGCGCCCGTGCGGGCTTCGGCGTCGGCGTACATCGATCGAAACTTGAGTACTGTGAAGGTGGCGTCATTCAGCCCTACCCGTTTTTGCCTGTGGAGAATGGGCCCTTTCGAGGTCAGGCGCACGAGGATGGCGACAATCACCATGACGGGGGCGAGCAGGATGAGGCCAAGCAGAGCAAGGAGCCAAGAGTAGATGGCCTGAAAGGCGACACTGACCGGGGCCGGGCCGAGCTCGCTTGAATAGACCAGCTGCGAGGGGCGGAGATCGCGGGTCGAGACCCGGCCAAAGGTGGACTCGTAAAGCGTAGAGGCTTCCACCACGGAGATGCCGGACAGCCGCAGGTCCAACAGCTCATACACCGGCATGCGCGCGCGACGCTCCGACATACCGACCACAATCTGGTCCGGTTTAACCGCGGCGGCCACCTTGCGGATATCACTGACCGGGCCGAGTTTGGTGACCGAGTCGCCGAATGGCTGACCGTCGCCGCTATCGAGGTATCCGACCACCTGTAGGCCCAACTCAGGTCGCGAGGCGATGCGCTCGGCGATTTCGACCAAAGGGCTCGAACTGCCCACGAGCAGAAGCTTCACCTGGCCCAGAGCCGAGAGTGCAATCTGAAGGAAGATCAACCGCCAGGCGGGAAGCAGGAACAGCATCAGGACCGCTGCGTAGATCATTACCCAACGCGGCAGCATCAGATCGCGGTTGAAATATGTGAGCAGGGCCTGCAGCAGAAAGCTGACGCCGATGGCCATCGAGACCTGCTGTAGCAGCAGCAAGCGGCTGCGGACCCGGAGATTGTTGTACAGGTCCTGAAAATACAATCCGGCCAGCATGCTAGCCACCACGCACGACATCCGGAGCAGACCACCCTCGTCGAACAGAAAGAATTCCGGATCGAGGTCGGTGACCCCGACAGAGACGACGACGAGGCAGAACAAAATCAACACTGCTTCCGACAAGAGCAGAGCTAAAACGCTGGCGGGAATGAAAACTCGGAAAAGTCGGATCATCGAGCTGGCATCAGAGTGGAAGTAATGAGAGGGAAATAGCAGGGGGCGCGGGCGGAAGTCGCGGAAGACAGAGGGCCGGGGTACACCGCCAAGCCGCAATTCCGCTCTTGTCCCTCAGCCGTCTTATCGGGCACCCGAACCGTTTCCAAGAGGCCCTCCGGCATGTCGATAGGCCGAACAGGGCACCCCCTTGCACATTGTACCGGAAAGAATGTGGACCAAAAGGAGCCGAATTTAAGTTGTTCAAATTTCAAGCCAGGGAACTTGACAGGGAAATCCGTCCGGGGGTAGACTCGAATTGGCGACTCTTTTAGTCGTACATTCGCGCCATGTTGAAGCTGACCAAAAAAGCGGACTACGGATTGATTGCCATGCGGCATTTAACAACCGCGCGTCCGCGGTCGTCGAGTGCCAAGGAGATGGCGGATCGGTACGGTCTGCCGGCTCCGGTGTTGGCGAAGATTCTGCAGAGTCTCGCCCGTGGGGGCTTTCTTGTCTCCGAGCATGGTTCCAATGGCGGTTACCGCCTGAGCCGTCCGCCGGAGGAGATCACGGCGTTCGATATCGTGCGAACGATCGACGGCCCGATTTTTCTGACCTCCTGCTTTACCGAAAACGGGGACTGTGAGCACCACAAAAAATGCTCCATTCGCGACCCGTTGCGCCGCATCCATGAAGGTATCATCGCCTTGTTGACCACAATGACGATGGCCGACCTGGCTACCGACGCTGACACGTCGAACGTCGCGGCCACTTCCGGCCGGCGGAGCGTCCCGGCTTTGACCGTTCTCAATCGCCAGTAATATCTTCCAACAACAACTCCAGGAATATTACCAGTAATATTGCCAGCAACTATGAAACCCATTTACTTCGACAACCACGCAACCACGCAACTCGATCCCCGGGTGCTGCAGGCCATGCTGCCGTATTTCACCGAACACTTTGGCAACGCGGCCAGCCGCAACCATGCTTATGGCTGGGAAGCGGAAGAGGCTGTGGAGAAGGCGCGCCGGCAGATTGCTTCGCTCATTGGAGCCAACGCCAAGGAGATCGTGTTTACGAGCGGGGCCACCGAGTCCAACAACCTTGCCATCAAGGGCATCGCCGAGATGTATGCCGAAAAGGGCAACCACATCATCACGGCGGCGACCGAACACAAAGCGGTGCTTGATACCTGTAAGCACCTTGAAAAAAAGGGTTGCCGGGTGACCTACCTACCCGTGATGGGCGATGGGCGGATTGATCTCGACATGCTGCGCGCGGCGATCACCGACCAGACGATCCTGATCAGCATCATGTACGCCAATAATGAAATCGGCGTTGTCCAGCCGATTGCCGAGATTGGCAAAATCGCCAAGGAGCGCGGGGTGCTGTTCCACACCGACGCCGTGCAGGCGGTGGGCAAGATTCCGGTCAACGTGATTGCCGATAACGTCGATTTGATGTCGATTACGGCTCATAAGATGTACGGGCCCAAGGGTGTCGGGGCGTTGTATGTGCGCCGCAAGTCGCCGCGCGTGCAGTTGACGGCGCAGATGGACGGCGGCGGCCACGAGCGGGGCATGCGGGCGGGCACGTTGAACGTGCCGGGGATTGTGGGCCTCGGCGAGGCGTGTGCGGTTGCGCAGGCGGAGATGCCGGAGGAGTCGCAGCGGCTGCGGGCGATGCGCGACCGGCTGCGGGCGCGTTTTGAGTCGGCGCTGGACGAGGTGTTTATCAATGGATCGATGGAGCACCGGCTGCCGCACAACCTGAATATGAGTTTTGCCTACGTCGAGGGCGAGAGCCTTTTGATGGGCATCGACGATATCGCGGTTAGCTCCGGTTCGGCCTGCACCTCAGCTACGCTCGAGCCGAGCTATGTGCTGAAGGCGCTCGGCCTGGGCGACGATATGGCCCATACCTCGATCCGTTTTGGTCTCGGTCGTTTCAACACCGAAGCCGAGATCGACTACGTGGCCGATAAATTGATTGCGGTGGTCACCAAGCTGCGCGAACTCTCGCCGCTGTACGAGATGGTGAAAGAAGGCATTGATTTAAGCAAGGTCCAGTGGACCGCTCACTAAGATTCGGAGACTCCCATGGCTTATTCCAATAAAGTACTTGATCATTACAATCACCCGCGGAACGTGGGTTCCCTCGATAAGAGCGACGAGCATGTCGGCACCGGCATGGTGGGGGCGCCCGAGTGCGGCGACGTGATGAAGCTGCAGATTAAGGTGAACCCGGAGACGGGCATCATCGATGATGCGAAGTTCAAGACCTTCGGCTGCGGTTCGGCCATTGCGAGTTCTTCGCTGGCGACTGAGTGGCTCAAGGGCAAGACGGTGGACGAAGCGCTGGCGATCAAGAACACGGACATCGTGAACGAACTGGCCCTGCCGCCGGTGAAGATTCACTGTTCGGTGCTCGCCGAGGATGCCATCAAGGCCGCCATCAACGACTACAAGGTGAAACAGGGCGCCGAGCCGCTCGTGCAGGCTCACTAAGTTATGATTGAAGTTACTCCCAAAGCGCTATCCAAGATCCGGCAGGCCTTTGAAAAACAGGGTGTGCAGGGTGGGCTGCGGCTCGGGGTGCTCGGGGGCGGCTGTTCGGGGTTGAGCTATCAGTTCAAGTTCGATATCAAGCCGCGTCCGACCGATAAAGTGTTCGACTACGACGGGGTGCAGGTGTTTGTGGACCCGAAGAGCTTCATTTATCTGGACGGCATGACGCTCGACTATCATGAGAGTCTGATGCAGTCCGGCTTTGAGTTCCACAATCCGAACGCGAAGAAGTCCTGCGGCTGCGGCACCTCGTTTACGGCATGAGCTGGCTGGCATGAGTTCCCTTCCCGCCGACTACTTCGCGGTCTTCGGCATTTCTCCTTCGCTGGCGCTGGATCTCCCGGAGCTTCAGCGCCAGTTTTACGTTTTGAGTAAGCAGTTCCACCCGGACCGTTTTGCGCGCGCCTCGGCAGCTGAGCAGCAGTACGCGCTCGACTTCACGAGCCTGCTGAACGACGCCTGGCGGGTGTTGCGCGACCCGCAGGCGCGGGGTGAATACCTGCTCAAGAGCAATGGGTTTGAAGCCGGGGACAGCCGCAGTAATCCGCCGCCGTCCGAGCTGCTCGAGGAGGTGTTCGAACTGAACATGGCTCTTGAAGAGTTGCGGCATGGCGATGGCGAGGCCCGGGGGGCGATTGCGTCGGCGCTGGAGCGTTTTCTGGCCATGCGGGAGGCCTTGGATGCGGACCGGGATGCGTTGTTTGTCCGCTATGACGCCAACCGCGAGCCCGAGACGCTCCGGCAGCTGCGGGCTCTGCTGAACCGGCGCCGCTACATAGAAAATCTCGTGCGCGATGCGCAACAGGCACTTTCCTAAACTGTCATGTCAGTCTTCCAAATCGACTTCGGCTCCGATGACTCCGCGCAGGAATCGGCTCCTCCCCGGGTGGTAGGTATCGACCTCGGAACTACCAACTCCCTGGTTGCCTTTCTTGATCTGACCGCGCCCAAGGTGATTCCCGGTTCGGATGGTTTGTCGCTCGTGCCGAGCGTGGTGCATTTCCCGATCGGCGGCGAACCAGTGGTGGGCGCCGCGGCGCAGCGGGCGCTGCTGTTTGATCCGCGCAATACCGTTTACTCGGCCAAACGCCTGATGGGGCGCGGGGCGGCCGACGTGGCCGGCGAACTGGCGCTGCTTCCCCTTACGGTGGCACCGGGGAGCGAGAACGTGATCCGCCTGGCCGTGGGCGGCCGCGAGGTGACACCGCCTGAGGTGGGTGCCTATGTGCTGCGGCAACTGAAGCAGAACGCCGAGGTGTTTCTCGGCGAGCCGGTTACGCAGGCGGTGATCACCGTACCGGCGTACTTCAACGACGCGCAGCGGCAGGCGACCAAAGACGCCGGACGGATTGCGGGCCTCGAGGTGTTGCGGCTGGTGAATGAACCCACCGCGGCGGCGCTCGCCTATGGTCTCGACAAGCGGCAGAATGGCACCATTGCGGTGTACGACTTTGGCGGCGGCACCTTCGATGTCTCAATTTTGAAGCTGCAGGAGGGCCTTTTTGAGGTCCTGGCCACGCATGGCGATACGCACCTCGGTGGTGACGACATCGACAACCTGTTGTTGCGGGTGGCGCTCGAGGATATCGCTAGCGAGTGGGGTGCTGACTTGAGCGGGAACAACGAAGCGGTGCAGCGGCTGCGCCGTGCCGTGATCGACGCCAAGCATGCGTTGTCGACCGTGCCGGTGGCGACGATCGCCTTTGACGACGCGGGCCGCGAGTACCGTCGGCAGTTGCCGCGCGAGGTTTTCGATCAGCTGATTACTTCGATTGTGGACCGGACGCTGGCTTCGTGCCGGGCGTGTCTCGAGGACGCCGGACTGACGCCCGCGCAGATTGATGAGGTGGTGCTCGTGGGCGGGTCGACGCGGATTCCGCTGGTGCGGCAGGCCGTGCGAGCGCTGTTTCAGGCCGAGCCGCACACCGAGTTGAACCCGGACGAGGTGGTGGCGCTGGGGGCGGCGGTGCAGGCCGGCATTTTGTCCGGGGCGGTGGAGGACCAGTTACTGCTCGATGTGACGCCGCTGTCGCTGGGCATTGAGACGATGGGCGGCGTGGTCAGCAAGCTGATTTTGCGGAATTCGACGATTCCGGCTTCGGCCACCGAGCAGTTTACGACGGCCGTGGACGGACAGCGGAACGTGCTGATTCATGTGCTGCAGGGGGAGCGGGAGCTGGCTAAGGATTGCCGGTCGCTGGCGCGGTTCGACTTGAAAGATATCGATCCGGTGATGGCGGGGATGGCGCGGATCGAGGTCCGTTTCCTGATCGATGCCAACGGGATTCTCCACGTCTCGGCCAAGGACCTGCGGACGGGCAAAGAGCAGGCCGTCGAGATCAAGCCGAGCTACGGGCTGACGGATGAACAGGTGGAGGCGATGATTCTCGAGAGCTTTGACAAGGCCGAGGAGGATTTCAAGGAGCGGCAGGTGCGCGAGACGCGTGTCGAGGCCGACCGGATCCTGGCCGCGGTGGACAAGGCCAAGCAGGACGACGCCTGGTTTGCCTTGCCGACGGCCGAGCAGACGGCCATCGACCTTGCCATTAACGAACTGCTGTTGAGTTATCATGGCGACGATTATGTATTGATCCAGCAGAAGATGGAGGCGCTTGACCACGCCTCGCGCGGTCTGGCCGAAAGCATGATGAATAGCGCGGTGCGGGGAGCGCTGAAAGGGACCAAAATCGAATGAAGAAACTGACCTGGCAGGATTTTGAAGACATTGGGCTCAGTCTGCTCGAGGCCCATCCGGAGGTCGATCCGCTGCAGGTCCGCTTTACCGACTTGCGGGAATGGGTGCTGGCGTTGCCGGATTTCGAAGATGATCCGATGAAGTCGAACGAGGGAAAGCTCGAGGCCATCCAGATGGCGTGGTACGAGGAGTGGAAGGAGGAGCAGGGATAACCCTGCCGGGAAGCGATGTTCCGTCTGCTGTTCGTTGGGTTACTCTGCGCGGTTTCGCTGCTGCCGGCCTCAGTGGAAGGCCGGTGGGAGCTGTTGTCTTTGGACGTGGAGAACCGGGGGGAGCGCCTGGGAACGGTGGTTTTCGATCAGAAGGCCGCGACGGTGGTGCTGGCGGATGGTACGAAGCTTTTGCTGAACTATACGGTATCGAACGGCTACCTGGCCGGGGATGCGGGGGGCGGCCGCAAGGTGATTTCGATTCTTCGCGGGCGGTTTGACGACCGGCGGGACAGCCTGACGATGGCGCTGGTGATCCGCTATCTGGATAGTACGGGCATGAACCGTTCCCTCAAGGTGAACGGGGCGCGCCTGCCCTGACCATGGTTTCGATCGTTCCCGCAGGCGGGCAGCATGGGGCCGGGGTAGCGGCCGTGGCCGAGGCGGTTCGTTTCTGTCCGGAGACGGCGCGATCGGCCGACGGGTACTTGGTTTATGTCGCTTCGGCGGAGGAGTACGCCCGGCGTCTGGCGGAGTCGGCCTACTCGGTGGTGGCGGTTGATGACGGCCGGGTGGTGGGTTTTTTGCGGGCGGTGGGAAGTGAAGAGCCGGGGTGGAGCGCGGAGTATGCGGAGGTGGCGGGGCATTTACCGCTGGCTGGTTACGTGTTGATCGACCAGATTGGGGTGCTACCGGGTTATAAAGGCCAGGGTGTGGCGCAGGCGATGTTCGATGCCGTGGTGGCGCGGAGCGGGGTGCGGCGGCTGGGCGCCATGATTATGCACGGGCCAGTGCGGAATGCGCGGTCGCTGGGTTTTTTCACCGGCCGGAATGGGTTTTCGCTGGTTTGTGAGGTGGTGGAAGCCCCGTACGTTTGGGGATATTACGAGAGGCGGCAAGTCGTGGTATCCTGACAGATGTGCGTAGGGGAGCGCTGCCTGTACGGGTGCGCGCTGTCATCCCCTCGTTATCATTCCCCCAAGGAAAACCCATGCCGAAGTTGAAAACGCATAAGGGCGCCAAAAAGCGCTTCAAAAAGACCGGCTCTGGTAAGGTCATGCGGCACCATGCCAATGCCCGCCACCTGCTGTCGGGCAAGAGCCGCGCCCGGAAGCGGAAGCTGAAAGGTGACGTTGTGATGGATGCCACCAACAGCCCCGAAATGCTGCGGATGCTGCCCTACTAGGGCAGCCTTCCCACCGCGCGGCCGCGGCTCGTCGCACGTGCCCGTTCCGCCGGACAGACTGATTCACTCACAAGGAGACAAACGTGCCCAGAGTAAAACGATCTACCAAACGTACTAATTACCGGAAAAAGACCCTTGCGCGCGCCAAAGGTTACTTCCTCACTAAATCAAAACTGAATCGCGCGGCGCAGGAAGCGGTAGAAAAGGCCCTGCGATATGCCTTTGTCGGCCGCCGGCAGAAGAAGCGTAACTTCCGCTCCCTGTGGATTGTGCGTATCAATGCGGCTTGCCATCTCGGCGGCATCTCGTACAGCAAGTTCATGGCTGGCATCAAGAAGGCCGGGATAGAGCTGAACCGGAAGATGCTGGCAGATATGGCAGCCACCGACGCCTCCGCCTTTGCGGCGCTGGTGGACAAGGCCAAGGCGGCGCTCGCCTAAACGCTATGGCACATCCGGGCGACGAGATCGACAGTTTGCATGGCCTTGAGGATCGAATCCTCAAGGCCGTTGCCCTGATTCAACAACTGAAGGACGAAAACCGATCTCTTCGGGAGCAGTTGAAGGACTCCGAGGCCGAAGTCCGGAAAGTAACGGCAGCCCTGGAGGGTTTTCAGTCCGCCACCTCTTCTTCGGAAAAAGAGCTTGATCTGTTACGTTCCGAACGGAAGCAGATCAAAAACCGGATCGAAAAACTACTGGGACAGATGGACCGGCTAGCGGAATCATAGGGATTCTGTCATGGATGCGGCTGCCCCCACGGATCCCGTCAAGGTTCGCGTCACCGTATTCAATCAAGTGTATAACCTTGCGACGACGGGCGACCCTTCTGAGCTGGAGGAATGTGCCCGTCGCGTCGATGTATTGATGACAGCAATCGCTCGCGGGGGGAACCTGGACGCGGGGCGCATTGCGGTTTTGGCCGCGATGCACTTGGCCGATCAATTGCGACAGATTGAGCAGGCGCAGGGTCGGTTGGATACGGTGGTACGTCGCCTGGAACAGGTGATGGGCGAGGTGGAAGGGTAGCCGGACTATTGGCTTCGTTTCGTCACGGCGACGAAGCGCGGTGGTTTTTCTGTGTTGGCGAAGTCGAGGCAGGTCCAATAGGCGAGCTTCAGGATCTTCGCCATTTTGGGGAAGTTGATGCGGTCGACGGTGTCGGTCACTTGGTGATATTCGGGGTGAAAGCCGGTGAACCACCACATGGCAGGGATGTCTTTGAGCACGAACGGGTACTGGTCGCTGCGGAAGAAGACGTTCAGGGCCGGCTCCATGTCCCATTTGTTGCTGATGCGGAGGCCGACGCGTTCGTTGGCTCGTTCGACGGCGCGAGCGTATTCGGGGCTGTAGTAGGCGCCGACCAGGTTCATTTCGTTGGAGGTGTCGGCGGCGATCTCGATGAGGCCGTCGGTTTGGGTGCTGGGGGTTTCGTTGCGACCGATCATGTCGAAGTTAATGACGGCTCGGGTGCCGGCGATGGGGCGCAGGGGATGGTTGGCGTAGTGATAGCTGCCGAGCAGGCCGCGCTCTTCGGCGGCGAAGACGGCGAACAGGATGGAACGGCGGGGCTTGACGCCCGCCTTCAGGAAGGCGTGAGCGAGGGCGACGACACCGACGGTGCCGGAGGCGTTATCGTCGGCGCCGGGAAACAGGGCGCCGAGGTTGAAGGCGGGGCCGTCGTGGTCGAAGTGGCCGGTGATGAGGATGGTCTCCTGCTTCTTGTCGGTGCCTTCGAGCAGGCCGACGACGTTATGGCTTTCGGCGCGTTTGATTTCCGAGTTGACGATGACGAGATCGGCCGTGATGCCGGGGAGGGGCTGGGAGGCGGGCTGGAGGGTGCGGTCGATGGCGGCGTGGATTTCGACGGCGGTGCGGCCGGTGGCGGCGACGAGTTCCTTGCCGAGGGCCTCGCTTAGATTGACGAGCGGGATTTGAATCTCGCTGTCGGCGAGGGTCTGCTGGGGGAGGCGGGAGGAGCGGAGGGCGGAGCCGGGGATACGGGCGCGGCGCTCTTCGTTGGACGGGTGCTTGCGGTTGGGTTCGGGCATGAGTAGCACGGCGATGGCTCCGTGCTGCTGAGCGATTTTGAGCTTGACGTAGGTACCGGCGTAGCGGGTGTTGCCTTTGCCGCTGAAGAGGGACGCCGGGTTGTCTTCCTGCGGTTCGTGGTCGAAGATCAGGACGACTTTGCCTTTGACGTCGAGGCCCGCGTAATCGTCGTAGCCGAGTTCAGGGGCGGTGATGCCGAAGCCGGCGAAGACGACGGGGCCGGCGAGGTTAGCGTTCTTCGGAAACGAGACCGAGGCGTCGGAGCCGCGGTAGGTTTTGGCGGCGCCGTTGCGGGTGAGGGTGAGGCCGGACTTTTCGCGGTCGCTGCGGAATTCGATGAGGGGGACGGGTTGGAGGTAGGAGCCGTTGGCGGCGGGTTGGAGGCCGGCCTTGGTGAATTCGGAGACGATCCAGTGAAGGGCGACTTCGGAGCCGCGCTCGAGCGAGAGGCGGCCGTTGAGGGGTTCCGAGGTAAGGAAGGTAAGGTCGGCGCGGAGGCGGCGTTCGGAGAGCTCGGCGAAGGCCTTTTCGTGATCCTGCGCCAAGGCGCCGATGGTGCCCAGCGTGAGGGCGGTGAGGAGAGCGGCGTGGTTTCCGGAAAGTGGGGAAGGCACCTTCATAGACTACTCCTACTTTGCAGCTCCTTGTGTTGTAATCGCAAGATGCCGGTTGTCTTCTTTCTTTTGCTGGGTATCGTTCCGCTGCTCGCGCAGCCTGACATTCCGCAGACCTACGCCCAACTTTGTGCCGGGTGCCACGGGGCGGACGCGCGCGGTTCGCAGCAGGGGCCGGGACTGGCCGGGAATCTGCGGCTGCGGCGCCGGTCGACGCAGAGTTTGCGGAATGTGATCACGCGCGGGATTCCGGCGGCCGGGATGCCGGGGTTTGCGCTGCCGGAGGCGACGCTGGATGGCCTGGTGGCGCTGGTGGTCGGCCTGAACGCATCGGCGGCCGAGGCCAAGGTGCCGGGCGACCGCGCGGCGGGTAACGCCTACTTCTTTGGCAAGGGCCAGTGCGCCGGCTGCCATATGGTCTCCGGGCGCGGGGCGGCGGTGGGTCCGGACCTTTCGGGTATTGCGCGGGAACTGACCGTCGATCAACTCCGCGAGGCTTTGGTGAACCCGTCGGCGCGACTGGCGCCCGGTTATCAGGTGGTGCGGCTGGAGCGGGCCACGGCGCCGATGGTGCGCGTGTTTGCGCGGAGCCGGAGCGCCTATGAGATCGCCATTCAGGACCTGCGCGGCGGGCTGCATTCTCTGGTGCTGAACGAGGGGACGCGGGTGGTTGAGGAGACGGCGTCGGCCATGCCGGCGGCCAAGGCTTCGACGGAGGAGATGCAGGACCTGCTGGCGTATTTGAGTTCGCTGAGTGGGGTGAAGCCAGGCGAGGGGGCGCCGGCTGCTGCGGGGCCGGGGGCGATCTCGTTTGCCCGGATTCAGAATCCGGCTCCGGGCGATTGGCTGACTTACAACGGCAACTTGAACGGCAATCGTTATAGTCCGCTCCAACAGATCAACGCGGCAAATGTTTCTAAGTTGCAGTTGGTTTGGTCGTACACGATTCCGCTGTGGGCGCAGTTTCTGCCCGATACGCCTTACTTTCACGAGAACATGCGGTACTTTGGCCTTGAAACGGTCCCGCTGGTGGCCGATGGGATTATGTACCTGACGGGGCCCAACCAGGTGCATGCGGTTTCGGCCGTTACAGGCCATCCGATCTGGCAGTATGCGCGGCCGCGGACGCCGGGGCTGGTTTCCGATCCTTCGCTGGGCACGAATCGCGGTGTGGCGCTGCTGGGCGACAACGTGTTTTTTGTGACCGATAACGCGCACCTGCTGGCGCTGAACCGTGTGACGGGACGGCTGGTGTGGGAGGCGGTTCTGTGGGATGAGCCGCAGAAGTATGGCGGGACGATTGCGCCACTGGTGGTGAAGGACATGGTCGTGGTCGGCGTGGCGGGCGGCGACTGGGGGATTCGCGGCTTTATTTCGGCCTATAAGGGCGCCACCGGCGACCGGGTTTGGCGGCAGTGGACGGTGCCGGCGGATGGGGAGCCGGGGATTGAGACCTGGATTGGTGGCGGACATAAGCTGGGCGGCGGGTCGACGTGGCTGACGGGTTCCTATGACCCGGCTATGGAGACAATTTACTGGGCTACCGGCAACCCGTGGCCGAACTCGGACGACCGCCAGCGCGGGGGGGATAACCTGTATACGGACTCGGTGCTGGCGTTGAACGCGGCCGACGGGAAGCTAAAGTGGCACTATCAGTTCACGCCGCACGATACGCATGACTGGGACGCGACCGAACCCAATGTGCTCGTCGATACCGTGTATCGTGGGCAGCCGCGGAAGCTGCTGCTGCATGCCGACCGCAACGGCTTTTTCTATGTTTTCGACCGGACGGATGGGAAGCTGCTGTTGGGCAAGTCCTTTCTCCATCGGCTGACTTGGGCGAGCGGGATTGGTGCGGACGGGCGTCCGCAGAAGCTGCCGCCAAGCGAGTTGGGCTGCCCGGATCATGCGACCAACTGGAACGGTACGACGTGGAGCCCGACGACGAAACTCTACACGATTATTGCGATTGAGAAGTGCACGGTGAATCTGCTGCCGGGTAGTTGGAAGACGGCGCGGCCGCCGGAGGATCCGGGGCGGAAGTATCTGCGGGCGCTGAACATTGAGACGGGGGCGATTGCGTGGGAGGTGCCTCTGACGGGGCCGGTGGACGGCAAGCGGGTGGCAGGGTTGCTGGGGACGGCCGGGGGGCTGCTGTTCTACGGTGATCCGAGCGGATATTTTGTGGCGGCCGATGAGCGGAACGGGAAGACGCTGTGGCGGATGCCCCTGCAGGCGACGATCAAGACCTCGCCAATGACTTACAGTGTTAATGGCAGGCAGTATGTTACGTTGGCCGCGGGGGCGAACGTGATGACGTTCGCGCTTTCGCAATAGGGACGGAGAAGGCAAATGCCGCGCCCCCGGGATGGGAGGCGCGGCGTTTGGGGATAACGGGTGAGTTAGACCTTCTCGGGAACGACGTAGGGTTTGCGGTAGTTCCGGGTGAGCATGGCGGTCGCTTCGGGGTCCCCTTTGACGGTCCAGGTCTTTTCGTCCCAGTTGAGGGTGCGGCCAAGGCGGAAGGAGATGTTGGCGAGGTGGACCAGGACGCACGATAGCGCGCCTTCTTCAATCTCGGCGGTCAGATCGGTGGATTTGCCGCTGCGGACCGCGTCGATGAAGTTGGCGAAATGGGTATCGCGTTCGACCCGCGCCGGGCCGGGCCGCCCCTCTTTGCCCATGAACGTGTAGTACTTGTTGTAGCCGTCGATGACGAGGTAGCCTTCCGAGCCGTAGAAGGTATTGCCGATGGTGTTGCCGGCCTTTTCGCCGCCGATGCCGGCTTCGTGATTGCTCAACCAGTGGCGCACTTCAAAGCTCATGAACTTGGTCTTGCCGCCGACGTTGAACTCAAACGTGCACATCTGGGTGTTCGGCGTTTCCTGGTCATCGTCGAACATGAACTTGCCGCCCATGGAGCTCACCTTGGTGGGGTGGGTGACGCCGAGGCCCCAGCGGGCGATGTCGACTTCGTGGATGCCCTGGTTGCCAAGGTCACCATTGCCGGTATCCCAGAACCAGTGCCAGTTGTAGTGGAAGCGGTTTTTGGTGAACGGGCGGAGCGGCGCCGGGCCGGTCCACATGTCGTAGTCGACGCCGGGCGGCACGGGTTCGACGGGGGTCTTGCCGATGGTGTTGCGGGACTTGAAGCAGAGGCCGCGGGCCATGTAGACGTCGCCGAGTTCGCCCGAGCGCATCTTCTGCACGGCTTCCTGCAGAGCGGGTGAGGAGCGACTCTGGCTGCCCTGCTGCACGCGGCGGCCGTACTTGCGGGCGGCGGAGACGATTTGGCGGCTCTCAAAGACGTTATGGGAGCAGGGTTTTTCGACGTAGACGTCCTTGCCGGCCTGGCAGGCCCAGATGGTCTGGAGGGTATGCCAGTGGTTCGGGGTGGCGATGGAGACGGCGTCGACGTTCTTGTCATCGAGCACCTTGCGGATATCGCGGTAGGTGGGAACGGGATTGAGATTGCGGCGCTGCAACTGGCCGATGTAGCGCTCCGAGTGGCTGTCGTCCACATCGACGAGGCCGGCCAACTGGACGTTGGGCAGCGAGGTCCAGGCGCCCATGTGGCTCGAGCCCCGGCCGCCGCAGCCGACAACGGCCACGCGCACGGTGTCGTTCGGGCTGGCGTTGGTCCGCGTGGTCTGTGCGGCGGACAGGCCCGCGACGGAACTCATGATAAAAAATCGACGATTCATAGATTGACTTCCTTACTCTCCTTGCCTTCAGGGCAACCCGTTACGATCATATAGCTTATCGTATCCGGTGCGCCGCCTATCCGGTGCGCCGCCACGCGATCTGGCGGAGGCCGCCGACCGTGCCGTAGGAGGCGAAGCCGAGGGGGCGGGCGAGGTCGGTATCGTCGAAGCGGAGGGAGAACTCGTGGCGGCGGACGTCGAGATCGATGATGGTGGCGCCGTCGATGGAGGCGCGGAGGCGGTCTTGGGTGACGGCAAGTTGGAAGCGGTACCAGCGGCCTTGGACGAAGTCGCGGGCGAGGGAGGTTTCGTTTTCGGAGGCGTCAAAGCCGTCAAGATTCGAAAGGCCCACGGTGGACCCGTCCCAGCCGCCGCAGATCCAGGAACAGAAGGAGCTCTTGACGGGGAAGATCAGGCCGGCGAAGAAGTCGTTGCCTTCGAGGCGCGCGGCTTCGAAGCGCAGTTCGTAGTCGACGGTGGGGAAGGGGCGGGTGAGGACGACGCCGGTCATGCGGTCGCCTTTGCCGAGAACGATGATGCTGTCGCGGACCGTTGCCTGGCCTTGGCCCGGGAACGGGGCGGGCTTCCAACCGTTGAGGGTGGCGCCGTCGAAGAGCGGGGTCCAATCTTCGGCGAGGGCGAGGGGCGGGGCCAGGGCGGACAGCCAGTTCCGGCGAGTCATCCTCTCATTATGGTGCGATATGCTAGCGGCGTTATGCGTCTCTTTCTGTTTTTCGTGGCCGCTGCGTTGCAAGCGCAGCCGGACCTGGCGGTGGTGGAAAAGGTATCGGGCAAGGTGGGCTTTTATAAGTTTACCGGCGAGCGCACGAGCGAGGTGAAGGTGGGCGTCTATCCGCACGAGATTGTGCTTTCGTTGGACGGCAAGTCCCTCTATGTCACCGATAACGGCATCCTGTGGATGCAGTATGCCGGCAAGGGCGGCAATACGATCTCGATTCTCGACGCGGCGACGCGGCTGAGGACCGGGGTGATTGACCTCGGTGAGTATCGGCGGCCGCATGGCATGGCGGTGCATCCGCAGACGGGGCAGCTGGTGGTGACGGTTGAGAATCCCGATGGGCTGCTGCTGATTGACCCGAAAGAGCGGAAGGTGCTGCGGAAGTTCGAGGTGCAGGGCAAGTCGCCGCACATGGTGCTGTTCGGCCCCGGGGGCAAGCGGGCCTACGTGTCGAACACGAACAGCGGGACGCTGGCGTCGATCGACATCGCCACCGGGGAGGTCCGGTTGATCGCGACGGGGAAGTATCCGCAGGGCGGGGTGCTTTCGCGGGATGGCCGGACGATCTATCTGACTAACGCCGAGAGTAACCAGATTGTCCTGGTCGATACGGGCAAGGACCGGGTAACTGGGGAGATTGCCACGTCCACCTATCCGAACCGCGTGGCGTTAACGCCAGATGGGCGAACGCTGGTCTACTCGCTCGGCAACGAGGGCTCGGCCGTTGGCTTTGCGGATGTAGCAAGCCGGAAGGAGACGAAGGTGGTTCCCTTGGGCGGTCCCCCGCTGTCGCTGACATTATCGGCGGATGGGAAGTATGCTTTTTCGGGGGTGCAAAGCCAGGGGAAGGTGCACGTGATCGACGTCGCGCGGCGCGAGATCATCCGTACGATTGAGACGCCGAAGGACGCTGGTCCCGACCCCGCGCTGCCGTTGCCGTAGCGCGGGGCCGGGATCCGGTTAGCCTTTGATCTTGACGGGATGGAAGTCCCAACCTTTGCGGAAGATGGGGCGCAGGAGTTTGTTGGCTTCCGGGTTGTTGGTGATGCGCATCTTGGCCGGGTCGTATTCGAGCTTGCCTTCGTGGCGCAAGGCGATGACGCCGAGTAACATCCATTCGACGAACGGCGCGGCGACTTCGAAATTCGAACAGGCCGGATCGCCGCCCTTGCAGGCGCGGATGAAGTCGCGCATGTGGCCGGGCGAGCGGGTGAGCAGCGGCGCGGGCATGGTGTAGTCGCGCATTTTGGCCACGGGCAGCAGGCGGGTGACCTCGCCATAAGTACCGGTGGTGAGCAGACCCTTGTCGCCCTTGAAGACGCTGCCGTTGGGCGTGGGGAACTGGAGCTGGGCGCCGGGGGCTTCGAGGGCTTCAAAGGCGCTCTTTGAATAGACGCGCCCGGGGGAACGGAAGTCGGCGACGCCGGGTTGGGGGCCAAAGACTTGCGGCCGTCTTGCCTGCCCGCCGGCGGCGCGGAGCATGGGCGGCTCCCCGAGCCACTCGTTGGCGGGGACGCCTTCGACCTTCGGGCTCGACTTGAGGCCGTCGTACCAGAAGACCTGCAGCGCGGGCATATCTTCATAGGGCGCGAAGTCAAAGCGGATGACCGACGATTCCGGGAACTGGAAAGGGCTCACGCCTTCCTTACGGATGCACTCGACGCCAACGATCTTGCGTTGCGACAGGTGCAGGGCCATGTTGGGCGCGCCGAGGATGTGGCAGGCCATGTCGCCGAGGGCGCCGGCGCCGAAGTCGTAGAAGCCGCGCCAGTTGAAGGGCTGGTAGAAGAAGCCGTCCCAGCGGTCGGGCTTGGAGGCGCCGCCGGCGGTGAAGGGGCGCTTCTCGGCGACGCCGAGCCAGAGGTCCCAATCGAGGCCGGCGGGGACGGCGTCTTCTTTGGGGATTTCGGTGATGCCCTGGGGCCAGAGCGGCCGGTCAGACCAGGCGTGGACTTCGCTCACTTTGCCAAGGTCACCGTTCCAGATGATTTCAGCGCACTGGCGGGTGCCTTCGTTCGAGTAGCCCTGGTTACCCATCTGGGTGGCGACGCCGTACTTGGCGGCCGCGGCGCGGACCTGGCGCGCCTCCCAGATGGTGCGGACGAGGGGCTTTTGCACGTAGACGTGCTTTTTGCGCTCCATGCACCACATGGCGGCCATGCCGTGCATGTGGTCGGGCGTGGCGATGATGACGGCGTCGATGTTGTTGGCTTCTTTGTCGAGCATGACGCGGAAGTCGCGGTGCTTGGTTGCCTTGGGAAAGGCGTTGAAGGTCTGGGCGGCGCGGCGATCATCGACGTCGCAGAGCGCGACGATGTTTTCGGTGGGCGAGGCGGCGCGGATGTTGCTGGCGCCCTGGCCGCCGGAGCCAATGGCGGCGAAGTTCAGCTTTTCGTTGGGGGACTTGTAGCCGAGGGCCTTAAGGGAGGGGGTGGAGCCGAAGCCGCCGGTGGGGACGGCGCCCGCCAGCAGCGTGCCGTAAAAGAAGTGACGCCGATTCAATGACATATAAGTCTCCTGGGGTATCGCCTGCTATTATAAGCGCATTGGCGGACGGCGGGGAGCCGGGCCGCGCTTCGTTGGTAAACTCTGAGCAGGAGCAACACCTTTACGCATGTTTGGACGTGGTAACTGGGCCATCTTTGGCCTGGACAACGAGACCCTGACCGCCTTTACAACCGCCCTTGACGATCCGGCCCGCATGGCGGTGGCCTCGCAGCAGGCAGCCGCGGCGGTGGCGCGGTTGTATGGGACGGACGCGATCGGCTTCAATCCGTTCAGCGCGCCGCGGCTTGATGAGGAGCAGGAGTTGACCGCCGAACAGCAGACCGAGTTGGCGCGTCATGCCGTGGCGGATCTCGAGGAGGGGACGACGGCGGTGCTGCCGGCGGAGATTCTGGAGGGCACGGGATACGGGCGCACGGCGGAGGCGTTTCGCGTCTCGCCGCAGCTCTCGTCCGAACTGCCGTGGTTTGGCCTGTGGGCCGTGATGAACGAGTGGAAGAAGGCCTCGGACCTACCATCGCGGAAGGAGCAGAGTTCGTACGTGCTGCTGGAGCGGCCGTATAAGTTCCTGCTGGCGACCGACAAAAAGACGGTGGATGAGAAGGTGGAAGACGCGAGCGCCGTCTGCCGGACGCAGGTGGCCGTGCTGCTCGACTTTGTCCATGGCCGTCTGTACATTGAGAGCACCAGCAAGAAGCACATTCAGGCGATTGTGGCGGGATTGACGCGGCTGGCGGTGCAGATTGTGCCGGTGGCGTGGAACTATCCGGTGGCGCACTGGACGCAGGCGATTCTGCGGAATCTGTCCGAGAACACGCAGTTTCGCGACGAGTTCGCGCGGCGGGCCGAAGAGGCGAGGCGGTTCAAGGAGAGCGAGATCGAGAAGCTCGAAGACCGGGAGATGGAGATGATCGTCTCGAAGTTCTTTTCGATGACGGAGACGCCGACCGGGACCTGGGTGGGCATCTCGGGTCCGGCGCGCATTCGTCTGCACGAGGCGGCGCCACCGATTGCGGTTCGCAACCCGGCGATGGCGACGACGCTGTTGGGGATTACGCCGGAGGCGGCGCTGCTGTCGGGCGCGCTGACGTTTCAGGACACCGTGACGGTGACGACCAAGAGCGGGGCGGAGCGGACGATTCGGCGTGACGTGGCGCGGTTTGATCTGAACGACCGGGTGAACCTGAGCGAGGTGGGCGCGGCGATGCTGCGCGGGTTCGACATGGCGTCGCACAAAAAAGACGTGCTGCGGGCCATTCGCGATACCCGGCAGGTGCCTTCGATTGCACAGTTCTGGGGCCTGTGGCTGCACCAGTTGGGCAGCGCCGTCCGCACGATGGAGGCGACGTTCCGCGAGGTGCTGGAGTTGAACGGCGACCAGGCCGCGGGCATTATTCCGATGCAGCTTTCGGGTGGGCCGGAGGAGACTCCGGCTCCGTAGGGGCGCCGTCGCCTTTGACGACGCGGAGCTGCGGCAGGAAGGTGCCTTTCGCCTTTTGCTCCAGCACCTCGTCGCAGCGCAGGATTTCGCCCATTTCGCGGCCTTTTTTGATCTGGCGGGCGATCTCTTTTTCGGCGACAAGAATGCGGTCGGCGGTATCGAGCGCCTGTTCGATGCGGGCCTGCGGGACGACGACAACGCCGTCGGCATCGCCCACGACCCAGTCGCCGGGGCAAACGACAACGCCGCCGCATTGTACGGGGAGATCGACTTCGCCTTTGTACTCGGCGCCGCCGGCGTTGGGGACGATGGCGCGGGCGAAGACGGGGAGTTTGCTCGAGGCGATGTCGGCGGCGTCACGGATGGCGCCGTCAATGACTACGCCCGCCAGGCCCTTGCGATGCGCGGCCATCGTGGTGAGGCCGCCCCAGAGGGCGGTGTTGCGTTCGCCTTGGCCGTCGATGACGAGCACGTGGTCTGGCGGGCAGAGCGAGAGCGCCTTGGCCACCATGAGAATATCGGCCGTGTGGACGCGGAGCGTGAAGGCCGGGCCGGCCATGCTGGCGTTGGCCGACCGGCAATGCATATCGTGGTCCATGCCGCCGGATTTGCCGATGGCGTCCGAGAGGGGGCCGGTGCCCACCTTACGCGCTCTGGCCGCTGTCTGATTTTTTTTCATGGGATGTTCTTCCTTAGGCCATCATGACCTGGGCTGGGTTGAGCGCCTGGTAGCGGCCCTTGTTGGCGGTGATTTCGAAGGCCTGCGGCACCTGCTCAATGCCGTGGAGGATGTGTTTAATCGCTGGTTTCAGTCGCACGCGGCCGGAGGCGACCAGGCCGACGGTGTGTTCGAGGTGGCCGAGCGTGCTGATGTCGGGAAACAGATAGCGTAGGCTGCGTTCGCGCAGCAGATCGATGTCGACTTCAAGCGGCGCGCCGAACCAGGAGACGCCGACGAGTTTGCCGCCGGAGCGGACCGAGTCGATGGCCTGGGTGAGGCTGCGGGTACCGGCCAGGCCCTGCTTGGGGCTGCCGCCGGCGCACTCGAAGACGACGTCGGCGCCGTTGCCTTCGGTGAGGTCGAGGATGGCCTGTACGGGGTCGGTTTCGGCGGCGTTGATGACGTAGTCGGCGCCTAACTCGCGGGATACGTCGAGGGCTTCCTTGCGAACGTCGACGGCGATGATCTTGCCGGCGCCGCTGACGCGGGCGATCTGCATGCATTCGAGGCCCATGCTGCCCTGGCCGTAGAGGACGACCGAGTCGCCGATGCGCAGTTCGGCGGTTTCCACCGAGGCGACGCTGTCGCTGAGCGACTGCAGGCAGGCGGCTTCGCTATCGGAGATCCGGTCGTCGACGTGGGTGAGCGCGATCTCGGGAAGGACGGCGTATTCGGCAAAGCAGCCGGGCAGTTGGAAGCCGATGATGGGACCCTTGCGGCAGAGCGCCGAGCGGCCGGAGTCGCACAGGGGGCAGTGTTCGCAGGGCAGTTTGGCGCGGGCGGCGACGCGGTCGCCGGCGCGGAAGCGGGTGACGCCGGGTCCGACTTCGACAATCCGGACGCAGTATTCGTGACCGAATAACTGCACGGGTGCTTCGGTCTCGAGCCGTTTTTTGATTTTTTCGTAGGCCAGGGTGCGGATGCCGAAGGCTAGTTGGGCCTCCGTGACACTGGGTTGCACGCAGAGTACCTTTACGAGGACATGCCGCGGCCGGAGCTCGGGCATGGGAACTTCATCGAGGCGGAGGTCGCCGAAGCCGTAAAATCGCCATGCTTTCATAAGTAGGGAGTGGAGGGCAGGAAGTAAATCCGACTTGGCTAGCATACAGGAAAAGCGCGTATAATCGAAGCCGGACGGGAGTTCCTGCGATGAGATCTTGGCCGCTGGTTCGATATCCAGGCTTCGGCGCGTGGATGGTGATTGCCACGATTGCCCCGGGCAGCGCCCAGGGCGTGGACCCGGCGCAGATAGCCGGGCAGGCGCGGGAGGTGCTCGCGCGGCGGTGCGTGGGGTGCCATTCGGCGGCGGTGAAGAGTTCGGGGCTGGACCTGAGTTCGTCCGGTGCGGCGGCGCGGGGCGGCAGCCGCGGGCCCGGGCAGATACTGGCCCGCGTCACGAGCGGCGAGATGCCGCCGGCCAAGCCGCTGCCCGAGACGGAAGTGGAGATTCTGCGGCAGTGGCAGACGGCTGGTATGCCGGCCTGGAGCAGCGGCGCGATTGAGCTTCAGCGCGCGACGGCCGATTGGTGGGCGTTTCAACCGCTGCGGGAAACACCGCCGCCAGTGGGAGACGTTTCGGTGATTGACGCTTGGATTGATGCCAAGCTCCGGGCGCGGGGCTGGCAGAGGGCGCCCGAGGCCGACCGGCGGACGCTGATCCGGCGGGCGAGCTTTACGCTGACCGGCCTGCCGCCCACCCCGGCCGAGGTGCAGGCCTTCGTCGACGACCGGCGGCCGGATGCCTACGCCCGGCTGGTGGACCGGCTGCTGGCTTCACCCCACTACGGCGAACACTGGGCGCGCCATTGGCTCGACACCGTTCGCTTTGCCGAAAGTGAGGGCTTTGAACGCGACTGGATCCGGGATCACGCCTGGCCCTACCGCGACTATGTCATCCGCAGTTTTAACGAAGACAAGCCATACGGGCAGTTTGCGCGCGAACAGATTGCCGGCGATCTGCTGAGGCCGCAGACACGCGACGGCGTCGTGGCGACCAGCATGTTGGTGCTCGGGCCGTATGATGCCGTGGGCTTGACCTCGGCCGTGGACCGGGAGCGCGAGCAGGTGCGGACGGACCAGATGGAGGAGATGGTGGGGCTGGTGGCGCAAACCTTTCTCGGTCTGACCGTGAACTGCGCCCGCTGCCATGATCACAAGTTCGACCCGATTCCGCAGCGGGACTATTACCGTCTGAAGGCTGTGTTTGATGGCATCTGGCAGCCGACGACCGGCAGCGAGTTGCGGGCCGGGGGCCGCCCCGTGCTTACTGGCGTGGAGCGGGCCCGGCACGAGGCCGACTTGGCGGCCTTCGACCGTCGCATTGGCGAACTGGAAGCGCAGGTCGGGCAGTTGGACCGCGCCGGGCGCCCGCGGCTTGCCGTACCCGCGACGGTGCCGGCGCCGGTAGGCTGGTGGACGCTCGATAGTGACGCCCGCGACGATGCCGGGGCGCTGCACGCCAGTCTTGCGCCGGAGGCGGCGACGTTTGCGAGCGGGCGCCTGCAGCCTCCGGGGGGCAAGGAGAGCGTTACGGCTGTCACGGCACCCTTGACCGCCGATGTCCGGGAGAAGACGCTCGAGGCTTGGGTGCATGTGGCGCGCCCGATCGAAAAGGGGACAACGCTTTTCCGGATTCGCAATCGCAGTGGCTTCCGCGGCGCGGCCCTCGATGGGATTCATTTCACCGGCGGCAAGAAGCGCCGGTGGGAAAACGCGAGCACGGTAAACTTCCGTACCGAGGACGTAGAAGGCCCGGAGGAAGACACCCCCGCCGGGGGACGCCTCCACGTGGCGATTACTTATGCCGCGGACGGGGAGATCCGCGTTTACAGGAATGGGAAGCTCTACGGCCACCCCTACCGCCCTGATGCCGGCACCGCGCACGGCAAGCTGCAGACCTACGGCAAGCAGGATGCCATTGTGGAGCTGATGAGCGGCAACGGCCTTGAACTCGAGCAGGCCCGGCTGTTTTCGGACGCGCTGACCGAAGGTCAGGTTGCAGCCCTGTTTGCCGCGGGGGTGGACAACGCGGCGCCGGCCCAGGGTGCCGAGCGGGAGGGGCTGGTGCGGAGGCTCGCCGAGGAGCGCGCCCGACGGCGGGCCTTCGCCGAGGCGCCGGCCCGGGCTTTTGCCGCGGAGGTCCGGCCCGCCCCGCCGACGCGTTTGCTGGCGCGCGGGGACGTCTCGCAGCCAGGGGAGACGGTGGCTCCGGCGGGAGTTTCGCTGCTGCGGGGGCTGAGCGGCGACCTCGGCCTGCCCCCCGATGCGCCCGATGCTGAACGCCGCCGTCGCTTCGCCGAATGGCTCACGAGTCCGGACAACTCACTGTTTGCCCGCGTGATCGTTAACCGTGTTTGGCACTATCATTTCGGCGCCGGGTTGGTCGATAGCCCCAACGACTTCGGCTATAACGGCGGGCAACCCTCGCATCCTGAACTGCTCGAGTGGCTCGCGGCCGACTTCCTGCGCCACGGCGGCAGCCTGAAACACTTGCACCGGCAGATCTTGCTCTCCGCCTCCTTCCGCCAATCGTCGCGCTTGGACTCGGCTGCCGCGGCACAGGACGCGAGCGCCCGTCTGCTCTGGCGTTTCCCATCGCAGCGATTGCCGGCCGAGGCGGTGCGCGACGCGATGCTGTCGGTGAGCGGCGCCCTCAATCCCATGCTCTTCGGGCCCAGCTTCCGGCCGTTTGAGATCATCAAGAACCCGGGGTCGTATCACTCCTATAGTCCTGTCGATTCGGCCGATGCCGCGCTGCAGCGCCGTACCATCTACCGCATGAACATCAACTCGGGAGGGAACCCGATGCTCGACGCGCTCGATTGTCCGCTGCCATCGGTCAAGACGCCGAAGCGGTCGGTGACCACCACGCCGCTGCAGGCGCTCAGCCTGATGAACAACCCTTTTGCCGACCGCATGGCGCGGACCTTCGCCGCGCGGGTTAGCGCGGAGCGGGAGGAGCCCGCGGCGCGGATTGCGTGGGCGTACGAGTTGGCGCTGGGTCGGCCGCCGCGGCCGGAGGAGGCTGCTTCGGCGGCGGAGTTGGCGGCAAGCGCGGGCCTCGAAGCGCTATGCTGGGCGCTGTTCAACTTGAGTGAGTTCCTCTATGTCCAGTAAGCCGATCTCGCGCCGCCAGGCGATCCTCGACGCCGGGGCCGGCTTTGGCTGGATGGCGGTCTCCTCGCTGGCGGCCGCGGGCCTGTCTGCCGGCGTGCACTTTCCGCCGAGGGCAAAGCGGGTGCTGCAGGTATTCAGCGTCGGCGGCATGAGCCACCTGGACACCTTCGACTACAAGCCGGAACTAGCCAAACGGAACGGCAAGCCCTTTGCGATGCCCACGTTTTTCGGCCAGGGCGGCAACCTGCTCGGCAACGTCTTTCCGTTCGCGCAGCGCGGCCAGAGCGGGCTGTGGGTCAGCGACCTGCTGCCCAATCTGGCCGCGCACGCCGACAAGCTGACGGTGGTGCGCACGATGGTATCGAAGAGCGCCAACCATATGCCGGCCGTGGCGTGCATGAATACCGGGTTCATCCTGACGGGCTTTCCGAGCATGGGCGCCTGGGTGACCTACGGGCTCGGTTCGGAACGGGAGAATCTGCCGTCCTTCGTGGTGCTGCCGGACCTGCGCGCCCATCCCTGGGGCGGCACCGTGCAGTGGTCGAACGGCTTTTTGCCGGCGGCGGTGCAAGGAACCATGTTCCGCAGCTCCGCTGTACCGGTGCCGGATCTGGCTACCCCGGCCGCCGTGAAGCCGGAGGCGCGGTCGGCGGCGCTCGCTTGGTTGAACCGGCAGAACCGCCGGTTTGCCGATGAGCATCCGGGAGACTCGGCGCTTGAGGCGCGCATCCGGAGCTATGAACTGGCGGCGAGTATGCAACTGAGCGTACCTGCCATCTCGGATTTGACGACGGAATCCGAGGCAACGCGGAAGCTCTACGGCTTTGATGATCCGAAGACCGAACCGCTGGCGCGGCAGTGCCTCCTCGCGCGGCGGTTGCTTGAGCAGGGCGTGCGCTTCGTGCAGGTTTATCACGGCGGGTCTTCGGTGGATTGGGACGCGCACGGGAGCATCATCGACAACCACACCAAACGGGCCGCCGAGTACGACAAGCCCGTGGGCGCCCTGCTCAGCGACCTCGCCGCCCGCGGTCTGCTTGCCGATACGCTGGTGCTCGGTGTGACCGAATTCGGCCGGACGCCGGTGTCGCAGGGAACCGGCAAGACGGCCGGACGCGACCACCATCCGGACTGCTTCTCTTGCTGGATGACCGGCGCCGGGTTGAAGCCCGGTTTTGCCTATGGCGAGTCCGATGAGCTTGGCCAGAAGCCGGCGGTGAACCCGGTGACGATTCACGATTTTCATGCCACCGCGCTGCATCTGCTGGGCTTGGACCATGAACGGTTAAACTACTACCACAACGGCATTCGGCGGCGGCTCACCGATGTGCATGGCCACGTGGTGAAAGGTTATCTGGCGTAACCCATGTCCCCGCTCGGCCCTCCCGCCTACTCGCTCATCGAGGCCAACCATCGCCTAGCTTCGCGCTTCTATGCGTATGGCGGCCATGCCGCCTCCCTGCCGGGCGCTTTGGCTGTTTACTCGGGCGCCGACTCTCCCGCCTTCAACATCGCTTCGCTCACCCCGCCCCCCGCCGGTCTGCCCGCCACGCTGAACCAGCTCACCGTCCACTACGACCGCCTGCTGGCCGGCTCCTCGCTCTGGTTGTGCGAACAGTTGGCGCCTCGCGCCGACCCGGCGCTCCTGCGCCAATACCGGTACCGGTTCCAACAGTCGGCGCCCGGACTCCTGGCCGGCCCCTTCCCTGCCCCGCTCCGGCCCGCTCCGGCCGGCCTGACGGTTCAACCGGTGCGGCACGCCCACGAAGCGCTCGCCTTTGCGCATCTGGTTTCCGTCATCTTCCACGTCGCCTTCCCCCTCTGCCAGCGGATCTACGCCCATCCCGCCGCCTGGCGAGGCCCGGCCTATGGGTGGCTGGCCTACCTCGACCAGGAACCCGTCGGCTGCGCCATGGTAACCGCCGCCGACGGCGTCGCCGGCTTCTATTCAGTGGGCACGCTGCCGCAGTATCAGGGCCGCGGCTACGGGGAAGTGTTAATGCGACACGCCGCCCACTTTGCCGCTACCCGCTTGAATTGCCACCAGTCGGTGCTACAATCAAGTCCCGCTGGTCGTAAGCTTTATGATCGGCTTGGTTTTCGAGAGTTCACCACGTTCACAATCTATCAGCGCGCCTTTGCGGCGTCAGAGGAGCAAGCAAATGGGAATGATTTCTGAATTTAAAGAGTTTATCAACAAGGGCAACGTCATGGACCTTGCCGTGGGCGTGATTATTGGTGGCGCGTTCGGCAAGATTGTCGATTCGCTGGTTGGCGATCTGATGATGCCGGTGATTGGCGCCGCCACGGGAGGTCTCGATTTTTCCAACCAGTTCACGGCACTCGACGGGAAAACCTATGCCACCCTGGCCGAAGCCAAGAAAGCCGGCGCGGCGACGCTGGCCTACGGCAGTTTCCTTTCTGTCATGATTAATTTCGTCCTGCTCGCCTTCTGCGTCTTCCTCCTCGTCAAGGCCTTCAACTCGATGAAGAAAGAGGAAGCCCCGGCCCCGGCCCCGGCGCCCGCCGCCCCGGTGGTTCCCGAGGATGTCAAACTCCTGACGGAAATCCGGGATCTCCTGAAGAAATAGTAGGACGGGAACCGAAGCACTGTGGAGCGTCTCCCCTTTGCCGCCACGCCGCTCTCGACGACCTACGATGGGATTCAGCGGCTTCCGGTGACGGTCCTGCTCGACAACGTTCGCAGCATGTACAACATCGGCAGCTTCTTTCGTACCGCCGATGCCTGCGCCGCCGAGGCGATCCTGCTGGCCGGTATCGCCTCGACGCCCGAGCGTAACCCCAAGCAGATCGCCAAGACGGCGCTGGGCGCCGAGTTCACCGTGCCATGGCGCTATGCGATGGACGCGCTCGATCTGCTGCCCGAGGATACGGAGATCGCGGCCATTGAGACCACGCCCCGTGCCGTGGACCTGTTCGACTGGCAGCCCCGCTTCCCCGTCTGCGTCCTCTTCGGCCACGAAGTGGACGGTATTCAACCCGCCCTTTCCGCCCGGGCCGATGTCCACGTCCGCCTGCCGATGCTCGGCGTCAAACACTCGCTGAACGTCGCCACGGCGGGTGGGATCGTTCTTTACGAGCTCCTGCGAAAGTATCGCAATCTAATGCACCATCTTACTCTTCCGAGTCATGTAATCCATGAGTAGATACTGACCGAGCGTATAGGGCGTCGTAAAGTAAGCCTTACCCTTGCACATCTCGCTGATCTTCTTGACGAAGCTGATTAAGCCGTAATCCTGCGCCAGCATGAAGGTGTTGATCAGAATTCCCGCCCGCTTGCACCGGCTCACCTCTTCGAGCGTCCGCGAGATCACCAGCGGGTCGAGCCCGAACGGATTCTTGTAGATCTGTCCGTCATCGAGCGTCAGCGCCGAAGGCTTGCCGTCGGTGATCATGATGATCTGCTTCATGTCTTTCTTTTCCTGCTGCAGCAGCTTTTGCGCCAGAATCAGGCCATCGCGCGTGTTGGTGTAGTACGGTCCCACTTGCACCCGCGCGAGGTCCTGCAGTCGCAGTTCCTCGGCCGAATCATGAAACAGGACGCAGCGCAGGGAATCGCCCGGATACTGCGTCTTGATCAGATGGGCGAGAGCGAGGGCGACCCGCTTGGCCGGGGTGAAACGGTCCTCACCGTACAGGATCATGGAATGGGAGCAGTCGAGCATGAGCACCGTTGCACAACTGCTCTGGTACTCGCTCTGGTGCACGTGCAGGTCTTCATACTCGAGCCCGAGCGGGACTTTGACGCCTTCGCGTTGCATGGCATGAAACAGGGTCGTATTGACATCCAGGTTCAACGTATCCCCGAACTCGTACAACTTACTCGAGCCGCTCGTTTCCACGCCCGTCGACAGCTCGCGGGTGTCATGAGCGCCAAAGCTGGCCTTACCCAACGAGCCCATCAGGTCCTTCAACGTCTTGTAGCCCAGAAAGTCGAGCGCCTTGTCGGTCGCCTCGACGCGAATCTCCTGCTGCTCGCCTTCGCGCCCCGGTCCCGGCGGCGGCTCGGTGACGTAGCCCTCGGTCTGCAGCTTCTCGACGAGCCGGTCGACGAGCGCCTCGAACTGCTCTTCGGATAACTTCTGAATCTCCTCAAGCGGCGCGAGTTCCCCGCTCAGCAGCGCCCGCCGCACGGCTTCCTTCAAAGCCTCGAGCGAATTCTCATCGAACGGAAACTGTCCGTAGGGATCCTGAAAGCCGCTCTGGAGGAAGAAATCCGCCAGCGCTTTCATCAGATCTTCGGCGCTGAGGCCGAAGTCTTCTTCCGTAAATTTCGAATACCGTATCGACCGCATCGGTTAGTTGAACTGCTGCCGCTTCTTGTTGCGAGGCTGCGGGTTTTCCTCGGTCTCGCCGCGTCCGGTGCGCCGCTCCTCTCCCATGAAACCCAACTCCTCGCTGCGGCTGAGGCGCCGGTGTGCGTACAGCCCTTCGAGCACGAACTCGGCTGCCGCGGCGCGCATGGCATCGCTTTCCCCGACGCCGATGCCCAGCGCCGCGGTCTTCTCAAAGAGCCCGTCCACCGGCATCATCTGCCCGATCATATCGGCCGCCGGCGTGCTCTCTTCAAGCTTCAAGGCTCCGCCGCGCTCAAAGTACTTCACGATCATGCCCAGGTTGGCGCCATCGAAGTAGTGCGTAAACACCCGGCCCACCGCCGCTTTGATCAGTTCCCGGGCTACCGCCTCGCCGCCCTTCAGTTCCCCTTCGTACTCGAGCTCCATCTTGCCCGTCATCGAGGGCAGCGCGGCGTACAGGTCCACAACCCGCGGGACAGCTTCCACCTCCATGGCGGACAGCGCCCGACGTTCGGCGTTAGAAACCACACTCTCCATGACCGAAATCGGCAGGCGCTGCGAAACTCCGCTGCGCTTATCGATGCGCTTGTCATCGCGGGCGATGAAAGCGATGGCCTCGACGGTCTCGCGGATAAACTTCGGCACCGTCAGGGTAATGCCGCCATTGCGCCGCGTCCAGGCCTCCTGGGCCGTAATCTCCATGCCCAGTTCGATCGTATGCGGGTAGTGCGTCCGGATCTCGCTGCCGATCCGGTCCTTGAGCGGTGTGATGATTTTGCCGCGGGCCGTGTAGTCTTCCGGGTTGGCCGTGAACAGCAGGACGACATCGAGGGGGAGGCGCACCGGGTAGCCCTTGATCTGAATATCCCCCTCCTGCATGATATTGAACAGGCCCACCTGAATCTTGCCCGCCAGATCCGGCAACTCGTTGATGGCGAAGATGCCCCGGTTGGCCCGCGGCAGCAGACCATAGTGAATCGTCGACTCGCTGCCGATATCGCGCCCCAGTTTGGCGGCCTTGATCGGGTCGATATCGCCAATCATGTCGGCAATCGTCACGTCCGGCGTCGCCAGTTTTTCAACGTAGCGCTCGTGCTGCGCCATCCAGGCAATCGGCGTCGCATCGCCGAGCGCCGCCACCTGCTCCTTGCCGAACTGGGAAAGCGGCGCTCGCGGATTGTCCCGAATTTCGCTCCCTGCCACATAGGGCAGCCACTCATCGAGTAGCGTGGTCAGCATGCGGATCAAACGCGTCTTGGCCTGGCCGCGCGTGCCGAGCAAGATGAAGTTATGCTTGGCGAGCACGGCGTTCACCACCTGCGGCACAACGGTATCTTCGTATCCCACTACGCCTGGGAACAACCTTTCGCCGGTTCTGATCTTGGCGATCAGGTTCTCGCGCAACTCGTCTTTCACGGTCCGGTCCGGCGCATACCGCCGGAACCATTCGCTTTTTTTCAGTTCGCCCAGCGTGGAGGGTAGCTGTTCCATACCTCTATTAGATGCACGGATTGTATCCTCCGCCGCGAATAGTTTGATACTGTTGAAGGGTCCATGCCAAATGAATTACTGGATGCCGATTATGCGCGGTTCTGGAAACGGTTGCAACAGATTGGGTTAAACGCGTACGAAGCGCGCTCTTATCTGGTTCTCGTCGGTCACCCGCGGTTTAAGGCGCTTGAACTGGCGGCCCGCGCCAACGTTCCCCGGCAAAAGATTTACGAAGTTCTCGACTCGCTCGTCGAAAAAGGTTTTGCCCAGGTGGTGCAGGAACGCACTAAGCTGTTCTCGGCCGTCGAGCCGTCGCTGGCTATCCCCAGCTATTTTGCCCGCCGGGCGCAGGCGCTCCAGCAGGAGTTGACCGAACAGTCCCGGCAGGCGACGGACCTCGTCGAGGACCTGAACACTTCTTATTCCGAGGGCCAGGGTGGCCGGGGTACGCTCGACTATCTTCGCATCGTCTCCGAACCGCTCCAGACGGCCACGGAGTATCGCCGCATGATGAGCGACGTTCAGACCGAGTACTGCGAGTTTTCGCGGCCACCGTATGCAATCGACCCGGTCGATGACCAGATGGTGCGCGAGGCGCTGTCGCGCGGCGTACGCTGCCGGCTGCTAATCGAAATGGGCACGCTCGACGATGTGCACCGGCGCCGTCTGATTGAGTTCCTGG
The DNA here is from genome assembly GCA_026393985.1 of Acidobacteriota bacterium. Taxonomy (GTDB): domain Bacteria; phylum Acidobacteriota; class Terriglobia; order Bryobacterales; family Bryobacteraceae. Next base: position 109,465 of record JAPKZB010000005.1, read on the forward strand.
AAGCGGGGGTCGAGGTCCATCAGGTTCCTTCGCTGCCGCTGAAGCTCACCCTTTGCGATGGCCGGCGCGGTCTGCTGGCCCTGCTCGACCCGGTGATCACCAAACCCACCTGGACCGCCGTGGTCTTTGACCATATCGGCCTGGGGGAGGCCATGCGCGGTCTGTTTGAGCAGTACTGGCAACGGAGCGTCGCCATGCCCATGCCCGGCCGGTAAACTATCAGCATGACGTGGATTCAGGATCTGGCCGCGATCGTGGAGGTACAGACCTCACCGGCCTGCCTGGAGTTGCACGCCAGCGACGTGAGCGGCCACGAGCCTGTCCTGCCGGAGGCGGTGGCCTTTCCTGGCAGCGCCCGGGAGGTTGCCGCCGTACTCGGTTGGGCTAACCAAAGAGGCGTGCCGGTAACGCCCTGGGGCGCCGGGACGAGTGTGGAGGGAAATCCAATTCCCCGGCACGGCGGGATCTCCCTGAGTCTGCAACGGTTGGACCGGGTGAAGGAGCTACGCCTCCCCGACCGGTTGGCGGTGGTGGAAGCCGGCGTCAAGTACCGGGCGCTGAACCGGCAGCTGACCGGCACGGGCTGGCAGTTCGCCGTCGAGATCGGAGGAGACGCCACCATCGGGGGGATGATCGCCAACAACGCCGCCGGGCCCAAAGCGGTGAAGTACGGCTCGACGCGGGCGCACTTGCTGGGCCTCGAGGTCGCCTTGGCTGACGGGCGGCTCATCCGCACCGGCGGGAAGGCCTGGAAGCAGAGCTGCGGCTACAACCTGACGCAACTATTCGCCGGCAGCGAAGGAACGCTGGGCGTCATCACCGAGGCGACCGTCAAGCTGACGCCCGTGCCGGCGGTCCGCGAGGTGGTGGTAGCGCGCTTCAGTAGCGTCCGGGAGGCCTTGGCCTGCGTGGGGGCGATGCGCGGGCTCGACGCGGGAGCCATCGAGTTTCTTGACCGCTCCTACATGGGGTTTCTTGAAGAGATCGCGGCCGACACGCTCTTCTGCGAGTTCCATACGCCGGGCCACGGCACGGTGGCCGAGGCCATTTGCCGGGCCGGTGGCGCCAGCAGCGTGGAGCGCGCCGGTGAAAATCTGTGGGGGGCCCGGCTGCGCGCCTACACCGCCTCGCAGGAGGCCAATCCCGGGGCGCGGCTGCTGACGACCGATACGGCCGTGCCACTCGGCGCCATGGCCGAGATGGTCGAATTCCTCCAAGCCGAGCTGGCCGACCGCGGCTTGACCGGTTATCTTTTGGGTCACGCCGGCGATGGAAATGTGCACGTCATTCTGCCGTGGCGGAATACGGCCGAGTGGGAGGCCGTCGAGGAGTTCCATCGCGCCGCCGTGCGCAAGAGCCTCGCCTTAGGCGGTACGGCTTCCGGCGAGCACGGGGTGGGTATGGGGAAGGGGGAGTTTCTCGAGCCCGAGCACGGGGCCGAAGCCGTGGCGGTAATGCGGAGCTTGAAGGAGCTGTTTGATCCGCGAGGAATTCTGAATCCCGGGAAACTAACGGCCGGAAATCACGAACCCCGGCCGTGATATTCTGCCGGGCGATGCGAACCGTTGCCTCCCTTTGCTTGTATGCCCTGCTGTGCGGGGCGCAGACGCCCCCCGCGACACCGACGGCCGAAGAAGCCGCGCGCCTGACGGCGCTTATCCGCAGTGCGCCCAAACTGCCCTGGGTGGCTTCACCGCTCGCGATTCAGCCGCCCACTGCGGGCTGGAACACGGACTACATCTCTTCGGTGGCCGCGTCCGCCAACGGCGAAACTTATTTGATCCACCGTAACCTTGGCGAGGATGCCGTCGTGGTCATCGACTCGCGCGGCAGGGTGCTGCGGAGTTGGGGCAAAGGACTCTACACGATTCCGCACAGCATTCGCCTGGACCCGCAGGGCAACGTCTGGACGGTGGACTCGGGCAGTTCGGTGGTGCTGAAGTTTACGCCGCAAGGCAAGTTGCTGCTGCGGATCGAAGTCGGCGAGGTGCCGGCCGACCGGCGCGGAGCGCGGGGCACCACCGATATCGCCTTCGGTCCTGGGGGCCGCCTGTTTATCGCCGATGGATACGCCAACGCCCGGATTGTCGAGTACAGTTCGGCGGGCAAGCGCTTGAGGCAATGGGGCACCCCCGGCACGGGACCGGGCCAGTTTCACTTACCGCACGGCCTCGTGCTGCGCGATGGGGTGATCTATGTCGCCGACCGCCAGAACGGACGGATTCAGCGCTTCGACTTGGAGGGCAAATATCTGGGGGAGTGGAATCATCTGGGCAAAACGTTTTCGATCACCGCGGCGCCGGACGGAGACCTGTGGGTGGGCACGCACGCGCGGAATGTCGTGAACGAAGCGCCGGGATGGCTGGTGAATGTTGACCGCAAAACCGGTAAGGTGCTCGGCTACGTCGACTCGCCCGGGCTGCACTCGGTCGACGCGCGGCGGCAGGGTGAGGTGCTCTCCGACCCGGGGCGCGGCAATCTGAACCGGGTGCTGTGGCACAGGATGATGCGGTAGCCTGAACAGTGCGTTGATTGCCATCAAGCCAATGAAACAAACCGTGATCGCATTGTTTTTGCTGGGCGCCGGCCTCGTGCTGAGCCAGAGCATCCAGGGACCTTCTCCCAAACAGGGGCGGGCCGGCGAGATCCTGCCGGTAACCCGGTTCCGGCCGCGGGCAGCGCCCTATGAACCCACCGCGCCGGAAATCCAGGAGATCACGGCGAAGCTCGCGGCTCTCGATAGCGAGATTGGTTCGCTGCGGGCCCGGGGCGTGCGTGACGACCTCATGGCCGATGTCGAGATCTTCGCTGAAGCGGCCCGGTGGATCCTGCAGTTTCGCGAGGAGTTCTTCCGCAAGGAGTCGGTCGCTGCTACTCTCGCCGTGCTCGACATGGGCGCCGAGCGGGCGGCCCAACTCGAGCGAGGGCAATCACCATGGACCACGCAGAAAGGGCGGGTGCTGCGCGGATACCGGTCAGCGGTGGATGGTTCGGTGCAGCCCTACCGGGTGACGGTGCCGGACGAGTACGACGGTGCGCGGCCCTTCCCACTCGATGTGATCGCTCACGGCCGTTATGTGTCGCGCTATGAGGTCGACTTCCTCCACGCCTTCGCCGGGCGCGGGGC
>JAPKZB010000005.1:112630-218272 GCA_026393985.1 Acidobacteriota bacterium
GCGGATGTCTTTGAAGCCATCGCCGCCGCCGGCCGGGCCTACAAGGTGGACCGGAACCGCTTGGCGCTGCGCGGGTTTTCAATGGGCGGAGCCGGGGTTTGGCATGTTGCGCTCCACCATCCGGGAGAGTGGGCGTCGGTTGAGGCCGGCGCGGGCGATAACGAATCGCACCGCATGCGCCTGATTACGGATCTGGCCCCGCACCAGCAGGCGATGTGCCGCATCTTCGACAATACCTACGAGTGGATGCTGAATGCATTCAATATGCCGTTCATCGGCTACGTAGGCGAGATGGACGGGGTGTTCTCGAAACACATCGTGGCGCGGCGGCAACTAGCGCAGGAGGGTTTCCACCTCGAAGGCCAGTCGTTCGCCGCCGGGGTGCGGGTGCAGGAGATTCCCACGACGGTTTTCCTGGTAGCGCCGAACACCCCACACGCCACCGACCCCGAGTTCCGCAAGCGCATGGACGGGATGCATCGCGACAACCTCGAGCGCGGCCGCCAGTCGCCGGACCACTTGCGCTTCCTCACCTACACCGCGCGTTACCACCGGAGCCACTGGGCAACCCTCGAAGGTTTGGAAAAGCACTACGAACGCGCTGAAATCGACGCGCGCCGCCTGGCCAACCGCACCCGCTACGAGATCAAGACCAAAAACCTCAACCGTCTGCAACTGCGCGAAACCGAGCGGGCCGCGACCGTGGTGATCGACGGCCAGACTCTGGTGGTGGCCGGCGCGGCGCAGTTAGTCTTCGCCAAGCAGGCGGGCCGCTGGCAGGTGGCGCCGCGCACCGAGGCCGGACTTCGCAAGCGGCACGGTCTGCAAGGACCGATCGACGATGCATTTCTCGACCCCTTCCTGATCGTCAAGCCCACCGGGACGCCGTGGCAGCCTGCCGCGCAGGAGTTGGCGCTCGCCATTTTGGCCCGCTTCGATCGCCAGTATCAACTGGCCTACCGGGGCCGCTTGCGCGTCAAGGATGACCGTGACGTCACCGCTGCTGATTTAGAGAACTATCACCTGGTCCTGTTCGGCGACCCGGGTAGCAACCGCTGGATGGAGCGCGTCGCCCGGCAACTGCCGTTGCGCTGGGGCCGCGAGACCGTGCAGATGGCCGGCCAGCGCTTTGCCGCCAACGAGGTGCTGCCCGCGATGATCTATCCCAATCCTTTGAACCCGAAAAAGTACGTGGTGCTCAACAGCGGGTTGACGGCGCTTTGGGAGGATTGGGCTGGCGATTTCCCCACGCCCCAATACGGCGACTACGCGATTCTGCGCACCGGCCCGAAGGACGATCCGGATGTAGCCCTGGCCGGGGTGTTCAATGAGGAGTGGCAGGTGGCGGCCGGCAAGCAGGACAATCCGCCCGGGAAGTGATATCTTTTTTGCTGCATGACTCGTAGAACGATGCTCGGAACTGCGGCGGCCGCCGCCGGAATGATGGCAGCGGGACCCAAGGTATTGCGGTACATGGGGACGGCCGGGCCGGGTCTCACCGCGCGAATTCGGAAGATGGGCGCGGCGTGGGACATCATCGAATACGCCCACGAAAAGGGGCTGGGCGCGGCCCACACCTCCCTGCCCCAGGACCTGAATCCGGAAGGCATCGCCAAGATCCGGCGCCAGGTGGAAAAGTACGACATGCGGCTCACCGTGGGCCTGCGCACGGCCCAGTCCGACGCCGACCTGCCCAAGTACGAAGCCGCCGTGAAGGCTTGTGCCGAGATGGGCGGGCACGTCGAGTGCGTTCACGACCCGTTCTCCGGACGCCGCTACGAACAGTTCAAAACCGCGGCCGAATTCCATGCCTTCGACGCCGCCTGCAAGGCTGCGGTGCAGCGCGTGGAACCAATTTTGCGCAAGTACAAGATGCGGTTGGCTATTGAAAACCACAAGGGCTGGCGCAGCGACGAGTTGGCCGCGTGGGTGAAGTCCACCGGCAGTGAGTACGTGGGCATTTGTCTGGACCTCGTCAACAATGTGTCGCTCATCGAGACGCCGCAGCAGACCATCGACACCCTGGCTCCCTACACAATTTTTGTCAGCTTCAAAGATATCGGCGTCGACTTCTATCCGGAAGGCATTCTGCTGTCGGAGGTGGCGTTCGGCGAAGGGTATCTCGATTTGGCGGGCATCGTGGCGCGATTCCAGAAGAAGGATCCAAAGATGCTCTTTCAACTCGAGATGCTGACCCGCGATCCATTGCAGGTGCCGGTCTTTACCGAACAGTATTGGAAGATTTACGACGACCGCAGCCCGGTACCGCCCCGCGATCTTGCCATGCTGATCTCCTGGATCCGTAACCATCCTCCCAAGCAACCGCTGCCGAAAACCTCCGGCCTGTCGCCCGAGGGCGTGCTGGCGCTCGAGGACCGGCTGAACCAGGAGTGCATCGACTACGCGCGGGCTTATCTCCCGTCGTTGGCGTAACGCACCATGGGCGGTCGCGCGGCAGCGCTGCTTCTGTTGGCTGGTGTGGCGATGTGGGCCCAGTCCGGAAAGCCGGGCTATTTGGTGCGCTGCTCCGGCTGTCACGGCGAAGATGGCAGCGGCGGCGGCCACGGGCCGGGCTTTGTGAACCTGGCGGCACCGCGAGTTACGGCGCGGACTCAGTTGAGCGACCTGATTCGCCACGGCATTCCCGGTACCGGCATGCCGGCTTTCGCCCTGCCGGCGGCGGAGATTGAAGCGATTGCCGACTACACCTGGGCTTTGAAAACCGACGCCCCGGCCGCGCCGCTCGTTCCCCGTGGCGACTCGGCGCAGGGAGAGCGCGAATTTGCCGCACGCTGCGCCCGGTGTCACATGGTGCGGGGCCGTGGCGGCGTTCTGGGGCCCGACCTGACCACCGTTGGCCGCGACCGCACCCCGGCGCAACTCGCCGCGGCGTTGCGCGGCGGCCCCGGCGCCTCGTTGACGGTGAAACTTCGGGATGGACGCCTCTTGCGGGGGATTGCGAAGAACCGGAGCCCGTTCGATCTGCAACTGTTGGACGTCGACGGAAAGCTGCATCTGTTGCGAACCGCCCAAGTGGCCTCGATCGTCGAAGGTCCGTCCATTATGGAGCCGGTCCGTGGCGACGCCAGCGATCTGTTGGCCTACCTCGCCACGCTGCGCAAACCGGTAGGCATCGCCGCCGGCGCCACTCTCGGAACCGGCCTCCCGTTTACCGAAATTGCCCGGCCCCGACTTGGTGAGTGGCCTACTTACAATGGCTTACTCAGCGGTAACCGCTTCAGCTCCCTCCAGCAAATCCGCCGCGAGAACATAAGCCAACTCACTCCGCAATGGATCTTTCCGCTCCCGGGCGCCCCGGCCAATCTGCAGGCCACGCCCGTTGTCGTGGATGGCGTCATGTATGTCACCAGCGTCAACGAGGTTTATGCGCTCGATGCCGGAACGGGCCGCCCCATCTGGCACTTCCAGCGGCCGCGCACCAAGGGCCTGGCCGGAGATGCCGCCGGCGGAATCAACCGCGGCGTGGCCGTGCTCGGCGACCGCGTATTTTTGGCCACCGACCACGCTCATCTACTCGCGCTGCACCGCGCCACCGGGCAGGTCCTCTGGGAGGTGGAAATGGCCGATTACCGGCAGAACTACGGCGCTACCGGGGCGCCGCTCGTGGTTAACGACCTGGTGATCGCCGGCATTTCGGGCGGCGACGAGGGCGTCCGGGGCTTTCTGGACGCCTATCACGCGGCCACCGGCGAGCGCGTGTGGCGTTTCTGGACCATTCCGGCGCGCGGGGACAAGGAGGCCGTCACCTGGAAGGGAAACGCCCTTGAACACGGCTGCGGCACCACCTGGCTGACCGGGACATACGACCCCGGGACCCGGTTGCTCTACTGGCCCACCGGCAATCCCTGCCCTGATTACAACGGGGATGAGCGCGTGGGTGATAACTTATACACCGATTCGGTGGTGGCCCTCGATCCGGCGACCGGGAAGTTACGCTGGCACTATCAGTTCACCCCGCACGACCTGCATGACTGGGATGCCACCGAGCCGCCCGTGCTGGCCGATCTCGATGGCCGGAAGTTACTCGTCCAAGCCAACCGAAACGGCTTTTTCTATGTGCTCGATCGCGTGAGCGGCAAGCTATTGCGGGCTGAACCGTTCGTGAAGAAGCTGACCTGGGCAAGCCGCATCGGCCCCGACGGCCGGCCGGTCCTGCTACCCGGCAACGAGCCCGCCGCGGCCGGGCAAAGAACCTGCCCTTCGGTGGCGGGGGCGGCCAACTGGACATCTACGGCGTTCGACGAGCGGTCTGGACTCTACTTCTTCTTCGCCCACGAGTCCTGCACAATCTATTCAAAGCGGGACGAGGAGTGGCAGGCCGGACAGTCCTTCTACGGCGGCACAACGCGCCGTTCGTTGCCCGATGGCGGATCGAAGATTCTCAAAGCGATGGACGTACGCACGGGTAAGGTGGCCTGGGAGATTCCGGATATCGGCGGCAGCATTCTCGGCAGCGGGCTGATGGCGACCGCCGGGGGCCTCTTGTTCTATGGAGACGGGCGTGGCGCCTTCGTCGCTGCCGACGCCGCGAGCGGCCAAGCGCTCTGGCACTTTAACACCGGCTACGCCTGGCGCGCCGGACCGATGACATATACCGCCGACGGACGACAGTTTGTCGCCATCGCGGCCGGGAATACGATCCTGGCGTTTGGCCTACCGCCGCGGTAGGGGGCCGCTCTCAGCGCACAACGCCGCGGTGGCGGAGATGACCGAGCAGGTCGGCATAGCCGGTGAACTGTTCGGCGTCGATACCGGCCCGCCGTGCGCCTTCCACATACTCAGCAATGTCATCCGTAAAGAAGCACTCCTGCGGTTCGGCTTTGGCGTGGGCGAGAGCCGCGGCGTAGATGCGCGGGTCGGGCTTCATCGCCTTCACCTCGTGCGATAGCACGAGGTGGTCAAAGTGGCGCAGGATGCCGTACTGCTCCCGCACCATGTCGATATGGATCGCGTTCGTGTTCGAGAGCACAAGCAGCCGGTAGCGCGTCTTCAAGTCGAGAATCAGCTCTTCCGGAATCAGCGTCTCCGGCAAAAAGATCGAACTCCAGTGGCGGCAGAAGTCCTGATACGAGCCGGGAAAATCGATCAGGCGGCTGATGGCGCCGACGAACTCCGCCGGTTCCACAAGTCCTGACTCCAACTGCCCCACCAGGCCCGTGGCGGCGATGCGGGAGCGGATCTCCGCGGCCGGCAGTCGGCAATCGGCGGCAATGGCCTGGTAACCACGTTCGAAGTCAAAGGGAATGATCACCTTGCCGAGGTCGAAGATGATGGTGCGTTTGGCGGTCATGCAATATTTGTGGCGCGGCGCCGCCGGGTAGGCGGCGAATCCCCTTCTTCAGGATACAGGAATCCCCGTGGCGGACCGTTTGATGAGTCCGCCGGATCGGCAGGCCGCTGCTATCTGGTGTCTAGCGAACGCAAGGTCGGCGCCAGGGTGGCCGCCACGTTCTTCGGCGCAATGGCGCGGTCCGCGCTGAGCATATCGCCCAGCCGGAGCACATCGCTGGGACTGGCCTGCGCCCATTCGACTACGCGCGGAAGCTTTCCAACCCGGAGGCCGGCCGCGAGCAGTTTGGCGGGCAGCGGAGGGCTGATCAGGAACCCTTGCACATCATCGCACTGCAGCGCCGTGAGAGTACGCAACTGCTCCCGGCGCTCTACGCCTTCAGCGATCACGCGCATTTTTAAGTCGTGAGCCAGAGTAATCAGCCCCTTGGCAATGGCCCGGGTGCGGCTGTCCGTGGCCAGATCCGCCACAAAACACCGATCGATTTTCAGCGTCTGAAAGGAGAACTGGCGCAGATAGTTCAGCGAAGAGTAGCCGGTGCCAAAATCGTCAACCGAAGTTCGGATTCCCAATCCGGAGAGCTGATGCAAGGTCTCCGGGGCGCGGTCGACAGTATGGATCAACGTACTTTCGGTCAACTCCAGGTCCAGCAGCCCCTCTTCGAGGCCCGTCTCGCGGATCGTGGCCCGCACGCGCGCCGAGAACTCGGGTTCCTGCAACTGCCGGGCGGAGACATTAATCGACATCCGCACCGGCGGCAGACCCTGTCGCTGCCACTCCATGTTCTGGCTACAGGCGTTGCGCAGCACCCAATCTCCGATCTCATGGATGACCCCCGTCTCTTCAGCCAACGGGATAAACTCGGCCGGGGCAATCAATTCATCCGGACTGCGTTGCCATCGCAAGAGAGCTTCCACGCCCTGAATCTTACCCGTAGCCAGGGAGACGACGGGCTGATAGTGCAGCACCAACTGCTGACGCTCAATGGCGCGCGCCAGATCGTTCTGCAGGTCCAGTACCCGGGAGTTCGCCGCCCGCAGGCTGTCATCGTAAAGCTGGACCTGTCCCCGGCGCTGCGACTTGGCGCGATACATGGCCGTATCGGCGGCATGGATCAACTCCTCGATCGAATTCTCGCTGCGATGCCCCATTACGACGCCAATGCTGGCGCCGCTGATTACTTCTTTGCCACCCAGATCGTGGGGCATGGCAAGGGAGTCCCGGATGCGGTGAGCGATGCTCAGGGCTTCCTCGGTGTCGGCTACCTCCTCCAGTAAAACCGCGAACTCGTCCCCGGCAAACCGGCTCACCATATCCGTTGGCCGCACGCACCGGCGAAGTCGGTCGGCCACCCCCAACAAAAGTTGGTCGCCGGCCAGGTGACCCAGACTGTCATTGATCACCTTGAAACGGTCCAGGTCAAGAAACAGGAGCGCAAAAATGGGCGCCTGACGGCCCAGATCGGCCTTTCGCTTGGTGAGCTGCCCCAGGCGCGCCATCAGAAAACCGCGGTTGGGAAGGTTGGTCAGCTTGTCATGATAGGAGTCGTGCAAGGAGGTGCGTCCCGCATCAATCACCGATGTCATGTCCCGCAGCGACCCGGATAAAGAGTTCGCTAAACCCGACTTACTGCGCTGACACGTACCCCGGGCCGAAACCCAGATGTAGGAGCCATCGCTGCGCAAGAGGCGGTGCTCGTTGGAAAACATCGGGACTTTCCCCTCGAGGTGCTCGGCAATGTCCTGTCGCAGGTCCTCGATGTAGCCCGGATGGACCCGGCAGAACCACTCCTCCACGTCGGCGCGCAACTCGCCAGGCTGATAGAGCAGCAGCCGGGCGTACGATTCGTTGTAGCTGAACGAGCCTGTCCGCAGATCCCAGAACCACAAACCATCCTGGGTCGCCTCCCCAGCCATTAGGAAACGGTCCCGCTCGACGATCCCTTCCGATTTCCTGGTATCTGCCGCCGTCTTGTCGTGGGCAGCCAAGGTGGCAATGCGGGCCCGCGCCCCCTGTAGGATGATCGTGGCAACCGTCGTGACCCCGAGAACCAAGAGCCCGACCAGCATCTGACGAGGCGTCAGCATCGCTAGGGAAAACACCACCCAGCCCAGACAAATCGGTCCAACAAGAATCCCCATCCACTGCCCCCGCGGCAAACCAATGCACGAACCAGCCAGAATCGCCAGCATCGGCCGCAACAGCGAGGCAGTCGAGGTGGACCACCATTCCAGATTCAGATGGATGGTCATCATCGCAGCCATGCCCTGCAGCATCGGAATCACCAGACGCGCGGACAACCGGTCGCTACGCAGCAGGTATTGGGCCAACAGAAAGCCAATCCCGATCAAAAACTCAAGCTGATGGTGCAGCGGCGGAGGCCAACCAGGCAAAAATCCAGCAGAGCAAAAACACAGATACGCCGCACCGAGCAGGAGCATCACCAAATGCGAATTCAGCATACGACAGGCACACCTCTTTGCTCGGTCCTTGGCTCCATAACTGATAGAACCATGACTAGAGCTTTTGGGCTATGAATCAAAAGGTTCATTTGTTGGTAGGAGAAAGGTACCAAAAAGGCCTAGGTAGAACACCTGTATGGAGTGCTCGTCAGTGCGGAACCAGGAGCCCCGCTCACGGCAATTCCATCCCCCGAACATAAGCCCAGCCCGAGAAACCAGCCAGCATCGTCAACAGGGCCACCACCAGAAGATAGTCACCACTCGGAGAAAGAAGCATCGAAGCCACCAGTGGCCCGGCCGCCCGGCAGAGAATCGCGGGGCCCATGAGCGCTCCACTGGCCGCCGCATACCCCTCGGCTCCGAACCGCTCCCGGATGCTGATGCTCCGCACAATCGTCATCACCCCGTTGCTGACCCCATAGAGCAACACCCCCGCGGCCAAACCCAGCCCGGGAACGCTCTTCCAACCCAACAGCAGCAGCGCTCCTACCACCAGCACCTGCGCCACCTTGCCCGTCCGCGCGATCGGCCACTGCGCTCCCCAGCGAAACTGGAGCGCCCGGCCAAGAACCTGCACCGGTCCAGCCAGCGCCGCCAGGCCCGTGGCCTCGCCAAGTGGCAACCCATGCGTCTCCAGCAACGGCACCAGATGCACCGATAAGGCCGAGAACACCACCGCGTGCAACATGAAACTCAGTGCCAGCCAGCGATACTCCCCCCGGCCAAGCAGCCTACTCGTCTCCTGCAACCAACTGCCGCCCGCCCCCGCCTCCCGGCCGAGCGAGGACGCCGGCAGCACGAACCAATGCAACGGAGCACAGACGAACCCCTGCAGCACCGCGTACGCCACCAGACACTCCCGCCATCCCGCTTCGGTAACCAGCACCCCGGTCAACGGCCAGAACACAGTGCTGGCCATCCCCCCGGCCAGCGTCACCGTAGTAACGGCCTTCTGGTAATCCGCGTCATAGATCCGCGCCAACACGGCAAACGCGGTCTCATAGAGCGTAGCGCCCATGGCGACACCGGCGATCGCCCAAGCTACATAGAACTGCCACAACTCCCGGCAGCCGGCCACCGCGGCCAGACTCACCCCGGCCAACAGCGACCCGGCCGTCATCACCACCCGTCCGCTCACCCGCCGCAGCAGAAATCCCACCGCAAACGTGGAAACTCCCGTCAGGAGTAACCCCAACGAGAAAGCCCCCATCAGCGCCCCCAACGGCCAACGCGTTTCGCCCGCGATCGGTTTTTGTAATACCCCGAAAGCATAATAGAGCGCTCCCCACGAAATCATCTGCGAAACGCACAGCCCGCCCACGGGCCGCCAACCGGGATGGGGATTCATCCGTCTCGCCGCGTCAGGACCAGATAGCGCACCTCGGCCACGGCGCCGCCCGCCACCCGCAGAGCGCGCAGCGAAAGTGCGTTCGGCCCGGCCGGCAGGGTGATCACCCCCAACGGCCAGCGTGCGAACTCCTTGGCGTAGGACTCCGTCCCCCGGTCGTGCCGGTCCTCCCGGGCGCCAAGCGGGGCCGGGTCGTGCGCTCGCGGAACGGTCGACTCGAGACGCGCGGCCCCGCAGCTCAATTCCACCACCGACCCCGCCGCGGGCGCCGTATAGTGCAGCACCGCTTCGTAGGCCCCCGCCGTGACCACCTCCACATTCCAGAAAATCCGGTCCGTCGTCCGGGTCCAATTTGTAAAGTAGGAGCTATTCGGCGCCGTATTGCTGCGCCTTATCCCGCCCGCGGCCAGCCCATCCCGCGCGGGCAGGTAGGTCAGCCGGGCGTAGCCCACCGGAAACGGACGGTCGTCCCGCCCGACCAGCGGCAGCATCTCCCTGCCCCAGGCCGCCCCGGCCTCCCGCAGCCTCCGGGCCTGCTCCGGCGCCTCGTCCGCCACATCGTGCCTCTGGCCCGGATCATTTTCCATATCGAAAAGCCGGCCGTCGGCATCCAGACGATATTGCTGGGTCCGCACGCTGATGCGCTTGTTCCAATGGGAGAAGAGCATACGGTCCGGCCACTCCGGCGCCGGGCCCGCCAGCAGCGGCGTCAGGCTGACGCCATCGAGCGGCTGACGGCTCCCCACCGGAATCCCGGCCAGCGCTGCGAGCGTCGGCAGCAGGTCGATCGCGCCCGCAATCTGCCGGACCACGCGGCCACCCCCTATCCGGCGCGGCCAGCGGAGGAGCAGCGGCGAGCGCACCCCGCCCTCGTCCACGGTCCCCTTCCGGCCCTTCATGCCCCCGTTCCAGCGCCAACTGTTCGGGCCGTTATCGCAAAAGAACACGACAATCGTGTCCTGATCAAGACGCAGTTCTTTGAGCCGGTCGAGCAGCCGGCCCACGTTCCAGTCAAGGTTCTCCACCATCGCCAGCGCCGCCCGGGTCATGCCCACGTCCTCCTGCGCGGGGTCGGTGGCCCGCAGCGCCGGCTCCAAGCGGGCAAATTTCCTGTAATAGGCATCCGGCACCTGCATCGGCGAGTGCGGGGCATTCAACGGAAGGTAGCAGAAAAATGGCCGAGCCCGATTCTTCGTAATAAACGTCATGGCGCGGTTCGTCAGGTCGTCGGTAATGTAGCCTTGTCCATTGACGAATTGCCCGTTGTGGTCCATCTCCGTATCGAAGTAGTGGGCCCAGTGACCGGACGTGAAGCCGTAAAACTCCTCAAATCCTCGAAAATTCGGATGGTAAGGCGCCTGCGACCCGTTGTGCCACTTCCCGAACGCCCCGGTGGCGTAGCCGGCCGCGCGAAAAGTCTGAGCAATGGTGTGCTCCTCCGGATTCAGACGCTCCTGCCCGGTACTCACGCCCCGCACCCCGCCCCGCGGATGATAGCGGCCCGTCAAAAACTCCGCCCGCGTCGGCGCGCAGACAGCGCAAACGAAGAACCGCTCAAACTGCGCCCCCTCCCGGCCAATCGAGTCGATGCGCGGGGTGGCCAGATTGCTGTTGCCATGCAGGCTCAGGTCGCCCCAGCCCTGGTCGTCGGTGAGGATGACCACGACATTCGGCCGCGCCTGCCGCCCCTGCCCATGTAGGCCTTCGGGCCGGACCGCCGCCGGCAGTGCGGCAAGGAAACCTCGGCGTGAGAGCGTCATCCGATTACTATACCGGGTCGCTCCCCCGCTTTTCCCCCCTCACCGCACCCAAACCGTCGCCGGGCTGCGGCTGCCGCGGTTGCCCACCGTCCACACCACCGGCTCCGCCCGGGCCTCCCGCGCCGCTCGCGCCGGTAAACGGACGTTGATCTGCGCGAGGCCGATGAACCCCGGCACCTCTCCCGCAAAGAGCACCGCGGCCGCCTTATCGCCCACTGTCACCGACACCGGCAGCGCCACCAATGGATGAACCGGCCCGGCGACGGCTCCAGTCTCGCGCGGTCCCACCACGTTTCCCGCCCCGGTCCCGAACAGTACGAGCACGGCGCCCGGCAGCGCGGGAGCCCCCTGCCCATTGCGGCTGCCATCTTCGTTCAACGCCACCACGTGCCGGGTCGCAAAATCCTGAAACAGCTCTGGCGCCGCCTCGGCCACCGGAACCGAAATCCGATTCGACGGCACGCCCGATCCGAACACCTGCACGCTGGCCACCGCCCCCGGCCGCAGCTCGTAAGGCACTTGCAGGTTTACCTGAAAGGCATCGGCATAGACGAGCGGCGCCGGCACCCCGTCAAGGAGAACTCGCGTGCCTTCAAGCTCGCGGGGCAGTTGGCCGCGCGCGTCGAGCCGCGCTGCCGCGCCCCGCGCCGGCCCCAGCTCTTCAATGAACAGCGTCATCAGCGCACCCGGCACCAGCGGCGCCGCCGGCCCCCCCGCCGCGTTGGCGATGGCGTTCGCGCGCAGAAACCCGAAGCCGGCTGGGTCGCCCGTCGTCCACTGGATCACCGTCTGCTTCAGATCCGCGCACGCGCTCTCCTCGCCGCCCGGTTCGTAATCCGGCAACGCCGCGCCCATCCAGGAAACGCCCTCGTTTTCGAGCGCCAACAGCGCCAAAAATGCCGCCTCGCCCCCGCAACCGCTCGGCTCGCCCCACTCGGTGGCCAGCACCGGCGCCCGGCCCAACAACGGCCGCACCGGTTCCAACACGCTGCCGCCGGTCGCCAGGCGAGCGCCGTAAACAACCTGCGGGTCATTCCCGATCGGCCCCGGCCGCACCACCGGATGGCGCGCCCCGGCGCCGCGAACCGCCGCGATGTCCGTCCCGGCATCCACCTCGAGCAGCACCCGCGGATGAGCGCCCCAGCGGCGCCACTCCGGCTCGCGGCTCCCGGTCAGAATCACGGCAAGCTGACTGTCGAGCGCCGCCTCCACCACCGCGGCACCCAGCGAGGCCGGCACGCGCACGGCGTTCAGATTCCAGCGCACCCGCAAAATCCCGAACGTTTCCCGCGGCTGCCGCATCCCTTCGGCGGTCACGTTCATGCCGCGCAGCGTCACCGGCGTGCCTTGATCGAGCAGGCGGCTGCCCTGCACCGTCAGCGGCCCGGTCACCGGCGGCGCGATCGGCGCATGGCCTCGCGCGCCGTATGCGATCGCCAGCAGCGCCGCCAGTCCTTTAATCCAAAGGTTCATAGCTCGGAGCCTTGGCCGCGTCAAACGAAAGGCAGTACCATCCGGCCGGGCGCCGCCCGTTCGGGCTGGCCGCGCCATAAACAGCGCAAAGCTGATACGTGCTCCCCTGGGGCGCCGGTTGGTAGCCGTACGGCGCACCGGTCACCGGGTCCTTCCACCGGACCGTCCGTCCTGCCGCGTTCTCATCAAGCGCGCTCAAGGCCGCCGGCAGCTTCCGTTCACCCTCCGGACTGGCCTTCCAGTCTTCGTGCAGGCGCCGCGCTATGGCCAGCAGATCCTCTCCCCGGCGCCGGTCCTCAGCGAGAATCCGCTGCCTCTCCGGCGTGCCGGTGTAGGAGAAGCCCGCCACGAGCGTGGCTACGATCAACCCGCCGGCGAGCATGGCAAACCGGCTATGCCAAGCCTTGGCTCTCCGGCCATCTTTGCCTGCGCCCTGAGTGTAGTAGGCAAACACTGCGCCCGCCAGACCCAGCACCACCATGGCTTTCGCAAAAAAACGGCGCGTCAGTTCGCCTTCTAAAAACACCGCCACCACCGCCACCAGATCGCCGATAAACACGCTGGCCGTAATCAGCAGCGCCACGTTGGTCAACCATCGCCCCACCGCCGAAGCGGTCTTGTCCGGGTTGGCCGCTACATCGGCCAGAATGCTGCGCGTCGCCATCACAAATACCGGAAACGCCACCACAATCGCCGCAATCTGCCAGCTCACCTGCCGCATCGCCCAAGGTACGCTAGCGCGATCGAGCACGTCCGGCGTCCAGAAGTCGATCATGGTGAACCAGACCGATCCGATTGCGCAAATCCATACGCCCAGCGTGCCGAAGGCCACCAGATGATAAAACGCCTCCCGCGCCGCTTCGAGCGTACTTCGCGGCGCAGGAAGCCCCTCCCCGGTCGCCTCCTCGTACCACGAACCCAACGCCGCATAAACCGTCCGCGCCGGCCAGCCCTGCTGCTTGAGCAGTTCCACCAGAAACCCGTCCGACGCCCCCGCCTGCTTGGCCGCCCGCAGAAACCGCCCCAACTCGTCCATAGCTTTACCATAACCCGATTACCGCCGCAGTGGTACACTATCGATAGATCGGTACGTTGGGGGCGAAACGGCTTCGACGGGATCGAGTCATCGTAGAGAGGCGTGTCGGGTTCCGAGCTCCCGTAAAACGATCGGAAAACCATAACTGCCGAACAGCAGTTTGCTTACGCTGCTTAATTAGCAGCGTCGCTCTTTAGTTGGTGTCTGCCACGGCTAAAGCAAGCGTCACTCGGTGGACTGGACCGCAAGCTTCTGTTCGGAGCCCAGGGTTGAGATCAATCGAACTGGGATTGGGGCGTCTTGCTGGTTCAACTGCTCCTTTCCGAGAACCACGAATCAGATACACACGTAGGCTCTTTACTTTGAGCGTTCTCGGACGCGGGTTCGACTCCCGCCGCCTCCACCAAATTGCATGCCCGGCCAGTCCATCCAACCGCTTGAATGGCGAAACGAGAGCGGTTTTCTGGTCTCCACCGACAGAGAACTTCTCCAGCGCGACCGGATCCACGCCGCCCTGACCGTCAGCACCTGGTCGCCGGGGATCGACCCCGAAACCGTCAACCGGGCCATCGACCATAGCCTCTGTTTCGGCCTCTACCGCGACGGTGTCCAAGTCGGCTTCGGCCGTTTTATCACCGACTACGCCACCTTCGCCTACATGGCGGATGTTTACGTAGACCCCACACTCCGCGGACAGGGCTTAGGACGCTTTCTGGTGGACTGCATGCTGCGATATCCCGGCATCGAGCGCTACCGCCGCCTGCTGCTGGCCACCACCACCGCTGCTTGGCTGTATCAGAAGTTCGGCTTCGAACCCCCGGCCAATCCGTCGCTGTTCTGGCAGATCAACCGCCCGAATGTCTATACCGGCTCGAGCCAGTGTCGGGCCAACGCCTCGGCCGAGGACGCCAAATCCACCGCTGCGCTGCCCACCGCCGCGCCGTCCACAAAGTAGTCCGCCAGGATGCCCTCGGCCGTCGGTCGCAACTCCAACCGCCTGGTCTTGGCGTCTAAACGGAGGGTCTCTCCGAGCCAGGTAAACTGCACCAGCACCCGCTGCCTGTGGCCAATCGTCCGGCACTGCGTCAACAACTCCGAGGTGAATGCCGACTTCCGCAGCGCCTCAGCGTGCGGGGCCCGCTGCAAAGCCGCGCTGCGGTCGGCCTCGCGCTGTTCGCGTTCGCGGCGCAACGTCTCCGGGTCCTTCTCCTCACGGCTCTCAAGCGCCTTGAGATTGTTCTCCAGGCTGTCCAGAAAACTCACTCCTCGCCCCCCCCGCGCGCGACCTGAAAATGGCTGAGCGAGTCGGCGTACTGCGCAATTCCTTTGGCGAGCGCCTCGGCCATCCGCTGCCGCACCTCGGACCTCATCAGCTCTTTCTCATCGCGTGCGTTGCTCAGAAAGCCGATCTCGGCCAGCACACTCGGCATGTTCGCACCAATCAACACCACAAACGGCGCCCGCTTGACGCCCCGATTCCGGGCGTTCGCCGCCTGGTTGTACCAGCCCCGCGAGAGCGCCGTATTGATGCGAGTCGCGAATTCGCGCGACTCGTTAACTTTTTCCTTCAAGGCGATCTTCTGCAACAGATCCCGCAGTTCGAAAACGCCCAAATCCGACGAAGCATTTTCTCGCGCCGCGGTCTCCAAAGCATCCTTCTGCGTCGTGAAGCTCAAAATGAAGGTCTCAATGCCCGAAACCGACTTGATCGGCGAACTATTGGCGTGGATGGAAAGGAACAGATCCGCCCGGCTCTCGTTGGCAATCCGTGTCCGCTCTTCGAGTGGCACGAAGCGGTCGTCGCGGCGAGTATAGATCACCTCCGCCCCCAACTCGTCGGTGAGCATCTGGCCCAAACGCAGCGCGATGTCGAGCACCAGCTCCTTTTCGGTTAACCCGGAGGGCCCCGCCGTCCCTTGATCGTGGCCACCGTGGCCGGGGTCGAGGACGATCCGGCGTATCTTCAAGCCCAGCGTCCGCGTCATCGTGGCCGTTGCCTCGGAAGCCGGCCGGGCCTCGCGCGCGCCCGCAGGCAAACGGCGCGCCGGCGGCGGCGGTGGGGTGCGAGCGAGAGCAGGTGCCGCCGGGCGGATGGGCGATAGGAAAGGAGGATACAGCGGGGGAGCCACTGCAATTAACGACGGGGGCAATGAACTGGCCAACTCGGGCGGAGAATCCATCCAACCCGGCGGCGCCGCTTCGGCAACCACCGGACGCCAAATCAGGCGCTCCGGCATCGCCGGCGCTGGCATCTTCGCCACCGCGCCCGGTTGCCGCAGTTCCAGAATCAGACGCGTCGGGTTCGATAAAGTCTCCTTGGTGACCACCACATCGGTCGCCAGATCGAGTACCATCCGCGTAACCCCGCGCTTGGCCTCCCCGACACGAATCTGCCGCAACTGCCGGTCGTTAACGGCAATCGCGGTCGCCACGCGGCCCTGGATTCGAGCCTTGGTATCGACGAAATCAAAAAACACCCGGTCCGGCTGGCTGAGCCGGTTCTCATGAAACTCCGGCATCTCGGACAGCTCTAGCGCAACCCGCGTCACCTCACCCTGCGACCAGAAACGTACATCCTTCAGAACGACTTGCGCAAAACACCCTTCAGCCAGCCAGGCCACAGCCAACAGCGGAATTGCAGCAGAGGTCTTCACTTGGTTCGCATGTGCACCCGCCCTTCACTGTCCGTGAAGACCTCAACCGGCCGGTGAGCCGACGGTTGAGCGACTTCCGGCGGCGAGGAGCCGGCAGCGTTCTGTAGGGGGTTCGCGGCTAACGCCTTCCGGGCGTCGCCGTACTTCTTCCCAACTTTATACACGTAATCCTGGGTCTCCCGGTAGGGCGGGATCCAACCGTACCGGTTCACCGCGCCGGCGCCGGCGTTGTAAGCCGCCAAGGCCAGGCGGTCGTCTTTGTAGAGGTCCTGCAACTCGCGAAGATGCTTCACGCCCGCCCGGATATTCTCCTCGGCGTCGAAGGCGTTACGCACGCCCAATTGCCGCGCCGTACCGGGCATCAACTGCATCAAGCCTTGCGCCCCGACGGGCGATACAGCGTAAGGATTATAGTTCGACTCGACGGCGATGACAGCATGCACCAGCAGAGGATCCACCTTGTAATGATTGGCCGCGGTTTCGACGATCTGATGAATCCGGCTTTCGGCCGGGTTCGCCTTCGGCTCCGCCGCCAAGGGGGCATCCGGCGAAACCAGTACGGGCGCAACTACCCGGGGCGTTACGGGCACCGCCCGGCGGATTAATTGACCAGTCCGCCGATCTGCCTTGACGTCGTAACGCACCCCGCCGCCGTCAGCAGCGCACAGCAACGATGCGCCGGTCAGCAGGAAACAGAACTGGACAAATTTGCTCAAAACAATTCTTGTACGCAATGATCGTACACTCCAGGCAGAAGTGCAATCGGGCACGGCCCCTGAATCGGAAACACACCCAATGCTATGATCTTCTCATGGAAAGCTGCCGTGGATACGTCCTCGCCGGCGGCCGCAGTCGGCGCATGGGCGAAGACAAAGGCCGGCTCTCCTGGCACGGGGAACCGCTTGTGGTTTACCAATGGCAGCGCCTGGACAAACTGCTGCCGCCGGCCACGGTGATCGGCGGCGAATATCGAGACCTCGGCGTGCCCTCGCTTGCCGACCGCTACCCCGGCCAAGGCCCTCTGGGCGCAATCCTTACGGCTCTCGCCGCCAGCCCCGCTGCCTTGGTTCTGGCCGTCGACATGCCGCTCGTCGGCGAGGCGACGCTGGCCGGCCTTCTGCGCGGCACGACGGCCGATGCGGTGATTCCCCGTCCCGCCGGCGGACGCCTGCAGCCTCTTGCCGCGCTCTACCGCCCCTCGGCCCAACCCAAACTCGCCGCCGCCTTCGCCCGCGGCACCCGGCGCGTGGTTGACGCCCTCGCAGAACTGGAAATTGAATGGCGGGAGCTGCCGCCCGGCGAATTTCTTTCGATGAATACCCCGGCCGAATACGCAGAGGCGCTCGAGCACTAAATGCCCCGCGGCGAGTTTCCCCACTACATCGAATTCCGTCACGTCTATAAGACGTTCGACCGGCCTGTTTTAGTCGACTTCAATTTTCACATCGATTCCGGACAGACCGTAGCCATCGTCGGCCGGTCCGGCGTCGGCAAGAGCGTCAGCCTCGGCCACATCATGGGCTTCTTGAAGCCGGACGCGGGCCAGGTCATCGTCGCCCATGAGGATACGACCAACTTCGGCGAGGCCGACCTGCGCCGCATCCGGAAAAAAGTCACCATGGTGTTCCAGTCCGGCGCCCTGTTTGACTCGCTCACGGTGGGCGAGAACATCGAGTTCTCCCTCGAACTCCGCGAAGACTACGACGCCCAGAACAAAGAGGACGTCGTCATGGGACTGCTCGACCTTGTCGACCTGTCCGGCTACCGGGATGCCTTCCCCTCTGACCTTTCAACCGGCCATCGCCGCGCCGTCGCCATCGCACGCGCCCTCGCCGCGCAGCCCGAATGCATCCTCTACGATGAACCCACCACAATGGTCGACCCCATCATGTCCGACCACCTCAGCAACCTCATGTTGCGCCTGAAGAGCCAGTTGAGGCTCACCTCGGCCGTCGTCACCCACGACCTCGACCTGATGCGCAAGGTAGCCGACTCGGTCATCTTCCTCCACGACAGCCGGATTATCTACTTCGGACCCGTCAGCGAACTCGACCGTTGCGATCACCCGCACATTCAAGAGTTCCTCGCCATGGATCGGGTCGAGATCACTTAGATACAATAGGGCCGTCGCCCATGTCGAAACTTATCATCTCCTTCGGCGAGATCATGCTCCGTCTCGCCCCCCCGAATTTTGAACGGTTCCTGCAGTCGCCGCAGTTCCTGGCCACCTTTGGCGGTGGCGAAGCCAACGTTGCCGTTGCCGTCTCCGGCTTCGGACTGCCCGCCCGGTACCTCACCGTGCTGCCCGCCAACAACGCGCTGACCGATTCATTTATCGGCGAAATGCGCCGCTTCAACGTCGATGCTAACCACATCGTCCGCGGCAAGGGCCGCTTCGGCATCTACTTTGTCGAGACCGGCGCCAACCAACGCCCCTCGAAGGTGCTCTATGACCGCGAAGGGTCGGCCATTGCCCTGGCTCAGCCCGGAGCAATCGATTGGACCTCGGCTCTGGCCGGCGGCACCTGGTTCCACATCACCGGCATCACCCCGGCCATCTCCGAGTCGGCCGCCGCACTCGCCATTGAAAGCGTCAAGGCCGCCCGCGCCGCCGGTTTAAAGGTCTCCTGCGATCTCAACTTCCGCAAGAACCTCTGGAAGTGGGGCAAAACGGCCGCTGAGTTCATGCCCGAACTGTTTCGGTACGTCGACGTTGGCATCGCCAACGAAGAGGATTGCCAGATGACGCTCGGCATCAAGAACGATGCCGACGTGCACTCGGGCGAGCTCGATCTCGGGCAGTATGAAAAGCTCTCGAACGCCGTGCTGGCCGCCTACCCGCAGCTCGAACTCATCGCCATCACCCTGCGCGAATCCCATAGCGCGAGCCACAACGGCTGGTCGGCCTGCCTGAACAACCGCAAAGAGTTCCTGCACTCCCAGCACTACGAGATCCGCAACATCGTCGACCGCGTTGGCGGCGGCGACTGCTTCGCCGGCGGTCTCCTCTACGGCCTCAACGCTCTCGGCAGTCACCAGGAAGCGCTCGAGTTCGCCGTCGCCTCCTCCTGTCTAAAGCACTCCATACCGGGCGACTTCAACCGCTTCTCGGCCGATGAGGTGCACGGCCTGATCAAGGGCGGAGGTTCGGGCCGTGTGCAGCGCTAGAGTTCTTCTGCTGTGGGCCGCCGCCGTGGCGGCCCTGCCGGCCGAGACCTACGTTTCGCGGGTGGATGGATCGACCCAACCCTATCGCGTCCATGTGCCGGCGCAATTTGACGAAACCAAGCCAATGCGCCTCGACGTCATTCTGCACGGCCGCAACGCCAAGATCACCCCGGAAAGCTTCCTCGCGGCCAAGCCGCACGTGGTCACCGACCGCATCGAACTCGAAGTCTACGGCCGCGGCAACAACGCCTACCGCTGGGCCGGCGAAACCGACGTCTTTGAAGCCATCGCCGCCGTGCGCGCCAAGTATAAGATCGACCCCGACCGCATTGTGCTCCGCGGCTTTTCGATGGGCGGCGCCGGCACCTGGCACCTCGGGCTGCACCATCCCTCCACCTGGGCCGCCATCGAAGCCGGCGCCGGGTTTACCGAAACCATCAATTATGCGAAACGAACCCAATTGACCCCGGTCGAGCGGGCCGGCCTGCATATCTACGACGCCGTCGACTACGCCGCCAATCTCCAACTCGTGCCCGGCGTCGGCTACGGCGGCGAACTCGACCCGCAGTTGAAGGCCTCCCAGAACATCAAAGAGGCCGTGGCGAACCTCACCGGCCTCCGCGCCCTCTGGCTCGTCGGCCCCAAGACCGAACACAAGTGGCACCCCGAAAGCAGAGCAGCCTCGGAGGCCTTTCTCGCTCGTAGTCTGCCCCGCAAGGCTAACGATCCCTACCGCTTCCTCACCTACACCCCGCGCTTCGGCGACGGCCGCATCGAGGCCCTCGAAACGCTCTATCAGCCGGCCACCATCGAGCAGTCTGGCTCCACCGTGACCACCAAGAACGTGGCGATGCTGCGCCTGCCGCAGGGCAGCTACATAATCGACGGCCAAAAGCTGACCGGCGCCGTATTCCACAAAGCGGACGGCCGCTGGCGCACGGGCGAACCCAAGGGGTTGATCAAGCGGAAGGGCCTGCAGGGGCCCATTGATGACGCCTTCCTCGACCGGTTCGTTTCGATTGGCGAACCCGACCCCACCTTCGCCGCCAACTGGAAACGCCACATGAACGGGCAACTGCTGCGGGCCGACGGGCCCGTCAACAACGCTCATCTCGTCCTGTGGGGATCCCCCGAAACGAACCCAACGCTGAAGAAAATTCTGCCCCGGCTGCCGGTGCAGTGGAAGAATGGCCGGATCACCATCAAAGGCCAGAGTTTCGATGCCACGACGCACACCCTGGCGATGATCTATCCGAACCCGCTGAACCCTTTAAAGTACGTGGTGCTCAACTCCGGGCACACCTTCGGCACCAAGGATTTTGAAGGCACCAATGCCCTGCTCTATCCTCGCTACGGCGACTACGCCGTGATCGAGAAGGCCACGGGCGCCGTCAAGCTCGCAGGCTATTTCGATAGCCGGTGGCGCTTTGCTGATCAATAGCACGGCGCCGATCCGCATCTGCGACAACGGCGGGTGGACCGATACCTGGTTTGCCCGCCACGGAAGCATCTTCAACATCGCAGTGCATCCCTGCGCGGAGGTGCAGTTGCGGGTTAAGCCGCTCGACGGTGGGCCCCGCATCACCATCCACGCCGAGAACTACGGCGAGCGCTACTCGATCGAGCCGCCGCGCGGACGCTACTCGAAACATCCGCTGCTCGAAGCGGCCTTTGATGCGATGTCGATCCCGAACGAGATCGCCATCGAAGTCTCCATCTACTGCGAGGCGCCGGCCGGGTGTTCGACAGGCACTTCGGCCGCGGTGAGCGTGGCGCTGATCGGTGCCCTCGATTGCCTCACGCCCGGCCGTTTGCACCCGCAGGAGGTGGCGCTGATCGCCCAACAGATCGAGACGCGGCTACTGGGTCAGCAGTGCGGCATTCAGGATCAACTGGCCAGCGCCATAGGCGGCATCAACTTCATCGAGATGCACGCCTACCCCGCGGCCACCGTGCATCCCCTCGTGCTGCCGGAGGAGACGGCCTGGGAGCTCGAGTCGCGCCTGGCGCTGATTTTCGTCGGCGATTCGCACAGCTCTTCGGCGGTGCATGAGAAAGTCATCGCGAGCCTGTCGGCCGAAGACCGCCGCCTGGCGCCGCTGCGCGAGACGGCGGCCGCCTCGCGCGATGCGTTGCTGGCAGCCGATTGGGCAGCCTTTGGCCGTGCCATGATCGCCAACACGGAGGCGCAGCGCGGGCTGCACCCCGATCTGGTTGGCCCGGCGCACCAGCGCATTATCGATATGGCGCGCGAACACGGTGCGCTGGGCTGGAAGGTGAACGGCGCGGGCGGCGACGGCGGATCGGTGACGCTGTTGGGCGGGGCCGGCCGCGGGGCGCAGCGCAGCCTCTTGCGTACGATTGGCGAGGAGAACCGGCGGTTTCAATCGATCCCCATCCGGCTGTGTGCCGCCGGGTTGCGCCGCTGGCGGAGCGAGACTTCCGCCGGTTGGAACTTCCCAACGTCGTAAAGATCACGTTACAGTAGGTGGATCTATGTCCACCGTCACCCGTCGCGCAGCCCTCGCGGCGCCCTTTTTCCTCAAGAATCTGCTCTCGGCCCCGCCGAGCGACCGCGTCCGTCTGGCTTCGTTCGGCGGCGGCGGCATGGCGTGGGCGACCCTGCACGGGATCGCCACGCACCCCAATGTCGATCTGGTCTGCGTGGCCGACGTCGACACCACGCGCACCGGCCGCGTCCAATCCACCTATCCGAAGGCCACTCTGCACCAGGACTGGCGCAAGATGCTCGACACCAACTATCAGAACCTCGACGCCGTCTGCGTGGGCACGCCGGACCACATGCACGCTCCGCAGACCATGGCCGCCATGCGCCGCGGCCTGCATGCCTATTGTCAAAAGCCGCTCACCTCGCATGTGCACGAAGCCCGGCAACTCACCAAGTATGCCGCTGCTAAGGGCCTGGTGACGCAGATGGGCATTCAGGTCCATTCGAACGCCGAGTATCAGATCGCCGTGGCGCTGGTGCATCAGGGCGCCATCGGCAAGGTGAAAGAGGTGCACGCCTGGTCGAATAAGAAGTGGGGCGACGAAGCCCCGCGGCCCACCCAGACCGACCCCGTACCCGCCACGCTCGACTGGGACGGCTGGATTGGCGTCGCCCGCCCCGAACCCTACATCAAGAACTACTGCCATCCCGGCAACTGGCGCAAGCGCCTCGAGTTCGGCACCGGCACCTTCGGCGACATGGGCTGCCACATATACGACCCCGTCTTCGGCGCCCTGGGCCTTTCGGCGCCGCTGACGGTGCGGGCCGAGGGTCCAGCTCCGAACCAGCACAGCTACGCCACCAACGCGATTGTGAAGTACGTCTTCCCGGCCACGCCCTACAGCGCGGACAAGACCGTGGCGGTGACCTGGTACGACGGTGATGAGCGGCCGCCACAGGCCGTGCAGGCGCTGCTTGAAGGCGCCAAGCTGCCGGACCAGGGATCGATTATCCTCGGTACCAAGGGCGTGATGCTGGTTCCCCATGTGAAGATGCCGGAGCTCTATCCGAAGGCCGCCTTCGCCGGCTTCCAGATGCCCGACCTGCCGAAGAAGGATCATTACCATGAGTTCGTCGAGGCGATCCAGGGCAAGACGAAAACCTCCACCGCGTTCGCCTACTCCGGCCCGCTGAGCGAAACGGTGCTGCTCGGCAGCCTGGCCACGCGCTTCCCGCGGACAACTCTCGAATGGGACTCGGCCCGGTTGAAGTTCCGCAACGAGAAGGCGGCCAACCAGTATTTGAAGCGGCGTTACCGCCCGGGTTGGAAGGTCAAGGGCCTGGGATAGATGCGACTTCTGCTGGCGGTTTGGGCGGTGGCGGCTTATGCCCAGTCGCCCAATATTCTCGGGCGCGTGGACGTGCAGAAGGGCGAAGCGCGGCGCAACGAGAACATCTTCATCACGGCGGTGGATAACAACACCCAGAAAGAGTCCAACGTCCGGCTGGGCACCACGGCGACAGCGGTTACCGAGTTCAACGCAGCCTCGCGCTACTACGGAGCCGAGTTCGGCCTGGCGCCCGCGGGAGGACTCCACCTGACGGCGAGCCGGCCGGTGAAAGCCGTCCATGGCAATGTGCAGTGGACGCACGCCAATTCGGCGGTGGCGGCGCGGAGCTTTTTTCAGGCCGGTGGCGTGCTGCCGGCGCGGCAGAACATCCTGGCCGGCCGGATCACGGCGCCGTTGTGGAAGAACGCCGTGCTCGGCCTCGATGCCGCGCAGGACAACCGTTCCGGCTTCGTCAACGGCAACATCCTGGTGCCGCTGGCCTCCGAGCGGTCGTGTCTGTCGCCCGATGCGGCCGTATGCGGCATCATTAACCGGTTTCTGCGCGCCTGGCCCACCCTCGAACCGAACCGGACCGACATTGCGGCTCGGGCGCTGAACACGAATGCCCCGCAGGCGCTGGCGACTACTACCACCACCGCCCGCCTGGACCAATCGTTTGCCAAACACCGCTTGGCCGCGCGCCACAGCTGGATGCACCAGGACGTGGATGCCTTTCAGCTGGTGGCCGGACAGAACCCGGACACCACCACCAAGTCGCACGACGCCCGCCTCACCTGGACCTACACCCGAAGCGCCCGCACCGTGATCGACGCCACCGCCGCCTTCAGCCGCAACCGCACGCTGCTGGTGCCCGAACCGAACGCGGTGGGTCCGCAGGTGCTGATCGGCACGGCGTTTGAGAAGCTCGGCCCCGGCTCGTCGATCCCGCTCGACCGGGTGCAGAACCGCTTCCGCTACTCGCTGCGGCTGCAGCAGCGCTTTGCGCGGCACACCCTTGCGGCCGGGGCCGAATTCGCCCGGCTGCAGTTCAATGGCCGCGAGGCGTCCTCCAACCGCGGCAACCTTTACTTCCGCAACGACTTCGGCCGGGATGCGATTACCAACTTCCGGCTGGGCGCCATCAGCCGCTACAGTTTTGCCGTGGGCAGCCTCGACCGCGGTTTCCGGCGAAACGAACCCACGCTTTTTATTCAGGACGTGTGGCGGCCCTCAACGAACCTCGCCTTCGACGCCGGGCTGCGTTATCAGCCGCAGACCGGCATCAACGAGGTGAACAACCTCACGCCGATTCCCTTCCGCTGCGACTGCAATAACCTTGCCCCGAATCTGGGTCTGGCCTGGCGCCGGATCCGTCTGGCCTATTCCACGCAGTTTGGTGAAATCTTTCCGGCCACGCTGCAGCAGCTGCGCTGGAACCCGCCGGGGTTTCAGAAGATCGAAAACCAGGCTCCGCCGCTGCTCGATCCGCTGGCCGGCGTGACGCTCGACCCCAACGGCCGCGCCATCTTCTTCACTGTTCCCCGGAACCTGCAGACTCCGTACTCGCATCAGTTCAGCCTGTCGCTCGCGCTGCCCCTGCCCGTGGTGCTCGGTAAGCTCGAGGCGGCCTACATCGGCAGCCGCACCTGGAAGCTCCTCTATGCCCTGTATTTGAACCGCGCCGAGCCGATGGCCGGGATTCCGCAGACCACCGCCACCATCAACGACCGGCGGCGCGATCCCCGCTACTTTGACTACCGCGTCATCACCAACGCCCCGCGCGCCTACTTTGACGCCGGCAAACTGACCCACTCGCTGAACACCAAAAGCGGGCTTTCGCTTGAGACCTCCTATTGGTTTTCGAAAGCGATCGACACCGGGGCGAACTACGTCAACATCGCCGCCGGCGACGATGCCATGCAGGGACAGTCCCAGACCCCGTTCAACATCGCGGCGGACCTGAAAGGCGTTAGCGATTTCGACCAGACCCACGCGCTGCTCACGCGCCTGTCCTATGAGATTCCGCTGCGGCAGCGCCTCGTGCGCCACTGGCGGATTGCCACGATCTTCGTCGCCAAATCCGGCATCCCGTTCAAAATCATTACCGGCGCCGACTCGCCCGGCTTCGGCAACGTGGACGGCTCCCCCGGCGACCGGCCCAATCTCCTGAGTCCCGAGATTCTGGGCCGCACCATCAGCCATCCGGACGTAGCCGCGGCGCTGCTGCCGCGGAGCGCGTTTGCTTATCCCAATCCGACCGATCCCCGCGGCAACCTTGGCAACAATGTCTTCCGGCGGGCCGGCTACCGCAACCTGAATGCGAACGTTGAAAGACGATTTACGCTGCCCCACGAACGCGCAATCTCGTTCCGGGCCGAGGCCATCAACGCGCTGAACACGCCGCAATTCGCCGAGCCGGTGGGCGACCTATCCAATCCGGCTTTCGGCAAGATTACCAATACCTTGAACGACGGCCGCACGTTCCGCTTTTCGCTCAGTCTGGACTTTTAAGGAACCACAGCCTACGGGGTTTGTATTCAAAGACTTGGGGATATTGGCGCGGTGCGTTTTGCGGAAGGTTAGCCCCTTGGCGTTTTTCGGGCACACAGCTCCTCAAGACTCTGGAAGCCTGTCAGTGTGCGAGCGGATCTTTCCAAGAACTGGCAAAGAACTGGTAAGCACGAGCAGGGCCGAGTCGCGAAAAAAGAAAGGGCACTCTTTTAAACGGAATCAGCTAGCGGCAGTGCCACTGCTGTAACCAAGGGATTGTGCGCGGAACTCGGGACCAAGCTTTTGATCGGGCTCAAAGGCACCAGTGCCAGGACGGCCTACTTCCGCTGCTCGCGCTTGTCTAAGTCTGACACATCGCTCGCGCCCCGTTCCTTCTCACCGTTCCTTCTCACCGTTCCTTCTCACCGTTCCTTCTCAGTGTTGGCCCTGGGCAGACCAGGGTGCTCCGCTTTTGAGGAACACGCGCACAACGGACCCGCTTCGGCCTGTGCGCTTGTAAGCAGAACGGCGTTACTGCGGCGCCCGTTCACCGTAACCACCACCTCTGTGGCGCCCCCGTGGACCGGTCCATGCTCCACCACAATCATGTCCACACCCGGAATCCCCTCAACCTTGCTGAGGCTGCTGACGGGCGCCGGCACGCCGCCAATGGAGACGGCGAGGGAGCTGCCCCGCAGGCCCGTGCCATACAACAGCAGCAGGTTGGCCGAGGAGGCCAGTTCCGAGGAGGCTGGAACCACCCGTACCGCACCGCCGGTCTGCACCACGGCGAGGATCAATCCGGCTCCCGCGCCGTTACCGGCGATGCTGAATAGCCCCGGTGAGACATCGTCGACGCGGACATCCACGGCAGTAGTCGCACTGGTCAACCGGGCCGGCCCGACGGCCAGCGCAGCGGGCAGCGCAAGGCGGCCGCCACCGGAAAGGAGAAATGTCCGGCCGGAGGCGTCCGTAATCGCCCAGGCGCCGTCGCTCGTTTCAATATCCACCAACATGCCCGGAGCGAGCGCCGAACGTTTCCGGCGGGCCGCATGCAGTACGGTGGGCGCGGCCTGATAGAACGCCGTCCCGGCCAAACCCGGGTGGGCCGGCTCGAGCCGCGTCACCCGGTAGGAGAAGCCGCCGGTTTCGCCGATGGAGAGGTTCATATCCCAGACCATCTCGCCCTCCGGCGTCACCTCCACGGCACGGGCGGCATTCGAAAGCCCCAGCACCGTATTGCCGTTGGGCATCCGCTGCACGCTGCCGGCCACGAGTGTGAAAAATGTACTCCCGAACTTTTCGCCGACGCTCCAGGCCGCCTGCGCGGGGCCAAACGGCCGGTCCGGCTCCCGGAAATAGCCGGCGGGCGGTTCCCACTCGTCGGCCGAGGTGTAGCCGCGACCCACGCCGTTGTTGAGGACCAGAATGCGGCCCTCTCCGGGGTATCCCGCGGGGATCCATTGGGCATTGTGCTGGAAGAACAGTTTTTGGTCGGCCGGCGTGCCCATCCGGTAGACCTGCGGATTACCCCAGCGGTAGAGGAAGTCGCCGTGCCGGTCTGGATTGTGGGGAATAATCCAGATCTCACTCAGCAGGCGGGAGCCGAGCAGAATCTCATCGCGCTCGGCATGATAATCGATCGAGTTGATGTGCAGCCAGTTGGCTGTCTGGGCGGGGTTCTGGCCCGGCCCGATAAAGTTGATGTCGAGCTTGGCGGCATTGCCCGCAACCCGGCCGAAATTCTCTTTGCTCGCGTCGAGGTCCTGCACCAGATGGTCCCAGACGTGCCACTCCCAGACGATTTCGCCTCCGGCGGGGCGCGTGGGCTTTACTTCGAGAACGGCCTCCGACCAGACGCCATCGGGTGAGATCTTATCGGGGTTCCGGCCCGCGGCCCGGGCTTCGTCCGGAGAACGCCGCTCCCAGGCCACCAGCAGCAGGTTGCCGTTGGGCATGACGTGGAAGTCGTGATGGTGCAGATAGCGGTCAGTCGAGAGCGTGTAAGTCCAGACGATGCGTCCGGAGCCATCGATCTCTTCGAGCAGGCCGGCGCCGCCCATGCCCACCGCTCCCGCGAAATAGTTGTTGCTGGTGGCCTCCATGCGGAGGATGTTCCCATTGGGCAGCATCTTTACCGCCACCGCGCCGGCGGCGCTGCCGGTCCACTTCTTCACGATCTCCCCCGTATTGGTAATCAGGAAAGAGTGGTTGGACGCCATCGGCGAGACGAAGGCGTAACCCGAGGAGACCTTATGGCTATCCTGCCGGGTGAGGAGTTGGGCGGGCAGCAGCGCGGCGTAAACCAAGCCCGCAAGGAGCGGCCCGATACGAATACTCATACCTCTTGAGCCCGGCCACGCGCAAAAAGTTACGGTCCACCGGGCTAGTAGGCGAGCAGTTGGCGCATGGCACGCGCTAAATCTTCTGTCTGCGGCAGAATAGCGTCTTCGAGGTCCGGGCTGTAGCCGACCCAGGTATCGAGGGCGCCGATGCGTTTGACCGGCGCGTCGAGATAGCCGAACAGCTCATCGGCCACCCGGGCGGCGAGCTCGGCGCCGTAACCCCAACTGAGGCAATCCTCGTGGGCAATCAGGACACGGCTTGTCTTTTTTACCGAAGCCGCAATCGTGTCCCAATCGTAGGGGGCCAGCGAACGCAGATCGATCACTTCAATCGACTCGCCGGTTTCGCTCGCCGCGCGCAGCGCCTTTTCAACAACGGCGCCGTAGGTGATCACCGTCAGCCGCTCGCCTTCCCGCGCCACCCGCGCTTTGCCGAACGGAATCGTAAAGTCCGGCCCGGGATGCGGCGCCCGGTTGTACGGCTCGCGGTACAGCTTTTTATGTTCGAGAAACAGCACCGGATCGTCGCACCGGATCGCCGTCCGCAGCAGTCCCACCGCGTCGAGCGCATTCGAAGGGAAGACCACGCGCAGGCCCGGGATGTGCGTAAACAGCACCTCGCCGCTCTGGCTGTGATAAATCGACCCACCGGTCAGATACCCGCCAATGGGCACGCGGATGACGGCCGGACAGGCAAAGCCATTGTTTGAACGCCACCGCAGCACGGCCATCTCGTCGCGAATCTGCATCATGGCCGGCCAGATGTAGTCGAAAAACTGGATCTCCGCCACCGGCTTCATGCCCCGCGTGGCCAGACCAATGGCGCGGCCGATGATGCC
This sequence comes from Acidobacteriota bacterium, assembly GCA_026393985.1. Classification (GTDB taxonomy): domain Bacteria; phylum Acidobacteriota; class Terriglobia; order Bryobacterales; family Bryobacteraceae. The sequence continues at coordinate 141,297 of JAPKZB010000005.1, forward strand.
GGCTTCGGCGATGGGGGTATTGAAGACGCGTTCCGAGCCGAAGCGCCGCTGCAGGCCTTGCGTTGTCTTGAAGACGCCGCCTTTGCCCTTCACCTCCGGCAGCGCACCGAGCCGGGAGCAGTCGGCCACGTCTTCGCCGAACAGGATCACGCGCGGGTCGGCCCCCAACTCCTCGGCCAAAGTGAGGTTAATGGCGTCAACCAGGGTGCGCGGTTCGCCGGAAAGATCGGGCTCCCGCAGGAAGGCGCTGCCGGTGGGATCGACGGCCGGGGAGTAAAGAAACTGCAGGGTGGAGTCCTTGGCCGGGCGCGGCGCCGCGAGAGCGTAGTCGGCGGCCTCCTGCACTTCGCGGTCGATCTCCTGCAACAGCTCGGCGAGTTCCGTTTCCGTCAGCAGCCCTTCGGCGAGCAGGAAGCGCGGGAAGGTAAGCAGCGGGTCGCGTTCGGCCTCGGCGGCGCGTTCGGCGTCGGTTTTATAGAAACGCTCGTCGTCGGACAGGGAGTGGGAGTAGGGGCGGATGCAGTGGGCGTGCACGAGGGCCGGGCCGTGGCCGGCACGGCAATGGGCCACGGCCTCCGTCATTGTACGGTGGCTCTGTACAAAGTCCGTACCGTCGGTTTCGAAGATGCGCAGATGTTCGGCAAAGCCGCTCAGCAGGCGGGAGAGGTTGCCGCCGGGCGTCTGCACCTCCACCGGCACGGAGATGGCGTAATGGTTGTCCTGAATCAGGAAGAGGACCGGCAGTTTGCCGAGGCAGGCGCCGTTGAGCGCCTCCCAGAACTCTCCTTCGCTGGTGGCGCCTTCACCGGAGGTGACCAGCGTCACTTCGTCGCCGGCGGGATGGAGCAGGCGGCCGGCCTGGGCGCAGCCGACGGCCTGAACAAACTGCGAGCCGGTGCAGGAGGATCCCGAGACGATGTGCAGCTCGCGGGAGGACCAGTGGGACGGCATCTGGCGACCGCCGCTTTGGATATCTTCGGCGGCGCCGACGGCCTGCAGCATCATCATGCGCGGAGAGATGCCGAGGGTGAGGGCGAGGGCGCGATCGCGGTAGTAGGGATAAAACCAGTCGTGGCCGGGCCGCAGGGCCATGCCAGCGGCTGTTTGAATGGCCTCGTGGCCGGCGCCGGAGATCTGAAAGAAAATCTGATTCAACCGCTTCATCAGCACTTCGCGGTCGTCAATGCGGCGCGAGGTCTGCATCAGACGCAGGGCGTGGAGCAATTCTGTTCTTGTCAGGCTAAGGCCACTGTCCGCCGCCGCGGCGCGAGTAAGCATCATTTCGAGTTTATCGTATACTACCGATTTGGTAATCGTCGCGCCCATTGTTCTTCGTTAATTGCGGCCTTTCGTCCCGCAGCCTTCGAGTAGCCTTCGAGTCGTTTGGAGGGACGCGACCCCTGGAGCCTGGCCGCGTCCTATCGCAGGCCCGTGAGCTGTATTCCGTCGCCGCCGCCCAAGGCGAACTGCCCGCCGTCGGCGACTGGGTGGAACTCACGCCCACCGATCCGCCCCTGATCACGGCCATCGAACCGCGTACCAGTTGATTCACCCGCCCGGCGCCCGGCGGCGGCGGATTCTGGCGGCCAACATCGACGTCGCTTTTCTCGTCTGCGGCCTCGATGCGGACTTCCAGCCCAACCGCCTGAAACGCTATCTGGTCCAGGCGCGCCAATCCGGAGCCCGCCCGGTGGTGGTCCTGAACAAGGCCGATCTGTGTCCGGAGGTGCCCCGGATGCCCGCCGATGTCCCGGCGACGGCCATCAGCACGCTCCAGGGCGATCTGGCTAGCCTCGCCGCGCGGGGGAAGCCGCCGCGCTGTTCGGCTCCTCCGGGGTAGGCAAATCGACCATCGTCAACCGCCTGTTGGGCGCCCGGCGCCACGCCACGGGCATTGCACCGGGCGGCACGTCACCACCTTGCGGCAGTTGATCCTGTTGCCCGTCGGCTGGTGGCTGCTCGATCTGCCCGGCCTGCGCGAACTGGCACTTGACGCCACGGCTGTTGCCATCGACGAGGCCTTCGCGGAAATCACCCCGCAGCAGCGCCGCTAACCGGGACTGCCGCCACGAAGAGGAGCCCGGCTGCGCCGTCCGCGATCACGTCGACCCCGCGCGCCTGGCCAGCTACCGCAAACTGCGCCGGGAGCAAGCCTACGCCGAACGGAAGGACTACCCCGCCGCCGCCCGTGCCGAAAAGGAGCGGTGGAAGAAGATCCCCAAAGCGATGCGGAAGCCCGGTTAGCTACTGCCGCATGCGGCGGTCGATATCGGCGGCGATGCGGTCGAGAAACTCGGGGTTGCGGACGAGCGTCCGGATGCCGAACTCCTGGTGGTGCGCAAAGAACAGCTCGGCGGCGTACAACGCCACGGCGTAGGCCAGTCGGGCGTTCCCCGGCGATAGACGGGTCCAGGACTGGCTCATACTCTGGAGCGGCGGCAACTTGCCGGCGCGCGCCACCGCGCGCACCAACTGCCGCATCTCCGGAGCCAGTTTTTCGCCGCTGAGCCTTTGCGCCAGCCCTTCGTGCAGCCAGGCGGGCCAGCGGCCCGTGGCGGCCAGACAGGCGTGCACCAGCTCATGGGCAAACGTCTTCTGCATCGCGGCCGGCTCGAGCACCGCTACGCGGATCCGCCCGTCGAACTGTCCCCCGCTCCACTCCGCCGCCCCGGTCGCCTGCAGGTACGCCTCCCGGCTCTGCGCCGTGGCCGACAGACGCTCTGCGGTCTGGCAGCCGAGCTCAAACGAGATCCGGGTGTACTCCTGTTCGAGCACGGCGGTCAACTGCCGGGCCGCTTCAGCCGTCACGACCCGCGGATCGTAGTGGAGCGAAAAGCGCGTCGATTCGAGCGTCTGAATCCCCCGGTCAGCGGTCGCCTCCTGTTCGACCTTGGCCAACAGGGCGGCGACGGCCTTCTCCGGCCGGATCGCCTGCGCATCTTTCAAATAGCCGATGGCCCGGGGGTTGAAACCGGCGCGGTAGGCCGCCAGGCCCGCCATCGCCAGCAGACCCGGATCGCGCGGCGCGCGGACCAGCAGCGTCTCGAGCGTTTGTAGCGCCTCGGCTGGCCGCCCCTGCGCGAGCAACTGCGCAGCCACCGAGACTGGTTCGGCGCCAACCGGCTGCGCGACCCGCGGCGGGCCGATGGGCGTATCGAGCGCCCGCGCCCCGCGCCGCTCCGCCTCCCAGGCGTCGATTCCCGCCAGCGCTCGGCCTGGCAGATAGCCTTTGTCCCCGCCCACCTGCACTGCGTAGCAGCCATTGACCGCAAACTGCACCGTCACGGGCGTGCCAGCCGACACCTGAGCCACCACCTCGTCGCCCTCCTCGCAGCCGCTTCGAAGCGGCGTACGGTCCTCACGTACCGTCAGCAGCACCACGGCCAGAGAGAAGACAAACAACCCCATACGGGAATGCTAATCAGGAATCGTTCTCCAGGTCCCTCCGGGAGAAACCTTAGAGTGAAACGGTTTGTTCGCTGTGATAGTCTTACGCTGGCATGAGTCAGCCGACCGAACCATCGGAATCGTTTGCCGCCCGCGCCGCCTTGCGCGAGTTGATGCAAGAGGTCAGCAGCCTGCCATCGGCGCTGGCCTGCGCGGAAGGTGCCGGAGCGCTGCTGCAGTTGCACCGGCAGGATGCGACGCCACCCTTGTTGGCGCTCTGCTGGCAGGCCGGCCGCACGGCCCGGGAGGCCTATCCGCAAAGCGAACCCATCGCCACCGCCTGGGCCCGCACGCTCTGCCTGCTGACGACCGCTTACGGCTCGGGCGACTTGCTGCCGGAGACCTTCCGCTGCCAGGAGGAGCGCGAAGCCATCGCCGCGCAGTTTCCCGACTCCGAGGGCGTGCAGTATTGGAATGCCCAGTCTAACTTTGAGATGGTAACTCTACTCGCCCGCCGCGGATACGTCAAGTCGATTCCCATCTACCTCGACAATTTGCGGACGCTCAGCCGCACCTGGCGCCACCGGGCGCCCTTCCCCGCCCTGTACGCCATGGCACTGGCCAACGCGGCCGCCGCCTACGCCCAACTGCAGGAGGTGCCCGCCGCGCGCGATCAGGTGGACGACCTGCGCGAACTCGCCCAACAGCACCCCGGCAGCGCTGATGTCCAACAGGGCCACGCTCGTGGGCTGCAGCAGGTGGCCTGGTACTGCGGCGAACTGGTCAAGCCGCAGGTGCTGCACGGCTGGGCGATGGAGTTGGCCGAACTGCTGGAGTCGGCCGCCATCCGCCGCGAGTGCGGCTCTCGCGCCGTGGCCGAACTCGGCGTCTATGCGGCCCACTTTGCCAGCCGCGGCGAACTCGCCCTGGCAGCCGATGCGCTGCGGCAAGCCTGCCGGTGGTTTGAAGCCGTCACGCTCGACCCGGAGGTTCTCCCCATGATCGTTGAAACCTTCCGCCGTGCCGCCAAAACACTGCGGTCCACCGACCCGGCCCTGGCGGCGCTGGCCGAGGCCCGTACGGAACGTCTGCTGGTCTGATTCCGGATGACTCAGCTCTCCGGGTGTACCGTCACCTGGTTGGCCACCGCCTTCTGGTGCCGCAAGTAACGATAAATCGCCCCCAACTCCTCGGCCGAATACCGGGAGAAGGCTAGCCACGGCATCACGGTGAAGTTTTTCCGGGTCGCCTCGGGTAAGGGCGCCTGGGCATACTCCCGGTACTCCTGAAACCGCCGGACGAAGGCTGCCTCGGTCATCCGGCCAATGCCGGTCTCGACATCCGGGGTGATGTTGGCCGCAACCACGGTGAACTTCCCAAACCGGAACACCTCACCGCCGGCGAACTCCTTGCCCTCCACCGGCGCCCCGCGCTCCTTCGGCGTATGGCAGTCCGCGCAGCCGCCCATCTTAACGAGATACTCACCCCGGTCGGCCAACTCGGAAACCGTACCCTCCACCGGCGCCGGGGCGCTCTTCATCAGCACCGAAACCGGAAAGTCGATAGCCGTCCGCTGCCGCTGGTCCTTGGCCGGCGGCAGCGTGTTCAGGTAGGCCACCAGCGCCTCGGCGTCGCGGTCGCTCATGTGCCGGTAGCTTTCGTAGGGCATCATCGGAAACAACGTCCGTCCGTCCCGGCCGATGCCTTCGCGAATCGCCCGCAGCTTTTCGCCATCGCTCCAGGCGCCGATGCCGGCTACCGGGTCGGAGGTGATGTTCGAAGCCACTACCGTGCCAGGCAGTCCCATCTCGGCCGGAAACCGAAAGCCGGCGCCGCTGCGCCGCACCGGCGCTAACTGCTGGTCCCAGTTCCGGTCGCCATGGCAGCCGTCGCAATCGGCTACTACCTCATAGAGAAACTTGCCCCGGTCGAGAATCTCCGGCGACGAGGCCACCCGGATCTCCCGCGGCGCCGCCCGGTGCGGCGCACGCAGCACCAGGTAACCCACCGCCAAACCTAAAATACCAGCCCCCAGGGCAACCCCTTTTACCAACCGGTTCATCACACAACTCCTAGTCGAGACGCGGAATGGATAGCCGAAATGGATCAACAGAAATCGTGCGACGCCACGCGTGGCGCCTCGGCCCGCACGGTCACAGCATATACCGCTTCGCCTTTCACCGACACCACCCCGGACTGATTCTGCAGCCGGCCCGCCACCCGCAAGTAGCCCTCCCGCAGAATCACCCCCCGGAACTCGGCGTACACCAGCGGCGCGAGAATAATATTGGCAATGCCGGTTTCATCCTCGAGGCTCAGAAACACAAACCCCTTGGCCGTGCTCGGCTGCTGTCGGCAGATCACGAGGCCGGCCACCTCCACCGGCCGCCCATGGCCAAGGCCGGCCAACTCACCCGCCCGCCAGACGCCGGCCGCCGTCAAGGCGTCCCGGAAGTAGCGCATCGGATGGGCGCCAATCGTCAGACCGCTCGTCCGGAAATCGGCCTGCAGCCGGTCCATCGCTTCCATGGGCGGCAGCGGCGCCGGCCCCTCCTCGCTGCTGCCGGCAAACAACTCGCCCGCCGGACGCACCGCCAGACTCGCCTGCCACAGCGCCTCCCGCCGGTGCCGCTGCCGCGAGCCGCCAATCCGGTTCAGCGCGCCAATCTCGGCCAGCCGGTTCAACTCCTCGGCCGAGACCTGCGGCACCCGGCGCTTCAGGTCGTCGATGCTGCGAAAGGGCCGCGCCGCCACAATCGCCTCGGCCGTCATCCGCCGCAGCCCCTTCACGTAGTTCATGCCCAGGCGCAGATGCAGCTCGTCATCGAGGGTACAAAGCCAGTCGGAGGCCTCGACATCGACCGGTTCAAAGTGCAGGCCATGCCGCTGCGCGTCTTTGACCAGCGTCAGCGGGTTATAAAAACCCATGGGCTGATTGTTCAGCAAAGCCGCCGTAAACGCGGCCAAATAATGAACTTTCAGGTACGCGCTCGCATAGGTCAGCAGCGCGAAGCTCGCCGCGTGGCTCTCCGGAAAACCGTAGAGCGCAAACGCCGTAATCGACTGCACGATCGTGTCCTGCACCGGGCCCACAATCCCGTTGGCCGTCATGCCCGCCCGCAGCCGGGTCTCCACCTCCGCCATGCGCTGCGCCGACCGCTTGAAGCCCAGCGCCCGCCGCAACTCCTCGGCCTCGCCTCCCGAGAAGTCGGCCACCAGCATCGCCATCCGCAGCAACTGCTCCTGAAACAGCGGCACACCTAAGGTTCTTCTTAAAACACTCTCCAATTTCGGATGTAAACAATCGGCTTGTTCAAGACCCTGTCGCCGCCGCAGGTACGGATGCAGCATGTTGCCCACAATCGGCCCCGGCCGGATAATCGCCACCTGAACCACCAGGTCATAGAACCGCTCCGGCCGCAGCCGCGGCAGGCAGGACATCTGCGCCCGGCTCTCCACCTGAAACATGCCTACCGTGTCCGCCCGCTGCAGCGTCGCGTAGACCAGCGGATCATCTGCCGGTAAATGAGCCAGATCCACGTCTTCGTGATAGTGACGCTTGATCAGGACGATCGTATCCCGCAACGCCGCCATCATCCCCAGACCCAGTAGATCGACTTTGATGATCCCCATGTCGGCGCAGTCTTCCTTGTCCCACTGCACAATCACCCGCCCCGGCATCGTCGCCGGCTGCAGCGGGACGATACGGTCGAGCTGCCCCTGGCAGATCACCATGCCGCCCGAGTGCTGCCCCAGGTGCCGCGGCAGATCCTGAATCGCCTCCGTAAAGCGGACCAGCTGCGGCGCCAGCGGATGCTTAGCGTCGCCGAGGGCCTCCTCGTTCATCCCCAGCGCCTTGCCCACGTCCCGCCGGGCGCTGCGGCCCCGGTAGGTGATGACATTGGCCGTCATCGCGGCGCCAAGTTGGCCATAGCGCGCGTAGACGTACTGAATCGCCCGCTCGCGGTCCTCGCCGCTCGGCAGGTCGAGGTCGATGTCCGGCCACTCGCCCCGCTCCTCAGAGAGAAATCGTTCGAAAAGCAGCTCCATGCCCACCGGGTCGACGGCCGTAATCCCCAGCGAATAGCAGACCGCCGAGTTGGCCGCCGACCCCCGCCCCTGCACCAGAATCCCGTTTCGCCGGCAGAACTCGACAATGTCCCAGACAATGAGAAAGTAGCCGGCCAACCCCAGCTTGGCAATCAGCTGCAGCTCCCGTTCGATCTGCCGCCGCGGCTTGTCGCCATACGGCCGGTAACGCCGCCGCGCCCCCTCGTCGGTCCGCTTAGCCAGAAAGCTGTCCATCGTGTCGCCCTCCGGCACGGGATAGAGCGGGAACTGGTAGCCGAGGTCTTCGAGCGTAAACTCCAACCGGTCGGCCAGCTCCCGCGTCCGCGCCACAGCCTCCGGCACATCGGCAAACAGCGCCCGCCGGTCGGCGGTGCTTTTGAGATAGCGCTCCGCGTTCTGCCCGAGCAGGCGGCCGGCCGCCTGAATGGTGGTGTGCCGGCGGATGCAGGTGAGTACGTCCAGCAGCGGCCGGTCCCCGGCCCCGGCGTGGCTCACCCCGCCGGTGACGACAGCGGGCAGGCCCAGGTCCAGCAGCGCGCGGTTGCGAACCTCGGCCGCGCGCAGATAATGCCTTTCTAAATCAACATATACATTTGTTTTACTGAAGATCTGGATGAACCGGTCAGCCGCCGCCCGGTCGTAGCCCAGCGCCGCCAGCGGATCGCCGGCCAGCAGCACCAATCCTTCGGCGTACTCGGCAAGATCGGTCGGCGTCGCCCCCGCCCGGCGCTCTAACTTGATCTTCGTCAACAAGCTACAGAGATTTTGATAGCCTTTTCTTGAAGCGCACAGTAGCGGATAGCGAAACGTGCCCTCCGCCGCCGTCACCTCCGCCCCCAGCAGCGCCCGCACCCCCCGCTTCCTCCCCGCTTTGTGAAACCGCACCGCCCCGGACAATCCATCCCGGTCGAGCAGCGCCACGGCCGGAATCTCCAACTCCGCCGCCCGCTCCATCAGCGCCTCCGGCAGACTCGCTCCCTCAAGAAAACTGAATGCCGATCGAACCCGCAACTCTGGCAGTCTGCCCATATTCGCCTTTTGTTCGCTATCTTCCTAGCCTATCATGAAGAGGCATGCCTCCCGCCCCTGTGATCCACGAAAAGCACGGCGACCGCCGCGTCGACCCCTACTTCTGGTTCCGCGAAAAAACCAACCCGGACGTCCTCGCCCACCTCGAAGCCGAGAACGCCCGCACCGAAGCCGCCCTCGCCCCCACCGCCGCCCTCCAGGAGCAGCTCTATCAGGAGATCCTCGGCCGCATCCAGGAGACCGATACTTCCGTGCCCGTCCGCCGCGGCGACTGGGAGTACTACACGCGCACCGAACAGGGCCTCGCCTACCCTATCTACTGCCGCCGCCAGTCCGCGGAAGTCGTCCTGCTCGACGCCAACGTCCTGGCCCAAGGCAAAGACTACTTCCGCCTCGGCGTCTTCGAGCCGAGCGTCGACCAGCACCTGCTCGCCTACTCCACCGACTACGCCGGCGACGAAAAGTACACCCTCGTCTTCCTCGACCTCCGCACCAACCAGCTCCTGCCGGACTCGATCGCCAACACCCACGCCGATCTCGTCTGGGCCAACGACAACCGGACCGTCTTCTACACCAAGCTCGACGAAGTCACCCTGCGCCCCTACCAGATCTGGCGCCACACGCTCGGCGAGGCCACCGACTCGCTCGTCTACGAAGAGCCCGACGAACGCTTCCTCGTCGGCCTCGACAAGACCCGCGACCACGCCTACCTCCTGCTCTCCATCCACTCCTCGACCAGTTCCGAGGTCCATTACCTGTCCGCCGACGAGCCGCTCGGCGCCTTCACGGTCATCGCCCCGCGCCGGCCGAAGGTCGAATACTCGGTCGGCCACCAGCATGGCTACTTCCTCATCCACACCAATTTGGACGCCACCAACTTCCGCCTCATGCGCGCCCCCGTCGCCGCCCCGGCCGCCTGGGAGGAGTTCGTGCCGCACCGGCCCGAGATCTATCTGGAAGGCTTCGCCGAGTTCGCCGGCCATCTCGTTCTCTACGAACGCACCAACGGCCTGCGACAGATCAACATCGACCAGAACCATCTGATCCCCGTGCCGGAGCCCGTCTACCACCTCACCTCCCTGTCGAACCCCACCTTCGATACCCCCGTCTTCCGCTACGGCTACACCTCGCTCACCACCCCCTTCACCGTCTACGACTACGACATGCGGACCCGCGAGCGCACCCTGCGCAAGCAGGAGCCGGTGCTCGGCGGCTACGACCCCCAGCTCTACACCACCGAACGGCTCTGGGCCACGGCGCCCGACGGCACCGCCGTGCCCATCGCCCTCGTCTACCGGACGGAGCTCTTCCGCAAGGACGGCCAGTCGCCGGTGCTGCTCTACGGCTACGGCTCCTACGGCCTCAACATGGAGGCCACCTTCCACAGCGACCGCCTCAGCCTGCTCGACCGCGGCTTTGCCTACGCCATCGCCAATATCCGCGGCGGTTCGGAGATGGGCCGCCCGTGGTACGACCACGGCAAGTTCCTTGCAAAGAAGAACACCTTCACCGACTTCATCGCCGCCGCCGAACATCTGATCGCCCACGGCTACACCAACCCGAAGCAGCTAGCCATTGAAGGGCGCAGCGCCGGCGGCATGCTCATCGGCGCCGTGCTCAACCTGCGGCCCGACCTGTTCGGCGCGGCCATGGCCGGGGTGCCGTTTGTCGACGTCCTGACGACGATGCTCGATGAGACGCTGCCGCTCACCGTCGGCGAGTACGAGGAGTGGGGCGACCCCAACGACGAGACCTACTACCACTACATGAAGTCCTACTCGCCCTATGACAACGTCACCGCCCAGGCCTACCCGCACCTGCTCGTCACCAGCGGCCTAAACGACCCCCGCGTGCAGTATTGGGAGCCGACCAAGTGGGTGGCCCGTCTGCGCGAACTGCGCACCAACGACAACCTGCTGCTGCTCAAGACCAACATGGGCGCCGGCCACTTCGGCAAGTCCGGCCGCTACGATGCCTTGCGCGAGACGGCGCTCTACTACGCCTTCTTCCTCTGTGCGCTAGGCTGTACGCGCTAAGGAAGACGGGCGCGAATTAGCTCGCGGCGGTGTTCGAGTCGTCGCCCGGCGGCGGCCATCAACTGCCGGGCGAACAGCCCGGCGCCCCCCAGAATTGCGAAACGAACCCACCACTCGCCCCGCGCCGCAGCCAGGCCCGCCAGCAGGCAAAGAGCGAACGTCACCAACCCGGCCAGCACCGACCCGCCATCGCTAAAACGATACGCCCGCATCGGATACGGCGCACGGACGCTCGTCCACGCGCCCCACCCCGCCAGCAGCAGCAGCACGGTCACCGACTCCACCACCACCGAGGCGCCCATGGCCCAGCCCAAACGCCAGAACACGGCAAGACTCACCAGCCCCATCGGCGCCCCCAGCAACACCAGCAGCGACGTGGTCTTGCTGCGCACGATATCGGCGCCCGTCATGGGCAGTAGCAGATAGCGGTCGAACCCCGTGCCCTGGTCAGTCCCGAAGGCGTTCAACGCCAGGTTCGAATTGCTGATCGCCAGCACCACAGGCACAATCCACGCCGCCTCCACCGCCATGTTCCGCGCGCGCACGGCGTAGGCCACGAACATCAGGGCGATGCCCCCGGCGATCATCGTGTCGAACAGGCGCACCGCCGCCCGGACGTCCTTCCGCAGCAGCGCCGGGCACCGCGACGGCCCCGCCGAAAGCCGCTTGCCCCTCTTCACCACCGGCCATTCAAACATCGCCAACACTGCCAGCAGCGGCGCCCATGGCGACACACGCGCAGAGACATAGAAAAGCACCCAGCTCAGCGGGTTCACGGCGACCTCCGTAAGCCGCACCAGCATCCGGTCCCCCCGCTTCAATGGGAACTGCCCCGGCGCGCCCTCCGGCCCCCAACTCAACGCCAGCCACGCCACGGCCAACCCGGCTACCACGCCCGGCAGCGGCAACTGCGGCAGGTACGCCACCACCCGTTCGGCCAGCAGCGCAGCGGCGAGCAGCAGCAGCACCTCGCCGGTGATCTCGGCGCTGCTCCGTCCCGTCAGCGTCCGCCAGCGGATCTTCACGAGGCCCCCCAGCAGCGGGCCTAGCCGAGCCACGTGAAGTCCTCCCCGGCCGGCCTTGCGATGTGTGCGAAGTAGACCTCTTTCAACGGCCGTTCGCCGGTCCTCCCGCTGGCCACCACTTTGCCGCCCGAAAGGATCGAATACGTGCCCACCAGCTTCTCGACCACGTCCAGCAGATGCGAGGTAATGAACACCGCCGCGCCCTTGGCCGCGAGGTTGACGAGCAGTTCCCGCATGTTTTCGGCTGAGGAGGGGTCGATGCCTTCAAACGGCTCATCGAGAAACAGAGTCTTGGGGTTGTGGAGCAGCGCCATGCCAAACGCCGTCTTCTTCCGCATGCCGAAGGAGGCTTGGCCCGCTTCGGTGTGGCGCTCCTGGTCGAGGTCGAGGTAGCGCAGCAGTTGGCCGGCCCGCTCGGCTGTCTCGGCCGCGGTAAGGCCGTAGAGCGGCCCGGCCAGCGTCAGATGCTCCCATAGCGTCAGGGCGTCAAACAGCGCCAGATCCTCGGGCAGCACCCCGATGCTTCGCTTCACGGCCACCGGGTCCGCGGCCAGCGAGATGCCATTGATCTCCACCGTGCCCGCCGTCGGGATCAGCAGCCCGGTGAGCATCTTGACGGTTGTCGACTTGCCAGCGCCGTTCGGCCCCAGGAAGCCGTGGATCTCGCCGGCGGCAACGGCCAGGTCCACCCCGTCCACCGCCGTGAAGGCGCCGAACTGCTTCACCAAACCTTGCGCGCGGATACTCACGCAATGCTCCGCAGCGCCCGGCGCGTGACCGCCTCGACGTTCCACCGCGCGCAAGTCTCCCGCACCCAGTCCGGCCGTGTCTTGGCCGCATCGTTCATCCAATTCCCCACCGAATCCCGGACGTACTTGCTCGCCTCACCGACACAGCGATCGAGCACCGGCAGCCCCAGCGCCGGGTTCTTCTTGAGTAGCGGAATATGGGGACACCAGACGCCGCGCGGCCGCGTCGCCTCGCTCGCAAAACGGCGCAGATAGGGTTCCGCTTCCGCCCACGCGGTCAACAGGGCAATCGCCCGCTCCACCTCCGCCGCGATGGCCGGTCGGATCCCCAGCCAAGCCCATTCGCGGACGCCAAAATGCGGATCCTGCGCCAGCGGCCGAACGGCCTCCAGGCGCTGCTCGAGCGACCAACCGGGCCGCAGGCCAACGCGGAACGCCGCCCAGCCGCGGACGGTATCCGAAGGATGCCGCTCCAACGCCCCGTGGAAGGACAGCAGCGCCTCGGCCGCCAGCGTCATCCGCCGCGTGATGCCCAGCCCGGGGTCGATCTCGGCAGCGACGCCAAGAGTCCGCAGCAGCGTTGTAAAGTCCACCGCCAGCCCCTCGCCGAGCGTCGCCGACTCGATCTCGCCCCGGCTCAACTGCCCCCGCAGGCCCGCGGGAACCTCCGCCGGGCTGCTGTAGGTCGGCCTGGCCATCAGCAGACCGGCGCCGGGTGCGGATAGGTGTCTTCGTTGTCGCGCGGATCTTTCGAGTCCAGGCACCGCCAGTCTTTTTCGATCAGCACCTCGACGGGCCCGGCCGCGCCGGCAATGCCCACCTGTTCGGTCTCGGCCCACACCGCCACCGTCGTCGCCGGCACGTTTACCGTTAGTACCCCCCCGGTGAATTCCACCCCCAAGGCGGCGCTATCCGGCTGCAGCCGATAGACCAGAGTCTGGCCGGGAATGGCGCAGCGGTCTTCCACCGCGCTGCCGGCCGCCAGCGCCATCACCTCTCCCTGCTTCAGCCGCAGGCGCAAAGTATTGCCGTGGATTCGTAGCTTCATCAGGCTTTATTATAGAAGGGTGCCGATCTACGAGTACCGCTGCCCGGACTGTGACGCCCGCTTTGAACGCATTCGCCGCATGGCGGAGGCCGACCAACCGCTTCCCTGCCCGCGCTGCGGCGCGACGCGAGCCGAACGCGAACTGTCCTGTTTCGCGGCCGGCAACTGCTGCAACGCCCCCGGCGGCGGCTTTACTTGAATGCGCTAAGCAGGCGCCCGGTGGGCGCCCTTACTGGCGAAGAAACAACATCCCGTTCAGCTTCAGACCATCGTGCGAGTAAGGCTCGATGGCGAAGAGCTGCCGCCCCATGCCGTCAATGTCGGCCACCAGCGTGCCGCCAAAGATCCGGTAGCTCCCCGTTGCCTGATCCCCCGCCCCGACGCTGCCGCCGCCCTGGGTTTCCGAGTTGGAGCTGAAGAAGCTCTGGCTGTTGGACCGGAAGCGATTCCCCGGCAGAAAGACCACGGTCCAGTTACTCGAGTAACTCGACGAGTCCCGCACCCCGGTGCGCGTGTTCTTATAAGTACTCAACTCCCAACTGCCCACCACCTGCTGCTCGGCGGCCGTATTCCGCGGCGGCGGCGTAAACTTGCCGTTGCGGAGGATGGCCCGGCCCCGGCCCTGTAGTTCGGCCAGCTTCTCCGGGCGGCCCACGGCCAGCACGGCGAAATAGACCTCGCCCTGCAACTGCATCCCGTTCCAGGCCACGTACATCCCGTTGGTGTATTCCTGTTCGGCGGAGGGGCCCGAAAACGCCGGGCCCGTCGTGACCCGCAAACCCGGCAGCACCCCGGCCGAGATCCCCACGGCCTGCCGCGCCAACTCCTGAATCGAGCGCGCGGCGGCAATTCCCGAGCCGACCAGCACCCGCTCCGGCGCCCCATCGACCGGTTCGACGACCGTCATCAGCGGCGAGTGGCGCGCCCGCCAACCCTCCGGCACCGGGAAACGATACGCCCCGTCCGGCGAGACGAACTCGCCGGCCCAGAGCGGCATAGTAACTAACAACAGCAAAGCCCTCATAACTACTAATGCGGAAACGGCGTCCATCATTTCATTCGCCGTGGCATTTATTTAAGGGCGTTGCGTCGGCGCCAAACCCCACCGTTCGTCGAAGAACCCGGCGGCGACAACCTTGCCCGGATACTTGCCATCGGCCGGCGTGGTCGTATCAATCACCGCCCAATCGGGCAGCTTCGCAATCTGCCGCGCGTTGTTCAAATAATCGAACTCGCGGAACGTGAAGCCGGAGTTGACAACCACATAGCGCGCCGGGTTCAGGGGGTTCGGATAGACAAACGCCGGATAGTGCGTCGCGGCTGGATACTTCGCCGCGCCTACCTGCACCTGGTCCCCTGCCCACTTCACCGGCAGCCGGTCGGCGATGCGCCCGAGCAGCGAGTTCGTCGCCGGGGTGCCCCAGAGGACAATGTGGTGCGCGGCCAGGTCGGCCTCGGTCACTTCGCTATCCTTCTTCACGCGCGGCTGACCACGGAACTGCCGGCGCCACTCGCGGATGGCGCGCGCCTGCTCGGCTTCAATGCGCTCGCCGCTACCCGCCGCGCCGGTCACAATCAGAAAGCTGTCCATGAAGGCGTCGTCGATCGGCCCCTGCAGCCCGTGCTGCTTCCGCAGCCCGCTGGCGGCGCCGGGCTTCCACTGGCCGCCCTCTTTGACGAAGCTTACCTTCCAACTGCGGTCGCTGGCCGGTCCGGCGACGTCGAGCTTCCGGCCGTCAATGGTCACGCTGGTCGGGCCCATCAGCTCCACCGGCGCGCCGCCGGGCCCGAAATCAAGCGTCAGGCCGGTGACCCCGCTGGTCTGCACCGTCACGCCGGCGCCGGCGATGGCGGCGTCGACTGTGGCCTTCTCCCAATGCTGCGCGAGGCCGTCAATGGTCACCCACTTCATGCGGTTGTAGCGCAGCGTGTAGGTCACAAAGCGGACGCGCCGCGGATAGGCCTCCCGCCCCTGGGCCGCAATGGCGTCGATCCGGCGGTTGACCTCCTCGCGGGCCTCGGGATGATAGCGGTGGCCGGTTTGCGGCCCGATGATGTGGGTCATCGGAATGCCCTCTTTGTCGAGATACTTCGCCATCAGGTCGGCCGCCTGCTTCTGGCCGTCGATCTCGCCGCTGTAGGCGACCAGCGGCACGTTGACGAAGTTGGCCGCGTAGTCGGTGGCGTCGTACATCCGCCACAACTTCTGCTCCCAGACGGGGGGCATCTCTTTCAACCGAAGAAACTCGCGGCTCTCGCTGAAGCCGGCGCCGGGCGCGACGGCGGCCCACAGTCCGGCGTGATGCGCGCCGATGTGCCAGGCCGCGGCGCCGCCCATCGAAAAGCCGCGCATGACGATGCGGTTGTCGTCGATGAAGTAGTGCTGTTTGACCGCGGCGAGCGCTTCGAACAGATCGACTTCGCCGGCGAACTTGTTGGCGTTGCAGTAGCGTCCGTACAGGTGCAGCACGATGGTGTGGCGCGGGGTGAACTCGCCCGGCCGGCTCATGCGTTCAGAGAGAAAGTTGACCTCGCTCAACTGTTCGGCGCGGCCGTGGAACCAGGCGTCCAGGCGCCAGGGGCGCGGCAGGCGGGGGTCGTAGGAGGGAGGCACGACCAGGCCGTAGGGCTGCACCGAACCGTCGATTTTCGAGACGTAGCCGCGCACGACCAGGCCCGTCGCGCGGGTCCAGGGCGCTTCGCCGTGGCGCAGCGCCTCAGCGCGGTTGACGCCTTCGGCCAGCAGCGCCCGCGCCTTGGCCGGCTCATCGGGCCGGAAGAATTCGTTGTTTTCGAGCGCATAGCGGACGGCATCGCGGAAGATGATCACATCGGGCAGGAGGGCGTGGTTGCCCAGACCGGCGATGAGGCCGGAGAGCCGTTCGATACCCGCCCGCAGCTCTTTCTGGTCGGCCTCGGTGACGGGCACCCCGGGCGGAGGAATCGGCCGGTCCTGCGCCAGGAGCGCGGCGGCCAGCAGGGGGAGACAAAAGAGCTTCATCGGCATGGTTCCGCCTAGAATATCCAACATTTCGAGGTCCTGCCCGGCCCCGCGCTAAGATCGGGACATATGGCCTACTCCCGCCTCACCCCCTGCGGCCAGTGCGGCGCCTCCAACCGCATCCCGGCCGCCCACCTGGCCCATCGCGGCCGCTGCGGCCGCTGCAAAGCCCCGCTCGCCGCCCTCGCCGAGGCTCTACCCGTCGACGCCGAAGGCTTCACTGAAATCATCAGCTCCGCTACCGTGCCCGTGCTCGTCGATTTCTGGGCCGCCTGGTGCGGCCCCTGCCTCGCGGCCGCCCCGGAGGTCGAGAAGCTCGCGGCCGAAATGCAGGGCCGGGCCATCGTCCTTAAAGTCGACACCGAGGCCCACCCCGCTCTCGCTGCCCGCTACCGCATCCAGTCGATTCCCAACTTTCTTGTCTTCCGCCAGGGCCTGCTGGTCCATCAACAGGCCGGCGCGGCGCCGCGCGCCCAGATGCGCGCCTGGCTGGAAGCTTAAACTTTCAGAAACCCCAAATTGGCTGTGGCGAAGTTGCCCAGGTTGGGGAACACCGTGCTCAAACCCGCCTCCGGGACGCCGAACCAGCGCGCCAGCGTGGCGCCGTACTGGTCGAGCGAGGTGGAAGGGATCCAGTTGCCGCGGCTGCCCGAATCGTCCGCCCCGCCGAGCACCATGCTGGGGTAGGTTCCGTAGAAACCGCCCTGTACCGCGCCGCCGGTGACAAACTGGTGGCCGCCCCAGGCGTGGTCGGTGCCGTTGCTCGCGTTGGGCTGAAACGTCCGGCTGAACTCGGACTCGGTAAACAACGTCACCTTCTCGGACAACCCCAACTCCTCCATGGCCAACTGAAAGGCCGCAATCGCTTCGCTCAATTCGGTGAGCAACCGCGGATGCGCTGCCGTTTGATTCTCGTGCGTATCGTAGCCGCCCTGCGAACAGAAGAAGATCTGCCGCTGCAGGCCCACGGTGTCGCGAATCTGAATCAGGCGGACGATCTGCCGCAGTTGATTGCCCAGCGAAGTGGTGGGGAACGGCGTGGTTAGATTCGGCAGGGTGGCGAAGGCGTCGCTGGCCTGGCGCAGGACGGTGAGCGAGTCGTTGATGCGCGTGCCGGCGGCCTGCACCAGCGTTGCGCCGCTCGCCAGGGTCAAGACCTGCTGCAGCGCGTTGAGCCGCTCGGCATCGCCCGCGCGCTTCTGCTGGCCCATCACGGCCAGGTTGGGCGAAGCAATCTGCGACGGCTGCGTCTGCTGCCCGATCAGAAACAACGAATTGCCGTTGACCGACACGGCCGTGGGAAACTTCGACGGCTGATTGAGCGTTTGCACCTGGTCCGCAATCCGGCCCGCCCATCCCGATTGCGCGATGCCGATGGGGGTTGCGCTCTGCCACTGCTGCTGCTGGTCGGAGTGCGAAAACAGATTCGCCGGCACCGGCTGCTGGTTGGCCTGATACTGCGCCCGCGTTAACGGCCGCACCAGTGTGCCGACGTTGGCCACCACGGCCGCCTTCCCGGTTTGAAAGAGCGACTGCAGGCCGGGCATCGCGGGCGGCAGGCCGTAGGTGGCGCTGCCCTGGCTGGTCGCCGGCAGCAGTTGGCTCTGCGGGATGGCGATGGTGCGCCGGACGTTCGTGTAGGCGGTGTAGCCGGCGTTGTCGGTGGGAATCAACAGGCTATTGGCGTCACAACCGCCGAACAGAAACACGCAAACCAACGCCTTGTAGCCCGGGGCGTTCGTCTGCGCCAGGGCGTTGATGCCGCCCAGCTGCCCCAGGGCTCCGGCGGCGCCGAGGCCCATGGCCATGCGACCGCCGAGCCGGAGGAAGTCACGTCGATGAGAGAGTAAACCGGCATGCCGGCGTGCAGAAGAGAGTGCCATAGCTGTTCCTTCGTTAGCGTTTCACGAGTACTTGGGGCGAGGTGCCGACCAGATAGAGCGCCGTGAGGGCTTTCATCCGGTTGCTGGTTTGTGCATTCACGGCCGGCAGAATCGCCGCCCGCGCGCTGGTCGACAGCGTGCCGCGGTTCAAGGCGTTGGCCGCCGCGGTCAGCAGGGCGTCGGGGTCGGTAGCGAGTTGGTCCCACGGGGTGAGATCCAGCACCGCGGCGTTGCCCATGCCATTGCTGGCCATCCGGTAGATCAGGTTGACGGTGTTGAGCGCCGAGGTGGCGTTCAGCGCCTGAAACTCCGGTCCGGGCTTTGAGAAGGGGGAGAAGTAGCTGAAGACGCTGTTGGGTGAGAACAGATTCTGTCCGAGGCCACTGATGGTCCCGGCGAGTGCTCCGTTCGAGCGCATATCGAGGGCGCGGATCATGTTCAGGGTGAGGGCCAGCGGCTCGCGCAGTGCGCCCTGGTTGGCGCTGAGTTCGGTGTAGGCGCCGTCTCCGGTACCGGCTTCGGGGTCGGTCAGGATGGCGGTGACGACCTCCTTTAAATCGCCGCGCAGGCCGCTGCTGTTGCTATTGAACACCCGCGCCACGCGCTCGACATAGGCCGGCGACGGATTTGAAGTCACCAGCCGCTGGATGAGGCGGGAGGAGACAAACGGCCCGACGTTAGGATGGTTGAAGATCGCATCGAGCGCCGCCGAAAGATCCTGCTGCGCCATCTGGCCGGCCGGCAGTGTTACCCCGGGTAGGATCGCCTTGGCCGTGGTGTCGTGTTCGGCTTCGATGGGGATCATCGGTGCGGCCCAGTTGTCCGGAGCGCGGAACCGGGGCGCGGCGCCGTTCTGCGGGGCCGCGGTCCAGCCGGTGAACACCTTGGCCATTTCGGGGATATTCGCCGGCGTGTAGGTGGCCGGGCTGCCGGTCTTGGGGGTTCCGTCGGGGTTGAGTTGGACCAGGCCGACCGTGAAGAGTTGGAGCAGCTCACGGGCATAGTTCTCATTCGCCACAGTGTTGCGCGCCGGGTTGGCCTTGGCGTTGTTCATCATGTTCAGGTAGCGGCCCATGGCCGGGTTGAGCGTAATCCGCTCGAGCAGCCGCCGGTAGTTGCCGAAAGCCTCTTCGTGCAGGATTCGCAGATACGGTGCATATTGCCGGTGCTCCCGCAGATCGACACCGGAGACGACCAGAATCGAGTGGAGCGCAAAGGCCACGCGGTGCCGCAGCTGGTCGGGCGCCGTGAGGGCGTTCAGGATCCACGTTGTCTGCAGCCGGCTCAGACCCTCCTGCGACGCCTCCGGCGCCGGGATCACCGCATCGGGCAGGGGCGTCGCCGGCAGGCGGAACTGTTCGGCCAGCCACGCGGCGCGTCCGGTGGCTTGCAGCCTGGCGATGGCCGCCGGGTCCGCCCCGTAGCTGGCCTGTTCGAGAAAGCGTACGGCGGCGCCATAGCTCAGCAACTCCTGGGCGTTCTGCATCCGCACAATGATGCGCGCCGATTCTCCGCCGCCCGGCGCCGGGTTCACCACCCGCAGCGTGGTCATCTGCCCGGGGACCGGCAAAAGCACGGCCGCCGCCTTCAACTGCGTCGGACTGACATAGGTTACCTTCGCCTCGAGAGAACCCAGGAACACCTTCGCCGCCGGCGTGAACAGCGAGCCGGTCAAGGTGAATGAGGTGGCGGTGGGCCCGATCTTCACCTGCGTTGGCGTAGCGCCCGAGAGCACCGGAACCGGATTCAACAGACTCACCGCCGCCAACCCCACGCCCCGCGCATCAGCCCGGCTCACGGCCTTCACTTCCACCTTCCCGGCCACCGGAGCGGCTGCCGGAGCCATATAGAGACCCGCTGCATCAATCCGGCCCACCTCGGCATTGCCGCCCGGAATCCCGTTGACCTGCCAATCGACCGCCGTCGCGGACGTGTTCGCCACCGCGGCGTTCAGCTTCAACGTGGCCCCGCCCCGCACCGTGGCCGTGGCGGGCGATACGGTGACCTTCACCGGAGCGTTGACGGCCACCGACCGCACATTGCTGGACGTCGCCCCCGGATCCGGATTCAGCACCACCACGTCGATGGCATTTCCAGCCGGGTTGTCCGCCATCGCGGAAACCTCGAGCTCGGTGGCGCTGACAAAGCGCGGTTTGGCCGCCTTGCCTTCGAGCGTCACCGTACTCGTCGGCAGAAAGTTGGTCCCGCGAAGGCGCAGCGTGTAGCCCAGGCCCGTATTCACCGCCGCTGGCTCGAGGGCGCTGATCATGGGTTTGGCGTTCTGTAGCGTTACCACCGCCGTCGCCGTCTTCGTCGCGTCGGCCACCAGAGTCGCCCGCACTGTCACCGTCCCCCCAGCCGGAATTGCCGCCGGCGCCGTGAACTGCCCGGTGGCGGTGATGATTCCGGCCGAGGCTGACCAGCGAACAGTAGACGCCGCGACTGAGGTGGTAAAGGCCCGGGACTCGCCGGCGCGCAGCGTGATGGCCGCCGGAGATACCGTCAATGCCGTTGTCTGGGCGAGTAACCCGGTTGCACTGAGAGCGAGAAAAGAAAATCGAAACCACATGACTGGTACTGAGCGTACCAGGACCGTTCGGTGGCGTCGAGCTTTACTTTGCCCTAGATTCGCCCTCGCAGAATCGCTCTATTCCCCATAGATCGGGGGCTCACCCCACGGCCGGGTCTTCCACCGGCGGTGGATCCAAAGCCATTGGTCAGGGTAAGTGCGAATGGCGCGTTCGAGGGCGTTTTGGATTCTCTGCGTGTCGATCAGAGTATTTCCGGTAATTGTTACCGGCGGATCGAAGCGTAAGATGTACTTGCGCTCGGTCTCGGACCAGACCGCATAACCGGGAATTACTGTCGCGCCAGTCCGGGCGGCTAACTTGGCAAAGGTGGGACTGACGCAGGCCTTGTGACCGAAAAAGTTCACGAATAAACCATCGTCGAGGCCGACGTTCTGGTCGACGAGAATCCCCACGGCCTGGTTCGCTTCGAGCGCCCGGTAGATGGGGCGGATCCCCTCCGACTTACCCAGTACGATGTTGCCGCTTCCCATGCGCCGTTGGCGGACCAGGGCATCGAGCAGCGGGTTGTCGAGCGGCCGCACGACGATATGGATTGGCTCGGTCATCAGGGCGTGGGCGTAAGCGGAAAGCTCCCAGTTTCCCAGATGGAGCGTGGCAAATAACACCCCTTTGCCCCGGGCTTTGGCCTCGACATAGTGCTCAAAGCCCTCGTAGCGGATCCACTCGTGCACGTTATGCTTCCCGATGCGCGGAAACCGGGCAAAGCAGACCAGCATCCGTCCGATGGACCGGAAAACGCCGCGGATAATCTGCGGGTCCATCCCCGTCAGCTCACAGTTTCGCTGCGCCACGAGGCGCAGTTTGGGAACGGCCAGATCGAGAATACGGGCGTAGACGCTGCCGAGAAACCGGGTCGGCCCGCGGCTCACCGTGGCGAGAATCGCGCGGACCAGCCAGTACTCCAGCCGGTTGCGCCGCGCGCTACGCAATCCAGCCGCCTCCCAGGACGAAGTCGCCGTCATAGATCGCCGCGCCCTGTCCGGCGGTGACAGCCCGCTGGGCCTCGTCGAATTCAACCTCCACGACACCATCCCTTACCCGCAGCGTGGCCGGCGCCGGCACGTGGCGGTTCCGGATGCGCACCTGGGCCCGAATCGCTTCGGCCGGTTCGGCGATGGAGATCCAGTTCATGTCGCGCACGGCCATCCGCATCGTCAGCAGATCCTCCGGGCCGCCCACCCTGACGCGATTGGCCGCCGGTTCGGTGGCTATGACGTACAAGGGCTCGCGGGCCGCCACCCCCAGACCGCGCCGCTGCCCCACCGTGTAGTTGTGGAAGCCGGCGTGCCGGCCCACCACTTCTCCGCTCTGGGTCACAATCTCGCCGCCCGCTTCGGGTAGCGCGAGACCCTGTTCCTTAGCGTAGGCGGCGATGAAGGCGCCGTAATCGCCGTTCGGGACAAAGCAGATCTCCTGCGAATCCTGCTTGGCGGCCACCGGCAGGCCGGCGGCGCGGGCCAGTTCGCGGGTCTCGGTTTTGAGCATGCCGCCGAGCGGAAACAGGGTCCGGGCCAGTTGGGCCTGCGTCAGGCCGAGTAAGAAGTACGTCTGATCCTTGGTGGCGTCGACCGCGCGGCGCAGTTGGTAGCGGCCGGAGTCTTCGTCAAACGAGACGCGAGCGTAGTGGCCCGTGGCGATCTTTTCCGCCCCGATGCCGGCGGCCATTGATAGAAACGTCTCAAACTTGATGAAGTTATTGCACAACGTGCAGGGAATGGGCGTACGGCCGGCCAGGTAGTCATCTACAAACGGGCGCACGACGTGCTGCTCAAACTGGTCTTCGAAGTTGACGACGTAGTAGGGAATCCCCAGATACTGGGAGACGTAGCGGGCGTCGTAGACGTCATCGATCGAACAGCAGCGCCCGGAGGCCGATTCGGTAGCCAGTTCCGGCAGCCGCCGTTGGTTCCACAGCTGCATGGTCATGCCGACAATGTTGTCGCCCTGCTGCTTGAGCAGCGCGGCGACGGCCGATGAGTCCACGCCGCCCGACATGGCGACCGCAATCAATTTCTCAGACATAAGTTGGCGACAGCTTCCGTAAATGCGCGACGGCGGCCGCAACGGCGGCGATGAGCGCGACCACCTCTTCCCGGCTGTTGGATTCGCCGAGCGAAAACCGGATGCAGCTTTTGGCCTCAGTCTTCGTCAGGCCGATGGCGAGCAGCGCCGGCGAGGGTTCGACGGCGCCCGAAGAGCAGGCGGCGCCCGAGGAGACGGCAAAGCCGCGCAGGTCGAGCGCGATCACCAGCGCTTCGCCTTCGAGGCCGGCGAACCGGATGTTGGACGTGTTTGGCAGACGCGGCGCCCCGGCCCCCTGCACTACCGCCCCCGGTACGGCGGCAAGAATACCGGCTTCCAGTTCGTCCCGCAGCGCGGCGGTATCGCGCAACGGCCGGGCGGCCGCCGCGCCGAGGGCCACGATGCCCGGAACGTTTTCGGTTCCCGCCCGTCGCCCGCCCTCGTGGCGGCCGCCGAACAGTTGCGGCGCCAACTCGACTCCCTTGCGGACGTAGAGCGCGCCGGTGCCTTTCGGGGCGTACATCTTATGGCCGCTGACCGAATACAGATCCACCCCGAGCGTGGCAACGTCGACGGCCATCCGCCCCGGCGCCTGTACGCCGTCGGAATGGAACAGCGCGCCGCACTCGTGCGCCGCCGCGGCCAGTTCGGCGAGCGGCTGCACGGTGCCGAACTCGTTGTTGGCGTGCATGATGGAGACCAGATCGGTGTCCGAGCGCAGGGCGGCGCGCAAGGCCTCCGGGGTGATCAGCCCGCGGGTATCCGGGGCGACAACGGTGACCTGCTCGCGCCGGTCCAGGGTCAGCGCAACGGCCGGATGTTCGATGGCGCTAGTGACGATGTGGCGCGCCGGAAACGACAGGGCCAGGTTGTTGGCTTCCGTGCCGCCGCTCGTGAAGACGATCTCTTTCGGCGAACAACCCAAGCGGTCGGCCACCTGCCGCCGCGCGGCTTCCACCATCTGCCGGGCGCGCTGACCGTGGCGGTGAATACTCGACGGGTTGCCGCAGGCTTCCGTTAGGGTGGGCAGCATCGCCGCCAGCACGTCGGACGTTACGGGCGTGGTCGCGTTATGGTCAAAGTAGGCCATCTCCCATAGTATCAAGCCATGAAAGTTTGACCGAGCGGATCCAGGCCGTGCCCGCCTGGGGACTCACCGGGCGGAACCGGGCTGTCGGCGGCGGCTGCGGCCCGGCCGGAATTACGAAACGAAGCCAACGGAACCCGGGTCCGAGCAACATTGGGGGTATCGCCTTCGGCGCGGAGTTCGGTTGCAATGGCGTGATCGGCTCCCGGTTGAAGCGCTACGGGGTGTTGGCCAAGGCTTGCCGGTTTTCGCGAGGTGGGTGATGAGCTGTCTCTCGTGGTTAAAGACCACCGCGTATCCCTGCGTTTCTTCTCGTGCGCTATGATCGAGCGCTATTGGATGGTAGGGGATCAGGTCGGGCATCCCCGGCAGTGGGAAGCCGTGTTGTCCCGGGCTGCTCGCGGTGAAGAGGCCCTTCTGGGCGGAGTCAAACTTCAGCTCCCGATGGCGGTCATCTGAACCCGGAGAGAAGATACGCAGGTTGACGTGATTCGACCGCTCGAGGTTCTTCCCAAGAATGTCGCTGTTGGAGGGCGATGGGCTGAGCAGCGGTGTCGTGAGCTCGAAGTCGGTGGGCGCTTGAATTTGCGGTACGGCGGCCAGTAATCCGCGCGCTACCCGGCCCCAAAGAGCGCCAGCGCCAGGATCAGCCTGGGCCTTCAAACTGGCGCACGTCCGCCAGAACAGCGTGGCCACTGTTTCGTCACGGTGCAGCGGGAGCCGGCGTGGGGTACGGAGCTGGTGGTCGCCCAGACCAGGCCCCGCCGCCAACCGGCCCGGCGCACGCCCAGCGCCGCCACAACGAAGTAGACGGCAGCAGGTTGAGAATCCGGCGTACGGCGTAGAGGCCACAGGGGGTGTCGACAATCAGCGGTTTGGCCACCAGGTGCCACCAGGGACCGCGCGGATTCCGCGGATCGCACTCCCGGAGGGCGCGGGGGACTCGGCGTCGTGGCGGAGAAAGTAGACCCTGTGGAAGTCCTCCCTCATTGGAACAGTGGCGAGGAACAGTGGCGAGGAACAATGGCGAGGAACAAAGCGGCGGATACGACCGCGAGCCGCGCAACCAAGCCGAGCGAGATGGCCGAGCGAGATGGCCGAACGCCCAAGGACGATCGCTACGGTTGGCACCAGTTTTTCTCCGGTATCCTTTCGATATCCTTTCCGACGCGAATCAAGGGCAGCTAGAATAGCGGTCATGCTTGTCGCCAACCCTAAGGGCAATTACTCCTTCCTCCGTGGCATCGCGCCGTACTCAGGCGGGGCCGTCGCCGCCGACGGTTTTGAGATCGTCCACGCGCGTTTCCATCAGCCCGTTCCCCTCGCGCAGGGCTTTGAGCGGGTCAAGGCCCATCTCGTCGCCATCAACCGGCCGCTGCATGCGCTCTGCTCAATGGAGCTGCGCTCGCCCCGCCCGTTCACCTTCCAGGGCTTCAACGATTTCAACGCGGGCTACGTGACGGTGCTCAAGAACTGGGGCCTGTTTCTCGGGGAGATGAATCCGGTGGCGCGCACCAACATTGCGCCCGAAATCGGGGCACCGTCCGAACCAAGCCTGTATGGCTTCGGCTACACGGTGCCTTCGAAAGTGAACCGCAAGACCTTCATCGTCGCCGGGGCCGGAGAGCTGCCCGAAGGCACGCTCGACCCGCACGATGTGGTTCGCCGCGGCGAACTGTCGGCCGATGCGCTGCGCGTGAAGGCGGAGTTCGTCATGGGGTTGATGACGGGGCGCCTGCACGGGCTCGGCGTTACCTGGGACCTGGTGAACGTGTCCGAGATGTACACGGTCCATCCGGTATGGCATCTGCTGGCCGAACAGGTGGTGCGGCCGATGGCCAAGGGCGCCATCCACGGGGTGACCTGGCACTACTCGCGGCCGCCGATTGAAACCATCGAATTTGAGATGGACGTGCGCGGTTGTGTGCAGGAGCTATTTCTGTAGATGACGATCATTACGCTGACGACCGACTACGGTGCCACGGACTCCTATGTCGGGGCGATGAAGGGCGTCCTGCTCTCGATCTGCCCGAAGGCCACGCTGGTCGATCTCACGCACGAGATACCGGCCTATGATGTCACCGAGGCGGCGTTTGTCTTTGAACAGGCTCGCCGCTGGTTTCCGAAAAAGACGATTCATGTGGCGGTGGTCGACCCGGGCGTCGGCAGCACGCGGCGGCCGCTGCTGGTGGAGGTGGGCGGCCACTATCTGGTCGGTCCGGACAACGGCATTTTCACCCACGCGCTGGGGCAGAGTGGAGCCAAAGCGCGGGTTTTGACCAATGAAAAGCTGTTTTTGAAACCGGTGAGCGCCACCTTTCACGGGCGCGACATCTTTGCCCCGTGCGCCGCGCAGCTGGCCGCGGGCTTGGCGCCGGCCAAGCTGGGTAAACTGGTGAAGGACGCGCTCCGCCTGAACCTGGGCACCAACCAGCGGATCTCCAAGCGGCAGTGGAGCGGAACGGTGCTGCGGGTGGACCGCTTCGGCAATCTGATTACCAGCTTTTCGACTGCCGAGTTCGGTTGGCTGGCGGAGCGTCCGTTTGAGATTCAGGTGGGTTTTGAGAAGGTGGGCCGGCGCGCCACGCACTTTGCCGAGTGTGAGTACGGCGAACTCTACGCCATTGTCGGGTCGAGCGGTTTCATTGAGATTGTGCAGCGGGAGGCTTCGGCAGCCAAACGGGTCGGGGTAGTGAGCGGCGCCCCAGTGGATGTAACCGGCTGGTAGAATGAGTGGTTAGATGAGTTCCGCAACCCAGTCGAAGACGCGCGCCCAGGAGTTCCGCGAAGCGCTCGCCCAAGGGGTCCTGGTCGCCGATGGCGCCATGGGCACCATGCTGTATGAGAAAGGGGTGTTCATCAACCGTTGTTACGACGAGTTGAACCTTTCTGCCCCGCATTTGGTGAAAGAGGTGCACGAGGCCTACGTTAAGGCGGGGGCCCAGATTATTGAAGCCAATACGTTCGGGGCCAACCGCGGGCGGCTGGCTACGTTCAGCCTGGGCGAGAAGCTGGCGGCGATCAATCAGGCCGGGGTGCGGCTGGCGCGCGAGGCGGCGGGAGACGCGGCGTTTGTGGCCGGTTCGGTGGGTCCGACGGGCCTGCGCAACGCTTCACCGCAAGAGCTGCGCGAAATTTTTACCGAACAGGCGGCGGTGCTGGTAGGCGCCGGTGTTGACCTGCTGGTACTTGAAACCTTCTTCTCGATTGAGGAGCTGCGCGAGGCGGTCACGGCCGTGCGGGCCGCCGCAGGCCCGGTGCTGGCCATCGTGGCGCAGGTGACCATCAACGACGATGGGGCGATGCTGGATGGGACGAGCACAGAGGACTTTACGGCGCTGCTTGATCAGTGGCCCGTGGATGTGATCGGCCTGAACTGCTCGGTGGGTCCCAAGGCGACGCTCGAAACTGTCGAGCGGATCATGCGGCAGACCGCCAAGCCCGTCTCGGCCATGCCGAACGCCGGGCATCCGGCCGATGTGGAGGGACGCAAGATCTATCTCTGTTCGCCGGAGTATATGTCGCAGTACGCCCGCCGCTTCCTCTGGGCGGGGGTGAAGATTGTTGGCGGCTGCTGCGGCACGACGCCCGAACACATCAAGCTGGTCCGCAGCGAGGCGCGCAGCCTGCAGCCCGGCCACCGGACGCTGCCCGTGGCGACGGTGGACGAAACGAAGCCACCGGTGCAGAAGATGCCGCTCGTGCCGGTGGGGGCGAAGAGTAAGCTGGGGGCCAAGCTGGCCGCCAAGCAGTTCGTGACGTTTGTCGAGATTCTGCCGCCGCGGGGCGTGGACCCCTCGCGCGAAGTAGCCGGCGCCATTCTGTGCCGGGAGGCGGGCATCGACGTGATCAACGTCCCTGATGGGCCGCGCGCGAGTGCGCGGCTTTCGGCGGCGATCACCTGCAAGATCTTCCAGGAGCAGGCCGGGATTGAGTCGGTGCTGCACTTCTGCTGCCGGGACCGGAACATTCTCGGCATGCAGTCGGACCTGTTGGGCGCGCATGCGCTGGGCGTGCGGAATCTGATCTGCATCACCGGCGACCCGCCCCGTATGGGCGCGCACCAGCACGCGACGGCCGTGTTCGACGTCGATGCCATTGGCCTCGCGGATATCGTCACCAACCTGAACTCGGGGCTGGATATTGGCGGCAACGCGATGGGTTCGCAGACGGCGCTGCTGCTCGGGGTGGGAGCCAACCCGGGTGCACTGAACATTGACGAAGAGGTCCGGCGATTTGAGCGGAAGGTAGCGGCCGGGGCGGAGTACGTAGTCACCCAGCCGGTGTTCGACATCAAGCTGCTTGAGAACTTCCTGAAGCGGACCGAACACTGCCGGATTCCAGTGGTTTGCGGCATCTGGCCGCTGACCAGCTATCGGAACGCCCAGTTCATGGTGGACGAGTTGCGGGTGCCGGTGCCCGAGCCTTTCATGGAACGGATGCGGCAGGCGGCCGATGCGGAGGCGGCGCGGCGGGAAGGCGTGGCGATCGCGCAGGAGATGACGCGCGAGGTGCAGTGGATGGTGGAAGGGATTCAGCTCAGCGCTCCTTTCGGGCGGTACCAGATGGCGGTTGACGTCGCCGCGGTCATCGAGAAGCGCTAACCTGTGGCCACCGATCTCCTCGAAGTCGATCCGACCGAACCCAGCGAAGCCATTATCGCCGCCGCCGCCGAGGCGATTGGGCGGGGTCAAGTGGTGGCGATTCCCACCGATGGGCTGTACTCTCTGGTCGCTGATCCGTTCAACCTGCAGGCCGTGGGCCGTGTATTTGCGGCCAAGGGCCGGGAGCCGGGGCGGAGTCTGCCGCTGCTGGTGAGTGATGTTGGGATGGCCGAGGAACTCTGCGCCGAGGTGTCGGCGCGGTTCCGTTTACTGGCGCGGGTGTTCTGGCCCGGGCCGCTCACGCTGATTGTGCCGGCCTCGCCGAAGGTGCCGCTGCGGGCCACGGGGAACACCGGGCGCCTGGGTTTGCGCCATTCGCGCTCTCACGTGGCGCAGGCGCTGCTGCAGCGCCTGAATCAGCCGTTGATCGCCACGAGCGCCAACATTAGCGGGCAGCCGACGTGTACCAGCGGCATTGCCGTTTTTGGTACGATGGACGGTCGTCTGGACCTGGTGCTGGACGGCGGCACGTGCCCCGGCCTGGGGCCGACCACGATCGACATTACCGAACCCTACTGGCGCGTAATCAAGGAAGGGGCGGTGCCGGAAAAAGAACTCGCCGAGGTCTTGCGGCAAACGTGAGGCATATATGAAGTATTTTCTGCAACGGGACGGCCGTAACTTCGGACCTTACTCCCTGGATGACTTGAAGCGTTACCAGAGCGAGGGCCGGATTGGTCCCGACGATCTGATCCGCGCGGAGGACTCGGAGAAGTGGATTCCGCAGACGGAGTTTTTTAATCCGCCGGCAGCACCGGTGGTTGCGCCGGCACCGGTGTTGATGCCGCCTACTCCGGCTCCGACTGTCGCGCCGGCCCCAAGTCCGTTTGCTCCGGTGACGCCTCCGGCCGACAATCCCTTTGCGGTGCCCGGGGCGGGTGCGGGCTTCGGCGCGCCTCCGGCTTCGACCCCGTTTTCGGCGGCTCCGGCGCAGCAGGGTTTTGGTGCGCCTCCGGCGGCGAATCCGTTTTCGACTCCTTCGGCGCAATCCGGTTTTGGTGCTCCGCCCGCGGGGGCGGGATTTGGGGGGCCGCCCGCGGGGGCGGGATTTGGGGGGCCGCCCGCGGGGGCGGGATTTGGGGGGCCTCCGGCGGGGGCGGGATTTGGGGGGCCTCCGGCGGCAAACCCGTTTTCGACGTCTCCAGCGCAACCGGGCTTTGGTGCCCCGCCTGCGGGCCCGGGATTGAGCGGAGCTCCGGTGCCGTCAGGTTTTGGTGCGCCGCCTGCGGGAGCGGGCTTTGGTGCGCCGCCTGCGGGAGCGGGCTTTGGCGCGCCTCCGGCGGGCGGATTTGGCGGTCCTCCGGTGGGCGGATTTGGCGGTCCTCCGGTGGGCGGATTTGGCGGCGCTCCGGCGGGCGGCTTCGGCGCTGTTCCGAACCCGGCCGCTTCCGGCGCTTGGCCGGCGCCGCCCGACATGAAGTGGTACCTGGTATTTCTGATTGGCCTGGTAACCTGTAATCTATTCCTGTTGTACTGGGTCTACAATCAGTGTCAGTTCGTCAAGAAGTTGGATTCCGCCAGCAAGGCGCTTACTTTCTATCTGGCCGGCATCGGCATCATGTTCGGCGGGGCCATACTCACCGGAATCTTAGCCGTTCTATTAGAAGATACCTCGATGCAGCCGTTAGTTGTCTTACTGTCGCCGCTCTTTAACGTGGGCGGAGGGGTGCTGATGATTCTGGGTCACTTTAATCTGCGGGCTTCGGTGGAACGGCACTACAATACGGTCGAAAACATCGGTTTGAAGCTCAGCCCCGTCATGACCTTCTTCTTCAATATCTTCTACTTCCAGTACCACTTCGCGCGGATTGCGGAGTGGAAGAAGACCGGCCGTTTGGCCTAATCGCCGTGCTATCCTAGAATTTGGAGCGTTTTCGGGGGGCCCAGTTGGGGCCCCTTAAATTTGATCCGATAGTCAAAGTCATGGAGTCCGACTCGCACAAATGCGCCGGTGTGCAAGCTCCTGAGCGTAAGCTCCAGGGAGAAGCCTGAAGGCGCGCGGAGGGTTCCCCCGTTCCCAAAGACGGGTCAATGACAGGGGTTTCATCCTCTCCCCGGAGCGCTCCAACTCGCTCCTGCCTGCATGAATATTCTCTTCATCGGTGATGTGTTTGCCTCTCCGGGGCGTCGCATTGTCGCTAACCACTTGCACCAGATTGTCACCGAAGAGCGGATCGATCTGATTGTGGCTAACGTCGAAAACTCGGCAGGGGGCTTTGGCGTAACTGCCGCGATCGCCGAAGAGCTGTTGTCGCTCGGGGTGGAAGTGATGACCACCGGGAACCATGTGTGGGATAAGACCGAGGTGCATGAGTATTTGCCGCGGCAGCCCCGCCTGTTGCGGCCAGCCAATTACTCCCCGTCCTTGGCCGGCTCCGGCTTGTATCTCGGCAAGGCCCGCAACGGCGCCGAGTATGCGGTGATGAACCTGCAGGGGCGTACCTTCATGGCGACGCTTGACGATCCGTTCCGGAAAGTCGAGGAGTTACTGGCGCAGATCCCTGAGCGAATCAAGGTGCGGTTTATCGACTTTCATGCCGAAGCGACGAGTGAGAAAGTCGCCTTTGGCTGGTATCTTGACGGCCGGGTGACGGCGGTGGTGGGCACCCATACCCACATCCCGACGGCCGACGAACGCGTCCTGCCCGGGGGGACGGCCTACCAGACCGACGTCGGGATGACCGGCTCTTATGCCGGGGTGATCGGGGTTGAAAAAGGACCCGTGATCCGGAAGTTTCAAACCGCGTTGCCCGTCCGGATGGAACCAGCTAAGGGCATGGTGGAGCTGCACGCGACGATCATCACGGCGGATCCGGAGACGGGCAAGGCCGTGGGGATCCGCCGCTATGCGCTCGAGGAGCCGGCCTAGGCCTCCATCGCGGGCGGTTCGGCTTCCCAGGGGCCGAAGGGATCCGCATAGTGGGCCCAAGCTTCGGGACCTTCGGCCAGTTCGCGGTCGGTGAGCAGGCAGGCGTTCAGGCACGCCTCAATGGCCGCCTGGTCCATGCCGGCGCCGATAAACACGACCTCCTGCATGCGGTCACCGAACTCGGGGTGCCAATCCTTGG
Source organism: Acidobacteriota bacterium (assembly GCA_026393985.1). Taxonomy (GTDB): domain Bacteria; phylum Acidobacteriota; class Terriglobia; order Bryobacterales; family Bryobacteraceae. The sequence continues at coordinate 172,958 of JAPKZB010000005.1, forward strand.
CGAGCGCGTCGAGGGTGGCGGCGTCCTCCGGCCACTCCTCGCGCGGGCTGGCGGCGTACCAGCGGTGGACCGGCTCGACGCCGACGCAGTTCCCGGCCTGGGCATAGTGTCCGATGATGTCGTGCTTCGAGGCGATCCACATCATGCCCTTGGCCCGCAGCACGTTCTCCCAGCCCTCGTCGAGCGCCTCGTTGAGGCGGGCGGGATGGAAGGGGCGGCGGGCGCGGTAGACGAAGCTGGTGATGCCGTACTCCTCGGTCTCCGGGGTGTGGAAGCCCTGCAACTCCTTCATCCAGCCGGCGGCTTCGGCGGCCTTCTCTTCGTCAAAGAGGCCGGTGGCGAGGATCTGCGCGGGGGCGATGCGGGCGCGTTCGGCCGTGAGGATTCGGGCTTCGGGGTTCAAGCGCCGGAGGATGGCCTGTAGCTGTTCGACGGCGAGCGGCTCCATGCGGTCGATTTTGTTGATGATGAGGACGTTGGCGAATTCGATCTGGTCGATCAGCAGGTCGGCGATGTTGCGTTCGTCCTCTTCGCTGAGCTCGAGTTGGCGGTCGGCGAGGGCTTCGATGGACAGATAGTCGTCGAGGAACTTTTCACCGTCGACAACGGTGACCATGGTGTCGAGGCGGGCCACATCGGCGAGTGACTGCCCCTGCTCGTCGATGAAGCTGAAGGTGGCGGCGACGGGCATGGGCTCGGAGATGCCGGTGGACTCGATCAGCAGATAGTCAAACCGGCCCTGGGCGGCCAGTTGGCGAACCTCTTTGAGCAGGTCCTCGCGGAGGGTGCAGCAGATGCAGCCGTTGGACATTTCGACGAGTTGCTCGTCGACGCGGCTGAGGGTGGCGCCCTGGGCGACCAGACGGGCATCGACGTTCACCTCACTCATGTCGTTGACGATGACGGCGACGCGCAAGCCTTCGCGATTGTTCAGAACGTGATTCAGCAGCGTGGTTTTGCCGGCGCCGAGGAATCCGGAAAGGACGGTGACGGGGAGTTTCGACAGTGCGCTCATTAAAGAGAATGATAGCGCACTATCGAATCAGTCGGTGGCGTGCAACTTCTTGAAAGCTTCAAGGTAGGGCTGTACCTTGGGATGGGATTCCACCCAGCGGGGGGTGGTGTCACTGTTGGCGATGCGGGTGACGGCCACGGCCGCGGCGCGGACGACGTGCTCCATGTTGGGGAGGTCGATTTTGTCCCAGTGGTCGGAGGGGCGGTGGTAGTCGGGAAAGATCCAGGCGACGCAAACGGTAATGGCGGGGATGCCGGCGTCGGCGAGGGCCTGGTTGTCGCTGCGGCCGAAGAAGTCGTCGCTGTTGCGGGGGTGGGTCCAGGTGGTAACGCCGGTGGCGGAGCCGGCGGCGATGAGCGCCTCGCCGAGGGTGGTGTAGGCGAGTCCGGTGCCGGTGAGTTGGTGGCGGCGGGGGCCTTCGTTGTCGTCGGTGCGGCCCATGTGTTCGAAGTTGAGGTTGGCGACGGTGTCGCGGAGCGGGTGGACGGGATGAGCGGCGTAGTAGCGGGAGCCGAGCAGGCCCTTCTCTTCGCCGAAGTAGGTCATGAAGAGCAGGGTGCGTTTGGGCCGCAGTTTGCGGGCGGCGAGGGCTTCGGCGAGGGCGAGGACGGAGGTGACGCCGCTGGCGTCGTCATTGGCGCCGTTATGGATGCGGTCGCCGTCGCCGCGCGGGGAGACGCCGACGTGGTCGTAGTGAGCGGTGAGGAGAATGGCTTGGTGGCGCAGAGCGGGGTCGCTGCCGGGGAGCCGGGCGATGACGTTGCGGAGTTGGAGCGGCTCTTCGCGGGGGCCGCTGATCTGGGCGCTTAAGCGGGCGGTGGTGACGCCTTCGGGCAGGGTGTCGAGGAGTTTGCTGAAGTCGGCATCGGAGGTGATGACGGTGGGCGGTGGGGGTGGGGTGCTCGAGCCGGCGGGGCGGAGGCGGAAGGGGGCGGGCGGGAAGACGCCGTAAGTGACGAGCAGGGCGGGCTCGAGTGCCGTCAGCGCCCGGTTTCTGGCGGCGACCGGGGACATACCCTGGGCGACATACAAGAGGACGGCTTTGCCGCGGACCTGGCCGGCCGGGGGCAGCGGCGAGGTGGGGCTACTGATGGTGACTTTGACGACTTCGAGAGAGTTGAGGTTGACCGGCGAGCTGGTGAGGGCGATGAGTTTGGCGCCGGTGGACTCCCAGGATTTGCCGTCGGCCGCTTCGATGCGCAGGCGAAAGCCGTCCATGGGTTGGGTGATGCGGACGTAGGGCGCGTTCTGGAAGTAAGTTCCCTGGTCGCCCGCCGGTTCGAGGCCGAAGCGGCGGAACTGGCTGGCGATGTATTCGGCGGCGAGGTCGAGACCGCGCGAGGGGGTATCGCGGCCTTCGAGCAGGTCGGAGGCGAGGAAGGAGAGGTGGCCGCGCAGGGTGTTGGCGGTGATCGTTTCCATCAGTTCGCGCTCGGCCGGGGAGGCGGGGCCGGAGGCGGCCGCCGCTGCTTGAAGAAAGAGAAACAACCCGGCGAGGCGATGAGCGATCATACCTAGATTGTGTCCCAAACCGACGAACGAAGTCTCTCACGATTTGGCTACGCCCAGGAGCTGTGGCGGAGCATGGGCGGATTTTCGAATTTTGCCATCTCCTTTTCGATTATTTCGATCCTGACCGGGGCGGTGACGCTGTACGGCTACGGCTACGAGATGGGCGGGCCGCTCGAGATGACGCTGGGCTGGCCGGTGGCGACGGTGTTCTCGCTGCTGCTGGCGGCGAGCATGGCGGAGTTGTGTTCGGCATTTCCGACGGCCGGGGCGATGTACCACTGGACGGCGGCGTTGGGCAACCCGGGACTGGCGTGGTTTGTTTCGTGGATGAATATTGTGGGTCTGTTGGCGATGGTGGCGGGGATCAACTACAGCTGCGCGCAGTTTTTGGGTCCGGTGATCGGGTGGCCTTCCGGGCAGGTATTTGGGTTGTTTCTGCTGTTGACGCTGGGGCAGGCGCTCTTTAACCTGCTGCGGGTCCAGTGGGTTTCGTGGATGAACGATGCGAGCGTCGTGGTGCATATTGCCGGGGTGGTGCTGATTCTGGGTGCGTTGTGGTGGGGAGCGCCGCTGCGGCCGGCCGCCTTTCTGCTTGAGAGGTCGACGGGGACGCCCTATGTGTGGGTTTTTCTGCTGGGGCTGCTGCAGGCCCATTGGACGTTTACGGGCTTTGACGCTTCGGCGCACATGGCTGAGGAGACGGAGAATCCGCGGACGAAGGCGCCGTGGGGCATGGTGCTGTCGGTGGGGGTTGCCGGGGTGTTCGGTTATGCGATGTTGCTAATGCTGACGCTGGCGATTCGGCAGAATCCGCCGGTGGCGACCGGGGGCACGCCGGTGGCGATTGCGATTTTCGCCGGGGCGCTCGGCGAGCGGGCCGGGACAATGATGAGCCTGGGGGTGGCGCTGGCGATGTGGTTCTGCGGGTTGTCGACACTGGTGTCGGGATCGCGGACGGTGTATTCGTTTGCGCGGGACGGCGGGTTGCCGGGGGCGCGCTTTTTCCGGCGCGTGGATGCGCATGGGGTGCCGCAGGTGGCGGTGCTGGCGGTGGCGGCGTGTTCGGCGGTGGTGATGGCGTGGGGCGAGGCGGTGCCGGTGGTGACGTCGTTGAGCACGGTGTCGCTCTATTGGGCGTACGTGATTCCGGTGTGGCTCGGATGGCGGAAGCGGCGGGAGTGGGTAGGGGAGGCGGTGTGGACGATGGGGCGGGCGGGATGGTGGGTGAATCTGGTGGCGATTGTCTATACGACCTTCATTTGTTTCATTCTGATGATGCCTCCCAACCAGTTGGCCGGAAAGACGATGGGGGGCATTGTGGCGGGGCTGGCGCTGTTGTGGTGGGGCGGGGTGCGGCGGCGCTTTGCCGGGCCGGACTGGAGCCGGGAGCACTGAATGGATCGCTGGGCAAACCGGAGCTGTCGGCGTCGAGCGCAGCGATCAACAGCGGGCCGCCAGGGGAGACGGTCTGCTATGGTGACGATTCGGGGGCCGGTGGCGGCGGAGCGAGGTGCGGTAGCTGTTTGAGCGCGGCGACGGTGCGGTGCACGAGCGGATGCTGCCGGTGGATCCGCGGTTGTGGCAGACCGATCCGATGCGGAGTGCGCTCTACGGGTTGCAGACGGCCAACGACTATACGCCGATCTGGGCCAAGCGCTATCAGGTGCTGATGGGTTTTGCGGTGAACGGAGAGGGTGGTACGGTGGTGACCGAGGGGCGAGCGCTGTTGTTGGTGGCCGATAGGTGGACGGTGACAGTGGATGGCCGGGCGGCGTGGGTGGAGATGGAGAACGGGTGTCAGCGCGGGGTATTTGTGGAGACGACCGGTGAACACGAGATCGCGATGCGGTTCTGGCCTTGGAGTCGGACGGGGGGGCGGTGGTGACGCTGCGTGGCGTGGTTGCCGCCTTCGGGCCCTGCCGGCCGGCTAGCGGGAGTTTACTGCCAGCAAAGCGAGCGGGCCTCTAGCCGATAGACGGAAAGAGGCTTATCGTTTTTGCTTTGTATTACCCACGAGTGCCGGATGCGAGTTGATCGAGTCCCAGCGAATCAGCAAGCAAGTGCTGCGGAAGAATGATAATCAATGGGATAGGCCGACGGTCGTCAGCAGAGTCACACCGAAACAGGGTAAGACGAATAAAAGCGGCGCGAGAACATGGTATCCCCTTGCGCTTCCAGCGCTTACCCGGTCACCGCCAATCGCACGACAGCGGTTCGCAGTAAACTCCCGCTAGGGCCAAAAGCTTGCTGCGCTGAGACGGCCTTCGGCCGAGGTGCTGGGTTCAGTCTTTGCCGGCGAGGACGCGGATGAGAACCATGACTGCAGCTCCGACGAGAGCGGAGGCGGGGATGGTCATCACCCAGGCCCAAACGATGTTCGTCGCCAAGCCCCAACGAACGGCCTTCAATCGTTGAATGGAGCCGACTCCGACGATGGCGCCGGCGATGACGTGAGTCGTGGAGACCGGCATCTTCAGGTACGTTGCAAACAGGATTGACATGGCCGCCGCGGTTTCGGCGCTGAAGCCGCCACGGGGGCGGAGACGAGTGAGACGGCCACCCATGGTCTTGATGATACGCCAGCCGCCGCACAAGGTGCCCAGCCCGATGGCGATGTGGGCGGCAAAGATGATGGGTACGGGGACGACGAACGAGTTCAAGTAGCCGGCGGTGACCAGCACCCCAGTAATGATGCCCATGGTCTTCTGCGCGTCGTTGGTGCCGTGGGCAAACGAGAAGATGGCGGAGCTGAGCAGTTGGAGCGTGCAGAACCAACGGTCCATGCGGGCGGGCGAAGCGCGGCGGCAGATCCAGAAGATGGCGATCATCATGCCGTAGGCCAGCAGCATGCCGAGTAGCGGGGAGATGACGATGAAGGCGATCGTCTTCGACCATCCGCTGATGATGAGGGCGTCGAAGCTATGGGCAACGCCGACGGTCATGGCGACCTTGGCCATCGCCGCGCCGCCGTAGCCGCCGAGCAGGGCGTGGGAGGAGCTGGTGGGCAGGCCGTAGTACCAGGTGATCAGGTCCCAGACGATGGCGCCGACCAGGCCAGCGAGGATGACGTAGGGCGTGACGAACTTGAGGTCGACCATGCCTTTACCGACGGTACTCGCCACGCCGGTTTCAAAGGCAAACGCGGCGATGAAGTTCCAGAAGGCGGCCCAGGCTACAGCGCGGAAGGGGCTGAGAACCCGGGTGGCGACAATGGTAGCGACGGAGTTGGCGGCGTCGTGAAAGCCGTTGATAAAGTCAAAGGCGAGAGCGACCGCAATGATCAGGGCTACCAGAACAAGGGTGGTATCCATGCCGGCCGTCAACTGTTCTTAACGACGATGCCCTGGAGGACATCGGCGACATCTTCGCACGCATCGGCCGTGCATTCGAGATAGTCGTAGATCTCTTTGAGCTTGATGACCTGCACCGGGTTGGTTTCGTTATCGAACAGGTCGACAATGGCTTGGCGGACCAGGGTATCGATTTGCCCTTCGATGCGGTTGATCTCGATGCAGTGCCCCTGGATGTTGGGCATGTTTTCGAGTGCTTCGACGGCTTTGCTCAGTTCAACCGAACAGGCCTGGATGAGTTGACAGACCTCTTGCACCGGCTGGGGGATGGGATCAATGCGATAGGAGACGATGCGGTGAGCAACGTCTTCGAGGCCGTCCATGACGTCATCAAGCTGCGAGCAGAGGGAGTGAATATCTTCCGGGTCGAACGGGGTGATGAAAGTCTCGTTTAGCCGGGTAAAAACCTCGTGCAGGATCTCGTCAGCCTCCTCCTCTAATTGCTCGATGCGGGGAGCCATCAACTTTAGCTGGGAGTTACCTTGGGTGACTCCTTCGGCGAGTATGGTTGCAGCTTGGGCGATTGCCCGGGTTTGATTGTTAAATTGTGCGAAAAACTTCTCTTCCTTCGGAAGAAATCTCATAGCGCCTCAGTTCTTGCTACTTGGCATTCGGATTCAAAGCGTGGGCTCGGCGGAGATCAGAGAATCCTCAGTGTCGCAAAGGGGGATCTGAACCGCAACGTGAACTTGGTTACATCTCGATAACAATCGGGAACGGATTCGCCGCCTCAGGAGACGCGGGCCGGCCGCCGCTGTCGGCGGGGAGATAGCGGGGATCGAGCAGGCGGGAGGTTTCGAGGTTGCCCATGGCGGAGAGCAGATTTTCCTTTAAAAACGGGTGTTCTGCTTCGAGATCCTTAAAAATATCGCGGAGGGTACGGCGGACCGTGCCGGTTTTCTGGGAGCAGCCGCAGGGGATGACGGGAGCGGTCAGCTTCGCGGCATAGGCGGTGGTGATCTCTTCGCTGACGAAGACGAGGGGCCGGATTAAGCGGAAATCGCGTTCGGCCGACCAGGTAACGGCCGGGAGCGCAGCCATGCGGCCGGTAAACATGGCGTTGCGGAGGAGCGATTCGCAGAAATCGTCGGCGGTGTGGCCGAGGGCAATGACGTTGGCGCCCATCCGTTTGCCGACCTCGTAGACGGCACGGCGGCGAAAGCGGCTGCACAGGTCGCAGCCGTGGTCGGGTTGCTCTTCGAGGAGACGGAAGCTGGGGCCATCTTCAAAATACTCCCATTCGACGCCGCGGGAGCGGAGATACTCGCCAAAGGGCCGGATGGAGGCCAGGAATTTGCCCTGTTCGATGGTGAAGGCGGCGATCTGAAATTGAATCGGAGCCCGCTTCTGCAGCAGCAGGAGCGCTTCGAGAAGGGTGACCGAATCTTTGCCGCCCGACAGGCCAACGGCGACGCGATCACCATCCCGAATCATGTCGAATTTCTTGATGGCTTCGCCGACTTTACGCAGCAGCGTCTTTTCGAGTTCCAAGCTTATTTATTATAGCCGGGTGAGTGGGGTAAACTGGAGAAAGTTCGCAGCGGGGAGAAGTGGCCGAGCGGTTTAAGGCACCGGTCTTGAAAACCGTCGTACCTGAAAGGGTACCGTGAGTTCGAATCTCACCTTCTCCGCCAATTTTTCAGCGAAACAGACGCTGCTAGGGCAGGAGTGCGAACTGGAAGCCCCGCTTTTTGAGCCCGGCGATCAGCGGATCGAGCATGGGCCAGTAGGGGTCCTCGCGCGACCAGATGCCGAGGTGGAGCAACAGGATTTCACCGTCTTTGATATTACGGAGGGAATCGGCGAGCAGGCGGCGGTTGGGATGGGTCTGGCTGGGCAGTTCGTCGCCGAGGAAGCCGTGCGGGGTCCAGCCGACGTGGCGGAAGCCACAGCGTTTGGCGAACTCGAGGGTGCGGGTCGTGGTGCGTCCGCCCGGGGCGCGCCAGAGGGGGTCGAGATGGCGGTCGGTCATTGCGTGGAAGCGTTGGTCGACGCGGCGGAGTTCGGCGCAGAGGCCGGCCTGGTCGAGTTGTTCGGTGAGGCCGGCTTTGGCGACATAGGCGACCTTGCCGTTGGGGAGATCGCGGCGGAAGTAGGAGTGTTTCCATGTGTGGCTGCCGAATTTGTGGCCGTCGGCGGCGAGGGCGCGCCAGAAGGGGGCCCAGGCGGGGTCGAGAGAGGTGTCGCCGCGTTTGGTTTTTTCGTCGGCGAGGAAGAAAGTGGCCTTGACCTGGTGCTTGCGCAGGATGGCGGCGATCTGTTCGGCCGGCTCCATGTTGCCGGTGTCGATGGTGAGATAGACCGTTGCGGCGAGCAGGAAGAGGCTCATCGGAAGCTCTGCCGGGGGCCGTGGGCGGCGAGGTAGATGCCGTGGGGGGATTTGCCGACGGGGATCTGTTGGATCACTTTTTTAGTGGCCAGGTCGAGGATGGAGACTTTGCGGGCGAAGCGGGAGGTGAACCAGAGCTCCTTTTTATCGCCGGACAGCTCCATGCAATCGGGGCCGCCGGGGGCGTTGTAGCGGTCGACGACGGTAAGGGTATCCTGGTCAATTTTCGTGATGACGGCGTCGACGCGGTTTGATTGATAGACGTGACGGTCGTCGCCGGCGGAGATGAAGTTGTGGGCGCCTTTGCCGGTGACGATTTTTTTGACCTGCTTGCGGGCACGCCAGTCGATGACTTCGACGTAGTCGCGGCCCATGATGCCGATGAGCAGGTGTTTGTTGTCCGGGGTCATCCAGATGCCGGAGGGCAGCGTGCCGATCGGCATGCGCCAGGCCTCTTTGCGGGTTTTGAGGTCGATGGCGAGGAGTTCGTTTGAATCCTGTAACGTGATAAATACAAAAGAAGAATCCTTGTCGTAGGCAAGGTGGCTGGGGGTTTTGCCGGCCGGCAGGCGCTGCAACAGCTTGAAGTCTTTGCCCGAATAGATATCGACGCGGTGGAGGCGGAGCGAGCAGGAGACGAAGTATTGGCCGTTAGGGCTGAAGCCGATCTGATAGGGGTCGGCGATGTCCCGAAGGCGGTTTTTGATCTCTCCGGTGGCGCGGTCCAGGAAGACGAGATCGTTTGAGGCGGCGTTGGCGACGATCAAATACTTGTCGTCGGGGGTGGCCATGAGATGGTGCGGTTCTTTGCCGATGCGGAAGCGTTTGGTTTCGCGGCGGGTTTTTTGGTCGATCAGCGAGATCATTTCGTCGCCCGAGTTCAGGACGACGACCAGCTGCGCGGCCAAGGGGAGGGCGGCAGAGAGGAGGAAGACGGGCAGGAGTTTCGCCATAAGGGTCTTACACCCGCAGGGTACCATGGCGGGCTGGCGCTAGCCCCTGTCCGGAGGGGAGTAGCCCGGATGGGGTAACCTGATAGCGATGAATGGTTTCCTGCGAACAGGAGTTCTGCTGGCCGGTGGCGTAGTGGGGGTGCTGGCCGGGCGAGCGATGGGTTGGGCGGGGCCTGCGCTGGAGTGCGCTACGGATGTCCGATGCCGGACGCTGCAGTCTTTCTTCTCGGGCCGGGGGAGTCCGCTTGAGAGCGTCGCAGCGGTCTTCATTGCCACGGCCGATAAGCATCAACTGGACTGGCGGCTGCTGCCGGCGATTGCCATGGTGGAGAGCGGCGGGGGGCGATACGGACGCCGGAATAACGTGTTTGGATGGAACTCCGGCCGCACCCGCTTTGAGACGGTGGCGGCCGGTATTGAGTTTGTAGCCAGTCGTTTGGCGCACTCGCCGATTTACCGTGGGCGCACCAGCCGGGGCATTCTGGCGGCCTACAATCCGTCCCGCCAGAAGTATCCTCCGAGGGTCATACGGTTCATGGAGATGCTCGACGGCAGCCCCGTCGAGTAAGGCTCACTGAACTCTAAAGCCGAACTCGCGAAGGGGTTCGGATTGTTGCGGAGCGTAGATCCGCAGCCAGTAGCCGCCGGCGGCGAGGCCTTCGGCCAAATCGAGGGTGGCGATTGTCTCGGACTGAGTGAGCGTGCGGTTGGCGATTGTTTTACCATTGTCCCGCGTGAACTCCACACGAAAAGAGTCGACCGGAGCCAGGCCGGACAGGTCGAGGCGAAAGCGTAAAGGGCGGCCGGCCGGGGCTTGCGGGATGACACTGGCCCGGACGGCCTGCAGGTCGACCGTGGCGAGCGGGCCAGGGGCCGGATCAGCGGCCCAGCGTAGGGGCACGATGAACAGCGCCAAAGCCATTGCGGCGCCCAAGGCGAGAGCGGGAAACGGGTTCTGCCACTGACGGCGGAGCCAATGGGCGATTCCTCCTCGCTGCTCAAGGGCGTCTTCGCGCGCCAGGATGGGCGCGACGGCTCGGAAGGATTTGGTGAAAACCTCCAACTCTTCCAACTGCGTCTGACAATGCTCACACAGCAACAGGTGCTCTTCGACGGCCTCGGCGGCCGGCTCGGACAACTGTTGCAAGTGGTACTTTTCTAATTGTTCTTCTGTGATGTGTTCAACTGATGATTTCGACACTCCGATTCTCCGTTCCACTCAATTGGGGGTATTCCTTCACCCTCGCTAAACAAGTGTCTGCGGGATGAGAATGTTCTCGTCTATTTGTTTTACGGACATTGCGAAGGTGTTACCTAGGCCGATACCCGCAAAAGGAGGTGGGCATTACCCCAACACACCTTACGAAAGACATCGGGTGAGGTGAGATCTTTGAGCAGGCTAAGGGTGTCCCGGCCAACGCACTTTCCCTTCAGGCGGGCCAGGAGAGGACTGCCTCCGCCGCCATTTCCATCTTTACAGGTACAGTCGCTGCCGAACATCAGTTTGTTCTGATGACGTTGGAGGAATGCCCTTGCAAAAGCCGGGTCACGGCTGAGGGCGTTGTTGCCGGAGTTAGCGGATAGGTCGCCATAGAGGTTGGGGTAGTCGGCCAGCCAGCGATCGGTGAGGCCGCCGGTCTGGACGGAACCGCCCGGATACTCTTCGCCGGAGGGCGGATTGGCGCTGATGGAGGCCCAGAAGAAGTTGGCGTGGCCGATGAAGTTGGTATTCTTGTGGGCTTTCAGGATTTTGTGGAAGTCGGGGTAGCCGGTGTTCCAGAGAGATTCGGGGTCGAAGGGGGCAGCCTGCTGGAAGTGGAGCAGCACGGGGACATGGTGGTCTGCGGCCAGGTCGTAGAGGCGACGCATGGCTTTGGCATCGGCGCGGGTGTGGGTTTTCATTTCACCGATGCCGATGGCGCCGTCTTTGAGCGCCTGAGCGACGCCTTCGAAGCCGCCGGGTTGGCCGGGGTCGGCGGCGACGAACCAGTTGAAGCGACCCGGATGTTGGGCGATCTGTTCTTTGGCGCGGGCGGCGTCGCGGAGGTGAGTGAGCAGGACGGCTTTTTCCATGCCGGCGCCAGTGACGTGATCGAGCGAGGGGACGGTGTCCCGGCGGGGGTGCAGATGGATGTCGATGATGGGCGAGGGCCAGGGGTTTTGCCCCAGCAGGGGCGCGGCGGCGGAGGCGGCAAGGAAGTGTCGGCGGGTGATCATTACTCTGGGGTATTAAATCATGTTTGGCGGCGGCGCATAGATGTGATGGAATAATGCCAATGCCTCAGAACACCAGTAGTCAGGAAGTTTATGACGCCGTAGTGGTCGGATCGGGCGCCGGCGGTGGAACCGCGGTGCATGTATTGACCGCGAAAGGCCTCAAAGTGGCGCTGCTTGAAGCGGGTCCGATGCTGGACGTCGCCACAGAATTCAAGGAACATAAGGTGCCGGCCGATTACGACCATCGGGGTGCCGAAGAGGGCGGTAAGGCCTACTTTGGCCAAGGGAAGCCGTTCGGATTCTTTTCGACCACGAGCGGCGGTTGGCAACTGGAAGGCGAGCCGTACACGGTTGGCGAGGGGAGCCAGTTTCAATGGTTCCGGTCACGCATTTTGGGCGGGCGGACCAATCACTATGGCCGCATGTCGTTCCGGTTTGCCGAGTACGACTTTAAGCCCTACGACAAGGACGGACTGGGCTTCAACTGGCCGGTCTCCTATCAGGATATCTCGCCCTATTATGACAAGGCCGAGGAGTTTATCGGCATCGCCGGCACGCGCGAGAATGTCCCGTCCTGCCCGGACGGCCAGTTTTTGCCCGCTCCGCCGCCGAAGGTGCACGAGATGCTCGTCAAGAAGGCTTGCGACAAGCTGGGCATTATCTGTATCGCCAACCGGCGCGCGGTGATCACCAAGAACCTGAACGGCCGGGCGGCGTGCCACTACTGCGGGCAGTGCGGCCGCGGCTGCCAGACGGCGTCGGCCTATAGTTCGTCGCAGGTGCAGGTGTTCCCGGCGATGAAGACCGGGCGGCTGAAGGTATTTGATCTGGCGATGGCGCGCGAGGTGCTGACGGACAACAACGGCAAGGCGACCGGCATTCTCTACGTCGACAAGAAGACGCGCACCGAGAAGATCATCAAGGCCAAGGTGGTGGTGCTGGCGGCGAGCGCCTGCGAGTCGACGCGCATTCTGCTGAACTCGAAGACCAAGGAGTTTCCGAACGGTCTGGCCAACGGGTCGGGGCTGCTGGGGCGATACCTGATGGACACGGTGGGCTTCGGGCTGTCCGGCACGGTGCCGGCGCTCGAAGGCATGCCGCACTACAACACCGATGGCTACGGCGGGGCGCATCTGTTCATGCCGTGGTGGCTTTGGGATAAGCACAACAAGCTCGATTTCCCGCGCGGATACCATATCGAGATCGGCGGCGGCTACGGCATGCCCAACGTGGGCGGCTACCACGGCGCGGCGCGCCGCTGGGGCTACGGCGCCAACATGAAGGCGAAGATTCGCGAAAGCTACGGCACCTCGATCGGCTTTGCCGGCCGCGGCGAGATGATTCCGAACATCCACTCCTACTGCGAACTTGACCCGAACGTGGTGGATAAGTGGGGCATTCCCGTGCTGAAGTTTCACTTCAAGTGGACCGATTACGAGTGGAAGCAGGCGCGGCACATGGAGAAGACCTTTGCCGAGATCATCACGGCGATGGGCGGCAAGGTGAGCGGCCTGAGCGCGGCGCAGCGAGAGTCGCAGGGGATTTCTATTCCCGGTACGATCATTCACGAAGTGGGTGGCGCGCGGATGGGCAAATCGGCCAAGGACTCCATTCTGAACGGCTACTGCCAGGCGCACGAGATGAAGAACCTGTTCGTGGTGGACGGCGCCAGCTTTGCGTCGAACCCGGACAAGAACCCGACCTTAACGATTAACGCACTGGCCTGGCGCGCATGCGACTACCTGGCCGAGGAGATGAAGAAAGGCAATGTCTAACTTCGTACCACTCGAAACATTGGACCGGCGGTCGTGGCTGCGGGCGATCGCGCTGGGGTTGACCACGCTGGGCACGCTCGAAGTCGAGGGCGCTCAGCACGTTCACGCCGAAACGGCGGCGGAGAAGGCCAAGGGCCCGTATCGCGTCAAGGAGTTTACGGCGGCTGAGTACAAGACGCTGCAGCGGCTGGCTGAGTTGATTGTGCCCGCTGATCAGGTATCGGGCAGTGCGCTCGATGCCGGGGCGCCGGAGTTCATCGACACGCTGGCTCACCAGAACGAGCAGATCGCCAACATCTTCCACGGCTGCTTTGCCTGGCTCGACGCGGAGATGCGGAAGCGCTACCAGGCGACGTTCGTGGCGACCAAGCCGGAGCAGCAGACACAAATGCTCGATGCCCTGGTCGAAGCCGGCCGGGAACTGGCCGAGCGGCAGAACGAGGAGCTGGTTTATCAGAAATCGGCCGTCTACAAGGACTTCACGGGCTACACCGTGCGGCGGGCCAACGAGTTGGGCGCCGGGGTCGCGTTCTTCGATTGGGTCCGGAAGATGACGGTGGACGCGTTCTACACAAGTCCGGTGGGCTTCAAAGACCTGAATTACATTGGGAACCGGGCGTTAAGCCGGTACACGGTGCCCGCCGAGGCGATGGAGTACGCCCTCAAGCGGAGTCCGTTTGCGTAACTAAAGCGCCGCGATCGCCTTGGCGAAGTCGGCCGGGGTCCGCAGGAGCATGGTTTTGCCCTTGCGCCGGCGGGTGGCTGAATCGAGGAGGTCCGGCAACGGCACCCCGGTGCGCCAGAAGGGAAGGAACTGGAGATTGAAGATCCGGTTGCTTCCCTTCTCCAGTTTGTTGGCGGGCATTCTTTCGAAGTAGCGGGTGGTGGGGCCGAGCAGGACGACGGTTTCGGCGGCGGCTTCCCGGTTCAGCAGACTGGCGAGAAAGTCGATGTGGCCCTGGGGGCTCTTGAGGACCTCGTAGTCGACCGCATCGAGTTCGAGTTGGTTGATGGCTTGGCTGACCTCGTTCAGTTGGGCGGGGCGAAAATCGTCCCGCACGAAGAGTTGTTGCCGCTTATCGAGGTTGAAGACGACAAGTCGGACCGGGCGGCGGCCAAGCCGTTCCTGCAGCGAGGCCAGGGCGCCGACGAGCAGGAGTTCGTCCGAGGCGCGGAGGCGGAGGCGGCGCGGCGAGAGCGGGGCGGCGTTGAGCAGGATGGAGAGCGGTGCTCCGGATTTAGCTGCGGTGCGCGACGGGGGCAGACCGGTGAGCGCGAAGTCGGTAACGGTGTGGGGCAGAATCGCCAGGTCGATCTTTCTTTCGGCGCCCGAGCGGGCAACCTTAAGCCGCCAGGATTTGCGGCAGGCGCGGTTCTGTTCGTCGTAGAGCAGCCAGTCGACGCGGTAGTTCCCTTCCCCGAGCAGATAGCCGCCGCCGACTTCGATCGACTGCTTGGTGGGCGGTACCGGGGGCAGATCGAAGCGCTGGCCGAGCACGACCGCGGGGCCGGCCTGCGGCGTGAGGCGCGTGACGACCTGGATCTTATGTCCGGCGCCGGAGAACTGGCGCAGAGGGACCGTGAAGAAGAAGCCGGCCTGGAAGCGGAAGCCAAAGTTGAGATAGGGCCGCGTGGGGGTAACCTCACAAGCGAGGCTTTGGGTAAAGACCCGATCCAGAGCGGCGCCCCAGGTGGCCGGCAGGAGTGCCTGCGCCCAGAGCAGAGTTACCAGGTGGAAAGCACCCATCCTCCGAAGTTTTCATCGTCGGTAGCGAAGACGAAGCCTCCGCTGCCCGGGACGATCTCCATACCTTCTATCTTACGATCGGCGAACGTGCGCAGGCGAATCAGCTGCGAATAGGGGGCAAATCCGGTCTTTTTCTTCCCGAAACGGAAGACACCGCCGAGATAGATGGCTGAGGCGAACGGCCCGTCGTCGCCCGCATCGCCAGCGGCGGAGAAATGGAGTACCCCGCCTTCGTCCACTCGCAGGTCGGAAACGTGCCGGACATTCTGGACCGGCCAGGGAACGCGAATGTCGGCCGATGCAACGCCGCTGAGCTGGTAGCCGACCCCCAGCTTCAATTCGCCGAAGAAAAGGCGGCCCGGGCGGTCGCCGTCGCCACGGTCGGCCCAGACGAGGAGAGAGCGGCCTGCGAGACTTTGGAGGGAGAGGCCTTCAAGATTCGGTTTGGCCGGCAGATCCGGCAGGGTGAAACGGCCGAGAGTTTCTGCGGTCTGCCTGGCGGCGTCGAGACGGAGATGGTAGACAAGGCCGCGGCTGATGAGGGCGAGGAACTCCCCGGGGCGGCCGGGCATGGCCGTGACGGCTTCGAGGTCGATGCAGTCGGCATCGAACTTCCAGACAACGGGGCGGTAGGCCACCGGCTGCGCGCCGTTGACGGTGATGAGCGCGAGCCGCGGATCGGCCGGGGCCTTGTTGTCATGCACGATCAGGAAGGTGGTCTGGGCGCCGGTGCTCTCGACGAGCGCGAGGCCGGAGAGGCCGCCGAGGATGCTGCCGCGGACCGGACGCCACTCCTCCGCCAAGCAGTTGACGACGAAACAAAGAAGGACAATCAATCGCATACAGAGGGTTACTTCGCGCAGCGGAAGCCGATGGTGGGGCTGCGCTCGGCGGGCCGGGCCCAACTGCGGTAGGGGAGCGACAGGAACAGCGGAGGCGTATCGAACCAGCTGCCGCCCCGCAGGACCCGGTAGATGCCCGTGGGCGGGCCGGGGGGATTTTCGGCGGGCGCTGAGGCGTAGTAACGCTGGCCGTACCAGTCGGCGCACCACTCCCAGACATTACCGGTCATGTCGCACAGGCCAAAGGCGTTGCGCGTCTTGCCACATACGGCCTGCGGGCCGTCCTTGGCGTCGTAGACGGCATCGGCCGGGGTGATGGCGCGGTCGCCCCAGGGGTACATTTTGCCTTCGGCGGTGCCGCGGGCGGCGCGTTCCCATTCGGCCTCGGTGGGCAGGCGCTTGCCGCCGTCCCAGGTGCAGAAGGCGACGGCATCGTCATAGCTGACGTTGTAGACGGGGTGATTGAGCTTGTCGGGGTCCGGGACACCCTTCTTCCAATGGTAGGGCGGTACGTGGCGGGTGGCTTTCACGAAGGCGTGGTAGCGCTGGTTGGTCACCTCGGCGACATCCAGCGAATAGGCCTTCAGTTTGACCCGGCGGGCCGGGGTATCGTCTTTGGCCGGATTCGGATACCAGGGCACGTCGTAATCCTTCCATTCAAAGCTACGGCCCTGCTGAAACTCGCCGGCAGGAATGGAGACCATCTCGGGGCCGGCCAGCAAAAACAGGGCGACCCACCAGCTAGGCATAGAGGTTCTTCAGTTCGTCGGTCGGAATCAGCGAGTTAGCCCCGAGCGGATCGACGTAGACGTAGGCGCGGCCGGAGGTGGTGTGGTGCACCTCTTTCGACCAGTCGATGCCGAGGGCCGAGTAGATGGTGGCCACGACGTTTTCAATCCGGGGCTGCATCGAGTGCTCCCAGCCGGTGTCGATGCACTTGACGCCAGCAGCGTCACTCGCGCCGAGGACGCGGCCGCCTTTGACACCGGCGCCGGCGAACATGGCCGGGAAGCAGTGCTTATGGTGATCGCGGCCTTGCTGGAAGTTCAGCTGGCCCGGGGTGCGGCCGAACTCGCCCATGCAGACGACGAGCGTATCGTCGAGCAGCGTCTTGCCGGGGTGGACCGGCGATTTGGCGACGGCGAGATCCTCAATCAGGCTGGCGAGGGCCGGATCCATCTCGGCAATGAGCTTGTAGTGGTTGGTGGCGGCTGTCTTTGTCCAGATTTCTTTGTGGTGATCCCAGCCGTCGTGGCAGATGTGGATGTAGCGGGTGCCGCCGTCCTGCTGCAGCAGGTTGCGGGTGAGGATGGCGGACAGGCCCACCGAGGTGTTGCCGTAGCGTTTGCGGTCGGCTTCGGGGATGTCGAAGGCCTTGGGCCAGCGGCCGTCCGAAAGCAGGTGCTTGGCCGTTTGCGAGAAGTCTTCAAAGCCATTGATCGACTTGTCGAGGCCGGCCTGGCGCTGGCCCTGCGCCTGGCGGAGCTTTGCGAGCAGCCGCCAGCGTTCTTCGAGCAGTTCGGTGGCTTTTTGATCGAGGCGCATGCCGGAGAGTGCCTCTTCCGGGTTGAGGTCAAAGACGGCGTGGCGCGGCGGCAGGAACCCGGTTGAGAGTGCGCCGACTTGATTGGTGGTCAGGTTAAAGGAGACGTAGGTGGGGAAGGTGTCGTTTGCGCGCCGCTGCGGTTCGAGTTCGCTGGCGACGACCGAACCGATCGAGGGGATCTCCGGGGCAAAGGCGACGTTGAGTTGGCGGCCGGCCTGGATGTAATATTGGCCGCGCAGATGCACCTCTTCGTGGCTGACGAAGGAGCGAACGTGCGCCACTTTGTCCATCACGTGGAACATGCGCGGGAAGAGGCCGTAGGGAACGTAGATGCCGTTCGACGCCTTCCGGACATCGAAGCCGGGCAGCGTGGACGCGTTTTCTTTGAAGTCGAAGGAGTCGACATGGCTGAGGGCGCCGGCGAGTTCAAAGAAGATGACGTTGCGGGCGGTGCCGCGAGGCTTGGTCTTCGCCGTGGAGTTGGCGCGGAGGGTGCGAGTTACGGCCGAGGCGCCGAGGATGCCGAGACCGCCTAAGCGCAGTAACTCGCGGCGAGTGGGCAGCAGGTCTTGGATCTTCATAAGTTGTACAGGAATTCGACCAGGTTCAGCAGCGCCCATTGGAGATTCTGGGCTCCTTCGACGCGATTGGCTTTGAGGGCATCCACTGCCACGGCGCGTTCGGCCGCGAGCGGCAGACGCGAGATGGTGGCCAGGAAAAGTTCGTCGACGACCTTGGCGTTGTCCGGATAGGTATCGAGGAGACGCTGCACGCGGCTATCCTTGGCGGCCAGCACGCGGTCGTTCACGACCGGCGAACGCATCATCGTGATGGGCTGCAGCGGAGACGGCGCCGGGGTGCGGGGCGGGCCGCCGCGATTGGATTCGCCAAAGGCCGACATGAAGGACTTCAACTCGCCTTTGGCCTGCGGCACGGAGACCTGCATGGCCACGTAGGAGCCGGGGCGCGTGGTGGCATCGGCGATGGCGTCGTGCAGCTCTTCAGCCGTAAGCATGCGGACGTACTTACGGGCGTAGTAGCGGGCGTAGGACTCCTGCCATTCGCCCGGGAAGCGGGCGGACAACTGATAGGCGGACGAGTTACAGATGAGCCGGAATAGGCTCTGAATGCTGTGATTGTTCTGGCGGAAGTGGTCCGCGAGCTTTTCAAGCAGCGCGGGATGCGACGGCTGCAGGTCCCAACCCTTGGGCAGGTTGTTCGGGTCGAGGCGGAGGAGGTCGAACTCGTCGTAGGGATCGACGATGCCGATGCCCATCAGTTTGGCCCAGAACATGTTCACGGTGGCGCGAGCGAACTGCGGATGGCTTGTCAGCATGCGGGCCAGTTCGGCGCGGGGTTCCGCGTTGGGTTCGGCCACGGCGTTGGTCAGCACAAACTTTGGCGTATTGGGACCGCCCGAGCGCTTGGTCCGGAGCATGCTTTCGGCCTTGGTATTGTAAGGGCCCCCGAGATCGTCGACGAGGAAGTGGCCCATGACGGCGGCCGATTTCTCAACGTGCGGAATGTAGCGGGTGCCGCCCAGAAACGCTGCCATCTGGAAGAAGTCCGACCGACGGAGCGTGGTGAGGTGAGCGTTGACCTTTTCGAGGTGACCGCGCCCGTTGTGGCAGGAGACGCAGGAGAGGTTGATGCCGAGAAAGACCTTGCCGTAGAGAATCGTGAGTTCGTCGTGGGTGTCGAGTTGGTTGACCTTCGATAGATCGTCGCCGTGGGCGGCTTCGCCGGGCTTGCCTTCGACATGTTCGCGGACGATGGGGTTGACGGCGGAGACAATGTAGTTGCTCTTGGCCGAGGCAGCGATGAGCGAGCGGACCCAGTCGTCGTAGGGCCGGTCGGCGGCGAGGCTTTCCTTGAGGGCGTAGTGAAAGAGTTTGTGTCCACGGCCCATTTTGCCGTTGGCGCGGAGGACGTCCATAAAGAAGTAGGCCCACTTGTCGACGAACTCGGGAGAACCGATTAGCTTATCGATTAGGCGAGAACGCTTATCCGGGGCGCGGCTCGAGAGAAACTCCCGCACTTCGGTGGCGGTGGGTATCTTGCCGGTGAGGTCCAGACGAACGCGACGGAGAAATTCAAGGTCGGTTGCCAGCGGCGCGTGGGGCACGTTGTCGCGCTTCATTTTGGCAAAGATCTCTTCGTCGATGAAGTTTCGCGCGGCCACGGAGCCGGCGGCTGGTTTAGGCAGGTGGGCCGTCAGGCGGGCGCTATCCTGGCTGACAGTGTTGGCTTTGGGCCGGAACAAGGGCGCGTGGGCGTCAGATGGCGCCGGCGCTTGCCCGAAGCAAAGGGCCGCAGGGAGGAGGACAGCCAATTTCCACATCGATTTTCCGGTGCACCTCATGCGGAAAAAATACCAAAACTGAACGTCGGGGTAAAGGGGGGCCGGCAGCCTCAGCTTCCGGCTGCTGCTCTGCCTGTTCGCGGCGCCCGGGTGTCGAGATAATCGAGAAAGGACTGCGGCGGCAGCGGAGGGCTGTAAAAGTAGCCCTGTACGGTGTCACAACCGGCCTGGTTGAGGAAGGTAACCTGGATCGCGTTTTCGACGCCCTCGGCGATTACCTGAATGCGCAGGGAGTGCGCGAGTTTCACAATGCTGTCCACAATGGCTTCGTTATGCCTGTCGTGGCCAACGCCGGCCAGAAACGAGGAGTCGATCTTGACGGCCTCGATGGGGAAGTGCTGCAGGTAACTGAGCGATGAGTATCCGGTGCCGAAATCATCGAGATGGATCCCGACGCCCGCACCGTGCAGGGCATGCAGCACTTCGCGTACCCGGGTCGAGCGATGGAGCAGAACGGTTTCGGTAATCTCGACCTTGATGCAGCGCGGAGGAACGCCGCAGTTACGCAGATTCTCCATGAGAATGGCGAAGACGTCCTGCTGGTGGAACTGGACAGGCGATAGGTTCACGCTCAGGTTCAGGTCATGGCCGAAACTGCGCCACCGCTGCAGTTCGGCGACGGACTCGCGGATGACCCACTGGCCGATCGAAAGGATCAGGCCGGACTCTTCGGCGATGGAAATGACCTTCGAGATGGGAATATCGAGGGCAAGGTTGTGACGCCAGCGCAGCAGTGCCTCGGCGCCGATGATCGCCCCGGTTTGCAGATCGACCTGGGGCTGCAGGGCGATGGAGAGATCTTTGAGCGAGATCGCCCGCGCGAGGTCGCGCTGGATGAGTACGCGGTCGCGGATTTCGGCTTCGAGGCGGTGGTCAAAGCGCCGGAAGCCACGGCGGCCATCGGCCTTGGCGCGATACATGGCGAGGTCGGCGCTGCGGAGGAGTTCGGCGCCGGACTTGGCGTCGTTTGGGAAAACGGCGACGCCCATGGAGAGCGTGACCTGCAGCGGGCGGGAGTCGAGAAAGAAGGGCCGGGAGAAGCTCAACAGAATCTGCTCGATCAAAGTTTCGGACTCGGCAGCCAGCGGGGGTTCGACAAAAAGCACGAACTCGTCGCCGCCAAATCTCGCGAGCGTGGTGAGGCCATTGGTGGCTTGGCGGAAGCGTTGGGCGGCCTCTGTGAGAATCTGATCGCCAACCAGGTGCCCGAAGGCATCGTTGGTGTCCTTGAAACGATCCAGGTCCATGAACAGGAGGGCCACGGCGCCGTCGGGCGCCGACTGACGCTGAATGGCCTCATCGAGTTTGGCCAGGAAGCTTTTCCGGTTGAGTAGACCGGTGAGTTCATCGTGGCCGGCGATGTAGAGCATCTGGTTCTGGGCCACTTTCTGCTCGGTGATGTCGACGAGGGTGACCAGGTAATGGGTTGGCTCGGTGTTATAGGCCGGAACGGGGGTGAGCGTCTGCTGGGCCACGAAGGTGCGTCCGCTTTTCGAGCGCAGCGTGACTTCGGCTGGAATCGACTCGCCGGTCAGTTGGACCTTGCCGAGCAGGGACGTGATCGAAACGGTATTGCCGGGGGCTTCGAGATTGCTTGCCGGCTGCTGGGCCAGTTCCGTGAGGGTGAAGCCGGTGAGGTTCAGGTAGGCATTATTGGCCCAGTCGACGCGGGCGTCGGCGTCAATGATGAACAGGGCGCATGGCGTGGCTTCGAGAACGGAGAGTTGGCGGACCAGATGCCCATCGCGCTGCAGATGCTCGGTCACGTCCAGGTGGGTGACCAGAGCGCCGCCGGGGCGTTTTGTTCCTAGCGGACTGATCA
Organism: Acidobacteriota bacterium; assembly: GCA_026393985.1. Lineage (GTDB taxonomy): Bacteria > Acidobacteriota > Terriglobia > Bryobacterales > Bryobacteraceae. The sequence goes on from JAPKZB010000005.1 coordinate 194,428, forward strand.
CGCACAAAAACCAGCGCATCTCTTCCGGTGAGGGACAGCGATAGTACATCGAGAAGTGCGGCTCGCTGCCTAACAGGACGCGCCGCAATCCTTCGGCTACCCGCGCCGCATCGAGCACTCCGCGCTTGGCCGACTGCTCGCAGATGTCGAGGTAGTTCAAGTCAATGCCACGATTGCTGCCCGCGAGCTGATTCTGTTCCGCAAAGCGACGCCAGGCGTCGTTGACTTCCACGATTTTGCCGTGAGCGTCGAGGACGGCCAGCTCCGTAGGCACGGCGTTGAAGGTAGCCTGACGCCATTCGGTGGTGCCCCGCAGGCGAGATTCCGAGCGGCGCAGGCGCCAGTTGATCTTAACGAGCGAGGTAACGTCGTGGAAGACAATCACGACACCCGAGTGCGCCTTATGGCGCCCTTGATAGGGGCGGAGCCGGACCCGGTAGTGACAGGAGTTGATCTCCTGCCGGATCTCGGCGCTCTGACCCGAGCTGATCACCGTTTGAATCCGCGCCGCCAGTTGAGCGGCAAAGCCGGCATCGTTGGGAATGATCACCGGACCGCCGAGTTGATCCGCGGTGAGCCCTAGCAGTCGCCGGGCATCCTCGTTCATGTGACGGAGCAGTCCCCGCGCATCGGCGACCAGTAAGGGCGAGTCGATGCTGTTCTCGATGTTTTCGAGATCTTCGATCAGAAAGGCGAGTTCGAGCGACTTCTGCTCCAGCTCTTCGTTGACCGTCAGAAGTTCTTCGTTGGTCGCCTGCAGCTCTTCATTTGAGGCGTGCAGCTCCTCGTTGGTAGCCTGCAGCTCTTCGTTTGAAGCCTGCATCTCCTCGTTGAGAGCCTGCAGCTCTTCGTTGGAGGTTTCCAGCTCCTCGACGGTCGCCTGCAGGCTTTCCCGCGTGGCCTGCAGCTCCTGTTCGAGCTCCCGCACTTGGCTTTCGCTGTCGGCGGGAGGCTCGGCATGGACCTCTTTGGCTTTCACCAGCGCGGGTAGTTCCCGGAAGGCCACGACGAACTGGCGGCCGGTCCCGACCGGCCGGAGCGGAACAACCGCAGTTTCCAGGCGGCAGAGCTTACCGGCAATTTCAAAGGGACGGCTGGTGGAACGCAGCGTGTTGCCGCTGCGTGCGGCGCGCTGCAACAGCGGCCGCAACGCGGCACCCACGGCCTTAGGCAGCATATTGGGCAGCGTCAGCGTTACCTTGCCTTCCGGGACGGAGAGGTAGCGGTTTACGCCCCCGAAGGACTCGAGGATACGGAAGGATTCATCAATCAAAACCGATCCGGGCGCGAAGTGGTCGATGAGGATCTGGCGCAGGGGGCTGCCGACCGCCGCTTCGGCCACACCGGTCGAAGCGGTCGGCGTGGCCGAACCACCCCAGTCGCGGGTGACCGGCAGACGCCGCTCCAATTCCGCCATGGGGCCGTTGAAGAAGAGGCGCCAACGCCGATCGATAACCTCAAACGACTCCGATTGAATGCTTTCGCTGCGGCCAAGAAACAGCAGACCGCCCGGATTCAGCGAATGGTGGAACTTCCGGATAACCTCCTCCTGCAGATGGGGCTGCAGGTAGATCAGCAGGTTGCGGCAGGAAACCAGGTCGATGTTCAGGAATAGCGGGTCCCGCAGCAGGTCGTGCCGGGCGAAGACGACCTTTTCGCGAATGCGGCGGTCCACCTGGAAGCCATGCGCGGACTCAAAAAAGTATTGGGCGCTGAATTCGAGGGGTACTTCCTTCATCGCAGGCGCCGCATAGATCCCTTTGCGACCAAAGGAGATGGCGGCTTCATCGAGATCGGTGGCGAAAATCTGAACGCGACGGTGCGGCAGGGCCTGGGTCAGGGCCATGGCCAATGTGTAGGCCTCTTCGCCCGTGGCACAACCCGGAACCCAGACCCGGAACGGATCCGAGACAACCTGCGTGTAGCGTTCCTTCACCGCGGCCATCAGCGTATCGAAGGCGAGCGGGTCGCGAAAGAACGCGGTTACCGAGATCAGACAGTTGTGGGCCAGTTGTTGGATCTCTTCGTGGTGCTCATCGAGAAAGCGGAGGTAGGCCGCATAGGAGGAGCAACGCGTCGCCACCAGGCGCTGTTGAATGCGGCGCGTGATCGTATTGGGCTTGTAGCCGCGGAAGTCGATATTGGTGGATACGTTGATCCGCTCGAGAATCTGATCAAATTCAGAACGGGTATGGGGCGCGGGATCGGCCATTACCGCAGGGCCACGCTGATTGAGATACGCGCCGATCTGTTCCGCCGGCAGCACGGTGTCGACCGTGGCGGCGGACAGCGCCGCCTGCGGCATGGACGGGTATTTGGCCGTTTTCGGATCCTGCACGATGACGGCGCCACCCGCCGATTTCAACTGCCGACAACCGAGGCTGCCGTCTGAACCGCTGCCGGACAGGATGACCGCCAACGAACGCGTGGGCGCGCTCGCCGCCAGAGAAAACAGCAGCGTATCAATCGATGGCTTGGGACCACGTTCCATCGTCGGCTGCAGCACGAAGCGATTCTGTTCGTAGATGATGTTCCGGCCCGGCGGGGTGACGTACACCACACCGCCAAGAACATCAGCACGCCCATCAACCTGCACTACCGGCATCGTTGTCTCACGAGCCAGCAGGGTCGTTAACAGACTGACGTGATGGGGCGATAGGTGCTGAGCGATGACGAAGCAGTAATCCTGCATCGGCGGCAAGCCTCGCAACAAGAGCCGCAATGCTTCTAGTCCTCCGGCTGAACTGCCAACGGCGACAATTTGCAGCGGGGTAGGGGCAGACAGAATCAGGTCTGCACCGGAAGTGGCACGGGCGTGCACTTCCTGCGGTTCAACAACAAGGGTTAGGGGTGTCAAACGGGGACTTTTCGTATCTTAGGCGGAGAAACAGAATTAGGCAAGAGGGGAAAACTGCTTTATCTTAATTCTTTTGACGACGTAGATAGACGTCGCTGTGGGTGCGCGCTCAGAATACGGTCGCCTCCAGCGCTACGCCTCCGGTCGGGGTGAAGGCCCCGGGAAGCCGCCAGTTTACCGCGAGTTCACCAAGGCCCAGGCGGCCCGTCTCCGCGCTGCGGAAATGGAGGGAATTCGGGCGAGTGGACGGGCAGTATTGCGGCGCTTGAAACGTTACGGTCTTGGAACTCACCGCGCGACCTGCCCGAAGAGGCCCGCCTGCCGCGCCTGAGCAAGTCGGCCCCGGCCCTTGATAGCGTCCTCATCCAGACTACGCGATATAGGGATATTTCCTGCCAGCCCTACCAGGTCCGCAACCGGAAGCGCCTGCAGGCCGGCATGCGCTACACCACCTTTAATCCCCACCCGGAACGCGCCAAGATTCCGCTTCTCGACTACACCACATAGCCCGACGGACGGGCCGAAAAGGCTAGCCGGTACCCTGGTTGGACAGTTGGGCGCGGAGGACCGCGCGCGCCTCAATCAGCAGGTCACCGGCCAGTACATCACCGGCCAGTGCATCACCGGCCAGTGCATCACCGGCGTTCGGGAACTCGAATGGCGCCTCCGGTTGGCCCAGGCCTGGGAGCGCAGGCCGAAGCCAATTCCGCCGGAAACGGAACTCGTCGATCCGGACAGCAACCGTGGCGGTTCCTCAAAAGCTCCGCACCCGGGTGACCGGGGCCAAAAGTGGAGGAACCTTTCGCGAGCCTGCGATGCGGTGAGAAGCTAGAGACGTTCGGACAGCGGAAGTAGGCCGAATATTCAGACTGGTGCCATTGGAGGCAGTCGCGTAACTCATTGATTCCAAAGCCTCGGAGACGCGGTTCCTCAGAAGCGCACAGGCCGCGGAGGCCCGGCACCAAAGGGCGAGGAACGCGCCCCTCCTGCCGGGCCGAAGCGAGTCCGTTGTGCGCGATTCCTCAGAAGACCCGCCTCATGTTCCATCTCGCGCGTCTTGACTTCGCGACTGATTCAACGTGGCTGATTACTCTCTTCCCCGACAGCTCCAACTCGCCGACCATCGACGTCGAAAACGTGGCCGTCACCGACGGCTACCACAACCTCTCCCCCCACGGGCGCAACGAAAGCAACCCTGGCGCAGCTGGCGGCCTTCGACCGCTGGCATTTGCGTCTGCTGGCCGAACTGCTGACGAGACTGCGCGCGGCCCCCTAAAGCGATGCCAACCTGCTCGAACGCCGCATGGTGCTTTATGGCAGCAACTTCGGCGATGCCAACAAGCGCACGACCACCGACCTCCCTGTGCTCCCCGCCGGCGGCGGCTTCCGTCACGGCCAGCATCTCACCTTCCTCGGCAAACGCAACGATCCGCTGCCCAACCTCTTCGTCGGCATGACGCAGCGTATGGGCAGCGAGGCGGACCGGTTCGCCTCGGCCACCAACCCCTGCGCGGCCTCGAAATAGTTTAGAGCCGTTTCTTGTACTGCTCATAGAGCCGCGTGTGGCGGTTCTCGAGACTCACCGGCTTGCCGAGAATCCACATCTGCCGGATCTGCGTCCGGGGTTCGAGCGGATCCCCATCGGTAAGGATCAAATCCGCCAGTTTGCCCGCCTCGAGCGAACCTATGCGGTCGGCCACGCCCCAGATCTCGGCAGCGCCCAGCGTCAGCGCCCGCATCGCCGTCTCGTGCGGCAACCCATGGCCAACGGCGTTAGCGGCCTGAAACGGCAGATTCCTCGGCCGTTCGATGTTGTAGCTGCCGAAGGCAAACGCCACGCCCGCCTTGGCTAGCTTCGCTGGCACATCAAGCGGATCGTCAATGCTGGCGTCCTCTTCAAGCGGAACCTGATAGAGATCCGGTAGAACCACCGGAATCTTCTTGCGCGCCAACTCTTCAAGGAACGGGTCCACCTCGCGCACCCCCGCCAGCACAATCCGCACCTTCTCCCGCTCGGCGAACGCCATGGCATCGCGAATCGCCCGCTCCTTGGGCGCCACAATCATTAGCGGCGTCTTCCCCGCCAGCACCGGCATCATGGCTTCGAGTCGCAGATCCGGCTTAAAGCCCAGCGCCGGGTTGGCCTTGCGGGCCTGGTAGGCGCGCGCCTGCTCAAAGAACAGGCGCACCTGCTGCATCTGCTCTTCATAACGTCGGCGCACCTCGGCAAAGGTTCGCCGTCCCGCGCCGAAGGCCCGGCCCGTTACGGTTGTCTCCTGCGATGGCAGCCGCATCTGCATCGCTGCCGACGGCGCAACCGTCATCTCCTCCCACGTCCAACCGTCCAGATGCATCATCGCCGCCTGACCGCCAATGAACCCCCCGGATGGGACCACCAGGCTCGCCGTAATGCCGCTCGCCCGGCTGACCGGAATATGCTCACTGCCCGGGTTGAAGGCAATCATGGTGCGCAGCTGTGGGTTGAAATCGCCGAGCTCTTCAATATCCTGCGTCTCCCGCACCGATCCGATCTCGCTCAGCCCCAACACGCTGGCCGAATCGATCATACCCGGATAAACGTGCAGCCCCTTGGCCTCGATAATCCTGTGGCCTTTGGGGATTGTCTGCTTCGGGCCGAAGGCGGCGATGCGGTCCCCGGTCACCACCAGCACGGCATTCGGAATCTCCGGCGCGCTGATCGGATGCACGGTTACGCCGCGCAGGGCGAAATCTTCGGCGTAGGTCAGGGCGGCGGTCACTAGCGCCGCCGCCAGCAGCATTCGTTGCATTAGCGGGCCCCCTTCTTCTGCGACGGCCGCGCGGCCGGCTTCAACTTCTCGATCAGCGCTTTGCGGCGTTCGGCCCGTTCGGCCCGTTGGCGGATGTCCTGCTCCCGGTCGAAGTAGACTTCACCATCAATGAAAACCTTCCGCACTTTGGCATAGAGCGACAGCGGGTGCTTGTCGGTGAAAACGATGTCGGCATCTTTGCCTACCTCGAGCGAACCCACGCGATCTTCGATCATCAACTGCCGGGCCGGGTTGATCGTGATGAGCGAAAGCGCCTCGTCGTCGGTCAACTGTCCGTAGCGTAGCGTCTTGGCGGCGTCCTGCAGCAGGTGCCGCTGCTGCGTTACCGGCGCATCGGTGTTAAGCGAGGTCAGCACACCGGCCTTCATGCAGAGCGCGGCGTTGTAGGGGATGGCGTCGTAGGCTTCGATCTTGTAGCTCCAGGAGTCGGCAAACGTCGAAACGCCGGCGCCGTGCTTGGCAATCTCCTTGGCAACCTTATAGGCTTCAAGACCATGCTGCAGCGTGCGAATCCGGAAGCCGAACTCTTCGGCCGCGCGCAGCAGCATCAGAATTTCATCGGAGCGATAGCAGTGCGCGTGCACCAACCGCCGGCCTTCAAGCACCTCGACAAGCGGCTCAAGCTTGAAGTCCCGCCGCGGCGGCAGAACCCGCTCCCCCTTGGCCAACCGCGTCTGGTACTCGTCCCGTTGGCGCTGATAGGCCCGCGCGTCGTTGAACGCCTCGCGTACCACGTCTTCAACACCCATGCGCGTGGCCGGATAGCGCAGCGTCCCGCTGAAGTTGGTGCCGCCTCCGGACCGCTTCACGTTCTCGCCCAGGGCGAACTTAATGCCGGGCTTGGCGCCGGCAAACACCATCTGCGTGGCGGACTTGCCCCACCGCATCTTGACGACGCTGCACTGGCCGCCAATCGTATTGGCCGACCCGTGCAGAACATTCGAAGTGGTCACCCCGGCCGCCAACCCGCGGTAGATCTGCACATCGTCCGGCGCCAGGACGTCCTCAATCCGCACCATCGAAGAAACCGAGATCGTGCCTTCGTTGATGGCATCGGCGCCGACATGCGCGTGGCAGTCCACAATGCCGGGCATCAGATAGCCCCCCTCGGCATCGAGCGTCAGGGCATCGGCCGGAGCCGTCAGATTGGCGCCGATGGCGGCAATCTTGCCGTCGCGAATTAGCAGCGCGCCATCGACGCGGCCCTTGGTGACTGTGAGAATCTTCGCGTTCTTAATGAAAAACGATCCGCCCGCCGCGGCGAGCGACGGAGCCAGGACCAGGGAGGAAAGAAACAGTCGGCGGTTCATCGGTTGGTCTCCGGGGCGGTCTCGGGCGCCGGTTCGTATTTGACGCCGTCGATGATCGTAAACTTCAATTTGGCGCGATCATCGAACAGATCGCCTTCGATCACCGTCAGGTTGGCGATCTTGCCCGGTTCTAGCGAACCGAGGCGGTTATCGAGCCCGAAGATCTGGGCTGGATATAGGGTCAGGGCCTTCAGGGCGTCCTCTTTGCTTAAACCCGCGTCGACGGCTTTCTTCACCGCCTTACGCAGGTCGGCCGGACGCTCCACGCCCCCCGAATAGAAGGCAAACTTTACCCCGGCCTTGGCCAGCACCGCCGGACCGGTCGGCGCCAGGTCCCGCGTTTCGAGCACCCGCAGCGAGTCTTTCACGAACGGATCGGCGTCGCGTTCGGCCTCCGGCCAGCGCAGGTTAACCAACATCGGTACCTTGGCCGCCGCCAGCAGCGCCGCACCACGGAACGATTCCGCCCCGCCGTAGAGCACCAGCGGCTGTTGTAGCTCCTGGCCGAAGCGAATCATCCGGTCAATCTCGGCCAACCGGCCAGCCGGCAGCAGAAGACGCGGCGAAGCGATGACGCCATCAAGCGCCCGGTCGTAGGGAGGCCGGGGCAGCCCGCGCGGGTCTTTGGCATAGAGCGCCTGGCTGGAGCGATAGTGCGCGGCGTCCGAGAAGATCTGGCGAATGTAAGAGATAATCCCCATCAGCGAACCGGGAAATCCGCCGCCGAAGCCGCGCACGGGGAAGGTGATCATCTGCCCGACGCCCTCTTCAATTACCATCTGCCGGCTTCGCGTCCCGGCCACGTTGTAAGCGCTTCCCTGCCCGGAGAAGACATTAGCGCCAGGAAAGCTGATCGCCGTCGTGTAGCCGGCGTTCCGGGCCGCGGCGAGCGTCGCCAGCCGCGGGTCCAGCAGATCGGCGGCACGCACCCAACTGTTATTGGAGGGGCGCTCCTCCGGGCCGCCTTCATCCAGGGTTTGAATCGGCCGTTCGAGCACGGCCGGGGTAGCCGGCGAGGGCCCCGGGGCCGGGGCAGCGGTCGGCCGCGCCGGGGCGGCAGGCAACCCCCAGGTGCTGAGGGCGTCAATCAGGCCGGGATAAACCTGCAGACCGGCCCCATCCACCACGAACGCTTCGGGCGGAATGGGCACGTTTGGCCCAATGGATTCAATCAGCCCATTGCGCAGCACGATGTTGCCGTTCGGCAGCGACGGGCCGCTGGCGGGATGAAGGTGCGCTCCGCGAATCGCTAGCACCCCGGCAACGGGGGACTGCGCCAAGCCCGCGGCGGCGAGCAGCACTGTGGACACCAACAGTTTTTGCATTATTTGACAGCATAGCAGCGCCACCCCTGCGTCTGGCTTCGTTTCGCAAAAACGGAGTATCGACTCATCGCGCGGCAACAGCAATCGCGTTCCAGGACAAGCCTTTCTCCTCGGCATACCTTTGGGCGCGATCCTGGTAGCCCGCTTCGGTACCGCAGGCAGCCGCGGCCTCGCGCAGCAGCGTGTAGCTATCGCGATCCGTCTGCGCGCAAAAAGCCGTCCAGGCGATCTCGGCTGCCTCGGCCGGCGCGGCGCGCTCCATGCAAAGGATGGCCAGATCGAGCAGCGAAGCGTCCGCCAATGGCGCCTGGATCGCCCGGTCGAAACCCTGCCGCGCGGCCGCCAGGGCAGCGCTTTGCTTCCCGGCGCGCAGAAAGCTCCGCGCCGCCTGCAGAAACTCGCCCGCGCTTACCGCTACGGCCGCCAGAATTTCGGCGCCTTCGGCCGCCCGCGTCGCCGGATCCTCCTGCGCCCGCGCCCAGGCCAGCATCTGCCGGATCGTCTGTTCCCGCCTGTTCCAGAGCATTGGCTCCTTCGTCTGCACGGCGCGCCAGTAAGGCTCCATCGCCTTCCGGTAGTGGGCCAGCCCGGTCTCGCCCAGCACATCCTGATAATCGTAGGCCGCCTCGCGGAAAACGGCCGACAGCACCGCCTTTTGCCCTTCTTCCACCAACGCGGTCGCCAACTCCTCCCGGTTGGGGCGAAACTCGGTCGCCGCCCGCAGATGGAGATCCGTCAACTGGGCGATGCGCGGCTCAAGCTTCTCCTTGACACCCCGGTTCATCCACAAAAAATCGTTCAAGGCGGCGAGCGCCTCCAGGCAAACCGTCATCACGATCGCCATCCTTCCGGCCGCAAACTCGGCTTCTAGCCCGCCGATCAGTTCGTCAAAGTGTTGGGCCGCTTCCGTGGCGCGCTTCCGCGGATTCCGGCTCCGCAGCTTCACAAGCCGCGTGAGCGTAGCCCGGTATCGCACCAGAGCCACCTCCTCTGGACAGTGGCGTGCTGCAAACAACTCGAGCCGCTTGCCGAACTCCGGCATGGCCTTAGCGGCCGTCACCAGCCAGGCGTTTAACTCCGCCGACGGGATCTGGTCGAGGAGTCGCGCCAGTGTAAGCGGCGGCGGCTTCTTTGCCATCAGACTAACAGGCTCCGCAGCAGCAGCAGGTCCTTCCGCATGGCGGCAAACACCAGTTTGGGGTCCATCGTGATGCGGGTCAGCCCCTTGTCGGCCCCTCCGAGGTCGTATTCGTAGTGGACCTGCAGCGGACCGTCAAAGGCGGCCGCCTTCATCATCGGCACAAACTGGTCGAATCGCACCATCCCCTCGCCAATCGGACACCAAACCACGCGCCAGCCCTGCGGCCCGCTCTCCCAACGGAAGTCCTTGAGAGCCAGTCCCCGCGACAATGGCAGCGCCAGACGAGCACTGTGCACCCAACCCCCGAGGCCCCCCTCAATCGTCGCATGGGCGATGTCGTAGTTGAAGCTCACCTCGGCGGGCTTCTCGTCTTTCAGCAGCAGCCACAAGTCCCACATCGACGCTCCCACCTGGTTGAGTCCCGAGTGCGTATGATACATCGCCGTTAAACCCAACTCCCGGTTCATGGCCGCCAGTTCCTTCACTTTGGGCTGCAACTCCCGCAACTGCACCTCCGGCGGCGGCCCGGGATCGCGGTAGCGAAAACCGCCCCAACGGTAGTGGCGAATGCCCAGTTTGGAGGCCGTCCGCAAAACGGTCTCGGCATGCGGACTGCCCACGTGGACCACATCGGAGGTGATCATGGTCAGCGCCAGGCCAGCCTTTTCGATGATCTCTTTGGCCTTGGGCAGGTCCTCGGCCGCCCGCTCCGGCGCCACGTGGCCCCCTTTGCGCACCGTCAGATCGACGCCATCAAAGCCGATCTCTTTGGCCGCCGCCGCCATCTCCGGCCAGCCGAGAAACTGCAAGTGCTTGGAAAACAGGCTCAAACGATGAGGCGGGGCGGCGGCAAGCGGCGCGGCCGCGGCGGCGGCCAGAAAACAACGGCGGCTGAGAGGCATCACAGCCTCCTACTCTATCCCAGTTTCCCGGAACTCATTCCCCGCCAGGAGTGCTATATTCGGCCAAGCCATGACCGAAACCGGACTTCGCTTCCAATGCCAGCCAGGGTGCATCCGCTGCTGTGATACCCGCGGATTCGTCTACCTGACCGAGCAGGACCTCGAACGCGCCGCCGAGTATACCGGCCTGACGCCCGCTCTGTTCGAGTCCCAGTATGTCTACCGGACAAAGCACCTGATCCGGCTGCGCAAACCAGCCGGCCGGCAGTGCCATTTTCTGGCAGACGGCGGCTGCCGCATTCATCCTGTCAAGCCAACCCAGTGCCGACTCTTTCCCTTCTGGCCGGAACTGGTGGCGGACCGGACGTTATGGAAGGATGCGGGCCGCCGCTGTCCCGGGATCGGTCAGGGCGATCTGGTTCAAATTGGAACGGCAATCGAGATCGCTTCGGAAATGGAACACGCCTACCCGTCATTTTATGGTCTCGCTTGACGAGACTTTGGCGCCTTTCCGTTGAATTGGTGGCGGGCATCCACAATGGCACGTAACGTGCACAGGTGGGCATGCCATGCTAAACCGGATTGCCGACGCGAAAGAACATTACCTCAATCTGTTGAGCGCCCGCCAGAAACTGGTGGCTTCCAACATCGCTAATGCCGACACGCCCGGCTACCGCGCGAAAGACATCGACTTTCAGCACGAATTTCTGACGCTGGCTCGGGGCGGCGATCCGGCCGTTCACGAAGTCGACGGGCTGCCCGTGGGCAACGATGGCAACAACGTGAACATCGACCAGCAGGCCAGGCTTCTGGCCGAAAATGCCATCCGCTTCCAATTTGTCTCGATGTCGATAAAGGGCGAATTCAAAGACATCAAGATGGCAATACAGGATGGACGCAACGGATGAGCCTCTTTAATCTGCTATCGGTCAGCGCCTCGGGCATGTCGGCGCAAAGGAAACGGGCCGAGGTGCTCGTTGAAAACCTCGCGAACGCGGAGACCACCCGCACGCCCGAGGGCGGTCCCTACCGCCGCAAAGATGTCATCTTCGAATCCTCGGCCGCCGAAGGCCCCTTCTCCGCCGTCTTTGCTTCCCAGTTGCGCGGCACCCCGGGCGACGGCCAAACGATGGAAGGCGTACGGGTGGCCGAGGTAATTCAGGACCGGCGGGAGCCAGCCAAACGCTATCAACCGGGCCATCCGGATGCCGATAAAGACGGATACGTCAGCTATCCGCATCTGAATCCGGCCGAAGAAATGGTGGACCTGATGAGCGCCAGCCGGGGCTACCAGAGTAATGTTGCCGCCATGGCGGCGGTGAAAGACATGATTCAAAAGACGCTCGACATCATGAGGGGGTAGTCGTCAGTGCTAGACAAAATGTCCATGCTCGGTATTCGCGGGGTCGCCCCGATTATTCCTCCCGCCCCTGTCGGAGAGGCGGAAAAATCGACCGGGGAAGCCTTCCAATCGGTTTTCACCGACGCGATCAACCGGGTCGAGCAGTTCCAGCTTGGCGCTCAGCAGTCCACCAACCGCTTCCTCCGCGGGGAAGAAGAGGAGCTCCATCAGGTGGTTCTGGCCGGCGAGCGGGCCGACGTGGCGTTTGAGATGTTTCTCGGCGTGAGAAATAAAGTGGTCTCCGCCTACCAAGAAATCATGCGCATGCAGCTTTGAGCGGGGCGGCGTAAAGCGGAATGAGCGCATACCTAGAACAGATCAGGGAACTGTGGCTGCGGCTGACCATGCGGCAACGCATCGTCATCGGTGTCGTCGCCGTCCTCGTCATCGTGGGCATCCTGGTCGGCTCCCGGGAGCACAAAGAGCAGAGTTTCAAACCCCTGTTCCAGAACGTGGCCGGCGAAGACGCCGGTCCGGTGGTCAACCGTCTGCGCGAAATGGGCGTTGAGTTTCGTTTGGCCGATAATGGATCTACGATCAAGGTCCCGGCCGAACGTCTCGATGAGTTGCGCATCCAGATGGCCTCGGCGGGACTACCCAAAACCGGCCGGATCGGCTTCGAACTGTTTGATAGCGCTAATTTCGGAGCTAGTGAGTTCTCCGAACAGGTGAATTTTCACCGCGCCATCGAGGGAGAACTCGAACGCTCCGTCATGTCCCTGAGCGAGGTGGAACAGGCTCGGGTGCACATCACTTTCGCTAAAAACAGCATCTTTCTCGAACGACGGGAGGCAGCCAAGGCGAGCGTGCTGATCAAACTCCGCCCAGGCGCCAAACTGTCGCCACAGAACATTCAGGCGGTCACCCATTTAACGGCGAGCGCCGTCGAGGGACTAGCCCCCGAGCAGGTTTCCGTGCTCGACATGCGCGGAAACCTGCTCAGCCGTCCTAAGAAAGAGGATCCCAACGGTGCGGAACCCTCCGAGGCCATCCTCGCCTATCGCACCAATCTCGAAAGGGATCTGCTGCGAAAAATCCAGGAAACTCTGGAACCGGCGGTCGGAGCGGACCGGTTCCGGGCGACCGTCTCGCTCGATTGCGACTTGGCCAGCGGCGATCAGAGTGAGGAGACCTACGACCCAACACGGTCGGTCATGGTGACCGCGCAGCGTTCCGAAGACGGCTCGGGCATTCCCGGTCCGAGCGGCGTTCCCGGAACCCCGTCGAACCTGCCGCGACCCACCTCGCGCCCAGGCACCGGCGGCACGACCGGCGCCTACCGAAAATCGGAAAACACGACATTCCAGACCAGCCGGGTCGTTCGCCGGATTCAGTTCCCGCAGGGTCAAATCAAACGGCTGTCAGTCTCGGTGTTGCTCGACCATGTCGTGCGTCAGGACGGACAGAAGCGGATTCTGGAAGCTCCTTCCCCCGAGCGCCTGAAGTCCATTCGGGACGTGGTGGCCGCCGCAGTGGGCTATCAGGAGGACCGCGGTGACCAGTTGACCGTTGAAACGATGCCCTTTGCCGCCAGTTTCAATCAGGTTGAGTTGCCGCCGGCGCCATCCCCGAAGCCCCGCGTCACCCTGCCCGGCTTTATCCCGGATTGGTTGCGCATCCCCCTGGAGGGGCATGCTCAGTGGCAGATCGAACAGCCTTGGCTTCCCGCCCTGATCGTGGCGATTGTCATAACGCTCCTGGCAGTGCCCTTCCTGATGTTCCGTTGGCTGCTGCGCTGCGTGAAGGCCTACCGCGTAAAACTCGCCGCTAAGAAGCTGGTGCTGGCAACACAAACCGAAACCAAGAAGAGCGTTGCAACTGCCCCGATCGAAAGCCGGCCATCCGGAGAGCTTCCACCGCCCGGTCAGACTGAAGAATTCGACGCGCCGTCGCTCGACTCCCGGGAATCCCAAGACGAGATGCGCCGGTTGCGCGATCAACTTGCCAAAGACGCCAAGGAACGGGAGAGGATGACGATCGAGGCGATTCAAGCCCTCCGGCCCGGCGAAACCCAGATCAGCCGCATGGATGTCCTGCAGAAGTTTATTTCCGAACAGGTAAAGAGAGAACCCGAACGCATGGCCCATGTTGTCCGCGCGTGGCTTCGGGAGGGAGAGTGAATGATGAGGAACTGCCATGGCGCAAGCTGATCCGGCCGCCGCGCCCGCCCGGGCGAAATTCAATGGGATGCGAAAGGCGGCTATGCTCATGGTCATCCTCGGTGATGAGACAAGCGCCCAACTGATGAAGTGTCTCGATGAAGAGGAGGTGCACTACATCGGTCGCGAGATCGCCCGCATTCCCCACATGAACGCCGATACCGCTGAAGTGATTCTGGAGGAGTACTACCAGATGACGATCGCGCATGAATACGTCTTGAAAGGGGGAGTCGACTACGCGAAGAAAATTCTGATGAACGCGTTCGCGCCCGATCACGCGCAGTTCCTGCTCGCCCGCCTGATGAAAACCATCGGGGTCGACTCGGCCAACTTCGATGCGCTGCAAAAAGCCGACCCCCAGCAACTCGCCAAGTTTATTCACAGCGAGCATCCCCAGACGGTTGCCCTCATCCTTTCGCATTTGAACTCTTCACAGGCCGCCGCGCTCTTGAACTCCCTGCCGCCTGAAATGCGCGCTGACGTAGCCCTACGCATGGCTAATCTGGACCAGATTTCACCTGATATCATCTCCCGAATCGCCGCCATCATCGGCCAAAAACTCAAGAATCTCGGCGAACTCAGCCGCGAATCCTACGGCGGTGTCCGGGCGGTGGCCGAAATGTTCAACCGCCTGGATTCTGCTTCCAGCAAAGAGATCCTCGAAAAGATCGAAGGGGAGGATCCAACGCTCGTCGAAACGGTCCGGCACCTGATGTTCGTCTTCGAAGACCTGCTGACGGTGGATCAGGAAGCCATTAAGGAGATTCTTTCCCGCATCGACCGTAAACTTCTCACCGTTGCCCTCAAGGGCGCCAGCGAACAACTCCGCAATCACTTCCTCGATTGTATGTCGCAGCGCGGCTCGGAGATGATGCGCGAAGACATGAATTCGCTTGGACCGGTAAAAATAAAGGACGTTGAGGCCGCCCAGCAGCAAGTAATCGCCGTCGTGCGGCAGTTGGAGGCCGAAGGAACCATTGACATGAAGGGCGGCGGAGGCGGCGAGCAGTATGTCGTCTAAGATCCTCCGCGGTGCCGCCCAGCCAGTGACGGAAGACTGGTTGGTCGTGGCGGACAGCTCAAGGCCTTTTGAGATCACCCATGGAGATGCCATGGCCCGGGAAGATCGCGGACAGGACGAGTTAATCCAACAGCAGAGCCGCCAGATCCATCAATTGGAAGGGAAGGTGGCAAGTCTCGAAGCCGAGTTGTCAATGCGCGTCGATCAGGCTAGGCAGATGGGCTTCCGAGAGGGGGAAACCGCCGGACATGCCAAGGCCCACGCGGCCCTCGACGCTGCCCTCCAGCGTTTGGCGCGCGCTGCCGCCGACCTGGCCGCATACCGCCCGGCCTATCGTCGGGAAAGTGAACAGGAGATGGTGCGTTTGAGCCTCTCCATTGCCCGCAAGGTGCTCAAGCGGGAGTTGACGGTCGACCCGAGCGCGCTGCAAGGCGTCGTCAAAGCGGCTCTCGAGACCCTGAACTCCAGCGAAATCTACCGGATTCGCCTCGCCGCGTCCGACGCCGCGGCGCTCGAACGCCACATTCTGGCCATGGGCCTGCCGCAAGCGATCGAAGTAGTGGCCGACCCCTCCCTGGAGCGCGGTGCCGTCCAGTTTGATACCGCACGCGGTCAGGTAGACGCCGGAGTACAGACCCAACTGAACGAAATCGAACGCGGCTTTACCGACCTGGCCGACGCCCGCTGAGGAGTTATGAGCACCCCTGATCGCTTTGATGCCACGCTGTATCTTCGCCAGTTGTCCCGCACGAGTACCTATGTCGCCAGCGGCAAAGTCTCCCAGCAGATCGGACTGCTGGTCGAATCGGAGGGTCCCGCTGCCGGACTGGGCGACTTTTGCGAAATCCGTGCCGCCAACGGCCGCTCCATTCGCACCCAGGTGATTGGCTTCCGCCAAGGGAAACTCCTGTCCATGCCCCTTGAGGAGACCGACGGACTCCAAATGGGCGACCGCATTGTGGCCCGGACCGAAGCGGCGCGCGTACCGGTAGGTCCGCCGCTCCTCGGGCGGGTGCTCGATGGCTTCGGCCGCCCCATCGACGGCGGCGCATCGATCGACCCCGACGCGCTCTACCCGCTCTACACGGCGCCCCCCGGCCCTCTGGCCCGACCTCACATCTCCGAGCCCCTCATCACCGGTATCCGTGCCATTGACGGCATGCTTCCCTGCGGCAAGGGCCAGAGAATTGGTCTGTTCGGAGGCAGCGGCGTCGGCAAAAGTACCCTGCTCGGCAGTATGTCGAAGCATAATTTCGCCGATGTCAGTGTCATCGCGCTGATCGGAGAGCGGAACCGCGAGGTCCGCGGGTTCCTCGAACACGAACTCGGCCCCGAGGGACTGGCCCGCTCCGTCGTCGTCGTCGCCACCTCCGATCAACCCGCGCCCCTCCGTCTCCGTGCCGCCTTTGTCGCTCTCGCCATCGCCGAATACTTCCGGGACCAGAGTAAAGCCGTCCTCCTGGTCATGGACTCCGTCACTCGCCTCGCCATGGCCCAGCGCGAAATCGGCCTCGCCGCCGGCGAACCACCCAGCCAGAAGGGCTACCCGCCCTCCGTCTTCAACCTGCTGCCGAAGATCTTCGAGCGCGCCGGCAACTTCGAGGGCGGCTCAATCACCGGTTTCTTCACGGTACTCGTCGAAGGCGACGATTTCAACGAACCCATCTGCGACGCCACCCGCGGCATTCTCGACGGGCACATCATCCTTTCCCGCGACCTCGGCGCCGCCGGACACTATCCCGCGATCGACATTTTGCAATCGGTGAGCCGGCTGTCGTCACAAATCGCCACGCCAACACAAAAAGAAGCCATGCGCAAGGTGCGCGAATCGATGGCCGCCTACCGCCGGGCCGAGGACCTCATCAACCTCGGTGCCTACGCCGCCGGCAGCAACCCCTTGCTCGACGCCGCCATCCGCACGCGCGGTTCCCTCGAACGGTTTCTCAAGCAGACTCCTGAAGAGAAGATCAATCGCGATGGCACCTTGCAGGAGTTGACGGCGCTGGCCGCCCAACTCGGATAACCCCAATTGAAACGCTTCCAGTTCACTCTCGCCGGCGTCCTCCGCCTGCGTGTCCAGCAAACCGAAGCCGCCGAAGCCGAACTCGCCGCCCTGCATCGCGAACTCGAGCGATTGCAGGCAGAGCAGGAGGCTCTGCGCAACGACCTACTACGCCATCAGGCCGAGGTCTTCAATACCGGCCGTACGTTAACCGGAGAGGCGCTCGTCCAACTCGACGAATTCCGCCGCTGGGTGGTCGGCGAACAGCGCCGTCAGGCGCAGACCGCCGCCGATTGCATCTCCCGAATCCAGGAACAGAACCGGCGCGTTATCGAAGCCAAGCAGAATCAACAACTTCTTGAAAAGCTGCGCGATCGCGGCCGCCAGCGCTGGGAGTCGGAAGCCGCGCGCGAAGAGCAGGCTTTGGCCGAGGAGGCCTACATGAGTCAGTGGTCACAAAAGATGGAGGCCGGCTAACCTGTGCCAAACTAGGGATTGACCCCCCGCATCCCTGTAATGAGAAAACTCCTTGCCCTAAATCGAGGCGAAATAGCCATCCGCATTCTCCGCGCCGCCAACGAACTGGGCCTGCGGACCGTAGCGGTCTACTCTCAGGAAGACCGGCTCAGCCTGCATCGCTTCAAGGCCGACGAAGCCTATCTGATCGGAGAGGGCAAAGGCCCCGTGCAAGCCTATCTTGACGTCGACGGCATCTGCGCCCTGGCCGCCGAAAAGGGCGTCGATGCCATTCATCCCGGCTATGGGTTCCTGAGCGAGAACCCCGCCCTGCCCCGCGCCTGCGAAAAGTACGGCATTACATTTATCGGCCCAAGTGCCGAAATCCTCGAAATGCTCGGCGACAAGACCGCGGCCCGCACCCTGGCCGAAAAAGCCGGGGTACGCGTGGTGCCCGGCACTCCGAAACCCATCCGCGATCCCCAAAAGGCGGTCGCCGCCGCGGAAAAAATCGGCTTTCCCGTTATCGTCAAAGCCGCCTTCGGGGGCGGCGGCCGGGGCATGCGCGTAGTGGATACCCCCGCCGAACTGCCGGCCAAACTTGCCGAGGCCCAGGCCGAGGCCGGCGCCGCCTTCGGCAATGACGCCGTCTTCATTGAACGCTACATCCGCCGCCCCCGCCACGTCGAGGTCCAGATCCTCGCCGACAGGCACGGCGAAGTAATGCATCTGTACGAGCGCGACTGCTCCGTCCAGCGCCGCCACCAGAAAGTTGTCGAAGTCGCGCCGGCCATCGGCCTTGACCCGCGCATCCGCACCGAACTCGCCGACGCCGCCGTTCGCCTTGCCCGCACCGCCGGCTACTACAACGCCGGCACCGTCGAGTTTCTCGTCGACACCGACACCGGCGAGTGGTTCTTCATCGAAGTCAACCCCCGTGTGCAAGTCGAACACACCGTCACGGAGATGATCACCGGCATCGACATCGTCCGCTCCCAGATCCAGATCGCCCAGGGCTGCGCCCTTCACGGCCCGGAAATGGATCTCCCGCCTCAGGACCAGGTCCCCCTCCACGGCACCGCCCTCCAGTGCCGCGTCACCACCGAGGACCCCGCCAACGGCTTCGTCCCCGACTACGGCAAGATCCAAACCTACCGCTCCCCAGCCGGTTTCGGCATCCGACTCGACGGCGCCAGCGCCTACGGCGGTGCCGTCATCACGCCTTTCTACGATTCGCTGCTCGTTAAGGTCACCGCCTGGGGCCGCACCTTCCCGGAAGCCTGCGCCCGCATGGACCGCGCCCTGCGCGAGTTCCGTATCCGCGGCGTGAAAACCAACGTCCCGTTCCTCGAAAACGTCATCAACCACCCCGACTTCCAGGCCGGCCAGATCAACACCTCCTTTCTCGCCAACACCCCCTCGCTCCTCCAATTCGCCAAGCGCCGCGACCGCGCCACCCGCCTGCTCACCTACCTCGGCGAAGTCACCGTCAACGGCAATGCGGAGGTCAAAGGCAAAAGCATTCCCACCGAATGCCGCCCCGCCCCGCTCCCGGCGCACCATCCCCTGCCCCCGCCTCCCGGCACGCGCCAACTGCTCGACGAACTGGGGCCGGAAAAGTTCGCCCTCTGGATGCGCAAACAAAAGCGCCTCCTGCTCACCGACACCACCTTCCGCGACGCCCACCAGTCGCTGCTCGCCACTCGAGTCCGCACCTACGACCTGTTGGCCATCGCCGACACGGTCGCGCACGAACTGCCCGATCTGTTCTCGCTCGAAATGTGGGGCGGCGCCACCTTCGACGTCGCCATGCGCTTCCTGCTCGAAGATCCCTGGCAGCGCCTGCGCCTCCTGCGCGCCGCCATTCCCAACATCTGCTTCCAGATGCTGCTCCGCGCCTCAAACGCCGTCGGCTACACCGCCTACCCGGACAACGTTGTACGTGAGTTCATCGCCGGAGCCGCCGAAAACGGCATCGATATCTTCCGCGTCTTTGACTCCCTCAACTGGCTCCCGAACATGCAGGTGCCGATCGAAGCCGTCCGCCAGACCAACCGCCTGTGCGAAGCAGCCATCTGTTACACGGGCGACATTCTTGACCCCAAGCGCGACAAGTACCCGTTGACTTACTACGTCAACATGGCCAAAGAGCTCGAAAAAATGGGCGCCCATATCCTTGGCATCAAAGATATGGCCGGTCTGGCCAAGCCCTACGCCGCCCAAAAACTCGTCAAGGCGCTCCGCGACGAAGTCGGCCTGCCCGTCCACTTCCACACGCACGATACTAGCGGCATCAACGCTTCCTCCGTTCTCAAGGCCGCCGATGCCGGCGTCGATGCCGTCGACGCCGCCCTGGCCGCCATGTCAGGCACCACCTCGCAGCCCAACCTGAACTCGCTCGTCGCCGCCCTCGCTTACACGCCCCGCGCCACCGGCTTGAACCTCGACGCGCTCAACCGCTGCTCGGATTACTGGGAGACCGTCCGCACTTACTATCTTCCCTTCGATAGCGGACTCCGCGCCGGCACCGCCGAAGTCTATCTCCACGAAATGCCGGGCGGCCAGTTCACTAACCTCAAAGAGCAAGCCGAAAGCATGGGCCTCGGGCCGAAGTGGCCACAGATCGCCCGCGCCTACGCCGAGGTCAACATGGCCTTCGGCGACATCGTAAAGGTCACCCCGTCATCCAAGGTCGTGGGCGACATGGCCATCTTCCTCGTCAGTCACGGCCTCACCATGGCCGAAATCGAAAACCTCGGCCCCAACCACACGATGACCCTGCCCAACTCGGTCATCGACATGTTTGAAGGCTCGCTCGGCGAGCCGCCCGGCGGCTGGCCGAAGAAGCTCGCTAACGTCATCCTCAAAGGCGGCAAACCCCGCAAGGGCCGCCCCGGTGCTCTGCTTCCGGCCGTCGACCTGAAGGAAACCGAAGCCACCCTCGAAAAGAAGATCGGCCGCAAACCCACCCGCACTGACGTCCTCAGCTACCTCATGTATCCGGACGTCTTCACCAAGTTCGCCCGGGCCCATCAGCAGTATGGTGATCTTGAAGCCCTCCCGACGCCGCAGTTCTTCTACGGCATGAAGCGCGGCGAGGAGATCACGGTCGAAATCGAACCCGGCAAGCTGTTGATCATCAAGTTTCAAACCATGTCGGAGCCCCACCCCGACGGTACCCGCACGGTCTTTTTCGACCTCAACGGTCAGCCCCGCGAAGTGGTGGTCCGCGACCGCAGCCTGCAGGCCACCGTCGCCGCCCGTCCCCAGGCCGACCCGCTGCAACCCGGCCACGTGGGCGCTCCCATTCCCGGCGCCATCTCTTCGGTGGCCGTCGAAGAGGGCCAGACTGTGGCCAAAGGAGACCGTCTGTTGGTCCTCGAAGCGATGAAGATGCAGAGCACCGTCTACGCTCCCATCGCCGGTAAAATAACCAAAAAACTGGTCCAGGCCGGTCAGCAGGTCGATGCCAAAGACCTCCTGATCGTCATCGGATAATCGTGGTCCGCTCGTACGCCTTCGCTCGCCGCCTCGCCCTGAGCGGAATGGCGGTGAGCGGCGTGCTGGCGGCGATGAAGATCGTGGTCGGCACGCGCGCAATGTCCACCGCGGTCGTCGCCGACGGGTTCGAGTCGGCAGCCGACGTCATCAGCAGCGGACTCGTTTGGCTCGGACTGACCATCGCCGCCCGTCCCGCTGACGACAATCATCCCTACGGCCATGGCCGGTTTGAAATCCTCACCGGCCTGATGATGGGAGCCATCCTCGCCGCCACCGGCGCGGCCATCTGCTGGAACAGTTGGCTCCGGATCGGCACCGCCGAAGCACCTCCCCAGGCCTACGCCCTCTGGGCCCTCGTCTTTTCGGTCGCCGCCAAGGCCGCCTCGGCCGCCCTGAAGATCTATTACGCCAAACGCGTCAACAGCGCCGCCCTGCTCGCCGACGGGCAGAACGACTTCGTCGACATCCTCTCGGGCACCGTCGCGCTCATCGCCGTCGGTCTGAACCTCTCCAACCCCGCCCGCTTCGCCGAAGCCGACCACCTCGGCGGCATCGCCGTTGGCCTCATCGTCAGCTACCTCGGCACCCGCATCATCCGCGAAACCGCCCTGCAACTGATGGACACCATGCCCGAAGACGCGAAGCTCCAAGCCATCCGCGCCGTCGCCCGCTCCGTCCCCGGCGCCCTCGACGTCGAAAAATGTTTCGCCCGCAAGACCGGCCTGCAGTATCACGTCGACCTGCACCTGCACGTCGATCCCGACCTCACCGTCCGCCAATCCCACATTATCGCTGGCAGCGTCAAGACCGCCATCAAGCAGCAGTTGCCCTGGGTGCAGAACGTCCTCGTCCACGTCGAACCAGCCGACCAGCCCTAGCCGGCTCCACCCTGCTGTGCCGATGTACGGGTATTTGGATGCTCCACCAGCACCTCAATCGACAGGTGCCCGTAGTAGCGCATCGCCAGTGGCTGCCCGCGCTGCAGAATCGCCACCGCCCGCTCCTTGGCGGCCCCGCCCTCGGCGCGCACCGCCACTACCGCCGCTCCGTCGCGCGCCAGGTCCAAGTCCAGATCGATGTAGGCCGCCTCCGTGCCCACCACTCGCGAAAAGCTCTCGAGATAATGGGACCACATCCCCTTATTCTCCCGGTGCGCCTCCACCAAATCCACAAAAGCCTCCGGCGCAAGTTCCACCACGTCATCCTCCGGAAATCCAGCCGCCATCAACTCCCGGGCCGCCGCCATCGCGGCTGCTTCCCCAGGTACCAGGGCCAGAAAATAGTGCATCGGGTACAGCAACCCAAATGTTGAAGCCGAACCGGTAAACTGTCTCGTCAACTCGCTCATGGGTATCCCTCCCCGGGGAGGAGTCTTCTCAAGCCAATAGTGTTTCCAACGCTACACTGGTTTCGAATGATCTCCGTTGATACCCAATTGAAACCGGCGGACCTCCGCGCCGGCCTCAACGCCCTTTGGCAAGCCTCCGCCGCCAAAATCTGCAGTCTTGAATCCACCTGGAAACCCGAGTCCGGCGCCCCGGTCTTCACCGTTGCCGGCCGCTATACCAGCCGCGGCTGGACCGAATGGACCCAAGGCTTCCAGTTCGGCGCCCCGATCCTTCAGTTCGACGCCACCGGCGAAGAACGCTTTCTCGAAATCGGCCGCGAACACACCCGCCGCTACATGGCCCCGCACATCACCCACATCGGCGTCCACGACCACGGCTTCAACAACGGCTCCACCTACGGCAACCTCCTGCGCCTGCTCCGCGAAGGCCGCATCGCCCCCAACTTCTGGGAAGAACAGTTCTACATCCTCGCCCTCCAATGCACCGGCGCCGTCCAGGCCGCCCGCTGGAGCGACACCGCCGACGGACTCGGCTACATCTACTCCTTCAACGGCCCCCACTCCCTCTTCGTCGACACCATGCGCACCCTCCGCGCCCTGTCCCTCTCCCACCGCCTTGGCCACGTGCTCATGGGCGAAAACGACCGCCGCATCTCCCTGCTCGACCGCATGATCCAGCACGCCCGCGTCACCGCCAACCATGTCGTCTTCTACGGCGATGGTCGCGACGCCTACGACATCCCCGGCCGCACCGCCCACGAAATCGTCTTCAACCGCAACGACGGCAACAAGCGGTGCCCCAGTTCCCAGCAAGGCTACTCCCCGTTCACCACCTGGACCCGCGGCCTCGCCTGGGCCATGCTCGGCTATGCCGAACAGCTCGAATTCCTCGCCACCGAACCCGGCGACCACGCCGACGCCCAAGCCTTCATGCTCCGCGCCGCCCGCGCCACCTGCGATTTCTACCTCGCCCACACCCCCACCGATGGCGTCCCTTACTGGGACACCGGCGCCCCCGGCCTCGCCCGCATGGGCGACTATCTCGGCCGCCCAGCCGACCCTTTCAACGACCACGAACCGGTCGACTCCTCCTCCGCCGCCATCGCCGCGCAAGCCCTCCTCCGCCTCGGCCGCTACCTCGACGAGCCCCGCTACTTCCAGGGCGGCCTCACCGTCGCCCGCACCCTCCTCGCCGAGCCCTACCTCAGCACCAGCCCGGACCACCAGGGCTTACTCCTCCACAGCATCTACCACCGCCCGAACGGGTGGGACTACGTGCCGCCCGGCCACCCAATCCCCTGCGGCGAGAGCTGCCAATGGGGCGACTACCACCTCCGGGAACTCGCCCTCTACCTCGGACGATTAATCGATCAAAAACCCTATCTTACCTTCTGGAGCTAGAAAATGAAATTATTACTCGCCGGCGCCAGCGTCTACCTCGACAACGCCAGCACCCGCTCGAACATCAATTTATCACTAGTGTCCGGTAAACATTTCTCGAGCGGGCCGTAAATATAGCGGAATCAATGGATTGCGGCCAAACTTCCTCGGGAACGATTTGAACGAGTCGTCGGGACAATTTGACCACTTTCGCACCCTCCCCGAGGTGGT
>JAPKZB010000050.1 GCA_026393985.1 Acidobacteriota bacterium
AAGTACTGCCGATAGGTGGGCAATCGGGAGTTGGATCGAAAGCTGGGGGCTCGCTATTCCGCATATACAGATCTGATGGCGCGAAACCACGACGTTTCTTCAACTTACCGTGGGCAGAGGCGCTGGACGCGGGAAACTCGCGCTAGAACGTTTTTTGGACTTCCAGATATGTACACTCGATTCCGAGGACAGTGTAGCGGCGGTCAAAGATCATCCGGCTTCAATCCCGTCCATTTCGCGATGCGAGCCATCATCTTCGGTCTGATTCCGTCCTGGTCGTGAAAAGAAAACTCGTAGTCATCGGGCCAGGCCGGGTGGACCAAGAGTCGGCGCGAACCTCGGCGTCGCTTTACCGGCCGGCCAGTTCTCTCCAAAGCGGCGAGGACGCACCGGGCTTTAGTGGCTGGCCAGTTGCTCATCTGGAATCGAGAAGGATACGGCGAGCGATGAGGACGCCATTTCGCCGTGAGCCATGCGGTCCGCAATCACCTCAATCGCGAGTCGTTCGGCGTTACTGATGGCCTCGTCCCGGGTCTGCCTATAACCCATGACACCGGGCGATTCGAGGACTTCGGCGATCCAGCGACTGTCGTCTTCCCGATCTAGCTCGATGGTCAATTTCACTTCTCCATCAGACTCTGGAGCACTCCATGTTCTGGTAGGGCACACTCGACGGGATAACGCAGCGGAGACAGGTGTGAACGGTCCTGTAAGAGCATAGAAATTTGAGCATTCGGCCGACGCGGCGGTTGCCGACGGGGGAGTCGACGCGAAGCCGCGCTATCGAATGGGTTGTGCCAGTGCCTGGCGAAGCCATAAACGAGGCACTGGTTCAGGCATCTCCTGGCAGGGGGTGCAGGCCCGTGGTAGAACGTGGACCTTGATGCGACACCCGCGCCAGCGACGACCGCTCGCGGTAGGAGCGCTGCCGTAAGCCGGGCGGAGGAAGACGCGTTGGCAGTAAAGCGATCCGCCCAGGAGGCGTAGGCCGCGGGGGCCATGGGTAGGGCGCCGTGCCGGGCACCCAGCGCGGTTGATCAGATGAAGCGGTGCGGCGGGCGCCTGGAAACGGGCGAGGCCGGTCAGTTACCCTCCGGGAGGGTAAAGCAGAGTATGTTCGGGCCGGCAGCGAAGGCGAGGTACTGCTTGCCGGCGGCGGCGAAGGTCATCGGCGAAGAGCGCCAACTGTGCCCATCGCCGAGGGCGGCGGAGGCGTTGGTCTGGATGTGCCAGAGGTCCTTGCCGGTGCGGGCGTCGACGGCGCCGAGCGCGCCGCTGTCTTCCCCGAAGAAGATGACTCCCCCGGTTGAGAGAACACCGCCCCAACTGTCGGCCGGGCCCTGCTGGCCGACCTCCCATACGCGCTTGCCGGTCTCAATGTCGATGGCGCGGAGAAACATCTGGCCGGGCTCGAGCGGGATGGGCTTTGGATTCCAGCTCGGGGGCTTGGTGTAGATGCCGCAGGCTTCGCGCGTCTGGAGATAGAAGAGGCCCGTTTCCGCGCTGAGCGCCATGGACGGCCAGTTGGTAGCACCCAGGACATTGGGGCAAACCTTGGTGCCGTCCCGGCGCGGCTCAAGGCCGGGCACCACGACGGGGCGGCCGTCTTTGCCGATGCCGGTGGCCCAGGTGAGCTTATCGACGAACTTCTCGGCCAGGAGCAGCTCGCCCGTGGTGCGGTCGAAGACGTAGAGGAAGCCGTTGCGATTGGCCTGGACGAGCAGTTGGCGGTCCCGGCCGCGGTAGCGGCGGTCGACGAGGAGCGGCGTTTGGCCGGCGTCCCAATCGTAGAGATCGTGGGGCGTGAACTGGTAGTGCCATTTGAGCCGGCCGGTGGCGGCGTCGAGCGCGATGACGGAGTCGGAGTAGAGGTTGTCGCCCCGGCGCTGGTCGCCGTTCATGGCGGGATAGGGGTTGCCGGTACCCCAGAAGACGGTGTTGGTTGCGGGGTCGAAGGTGCCGGTCATCCAGGTGGCGCCGCCGCCGCCGAACTCGGCGAGGGCGGTGCCTTGCCAGGTCTCTGAGCGCGGCTCGCCGGGCCGGGGGACGGTCCAGAAGCGCCAGACGCGTTCGCCGGTGGAGGCGTTGTAGGCGTCGAGGAAGCCGCGCATGCCGAGGTCGCCGCCGGAGACGCCGGCGACGACGAGGTCGTTGACGATGAGGGGCGCGGCGGTGTTGCCGATATTCTTTTTGTCGGTGACGCCTTCGGTGATGACGGACTCCCAGAGCAGGGCGCCGGTGACGCGGTGGAGGGCGAGGAGGTGGGCGTTGTCGGTGACGACGAAGACGCGGTCGCCGAGGACGGCAACGCCGCGGTTGGTGCCTTTGGCCGGATCGCCCTTGGCTTCGGGAGAGCGCGGGCGTTCGTACTTCCAAATGGTGCGGCCGGCGCGGGCGTCGAGGGCGTGGACCTGGTTGGGGCCGGTGATATACATGACGCCGTCGATGACGACGGGCGTGAGTTCGAGGGTGTTGTGATCGATGGGGTAGACCCAGGCCAGTTGGAGTTTGGCGACGTTGGCCGGGGTGATTTGGGCGAGGGGGCTGTGGCGATTGCCGGTGAGCGCGCCGTGGTAGGTGGGCCAGTCGTGGGGGTTGGCCGGCAGGGTGGTTGTTTCCTTGGCGAAGGGCTTGGCGGGTTGGCCCGGGGTGGGTCCGCGGAGGCCCGCGAGGTAGGCGATGAGGTCGGGGCAATCGCCGCACGGGGCGGCGGGCATGGCGGAGCCGGATTCGATTTGCACCGCCTGGATCTCCTTTTGCGTGAGCAGGTGGAAGTGGCCGGCGAAGTCCTGGAGTTGGATGTTGTAGCGGCTGCGGTTGCGGGCGAAACCGCGGAGGTCGCGGCCATCGGCGGTGCGCACGCGGGCGAGTTCGTAGCCGGGGCGCAGCTTGGCGTTGGGGTTGGTGAGCGCTTCGGCGATTTCGGCGACGGTGAGTTCGTTGCCGATGCTGGACAGGTCCGGACCTTTGGCCTGGCCGCGGCCGGCCACCATGTGACAGGACGCGCAGCCACCGCCCCCGAAGAAGAACTGTTCGCCGGCGGCGACGTTGCCGGGCGGGATGTTAGCGGAGGCGGGGGCGGAGTAGGCGCGGACGAACCTGGCGAGCTGGTCGAGTTCGGCGGGGGCGAGGCGGGGGAAGGCGGGCATGCCGCGCGTGGGGACGCCGTGGCGAATGGTGTCGCGGGTTTGGTCAAAGGTATTGGAGCGGAGGCGGCGGGAGTTTGTGAGATTGGGCCCGCGTTCGGTGCCGCGTCCATCGCTGCCGTGGCAGACGGCGCACTGCTGATCGTAGAGGGCGCGGACGTCCTGCGCGGGGGCGTTGAGCGCGAGCAAGAGAATGGCGGCGAATCGCATGGTTTGGGGGGGTGCTGTGATTTTACCTGGGCTTGCGCTCGATGGGAGCGAGGGGTCCGGTGAGTTGGAAGGCGGTCCACGAGGCGTCGTTGTCGCCCCGGCCATAGAGGAGAAAGTGGCCGCCGTAGTCGCCGTTGTCGGGGTCGGTGTGGACGATGGTGAGGCCGTAGGTATCGCCGATGCGCGGGGCGCGCCATTGGGAACTGCTGCGGCCGAGGGTGGGTGCCATGGCGACGCGGGCTTCGAGCGTGAAGCCTTGCGGGTGGATGTGGAGAGCCCACTGGACGGCTTCGGGGGGGATGGGCTCTTCGAGGTAGGTTTTGCCGCCGGGCGCGCCGTGACGCCACCAGGCGGCGTAGGGCGGCTTGGTTTTGTCGGCGAGGAAGCAGAAGGCGTTATCGCGTTCGCCGAAGTTTTGGCCGCGGGCTTGGCGGGGGGCTTCCACGAACCAGCAGATGGCGTCTTTGAAGTACCAGCGTTTGGGTTCGTGGGCGGGGTCGTGGACGTCGATGACGTTGTCGGTGACTTCGGCGCCGAAGTAGAGAAAGGTGCTGTCCCAGGCGGTGTAGTAGCGGGCGGCGAGGTCTTGTTCGGGCGGGGCGGTCTCGCCGGGGTGTAGGGTGAGGCGATTGCGTTCCGGATCGTACCAGGGGGAGCGGCGGAGGCGTTCGATGTCCCACAGGCCGTCGTTGTGGGCGAGGCGTTTCCATTCGTGGAGGTTTCCGTCGATGGTGGGCGGGGTGGTGAGTTGGGGGATCTGCGCGGCGGCGAGGGTGGGGAGGAGCGACAGGAGGGCGCGGGCGAGGGGCGGGAGAGAAAGGAACATTCAGGGGTACGGTATCATGCCAGGCGGGGCGACTTGATGATGGGAGCGAGAGCGAGCCGGGGGTAGGGTCGACTGGGCTGGTGGGACGATGAGAGCGGCGGGGTTTACGGGAAAGCTGACAGCGTCGGAATGGGCATTGTTGACGAAGTGTTTGCAGGACACGGCGCACCGGGATTTGCAGCAGTTGGGGGGATGGGGGGTGACGTGGGGAGCGGAGGACGGACTACAAACTATGTACTGGTGGATGAGAGGATTGTAGGTCGATAGTTTGCCCGGTGGTCACAACTGGAGGCAGCGTCCTGGCGCTTCTTACGTTGCGCGAAACCGCTGCGCCAGAATTTGCAATATTTGCCGGCGACGGGTGGGAATGTCCTCGATGCAAGCATCCCAAAGTATCTGCCAATCCAGATCGAAGCAGGCGTGGGCAATGCGATGGCGGACACCGATGATCTTTCGCCACGGGACTTCGGGATGGCGCTCCGTGAGTGACGGGGATAGCCGACTGATGGCTTCGCCGATGACGGTGAGGTGATGGAGCACTGCAGCCGGACGAAGTTCGTCAAGCACGAATTCTGCTTCGGCATTGCTGGCGGCGATGGTCTCCATTTTCTGACAGGCGGAGGCGATGTCTTTTAGAAACGATGACTCATGCCGCATAAATCAGGCGCGCCTCTTTGAATATGTGTTCGCAAATATGTTTTCGCGCACCCACGGTTTCAGTCCCCGCTTAGTGCCCAGATCGACGCGACGACCCGTGAGGAGTTCCAGTTCTTCGACCAGCGATTCGAACTTCAGTAAGGCGATGCGCACACCTAGTGGTCTGCTTCAAACAGTCTGTCGTTTATTCAGCGTACTCTGCGCCCGCATGACTTTGGCCAGGATATCCTGAGCTTTCGCCGTCCAGATGAAGGGCTTGGGCTCTGCGTTGTGGTGGTCGACGTATTCATCGAGG
>JAPKZB010000043.1 GCA_026393985.1 Acidobacteriota bacterium
CAACGGCCTCGCTTCGGCCTGTGCGCTCTTTTTGAATGCGCGCACAACGGCCTCGCTTCGGCCTGTGCGCTTCGGAAGGTTCCGCGCAGGTGGGGGGGAACGCCGCATGTGGCGGTTCCTACGCGCCGGAACACTTGGAAGCCGAAGATTGGGTCGCCGGAGGGGTTTATCCGGATGACGGGGTGGTGGGTGGACGGTTTGTTGACGGTGATCCGGGACGGGGAAACCCGTCAGGGCTGGAGGGCGATTTTGGCGAGGTAGATGGCCGTTTTGCCTTCGTGCGAGGAGTAGTAAGTCATCCACAGGAGGCCGTCGTGCCAGACGAAGCCGGGGTAACTGCTGTCGTTTCCGCTGGGCAGGGTAAGGACGGGTTCGTAACTTCTGGTGGTCATGCGGGCGAGGACGGTGACCGGATCCTTGCGTCCTGGATTGCGGAAGTGGCGCCCGCCGCCCCAGAGGGAGCCGTCCGGCAGGATGAGGAAGTTGGGGCCGCCGACGAACAGCTTGGTGTCGGTCCACACCCAATCGCGGTAGGGCGGGCGGGCTTCGCCGAGCATGGCGGTATCGCCCTCGCCGATGCCCCGGCGCATCAGGACCACCATGGTTCCGTCCGGGCGAAAGCGGATGGTGGCTTCGTCGCCTCCGGGGACGCCCAGTTCGAGGACTTTTTCCCAGGTGACTCCGTCGCGACTGCGGACGAGGTCGACGCGACGCGGGTTGCCGGGTTCGGGCTTGCCATAGGCTCCGTACTTGGCGATGCCCCAGCCCCAACCATCGTGCCAGGTGGTGCGCCAGAGCCAGTCGCCTTCGCGGAGGACGCGGCGGGGGGGCGTCCAGGATTTGCCGTCCTTCGAAAAGGCGACGCGCGGCTGGCGGCCGCGGTATTGGGCATCGACATAGACGGAGCCGCCCATGGTGAGCATCAGAAGACCTTGGGGGGTGAGGGAGAGGTGGGGGTCGCGCAGGTCGATGCCGGCCTCTTCGACGAGGGCTTCCGAGCGCCAGCGCTTGCCGTCGGGGGAGGAGAGGATGCGGATTTTGCCGTCGTCTTTTTTGAGGTCGCCGCCGGCGACGTGGCGGATTCCTTCGCGGAAGGTGGCGAACCAGCGGCCGTCGAAGCGGATGAGGTCGCCGAAGGCGCTGTGCGGGGCTTCGCCCCAGATGCGCTCGACGGAGAGGAGGCGGGGGGCGGCGGGGGCGAGCGGGGCGAGGAGAGAGAGGCCGAGGCCGAGGGCGAGGCGGAGGGGGAGCATGGCCGGAGTGTATGGCTGGCGGGGAGGGATTGTCAATTGGTCTTGCTGCCGGGGGTTGCGGCCGGGAGACATCGAGGCGGTGCCTGCCGTTGAGGAGCGCCCGGGGGGGATAGAGTCTTTGGTGAAACGACAAGCAGCGCACCTCTCCGCCGAGCCTTGCGACCGTTGGTCAAAGCTCCCGCTCGGCGAGCGCCGGCAAGTTCCCCGAGTTAGTTGAGGGCTCAACTAGAGACATCTCCGCCAGTTCCTGTGCAACTGCTGCCGATAGCCTTGGATTGCGCACAATTTCCGACAAGAAGTTTCGACCACACCGCCGGCACCCTCAGAACTGGCCGATCTTAAAGTGCTTGATCCAACAGGTTCCCATCTGTCCCGGAGTCGCCCTGTGAGTAAGCAATCCATATGCTCGTGCTGGCCGCAATCCCCGATGGTCCTTCAACTCAGTCCATTCCCGAGAGAACCGGACTTTGCCGCGCAGTCTCTGCGCTTGGGCATAAGCCCGCGAGGCGGTAACCAAGGCAAGAGCCTCGCGAATGGTTCGCGTGATGCCCCGGCCGCTGGCCCGTGGCGCTTTGGCCCACGAGTCGCTGGGCACGTCGAAGGTGATTTTTCGCTTGGCGATGATTTTTCGCGCTGCGTCCACGCCCGGAAGGTACCATGCGCGATGCCAGCATCCAGACTGGTTCAACCGATCTGCTGGTGGGGCACGCTGGTGGGGCGCGCCAGTTGATGGGTTGGGTTCGCTTGGATTGCCCCCGGATCCTCCTGCTCAACCCGGCAGCCCCATGTCTGCTGGCCGAGACGGGTGATGGGCGGTTGGCCCGGCGGGAGCGGCGGTAGAACCAGAGGTTGGGTGGCCCGGGAAACCCTGAGATGACAGGGGAATGGACGTGGATCGCTGTAATGAAATATTCTTCATCATTTGATCGTTTATTCGCATCCGGTTGGTACCCTGTTTGGGTGAGAATTGTTGCCCTGTTTTTCTTTATTTCCAGCGCGGTACTAGCCCAAAGCGCGCAAGTTGATGGCCGGGTCACTGACCCCTCCGGCCAGCCCGTGCCGGAGGCCACCGTTCTGGTGAGCAACGACGCCACGCAGAATCGCCGCGAGGTGGTGTCGAATCCTGAGGGGTTGTATACAGTGCCGGGGCTTCCGCCCGGACCCTACACGATCGCGGTCCGCAAGGGCGGTTTTAAACTGCTGGAGCGGAAGGGCGTGGTGCTGACGGTGGATACCCGCAGCCGGGTGGACCTCCGGCTCGAGATCGGTGGCGTCGCCGAATCCGTTACGGTGACGGAAAGCGTTGGCGCGCTGCAGGTGGAGTCTCCCGAGATCTCGACGACGATCACTCAGGATCAGGTGCAGAACCTGCCGCTCGTACAACTGGGCCGCGTGCGGGTTGCCGCGGCATTTGTCTATCTGACGGCGGGGGTGCAAGGGAACGTGAACATCAACGGGGCGGACAATCTGGCCGCCTCGAATCAGATACGGGTTCATGGCAGCCGCACCTTTCAGCATGAGTTCTGGGTGGATGGTCTTCCCGCCGGGCAGATGGGCCAAATTGGGAATTTCAATGAGAGCGCGCCCCCCGTCGAGGCGATGCGGGAGTTCAAGCTGCAGACTTCGCAGCTCGCTGCCGAGTTCGGCCACACGGCGCAGGCGGTGACGACTTTTGCGCTCAAGAGCGGAACCAACCAGTATCATGGCTCGGCGTTTGAATACTTCCGCAACGACAAACTCGATGCGCGGAGTTGGTTCGCCGCCGAACGCGCGATCACCCGGCAGAACGAGTTTGGCGCCACGATTGGCGGACCGGTGCTGCTTCCCAAGGTTTACAACGGCAAGGACCGGACGTTCTTCTTTTTTTCCTGGACGTCTTCCCGCCGCCGCGGCCTTGACAACTTCAGCCGCGTGCAAGTGCCGAGCTTACAGAATGTGCAGGGGGACTTTAGCCAGTGGCGCAACGCGGCCGGCAACCAGATCCCGATCTACGATCCTGCGAGCACCCGAGCGAATCCCGCTGGTGGATTCCTGCGGGACATATTCCCCGGCAACCGGATTCCCGCCAACCGCATTGATCCGGTTTCAGGCCGGATTGCAGCGCTTTATCCGGCGCCGAATGCCACGGGGACGCTGAATCTGGGCGCCTTCATCGGGGAGAAGCAGCTGGATCCCGATCTGTTCTCGAGCCGCGTGGACCACGCTTTCCACCAGAACCACAAGATTTTTTACTCGTTCAATTCGACCAAGGTTCCCCGCTTCCGGGTGGACACGCCGCTACCGGATCCGTTGACCTCCGGCATCATTCAAAACATTTCGAGTAAGTTCCATCGACTGGGCTACGACTCCATTTTGCGGCCCACGCTGCTGAACAGCCTGATTCTTGGCGTCAACCGATTCCGGAACCCTGTAGATCCGGTCACGCTCGAGCGGGGGTGGCCGACCCGTCTCGGCCTGAACGGCGTGACGGGCGACCGTTTCCCCGTGCTGAGCTTCGGCGACGGCTACGTGGGGGCGGCGAGCGGCGGGATTACCGATAACAAGGACGATGTGTACATGGCAAAGAATACGATGTCGTGGACGCAAGGCCGCAGCAGTTGGAAGTTTGGCGGCGAGTATCGTTGGAATCATCTGCACAACCGCGCGTTGACCAATACGCAGGGATCGCTCACGTTTTCGAATCTGGCGACGGCTTTGCCGGGTTCTCCCGCCGGGTCCGGCAACTCGTTTGCGAGTTTTCTACTTGGGGAGGTTGCTTCGGGCAATGTTCGATACCCGCAGAACCTGGGTGTCCGGCGGACGTACGGCGGCTTCTTCGTGCAGAACGATTTCAAGGCCACGCGGAAGCTGACGCTGAACCTCGGCCTGCGCTGGGAGTTCATGGGAGCGCCGTTTGAACAGCAGAATCGCTACAGCGTTGTGGATTTGCAGCGGCCCAACCCCGGCGCCGGCAACCGCCCCGGCGCCCTGATTTTCGCCGGGCGAGGCGAGGGCCGGACCGGCGTCCGCCGGTTGCTTGATCGCGACAACTCGGCGTGGGGTCCGCGAGCCGGCTTCGCCTACGCGGTGACGCCGAAGACGGTGCTGCGGGGCGGTTACGGCATCTATTACGCCGACAATTACCTCTCGATTACGAGTTCGGGTTTCAACATTGAAGGAACCTTCCAAACGCTCGATAACGGCATCACCCCGGCCTTCCGTCTCCGCGACGGATTTCCGCAGAGTTTTCCGAAGGAGCCACGGATCGACCCGACGCTGCTGAACAATCAAGCGGCGTCGTTCCTCGAACAGGCTTCTACGGCTATGCCCCGGACCCAGGCCTGGAGCTTCGGTTTTCAGCACGATTTGGGGCGCGATTTGATTGTCGAGGTGAACTACATTGGCAATCGCGCCACGCGCCAGGTGGCTCCCGAGCTGTCGAACATCAACCAGGTGAACCCCCAATATCTTCCGCTGGGGCAACTGCTGACGCGCAACATCAATTCGGCCGAGGCGCGCGCCGCCAATATCGCCATCCCGTATCCCGGCTTTACGGGCTCGGTGGCGCAAGCGCTACGCGCGTTTCCGCAGTATCTGACCCTGACGTCCCAGCAGGCAAAGATTGGCGCCTCGTCCTATCACGGCGGCGAATTCAAGCTCCGGAAGCGTTTTGCGGCCGGCTTTGCGCTGGAAAGCAACTATGTCTGGTCGAAGGCGATCGGGCTGAATACACCGAGTTACCAGGGCTTCGGCGGCGTTGACAACATGCTGCAGGATCACTTCAATCTCGGCAGCGAACGGGCGCTGCTGTCCTATGATGTCCCGCACGCCTTCGTGACCAACTACATCTATACGCTTCCGTTCGGCAAGACGAACGGTTGGCGCAAGAGGCTTCTGGGGGACTGGACGATCTCCGGTATTCAGCGCTATCAGAGCGGCTTCCCCTTGCAGCTTTCGATGAACAACTTGCTGCCGATCTTTAACCGCGTGCTGCGACCGGACCTGGTGGCCGGCACCAATCCGGCGTCCGGTCTGTCGAATGGCGAGTTCGACCCCGGCCGGAACCACCGGATCACCAACCCGCAGGCCTTCGCTTCACCGGTGGTGGGTGGGGTGTTCCGCCTCGGCTCGCTGGGGCCGACGCGCGGCGACCTGCGGCAGTTTCCGGTGCTGCAGGAAGACTT
The DNA here is from genome assembly GCA_026393985.1 of Acidobacteriota bacterium. Taxonomy (GTDB): domain Bacteria; phylum Acidobacteriota; class Terriglobia; order Bryobacterales; family Bryobacteraceae. The sequence continues at coordinate 5,417 of JAPKZB010000043.1, forward strand.
TACGGTCACCAAGCGTTTTGCGCTGAAGGAGCGGTTCCGGTTCGAGATACAGGCGCAGATGTTTAATGCCTTCAATCGCCATCGGTTCGTGAATTTTGAGCCGAATTTCTCCAGCCCAAACTTTGGAGCGACGCGGGGAACGAATCTTCCACGGTTCGTTCAACTTGGGGCGAAGGTCACATTCTAGCCGCGGAGGCGGGTTGCGGCCGGGGGGCGTAACCGTAGAGGAACCCGTTTGTCACGATAGGATCTGGCGGGCCTTCGACGATGCCGTACCGCCAGTCGGGTTGGCCGGAGGGATACGCAAAGGCAGTGAAATTCCGGGGCTTGGCCGCCGCCAGGTGGACATGCGCGGCCAAGGCGATGAGGCAGGCGAAGCTGCCGTGCGGCGCGATGAGGATGCCGTGGAGGTCGGCGTATTCAGTGATCCGCTTGCGCTCGCCGATGCCGCCGTCGGCCTGCTTCTCGATCAGATCTTTTAAATTGGCTCGTTTGTAGAGCTGCTCGCCGGTGTGGATGGGGAGGGAGGTCTGCATTTTGAGGTCGTCGAAGCGGTCGACGTTGGCGTAGGGGGGGAATCGCCGGGGAGGAGCTCTGTGCGGCAGGCTAGGCCGAGGAGTTCGACGGGGTGGCAGAAGTTGACGGCATCGTTCGGTGAGCATGCCCTTGTTGCCGTGCGGTGCGCCGCCGTGCGGTTGGTCGTCCCATTGGCCTGGTCTGGCGTTGCGTTGGACGGGGTTGTGGATGCCCACCGGGATTTTGATTAGGGTTTTGAGTAGGGTGATGCCTGCGGGGGGCCCCTTCCTCTGCCGGACGACTTCGGCGGAGTGCCGCTGTTCCTGCCCTTTGAACTTGGGGCGGGGGCCGCCGGTATTGATGCGGACGCGGGCGGTGGCGGCGTGACGTTGAGCGGCCGGCGGGGCGGTATGCTGGGGGGAGATGGCGATAGCGGCGCGGAGTTTGCTGCGGGTGGATAGCGGGGGCGGTCTGGCCGCAGGGGTGCTCGTGCTGCTGTTCCGCCGCGAACTGAGGGCGATCGAAGCGCTTACCGAGGCCCTGCTGCTGTTCACCGGGGCGGCAAACGTTGGATATGGTCTGTACTCGGGGAGTTTGCTGCGGGGAGTGCCCGCCGCCGGGGCGCTGCGGGCGCTGGTGGTGGCCAATGCGGTCTGGGCGGGTGTCTGTCTGGTACTGGCCGCCGGCACGTGGGGCGGGGCGTCGGCCTGGGGTACGGCTCACCTGGCGGGCGAAGGGGTCTATGTCGGGCTGCTTGCGTGGGTGGAGTATCGGAGCTTCTGGCACGCCACGGTTCTCCGTTAGCGGGCGCTGCGGGAGTAGGGCGGGGGGTGACGGCCGCCGGGAAGGACCGGGAGCCGCCTACCGGTCGGCGCTGAGGCCGATGCGATTGCCTTCACTGTCGCTGATTTCGGCGACGAACTGGCCACCGACGGCGGTTTTCGGGTAGAGTTTCCGCCCGCCGTTTGCTTCGGCGCGGCGGAAGATCTCGTCGATGTCCGCCACGCCGAAATAGACGATGGGACCCGAGGTCGACGGCTGGTAGACATCCCCTTTGGCCAGCGCTCCGCTGGCTCCGGGGGCGTCGTCGTGCCGCGGGAAGCGGGCCATTTCGTAGCCGTCGATGACCTCGCGCTCGAGCGGATAGCCGAACACGGCGGTGTAGAAGCGCATGGCGCGGGGCATGTCCCGGACGGGGATTTCGAAATAGACGACCGGATTCATGGGTTTGGCGGGCGTGGTCCGGCATCCCCCACAGAGCCCGGCGAGCAGGACGAGCAGGAGGAGAGAGGACGTGGCGGCGTTCATCGACTTTCTTTCTGTTCGAGGGCGGGGGGGAGGGGTGTCAACGCAGCGCCGGTTTGGCGGGAGAGGGCGAGGAGGGGGGCGACGCCGACCGGTTCCTCCTGGAGCAGGGGAACGACGGCGTAGCGGTGAGCGTGTTCGCGGGCGACGGCGGCAATCTCGGTTCCCTCGTTGCGGGCTCGCGCGCGGAGGAGCGAGGAGTGGGGCTGGGCCGCGGCGACGCTGTTGTTAATGATCCAGGCCCAGGGTTCGATGCCGGCGCGCCGCAGGTCGGCCTGCAGGCCGGCCGCCTCCAGCACGGGGGTGGTTTCGGCTAAGGTCACCAGCAGGATCTTGGTCTGCCGCGGGTCCTGTAGCCGCATCATGGGCGTGGTGATGTGGAGATTCTTGCCGGCGAACTGGCGCTCCATCTCCCGGTGATAGGCGCCGGTGGCATCGAGGAGCAAGAGCGTGTGGCCCGTGGGGGCCGTGTCCATCACGACGAACTGGCGGCCCGACTCGCGGATGATCCGCGAAAAGGCCTGGAAGACGGCGATCTCCTCCGTGCAGGGGGAGCGGAGATCCTCTTCGAGCAAGGCGCGGCCCGCCGCGTCCAGCGATGCTCCCTTCGTGCTCAGGACATGCTGCTTGTAGTTTTCAATCTCTACGTGCGGATCGATGCGGCTGACCGTGAGGTGGTCGAGCGAGCCGTGCAGGGTTTCGGCGAGATGGGCGGCGGGGTCGGAGGTGGTGAGATGGACGGGCAGGCCGCGATGGGCGAGCCCGACGGCAAGGGCAGCGGCGAGAGTGGTTTTGCCGACGCCGCCCTTGCCCATGACCAGGACGAGGCCGTGGCGGTCGGCGGCGATCTCGTCGATGAGCGCGGCGAGGCTGGGGGCGGCGATCTCGACGGGCGGGGGGGCGCTGTCTCGCGCGGCGGGCTCGCCGTCGGTGAACAGGTGGCGCAGGGCGTCGAGTCCGACGAGATTGAAGGGCTTGAGGTCCAGGGTATCGAGGGGGAGAGGGCGCAGCACGGCGGGCAGGGCGGCCAGGGCGACCTGTTCCCGGGCGCAGATCGCGGCCGCCAGGGGATCGAGGGCCGCTTCGCCGGGAGGGAGAACGCCGTTGATGATGAGGTACTGCTGCGACAGACCGATTTTTGCGAGTTCGGCGTGGGTGCGGGCGACTTCGCGGAGGGCGGAGTCCTGGGCGCGGGCGACGAGGATGAGGCGGGTCCGTTGGGGGTCGGCGAGGGAGGCGACGGCTTCCTGGTATTGGGCGCGCTGCTTTTCGAGTCCGGCGAGGGGGCCGAGGCAGGAGGCGTCGCCGCGACCTTCGGCGAGGAAGCCGCTCCAGGCTCCCGGGAGTTGCAGCAGGCGGATGGTGTGGCCGGTGGGGGCGGTATCGAAGACGATGTGGTCGTAGGCGGTGGTGACGGCGGTGCTGGTGAGTAGGGCGGTGAACTCGTCGAAGGCGGCGATTTCGGTGGTGCAGGCGCCGGAGAGCTGCTCCTCGATGCTGTGGACGACGGTGTCGGGCAGAACTCCGCGCACCGGGCCGACGATGCGGTCCCGGTAGGCCTGGGCGGCGGCCTGGGGATCGATTTCGAGGGCGGCGAGGTGGGGGACGTTGGGAACGGGGGTGATGGTGTTGCCGATGCGGAGGCCAAAGACCTGGCCGACGTTGGAGGCCGGATCGGTGCTGACGAGCAGGACGCGGCGGCCGGAGGCGGCCAGGTGGATGGCGGTGGCGCAGGCGATGGAGGTTTTGCCGACACCGCCTTTGCCGGTAAAAAAGAGGAAACGGGGCGGTTGGGTGAGGAAGTGCATGGGTGAGGGCTCAACAGCAGGAGGTGCCGGGGCAGCAGGCGCCGGCCGGTTTGGATTCCGGCGCGATGGGGAGGAGGCCGGTCCAGCGGGTGAGTTCGGCGCGGGTAGGGTAGCGGCCGGCGAGGGCGACCTCCCCATGGAGAAGGACGAGGGGTAGCGCCTGCGGGCCGGAGCGTTCGAGGAAGCTCCGCACCGTGGGGTTTTCCGCGAAGGCGAGGGGCTGTTGGGCGAGATTGAAGCGTTCGATGGAGACGCCGTTTCGTTGGGCCCAGGCGAGGTCGGCTGAGAAGTTGACCAGGGCTGGATCGACGTCGACGCCGCAGAGGCCGGTGCTGCAGCAGAGCGCCGGGTCGAAGATTTGAATGGCCGGGCGGGGCTTGGCGGCGGGTTTGGTGGCGGGTTTGGCGGCGGGTTTGGCGGCGCGGATGAAGGCGCTCAGGAACTTGCCTTCGACGGCGGGGGCCATGGCATCGACGTCGACGCCCTGGCCGGTGAGGAAGGCGCGGGCATCCTCGATGCTGTAGACGCGGGAGGGTTCGATTTCGATGCCGGTGAAGCCGGCGGCGGCGAGTTTCGAGCGGTACTGTTGCTCTTCGAGGGCGCCGGCGAGGCAGCCTACCCAGAGGAGCATGTTTCGCCGCAACTCGTCGGGCACCTGGCCGCGAACGACGACATCGGAGACGGCGAGGCGGCCGCCGGGTTTTAGGACCCGGAAGGCCTCGCGGAGGACCTGGTCCTTGTCGGCGGCGAGGTTGATGACGCAGTTGCTGATGATGACGTCGACGGAGTTGGCGGGCAGGGGGATGTTTTCGATGTCGCCTTTGAGGAATTCGACGTTGGCGATGCCGGCTTTTTGTTGGTTTTCGCGGGCGAGGGCGAGCATGTCGTCGGTCATGTCGAGGCCGATGGCTTTGCCGGTGGGGCCCACGCGCCGGGCGGAGAGGAGGACGTCGATGCCGCCGCCGGAGCCGAGATCGAGCACGGTTTCGCCGGGTTGGAGAGCGGCGAGGGCGGTGGGGTTGCCGCAGCCGAGGGAGGCGAGAACGGCCTTTTCGGGCAAGCCGAGCTTCTGCGCTTCGTCGTAGAGGCCGGAGGTGATGGGGTCGGCGGCATCGCCGGACGGGCTGCCGCCGCAGCAGGCGGTTTGGCCGGCGGCGGCCTGACGGGCGGCGGCGGCGTATTTTTCCTGGACGATTTGCTTGACGGGGTTCATTGGGAAACTCCTAGGGGCTGGGGGGTGAGTTGGCCGATTTGATCGAGGGCGATTTGCAGGCGATCGCGGTGGGGCAGCAACTCCGGGAGCGGCAGCGCGAGGAAGGCCTCGATGCGGGCGCGGAGGGTCCGATAGGCGGTGGTGAAGGCGGCGTCGATTTCGGCGTCGGTGCCGGTGGCGTGGGCCGGGTCGTCGACGCCCCAGTGGCTGCGGAGGACCGGGCCGAGGTAGGCCGGGCAGGTTTCGCCGGCGGCGTTCGCGCAGACGGTGAGGACGAGATCGGGGGTGACCGGGAGGTTATCCCAGGACTTGCTGTGGTAGCCGGCGGTGGGGATGCCTTCCCGGGCGAGGAGGGCGAGGGAGCGCGGATGGACCTGGCCGGTGGGTTTGCTGCCTGCGCTCATGGCCCGCCAGCCGGGGGGTGCGAGGTGGTTGAAGGTGGCTTCGGCGAGGATGGAGCGGCAGGAGTTGCCGGTGCATAAGAAGAGTATGTTCATGGCGTTACGAGCAGCAGAGGATTTGGCGCGGTTCGATGGCTTTGTTGCGGGTGCAGCACTCGGCATAGAGGAAGGAGAGCAGGTCTTGCAGGGCGCTGGTGTTGGCGGAGTACCAGAGGAAGGTTCCTTCGCGGCGTACCTTGACGAGATCTTCGTTCTTGAGCTTTTCGAGGTGATGGGAGAGGGTGCTGGGGGGGATGGCGAGTTCGGCGCCGAGTTCGCCGGCGACGAGGCCCTGCGGGTGGGCGCTGAGCAGGAGGCGGACGATGCGGAGACGGGGTTCGGCGCCGAGGGCGGCGAGGCGGTCGGCGTGGCGGGTGATGAGTTCGGGGTCGTCGGGGTTGGGCATCATGGTTGGGGCGTGATCGGTAATTCTACAATAACCGAAATAAGGATAGTGTCAAGCCTTGGCCGCGTGGTGCGGGATATACTGCAGGCAATCTTATGGCGATTTCGACTGGGATGATCCGGGTGGCGGCGTTGGTGTTGGTGAGCGGGTTGCTGTTGGTGGCGCAGCGGCAGTTGTCGCTTGCCGGACACCTCGAGTTAGGGACGGCGCCGCAGATGCCCGTGAAGGTGTATCTGTTCAAAGACGACAAGCCGTTCCGGCTGAATCCGGTGGAGGCGATTCTGCCGATCAAGGTGGATCTGTTCTACCGCGACCGGCTGTGGCAGGCTTCGGCGCATCCGAAGACGCTGGAAGTGCTGGCTTATGACCAGTCGCATTACTTTCTGCTGACCGGGGCGGCGTCGTTCGAGCTGCCGCCGGGGCGTTACCGCGTGGAGGCTTCGCGGGGGCTGTTCTACCGGCCGGTTTCTTCTTCGTTCGAGCTGCGGGCGGGGGAGACGACGAAGTTGGATCTCAAGATGGACCGGTGGGCGGAGGGGGAGTGGCTCTCCGGGGATGACCATATTCACCTGACGCGGAGCGTGGCGGAGAACGGGGTGTTTCTCAAATGGCTGGAGGCGGAGGATCTTTCGGTGGGGAACTTTCTGCAGCTGCAGCGGCAGATGGACGCGGCGCCGCAGTACGCTTTTGGCGAGGCGGGGGAGGCGCGGAGCAAGGGGTATGCGATTCGCTCGGGTCAGGAGTCGCGGAGTGAGCCGTATGGTCATATCGAACTGCTGGGGGGGCGGGAGCTGGTGCGGCCGGTGAGCGTGGGGTCGATGTACGCGAATGGGCCGGGGGCGTATCCGTTTCCGGCGGTGTGGTTTCAGCGGGGGCGGGCGGTGGGGGCGTTGACGGGGTTTGCGCATTTTCATGGGTCGATGACGCATTCGACGCTGCCGATGGACCTGGCGTTGGGGAACCTGGATTTTCTGGAGGTGTTTCAGTTCGGCAAGTTGTGGACGGCGGAGTGGTATGAGCTGCTGAACGCGGGTTTCCGGGTGACGGGGGTGGCGGGGAGCGACTTTCCGGTGCCGCTGGGGCGGGCGGTGCCGTGGCCGCGGTACATGCCGCTGCTGGGGCCGGAGCGGACGCTGGTGAAGGGCGCGGCGGGGGATGCGGCATGGGGGACGTGGGCGGCGGGGGTGAAGCAGGGGGCGG
>JAPKZB010000084.1:0-8197 GCA_026393985.1 Acidobacteriota bacterium
CGAAAAGTGGGTCCGTTTCCTCTACGCCTACCCCAACCGCGTCACCCCCGTTCTCCTTGAAACCATCGCCGCCCACCCCCATCTCGTCAAATACATCGACATGCCCCTCCAGCACGCCTCCCGCAACGTGCTCAAACGCATGAAACGCGGCCAGCACGGCGATGCCTTCCTCAAGCTCCTCGAAACCATCCGCAAAACCATCCCCGGCGTTGCCGTCCGCACGTCCATGATCGTCGGCTTCCCCGGCGAAACCGAAGCCGACTTCGAAGAGCTCTGCCAGTTCGTCCAAACCGCCCGTTTCGACCGCCTCGGCGTCTTCTCCTACTCCGACGAAGAGACCAGCGAAAGCTTCCACCTCGATCAGAAAGTCGACGCCCGCACCATCTACAACCGCAAGCGCCGCCTCATGGCCATTCAGCGCAAAATCAGCCGCAAAGCCAACCAGGCCCTCCTCGGCAAGGAGATGAGCGTCCTCGTCGAAGGGCCCTCCCCGGAATCCGATCTCCTCTGGCAGGCCCGCCTGTCGACGCAAGCCCCCGAAATCGACGGCCTCTGCTACATCTCCGACCCCGGCGAAGGCGTCCTCGCCCCCGGCCAGATCCGCCGCCTCCTCGTCACCGAAGCCCACGACTACGACCTCGTCGGCAACCTCATCGATACCGGCGTCCCGGTTGCCTCCACGCTGCATCACTTTCCCATCCTGGCGCCCCACGCCACCCCCAACCCGCTGCCCCATCGCTAGCTCATCATGAAGTGCCCTATCTGCAAGAAGACCGTCAGCCTCCACGACCCCTTCATGCCCTTCTGCAGCGAACGCTGCAAACTCGTCGACCTGGGCAACTGGGCGGAGGAAAAGTACGTCATCTCCACCCCCCTCAGCCCCAACGAACTGGCCAATCTGGACTCCGATGACGAATTCGGGCGTTAACCGCCTCGCCACTCAGCTGGCAATTTGGTTCGGCTGCGGACGCTTCCCCTACGGACCCGGCACCGCCGGCGCCCTCGGCGCTCTCCTCGTCGCCTACCTCGTTCCCCTCTCCCCCTGGCTCCTCACCGCCCTCTTCCTCGCCCCCGGCGTCTGGGCCGCCGATGTCCACGCCCGCCTCACCAACCGAAAAGACCCCCAGGACGTCGTCATCGACGAAGTCCTCGGCCAGTGGATCACCCTCGCCGCCGCCGTCCATACCCACTCCTGGCAGGCCTGGCTCTGGGCCTTCGTCCTCTTCCGCTTCTTCGATATCGTCAAACCCTGGCCCATCCGCCGCCTCGAAAAACTCCCCGGCGGCTACGGCATCATCGCCGACGATCTGCTCGCCGGCCTGTTCGGCGCGGTTGTCATGCAGGTGGCCGGGTGGAACAATCTGTATTAGGCCTTCACTACGCATCATGCCCTCTCGAAAACTCTCCGACCCCGCCCCCCACATCGCCCAAGTCTCCCCGGAAGCCGCCATCCCCGGCGGCGAACTCCGCATCCGCGGCAAAGGCTTCGCCCAATCCGCCCGACCCCGCGTCCTCTTTGGCGAAAGCTTCGCCCCCGTAGTCGTCGGCTCCGACTCGCTCATCATCGCCCGCGTCCCGGAAAACGCCTCCGGCGATCTCATGATCGCCAGCGGACAAATCGTCAGCTTCCCGCCCTGGCACTGCGACATCGGCATCCCCCTCGCCGAAGGCCTCCACCCCGTCTCCAGCCCCGCCGTCGACCACCGCGGCCAGATCTTCACCACCTTCTCCGGCTCCCGAGGCCAGTCCACCCCGGTCAGCGTCTTTCGCATCGACCCCAGTGAAGGCGCCCAACCCTTTCTCTCCGACATCATCAACGCCACCGCGCTCGCCTTCAACGCCGAAGGAACCCTCTTCGTCTCCTCCCGCCACGAAGGCATCGTCTACCAGGTCTCCCCCCGCGGTGAAATGTCGGTCTACGTCGAAGGCATGGGCGTCGCCACCGGCCTCGCCTTCGATGAACAGGAAAACCTCTACGTCGGCGACCGCTCCGGCACCATCTTCAAAATCTCCCGCGACCGCCAGATCTACGTCTTCGCCACCATCGAACCCTCCGTCGCTGCCTACCACCTCGCCTTCGGCCCCGCCGGCTACCTGTATGTCACCGGACCCACCACATCGAGCTACGACTGCGTCCACCGCATCTCCCGCGACGGCGAAGTCGAAGTCTTCTTCCGCGGCCTCGGCCGTCCCCAGGGCCTCGCCTTCGATATCGACGGCAACCTCTACGTCGCCGCCTCCCACGCCGGCCGCCGCGGCATCGTCCGCCTCACCCCGGACCGCCAACCCAGCCTCTTCGCCTCCGGACCCGGCATGGTCGGCCTCGCCTTCACCCCCTCCGGCGCCATGGACATCACCACCACCAATACCCTCTACCGCCTCGACGTCGGCATCACCGGCCGCCCGCTCTACTAAACTCTCATGAACGCCGAAATCATCGCCGTAGGCAGCGAACTCCTCACCCCCGAAAAGGTCGATACCAATTCGCTCTATCTCACGCAGCATCTCAACGACCTCGGCATCGAAGTCGTCGCCAAATGCATCATCGGCGACGATCGCACCCGCCTCACCAACGAAATCCGGTCCAGTTCCTCCCGCTCCGAACTCGTCCTCCTCACCGGCGGCCTCGGCCCCACCGAAGACGACGTCACCCGCGACGCCTGCGCCGCCGCCCTCGGCCTCTCCCAGCACTTCGACCCCGCCATCTGGGAAGCCATCATCGAACGCTTCTCCCGTTTCGGCCGCACCCCCAGCGAAAACAACCGCCGCCAGGCCAACGTCCTCGCCGGCGCCGAGGTTCTGCCCAATCCCAACGGCACCGCCCCCGGCCTTTGGCTCTCCCCCGCCCCGCACCGCTACGTCGCCCTCCTCCCCGGCCCGCCCCGCGAACTCAAACCCATGGTCCAGGACCAGATCCTGCCCCGACTCCGCCAACTCATCCCCCCCTCCGTCATCCGCACCCGCTGGTACCGCGTCGCCGGCATCGGCGAAAGCGATCTCGACTCCCTCATCGCCCCCATCTACACCCAGTTCACCAACCCCGTTACCACCATCCTCGCTGCCCCCGGCGACGTGCACATCCACTTCCGCGCCCGCACCGACGACGATGCCGAAGCCGAACGCCTCCTCGCCGCCGTCGCCGACCCCATCGTCGCCCTGCTCGGCGATCGCATCTATAGCTCCGATGGCGCCACCCTCGAACAAACCGTCGGCCGCCTTCTGCTCGGGCAACACGCGACCCTCGCCACCGCCGAAAGCATCACCGCCGGACTTCTCGGCGGCCGCATCACCGACACCTCCGGCTCCAGCGCCTACTACGCCGGCGGCTTCCAGACCTACACCGACGCCATGAAGACGAAACTCCTCGGCGTCGACCCGGCCCTGCTCGCCGCCCACACCGCCGTCTCCGAACCCGTCGCCCTCGCCATGGCCCAGGCCGCCCGCGAACGCACCGGCGCCACCTACGCCCTCTCCCTCACCGGCTACGCCGAAGGAGACCAGGCCGGCCTCTGCTTCGCCGGCCTCGCCACCCCCCAACACGTCCACTGCCGTCAGCTCAAACTATTCGGCGACCGCCACCGCGTACGCGGCCTCGCCGTCATCCAGGCCCTCGACTGGCTCCGCAAAACGCTCCTCCACCCCTGAAAACCCATGCAACGCCGCACCCTGCTCACCCACCTCCTCGCCGCGCCCCTCTACGCCGAAGACTGGCCCCAGTTCCGCGGCCCCGGCGGCCAGGGCCACTCCACCGAACAAGGTCTCCCCACCACCTGGACCGACACCAAAAACGTCCGCTGGAAATCCCCCCTCCCCGGCTCCGGCTGGTCCAGCCCCGCCATCGCCGGCGACCGCCTCTACCTGACCACGGCCACGGACAAGAATACCTCCCTCCGCCTCCTCGCCCTCGACACCGCCTCCGGCAAAGTCACCCTCGATACCGAAGTCTTCCGCGCCGCCGGCGCCGGACCCGGCGTCCACGCCAAAAACAGCTACGCCTCGCCCACCGTCATCGTCCAGGGCGACCGCCTCTACGTCCACTACGGCTTCTTCGGCACCGCCTGCCTCAATACCAAAGGAGAAATCCTCTGGAAGCAGGTCCTCCGCTACGAACCCCAGCACGGCCCCGGCGGCTCCCCCGCCCTCTTCGAAGACCTCCTCCTCATCAGCTGCGATGGCTTCGACGCCCAGTTCGTCGTCGCCCTCGACACCGCTACCGGCCGCGTCCGCTGGAAAACGCCCCGCGGTAAAGGCAACCAGGCCTACACCACCCCCCTCCTCATCACTGTCGACGGCCAGCCCCAACTCATCAGCCCCGGAGCCCACCACGCCTATGCCTACGACCCCCGCACCGGCAAAGAGCTCTGGTACATCGAGTACGGCTCCGGCTTTTCAAACGTCCCCCGCCCCGTCTACGCCCACGGCCTCGTCTACATCTGCTCCGGCTTCTTCCAGCCCGTCCTGTTTGCTGTCCGCCCCGGCGGCCGCGGCAACGTCACCCAATCGGAAGTCGCCTGGACCTTCCCCCGCCCGGTCCCCCTCACCCCTTCCCCCCCCCTCGTCGGCCGCCACCTGTCTCGACGCCAAATCCGGCAAACTCGTCTGGCAGCATCGCATCGGCGGCAACCACTCCGCCTCCCCCGTCTACGCCGCGGGCAAAATCTACTTCCTCAGCGAAGAGGGCGAATGCACCGTCCTCAACCCCGGCCCCGCCTACCAGGAGGTCGCCCGCAACGAAATCGGCGAACGGACCCTCGCCTCGCTCGCCATCTCCGGCGGCGCCATCTACCTCCGCGGCGACCGCCACCTCTACCGCCTCGAAAACTGAAGCGCTCCGCCCGCCCGGCTACTTCGCCAGCCCCTTCCAAACCACCTCCACCAACTCCCGCGCAAACCCCGGCGGTATCGTCGACGACGCCAGATACCGCGCATAATACGCCCCCACCAAAAGATTCACCGCGGCATCCAGACTCACCCCCGCCCGCAACTCCCCGCCCCGCTGCGCCTGCCGCAAGATCCCCAGCAACTGCGCCCGCCGGTTCGCCACCAGCCGCTCGCGAAACATCGCCAGCAACTCCGGCGTATGCGCCTCCTCGGCCAATACCGTGCCAATCAACGACATCCCGTTCGGCCGCAGCAGCGACCGCGAAAAGTTCTGCAGCGCCGCCGTCAAATCCCCCACCGTCGACCCCGTAGCCACCACCAGCTCACTCGTCTCGATCGTCCCCAGCGCCGCCGTCGCCAGGTCCGCCTTCGAAGACCAGCGCCGGTAGATCGTCGGCTTGCTCACCCCCGCCTCCTCGGCTACTGCATCAAGCGACATCCGCGCGTAACCTTGCTCGGACAGTAAACGCAAAGCCGCCTGCAGAATTCGCGCCTCGGCTTCAACATCGCGCGGACGGCCCGGCGCACGGGCAATTTTCAGGGGAGAGGACACTTCCCCATCTTGACAAGCAGTATCAATACGGTACAGTATCGTAACGATAAAGGAACTTTATGCGGATTGGTGTTCTGGGATCGGGCAACGTGGGAGGCGCTCTCGGCAAGCGTTGGGCGGCGGCGGGACATTCCGTGGTCTTCGCCTCGCGTCAGCCGGATTCAGCCGACATGGCCGCTCTAGTGGCGGCGGCCGGCGAAAACGCGCGCGCCGCCACCGCGGCAGAAGCCGTGGCAGCCAGCGACGTCATTCTGCTGGCCACGCCGTGGCCGGCGACAAAGGGAGTGGTGGAGGGGGTAACGTGGGAGGGAAAAGTGCTCATCGACGCCACCAACCCCCTGCTGCCTGGCCTGAAGGGCTTAGAGTTCGCCAATCAGACTTCGGGCGGTGAGCAGGTGGCGGCGTGGGCGAAGGGGGCGAAAATCGTGAAGGCGTTTAATACGGTGGGATACAACGTCATGGAGAACCCGGAGTTCGGGGGACGGCGCGCGACACTGCTCTATTGCGGAGATGACAGTGCGGCGAAAAGCGCCGTCCGGGAATTAGTCGAAGCGGCCGGGTTCGTGGCCGAGGATGCGGGACCCCTGCTCCAGGCGCGGCTGTTGGAGCCGTTTGCCCTGCTTTGGATCACGCTGGCCATGGTAGAAGGATATGGGCGGGAGATTGCGTTTTCGTTACTGCGGCGCTGAACTACTCCACCGTAACGGATTTGGCAAGGTTGCGCGGTTGATCGACATCACAACCGCGCTCCACCGCGGTGTAGTAAGCCAGCAACTGCAGCGGCGCCATTTCAAGGATCGGCAGCAGGAGCTCCACCGTTCCCGGCACCGGAATGGTGTGGTCCGCCACCTGGCGCACATCCTCGTCACCTGGGTTGCACAGCGCAATCACAATACCCTCCCGGGCCTTAACCTCTTGCATATTCGAAACCGTCTTTTCGTACAGAAGCCGGGAAGCGTCGTCCCCGGGGTCGTAGGTGGCCAAGAAGACCACCGGCAGGTTGGCATCAATCAAGGCGTTCGGCCCGTGCTTCATCTCGCCGGCCGGATAGCCCTCGGCGTGAATGTAGCTGATCTCCTTCAGCTTCAGCGCACCCTCGAGCGCAATCGGGAAATGCACGCCCCGCCCGAGAAACAGGCAATCGGTCGACCGCGCCAGCAATGTGGCGAGCGCCTCGCACTGCGGAGCAACTGCCAGAACCTCCTGCAATTGCGCGGGTAGGCGGCTCAGCGCCACACCGAATCGCCGGCTGTCCTCCTGGCTCAGACGGCCATGAATTTGGCCCAGATGCAGGGCGAACAAGAACAGCGCGGTCACTTGCGAGGTAAACGCCTTGGTCGAGGCGACGCCAATCTCCGGCCCGGCGTGCGTCAGCAAGCTGCCGTCGGCCTCGCGCGTCAGCATCGCCCCGGCCACGTTGCAAATGGCCAGCGTCACAGCGCCCCGCTGCCGGGCCTCGCGCAGCGCCGCCAGCGTGTCGGCCGTTTCGCCGGACTGCGACACCGCAATCACCAGCGTGCCCTCATCCACCAACGGATCGCGGTAACGGAACTCGCTGCCGTAGTCCACCTCCACCGGGATCCGCGCCAGCCGCTCAATCAGGATCTTGCCCGTCAGCGCCGCATGCCAACTGGTGCCGCACGCTACAATCCGGATCTGCCGGCAGGCGCGGAGCTGCTCGGCGGAAAGGCCTATCTCGTCCAGGTGCAACTCGCCGGAATCGGGGCGTATTCGGCCCAGAAACGTGTCCCGCACCGCTTGCGGCTGTTCGTAGATCTCCTTCAGCATGAAATGCCGGTAGCCGCCCTTTTCCGCCATTGCCGGCTCCCAAGCCACGCGGGTGGTCGTCCAGCCGACCCCCGCGCCCGCCCGGTCGGAAATGTGCACGGCCTCGGGAGTCAGCACGGCCAAATCCCCATCGCGCAAAAAGAACAGGTCCTGAGTATGCTCGAGCAGCGCCGGCAAGTCGGAGGCCACCAGAAACTCCTTGTCGCCCACCCCGATCACCACCGGCGGGCCGGACCTGGCGGCCACAATCTTACCGGGGTCGGAACGGGCGAGCACCGCCAGAGCGAACACCCCGCTTAAACGCGCCACGGCCCGGCTTACCGCCTCCTCGAGGTTACCCTGCAGATACTTTTCTACTAAGTGCGCCACCACCTCAGTATCGGTCTGCGTAACGAACACATGACCCTCCTGTTCTAACGCCCGCCGCAGCGAAAGATAGTTCTCCACAATCCCGTTGTGGACCAGCACCACGTCCCCGTTCGGCCCGGCGTGCGGGTGAGCATTGGCCTCGGTGGGCCTCCCGTGGGTAGCCCACCGCGTGTGGCCGATCCCGTAGATCCCTTCCACCGGCGCGCGCCGCACCGCCTCCTCAAGGTTACTTAACTTACCCGCGGCGCGGCGCACCGCCAGGCTTCCGTCCCGTTCGATCACCGCAATGCCCGCCGAGTCATAGCCGCGATACTCGAGCCGCCGTAGGCCGGCCAGCAGGATCGGCGCGGTAGTCTGTTTGCCGATGTAACCAATAATTCCGCACATTAGGATTACTCCGTCTGAAACCAATGCTGCCAGTAAGGAAGAAAGCGCGGCCATCCGGCAGCAACGGACGCGCAAGAGGCGTAGCCTCGTCAGCAACAAACGACGCGTAGCCTCGTCAGCAACAAACGACGCGCAGCCTCGTCAGCAACAAACGACGCGCAGCCTCGTCAGCAACAAACGACGCGCAGCCTCGTCAGCAACAAACGACGCGCAGCCTCG
>JAPKZB010000084.1:8214-91316 GCA_026393985.1 Acidobacteriota bacterium
AAACGACGCGCAGCCTCGTCAGCAACAAACGACGCGCAGCCTCGTCAGCAACAAACGACGCGCAGCCTCGTCAGCAACAAACGAGGCGCAGCCTCGTCAATGGCGTTGATAGCTCCGCCAACCAGCCAGCAGGCCAAGCCCCCCCAGCAACAGAAGCACGGTAGATGGCTCGGGAACCACCGTCTCGACCATTACGTTATCGATGCCCCAGTTCTCGTCGGTAAAATCCTGCAGGTTCAGCCCGGAAAAACGCAGCTCCAGCACGGACGAAACCGGCGTGACAGGCAGTACGAGCCGGTAGGTGGTGTCACCCTCGGTGGCGAATCCCAGCGTGTTCACCGCCAACGCCCCGGTCCTCGGCGCATTCACCGCCGGTGAACCCGGGTTCCACGGGTCCGGGAAAGACTGTTCAAATCCCGGTAGACCCGTATTGCTGAACGTGGTTTGCAGCAGGATGGGCCCACCCACCACCTCGACCGTGAAAAGGTCAGGGCCGAAGGCGTTGCTGTTTCCATCCCAACTCCGGTTGATGTAAAGATCGAGTTGGAATAGAAGCGACCGGCCCGGGGTCAGCCCTCCGAGCGTGAAGGTCGTCGCCTGGTTGCGAGCAAACAAGCCCAAAAATCGCGTCGAGCCGTTAGGTGCCAGCTCCACCCCACCGTCGGACCATCCATTGACATCGAGCGACTCAAAGTCGTTCTGGTACAAAGGAAGCGCATAGACCGGCAGGCCCGAAAGCAATCCCAGCAACAAAATCAAGCGCAGGAACATAGAATTCTCCCCGGTGGCATCGCCACTGTCGTCCGCTAACCGTTAGAAACAAAAAGTGAAAAGTACCGTCAGACCTTCAAGGCGGTGCTTTCTAAACGGCGAACACAAAACAACCTTCGCCGATTTCAGGCCGAAACCTGTTGACATGCGGATGGGTAGAGGTATAGATTTACCTCTAATGCTATCCGGTCTCAAGCCGGAATGCAAGAAAAATCGACTACCGCTGTTCAACAATTTTGAAAATCAGTCAATCCCCATTCAGGTACTTCATGCATCTACTCCGTTTTCCTCACCCCCTTTGCCTCGCTGCCCGTTCGCCCGTTTCCCGCTTCGCCCTCGCTTCCCTGGGCTTTCTTTTGTCCGCCTTCGCCGCCGACTACTACGTGGCGCCGAACGGATCACCCTCCGGCACGGGCCAACTGCAAAACCCCTGGAACCTGCAAACCGCCTTGAACCACCCCACCATGGTCCGGCCGGGCGATACCATCTGGGTCCGGGGAGGAACCTACCCCGGCAAGTACCGCAGCGTACTCCGCGGCGTGGCCAACCAGCCGATCATCGTCCGCCAGTATCCCGGCGAACGGGCCGTCATCGACGCCAACACCAACACCTCTACCCCCGCCGTCCTCACCGCCGATGGCTCCTGGACCTGGTTCTGGGGCCTCGAAGTCACCAACAGCAACCCCGGCCGGCGCCTCGGCAGCAGCCGCCCCACCGGCATCGACGTCTTCGGACCCAATATCAAAATCATCAACATGGTCGTCCACGATAACGGCAGCGGCTTCGGCCTCTGGAACGGCGCCGACGACTCGGAAATCTACGGAACGCTCATCTACTACAACGGCTGGGAGGGTGGCGACCGCGGCCACGGCCACAGCATCTACTCGCAGAATCGCCTCGGCTTGAAACGGATCACCGACAACATCTACTTCAAGTCCTACAGCCACGGCATCCACATTTACGGCTCGGAAAACGCATTTCTTGAAAACTTCCTAATCGAGGGCAACACCGGCTTTGACAACGGCGTCCTCTCGCCCTCATCCGGAGCCAAAACCCAGTTCATCATCGGCGGCGGCGTATTGGCCAAGAACCTGACGCTGCGCGACAACGCCACCTTCTTCTCCGGCAACGACGGCCGCAACGAGATCGGCTACGGCGCCGGCTGCACCAACCTGCTCGCTGAACGAAACTACTTCGTCGCCCCCGTGGCGATGAAGCTGAGTTGCACCGCCGTCACCTTCACTGGAAACCTCTTCTACGGCGGCCTCAACGGCATGACCGCCGCGCAGTTTCCCAACAACACCTACACCACCGTCCAACCCAAAGGCCTGCAGGTCCTGCTCCGCCCCAACCGCTATGAACCCGGCCGCGGCCACGTCACCGTCTACAACTGGGACAACCTCAGCAACGTCAGCGTCAATCTGGCCTCCATTCTGCCCACCGGCGCCGCCTACGAAATCCGCGACGCCCAGAACTTCTTCGGCCCTCCCGTGGCCTCCGGCGTCTATTCCGGCGGATCGGTCACCATTCCCATGACCGGCACCGCCATTACCCCGCTCACCGGTCTGGCCGAGGTCGCACTGCTCCACACCCCGGTCCGCTTCGGCAGCTTTATCGTACTGCCGGTCTCGGGCACGGTGCCCCCGCCGCCCGCGCCTACCAACCTCGCCCCGGTCGTCACCACCGGCCCGGCCCAAACCATCACCCTGCCCGCCTCAGCCACCGTCACCGCCTCGGCCACCGACGATGGCCTCCCCAACGGAACGCTCTCCTACTCCTGGTCCGTCACCAGCGGTCCCGGACCCGTTTCATTCACCAACCCCGCCAGCGCCACCACCGGAGTCACCTTCTCAAGCGCCGGCACCTACCAACTGCGCCTGATGGCCTCCGATGGCCAACTCTCCTCCTCGGCCACCACCCAGATTACGGTCAACGCGGCGCCCCCGCCGCCCCCACCACCCCCGGGAGGCGTCCTTCGCATCAACGCCGGTGCCGGACAACTCTCCGATGCGGCCGGAAACCTTTGGGAGGCCGACCGTAACTTCTCCGGCGGTTCTCCCTTTGCCGTAACCCGCCCCGTCAGCGGCCCCGCCGGCATCGATCCCTACCAGAGCGTGCGGTACGGCAACTTCACCTATCGCTTCCCGGTCGCCAACGGCAGCTACCGGATTCTGCTCCGCTTCGCCGAAATCTACCACGAACGAGCCGGAGCCCGCCTGTTCTCGGTCAACGTCAACGGACAAGCCAAACTCAGCTCCTTCGACGTCTTCGCCGCCGCCGGCAGCGCCTTCACCGCCGTCGACCGGCAGTTTGACGTCGCCGTCTCCGGCGGAGAGATCGCCATTGGCTTCGTTTCGCAAATCGACTTCGCTCTTGTCAACGCGATTGAAATTCAGCCGCTGACGACAACTCCCGTCCCCACCCCGCCCGTCTCGGTCACCCTCTCGCCCACCGCCGCCACCCTTGCCTCCGGCGCCACGCGGCAGTTCAGCGCCCTGGTGGCCAACGCGACCAACTCCGCCGTCACTTGGTCCCTCTCCCCGGCCCTTGGCGCCATCAGCTCCAGCGGCCTCTACCAGGCACCCACTGTCACCAGCCCCACCGGGCTGACCGTCCGGGCGACCAGCGTGGCCGATCCTACCAAATCGGCTACAGCCCAACTCACCATCGAACCCGTAGCACCACCGCCTCCTCCTCCGCCGCCTGCCGACTTTTCACCAGTCCGAATGAACGCCGGCGGCCCCCGCTACGTCGATGGGGTCGGCAACACCTGGCTCTCGGAAAGCAGCGTCTCCGGCGGAGCCGTGTTCGCTACCACCGCCGCCATCGCCAACACGACCGACCAGGCCCTGTACAAAACCGTCCGCTACGGCACGTTCCGCTACGAACTGCCCGTGGCTAACGGCGCCCGTACGGTCCGCCTGCGGTTCGCCGAAATCTACTTCACCCAAACCGGACGCCGTGTCTTCAACGTCCGGATCAACGGAACCCAGGTGCTCACCGGCTTCGACATCTTCGCCGCCGGTGGCGCCTTCTCGGCCGTGGATCGCGAGTTCCCGGTCAATGTCACCAACGGAGCCGTAGTCATCGAATTTCTTCCCGTCGTCGAGAATCCCTGCCTCGGCGCGATCGAAATTCGCTAACCCGGCCTCAGGCCGGGTGCGTCTCCCGCACCATGTGCAGAGTTGGCGCCGGCGCCTGCGCCGGCGCGCTCTGCCGCGGGCGGAAACAGTAAGCCGCAAAGTAGAACAAGCCCGCCACCAGCGCCAGCGACCGCAGGCCCGTCGCCATCGATAGCGATTCCGCCAAGCCTCCCAGCAGCGCCCCAATCAGATTGGAGCCCAACGCCGCGCCCTGAAACCCGGCAGCGGAGAAGCTTCGTATAAAAATAATGCTGGCAAACAGCACCGGCAGGCACAGCACCAGGCCGCCCGCCGCCGCTCGCTGCCAGAAGGACGGCAGCAGCAGAGCCTCAAGCGGCGTGAAGTAAGCCACCAGAATACTGATCCCCAAACAGACATAGGCAAACCCGGCCGGCATGCGCGGATATCGCCCCGCCAACGTATTGCCGGCCATGATCAGCAGCAGCAGCGCTGAAATGACCACCGCATTCACGAGCCACGTCGTCCCGAACAGCAGCGCCATCTTGCTTACAATCTGGGCCTCCAGCAGCAAAAAAGCCGCGCCCAGGAAAAAGAAATGCCAGTGCGTGCCGCGTCCCAACGTCGTCTCGCCGGTCAGCCCAAGCTGCCCGGTCGCCCGCACCGCCAGCGTGCAGACCACGGCAAGCAACAGTGAGATCAACCCCACGCTCACCGGAAGTCCGGGCTTCTCCTGATAGAAGTAGGGCCAGTCGTCGGTGGTCACCGGCGCCGGGGTGATTTTCATCTTACTGTGGGCGTCGACGTACTCCCGCACGCCGGGCTTGGCCAGCGCCCGGCGCAGCGTCGCCTCCGAGCCGGAAAGAAAGAAACTCCCTTCCGTCGTATACGAGGGCTCGGCCTCCAGTTGCAGCGGCGCCTGCCCGAACACTTGGGTAAGCGAAGCCTGCAGCCGTCCGGCAATCCACGGCCGGTCCACCCAGAACTTCATTACAAGCAGTCCCTCGGGCTTCAGCAGCTTCTTGGCCGCCGCCAGCGCTTCGACCGTGTAGACATAGTTGTCGATGCGGATGTTGGAAAAGTGCGACGTGGTCGTGTGCGAATCAAGCAGCGAGAACAGAATCAGATCGAAGCGCTCCGTGCTGTTCTGTACATAAGCACGGGCATCGGCCAGCACCGCCTGCACCTTGGGCGAGTCGTAGGGATGCTCCGGATGCAGCCGCTTGCCCTCTTCTAGAATCAGCGGATCGATCTCCACCGCGACCACCCGCCCGGCGCCGTTGCGCACCGCCGCCGCCACATCGTTGCCCGTGCCGGCGCCCAGCACCAGCACCGATGGCGGGGCCGCCACGAACTGGTAGGGAATGTTATAGGCGTTCCATGCAATGGGCACGCCACGCAGCAGATGCGGATGCGCGGCCAGAAACGACGACGAGAGGTTGATGATCACCTGGTACCAGCTATCGTTGGTGCTCACGTTATGCCCGATCAAGGTCCCATCCGTATCCCGCCACTCCGCAATCGAGAGCTTCTGGTAAGGCGACCACAATACCGTCCGGCCGGCCGGGGTGAGATAAGCCAAGCCCGCACACAGCAGAAACACCAGCGCGGCGCCCACCGCCAACCGGCGCACCGGCAGCAGCAACAGAACCAGCAAAACGCCACCAAGCACAAACCAGATCGCCGGCGGCTGCGAGTACAAACACAGCATCGTGTAAAGCAGAACGCCGGCCAGACTCGCGCCCACGTTGACTGTATAGGCCGTAATCCCGTGGCGGGCGCGTTCGAGATACCAGGCCACCAGTTGGCCGGCCGGCACAAACAGCAGCGCGATCATCGCGAAAATCGGAACGACCACCACCATAGCCCCGGTCAACGTCTTCACCGACTGAAACGTCAGCGACATCGAAGGGACGCTCCAGATATGCACGCTCGCAAAAGCGCCCAGATAGTCCGGCAGCTCACTCACCAGTTGCCGCAACGGCGGATACGGCGCCTTGATCAACACGGCCAGCCACAACAGCGGCAGCAGCATCGCGCCCAGCCGTACCGGCCGGTGCGACAGGTGCGAGCCCAGCCCGAACCCGAGAAAACACGCAATGAGCACGAAGTTCTTGAAGTAGGCAAAGATGCGGATCTCCGACGAGACCCAGCGAATTAACAGCAGTTCGAGGAAAAGGCCGAACAGGCTGGCCAGGATCAGCGCGGGGTAGGAGAAGCCGCCCAACTGCTCCGGCCGGAACTCGGCCAGCAGCACGCGCCCGGCCAGGCTCCGCGCCGGCAGTGCGCCGGGGCGATAGCTCCGAAACAGAACCAACGCCAGCAGCAACCCGCTCAGCACGATCAAGAGGAAAGAGGGAAGTAGATTCATAGCAGTGCCGGACTCCTTGTAGACGGCGACAACGTTACGGTTTCACGGGAAGGCGGCCTGCGCCATTGTCTTCCCCGCGACGGCGGACAGACGAAGCGTAGGGCAGCACCAAAAACGCGCCAAACTCGGCCGGCGTATGCGAGGCAAAGGCGCCGGGTTCGCCCACCGGCGTGGCGACGGCGGTCAGGTTGAGCGGGATACTGATCGCCCGGCCGTCGAAGGCGCCCGTCACCACCGGAGGCCCCAGCGGATTCTGCAGGTCCCGGATCTGAAAGGCTTGGCCGGGACGCAGTACCGCGGACAGATCAACGGCCACCTGATCGCGCAGCTCCCAGTTGAACACCGCAACGTGGGCGCGCCCGGCTTCGTACTCATTGGGCCGGACAAACACGCGGGTGCCCGTTGGCCGCGTGCGCAGGTAGGTGTTAAACGCCAGCTGTTCAACGGGCAAGCCAAAAACGTAAGGATGAAAGAAGTTCCCTTCCATCGTGATATTGCGGCATTCAATCGCCACCAGTCCGCCGTTGGCAAAGTAGTTCCGGCGAATGGTCATCCCGTCGCAGCCGGCCCGGTAACCGATGTTGTTCTGCCCTACCAGCGACGACGGAGAAAAGTAAGTGTAGTTATCCGCCAGCAGATTATCCCGCGCCACGGTGCCACCGCCCAGCAGAATGTTACGGGTGATGCCGGTGCGCGACAGGATGCCGTTGTCGAACGAAATGTTGCCTTCCACGCGGAACTGGTGCAGCGAGGCCTCTTCGGACCCGTAGATATGAATGCCGTGGCTGAAGGAGTTGAAAAAGACCGAGTCGCTAATGCGCTTGATGCCCCTGTCGTTCTGCGCATAGAGCGCGTGCCCGTGACCCCGGTCCGGCCCGTCCCAGCCGTTGTTATAGACAATGGTGCCGTATAGCTGCGAATCCACCGAATTGGCCCAGAAGCCAATGCCGCTGCCGTGGTCGTGCACCAGGCAATTGATCAGCCGGACCCCACTGCCGAAGATATCAACGCCGGTGGCCCGGCCGCCGTCGGGCGACGGATAGGTCCGCTGCGGATGCGAATTGAGCACCTCCAAACCCCAAATCCAGGCGTACGCTCCACGAATCGTCAGCACCGCCGGCAGCATACTGTTGCGCTCCCCATCGATCACCACCCGCACCGCGGGCATGGCCCGCACCACAATCGGCCGGGCAGCAGTACCCGTTAGCTGGCTTGTATAGGAGCCGCGATAAGTCCCCTCTCGCAGCCAGATTGTGTCGCCCGGCGCCACCGCCGCCGGCTGAGCCAGGGCCGTAGCCAGGTCCCACGGCGCGCCCGCCGAACCATCTCCGCCCGGCAGCCCGAACGGAGAGACGAAAAACTCCGCCGCGGCGGCCAAGCCGGCCCCGCACAGAAAACTCAAAACAGCCAAGAAAAGTCTCATCGAATTGGCCTCATTACTCGGACCGTTCGCTCGCGCAGTCAACCGTATGGATTGGCCCCACCACCGCGACCCCGCTCTCGTCCTGATAACCCACCTCGATCCACCGGCTCCGTCCCAACCCGCAGGCAACCTGCCGGCGCAGGGCGGGCCCGGGATCGCTCATCAGGAACAACGGCGTCCGGCGCCAATCCGGAAGATTCGGATTCAGATCAAATGCACGGAACTCGATACTGTTCTGCAGATAGACCACCGCACTCTCCACCGAAATCTGCCGCACCGCCCGCAGCACCTTTCGCGATGGCTCGTGCGCTTCGAGCAGGCGGCGCAAATACACCGGATAAAGCATCGCCTGCATCAACAAACATCCCGCCAGGGCGAACTGCCCGGCGGTGCGCCGGTGCTGCCAAAGCCGCGTCCATCCCACGGCCCCCAGCAACGCCATCAGAAAGAAGGTTTCAAAATAGTAGCGCTCGCCTACCAGCGAAAACGACGAATGGGTCTGGGCCAGGTAGGCCAACACCAACGACCCCGCCAGCGCGGCCAGCAGCAGAACATCCTTCGACTGACGGCGGCACCGCCATACGGCAAACGCCGCGAGCGGAAAAACAAAGGGAAAGCTCGCCAGAATGGTCTCGCCCACCGCGCGGAGCGTTAACGTGGAGAAGTTCGTCCACAGATTGGCCGGCGAAACGGCGACCTCGGCAATGCTGCCGGTGCCCGTGTACAGCGCATAGGTATAAGGCCAAAAAGCGCCCGTCACCAGCTTGTTGAACCACAGCAGAGCAAACACCCCCAGCCCTCCCGTGGCTCCGCCCGCGACCGCCAGCAGCAGCGCGCTTCGCCAGCGATAACGCAGCAGCCATAAAGCCCCCAGGCCAAGCAGGGAGCCCGTCCAGGCCGCCACGTAGGGCCTCACCAGAGAGAGCAGTAACAGCGACAACAACATCCCGCCCAGGTACCAGGCGGAATGCCCGCCACGCCACGCCAACAGCAGGCAGTAAAGTGCCAACGCCAACCACAGACAGGCCGTGGCGTGCGACAGATAATCCACGCAACTGAGCGTAAAGAAGGGAGAAGCCGCCAGCAGCAAAACCGCATAGTCCGCCACCAGCAACCCGAAGAGCAACAGGCCAATCCGCCAGGTGAGCCACAGAATAGCGAGTCCGGCCAGCGGATTCACAAACCGTTCCAACTGCAGCAGCATCGCCGGGGCCAGCAGCGCCGGCCAACCCGGCGGATACTTCCCGAACCAGCGCCCATCGTAAATCAGGTGATGCTGAAAGCGAAACACGCGCGCCGGCGCGGCTCCAGCCGGCGATTCGGCGGACACTTGGCCGGCGGCGAACAACCGGGCCTGAAACAGGTAAGCGCTCTCGTCACCCGAATAGATCGACTCTCCCAGATAAGCCCCCAGCGGCATCGAAACAACACAAAACAAGCCAATGGCTCCGTATCGCAGGCCACGGCCCGACGGCGCGCCGTCCGCGCTGGCCCCCGTCCGGCGGAACGCCAGCGCCGCCGGCAACACCAGAGCATATTGCAGAACGAAAAGACCCACCTTGGCCTGCCGTCCCCAAGCCAGCCAGCCCAGCGCTATCGCGGCGGACAGCCCGACACAGGCCAGCACACCGGCCAGCCAGAGTTTGGGGACCACGAAGGGTGCGACACGGGGAATAGCCGGAGTAGAGATCATCAATGTGCAATCCGCGAGGGCTAATGGCGCTGCGTGTAGCCGGTCTCGAAGAGCCCCTGCCAGGTACCGATGCCATAAGCCAGATGGATCGAGGCCGCCACGGGCAGAAAGAGAACACATGCCGCGCCATACTGCGGAACCTTCGCCGCCATGGCCACCAGCCCCGCCACCAGATAAGCCGTCACGCCCAGCAGCGCGGGCAGCCGAAGCGCGGGGAACAACGCGGCGCCCACCACCGCCAGCAGCAGGAACGCCGTCCACGCCGCCGGCGCTAACTGCCGCCAACTGCCAATCCGCCCGTTCTTGCGAAACACATTGAGCTTGTAGCGGCCATAGCGCCAGTACTGATTCAGCGCTTTACCCCACGTGGGCCGCGCGTTGTAGTCGAGTTGAATCGCGGGATCGAAGTACAGCGTCTCCCCCTGCGCCACCAGGCGCAGGTTGAACTCATCGTCCTGATTGGTCAGGAAGCTTTCGTCGAACAGCCCGTACTTGGCAAACACTTCCCGCCGGTAGCACCCGAACACAACGGTATCGGCCGGCCCCGGCGGTCCACCCACCCGGAAGCGGACATTCCCCACGCCAAACGGAGAGCTCAGCGCCGCCGCGATAGCCTTCCCTACAAAGGTATGGCTGATCGTATTCAGCAGGCCGCCCGCCGCGGCCGCCTCCGGATGCGCGGCCAGGGCGTCCAGATTGGCCTGCACCCAGTTGGGCGCCGGCACCGAATGCGCCCCGAAGATAGCGATGTAACGGCCCCGCGCCGCGCGAACCCCGAGATTGAACGCCATCGGCGTCCGGCGGGCCGGATTGCGCAGCAGCCGCACGCGCCCGTTCTCCTCGGCGGCTAGCCGTTCGACCAGCGCGGCGGAACCGTCGTCGGAGTCTCCGTCCACCACCAACACCTCAATTTCGCGAACGGTGCCGTTCAGAAAGCCACGGACGCAGCTTTCGATATAACGGGCTTCGTTGCGGCACGCAATCACAATCGATACCAGAGGAGCAGTCATAAATAACTTCCTTTCGCCCCGAAACGGGCCGTCACCGGGACACTGGCGCAGACGACGCTTCCCCCACGCGGCACAGCACCGCGCGGAACTTCCCACTCGGTTCCCGGGGCACCTGCGCCACCGGTTCGAGCTGGACCTGCACCGGGCCGATCAACCGGTGGATCCGGTCGATGATGGTCTGCCGCGACCGGTGGTCAAATCCGGCGGCGGCCACGTAGTGGATGCACACCAGGTCGAGCGACTCCTGGATGATCTGCGCTTCAGCCACCGGCAGCCCGTAGAAGACCGGATTCAACCAGAACACCCGGCGTCCATCCCGCGCCACCAGCGAATCGTTCGCGCGCCCTTCCACCGCCTCGAGAACCGGCAGCGTGCGCCTGCACGCACAGGGCGCGGAATCGGCAGAAAGTCGTCCCCGGTCGCCGACGGCGTAGCGGATGAGCGGCATATCAGGATTCAACAGACCCGTGCAAACCAGGTCGCCGGAGACGCCGGGCGCCACGGGCACACCAGCGGACAAGACCTCCAGCACCCCGGCATCAGGCCACAGGTGCATAGCTCCGTGTTCACACTCGGAAGCCGCCACCACCGCTTCCGCCATCCCGTAGGTAGCGTGCACCGGACACTGAAACGCTTCTCCAATCACCTCGCGTTGCTGCGGAAACAGCGGCTCGGCGTTCGTCACCACCACCCGGAGCGGAATCCGCACACCCTGCGCGAGAACATACCGCGCCAGCAAGTGCAGCGCGGCGCTGTAACCCACCAGATACTCAATCCGGTAGCGCAGCAGCGCCTTAATATAGTCGGCGATAAACTCTTCTTTCAGGTGGAAGGTGGAAAGGTAAAGCTGCTCTAACGCACCGTTCCATACCCAATACGGAGGCTTCCGCTGAGCGAGCGGCGTGACCACCTGCCCCCCCAGAATCCCCCAGCGCGAAAAACGCGACACCCCATACCAGACCCGGGTGCGCGCTTCAAACAGGCCATACCAGCCGCGCACCGCCTCGCGTCGCTGCCAGATGGTAAGCGGCGTACCGGTCGTGCCGCTGGTGCGGTCGGCGAACATCTTCGCCGGGTCGCAATCCTCGGCCACCAAGGCGGCGCCCGCTTCGCGCACGGCCTGCTTGGTCAGCACCGGCCAGTTGGCCAGATCCTCCCAGGTCGCCTTATCTCCGTGCAGGCGCCGTTCCCGCCACAGTTGGCGGTAGTAGGGCACCCGCGTGGCGGCCCGATGCAGCTGCCGGGCCAGCTGTTCGCCTTGCCAGATCTGCCACTGTTCCGGGCTCCACCGCTCCCGTTCGAGCGCCTCCGCCACCATTCGCGGCGTCTCCGGACCATAGCGCCACGAGCGCAGATAGTAGCCCCGCAGCGTCGCCGGCAAGGTGCGGAGTGCGGGCGGCAGTTTGGCGTAGATCTCGTAAAAAATGGGGTTCATAAGGCTCGCCGCAAACGAAGTGAGTGCAACGCCTGCTGCCACTGCGGCAGCACGCTGGGCCAACCGCAGCTGGCCGCCAACGCGCGTCCCGCCATCGACAGCCTCGCCGCCAGCGCCGGGTCAACCAGAAGGCTGCGCACGGCCGCCGCCATCTCCTCGGCGTTGTCGCTGGCTGTAAGTAATGCCGTGCGCCCGTGCGCCAGCAGATACGGAATACCGCCCACGTTGGTGCTCACCACCGGAAGCCCGCACGCCATCGCCTCGAGTACACTGATCGGCGCATTGTCGATCCGCGTTGTGTTCAGAAAGATGTCGCCCCGCTGCAGCACCCCGGGCACCTGTGGTTTCGGCACTCCGCCCGGCGTGTGCAACCGGTGCGCCACGCCCAACCGCTCGGCCAACTGCCGTGTAGCGGCCAGACTCCCATCGCCCTTGTCACGCCCGATCATGGTCAGCTCCACTCCCGGAAACTCTTTCTCGAGCAGCGACAGCACCCGCGGTCCCAGCGTCGGGTTATAGATCTCGTGAAAGGCCCGCAGCCAAACCAACCGCGGCGTCACCCGCCGGCGGAACACATACGCGTAAGCCGACAGTTCAATCGCATTCGGAATCAACGCAAGGTCGCCACGATAGTCGAGCATCTGTTCCCGCAGATAGGCCGAAGGCGCCGTCACCAGCGCTGCCATCCGCAGCAGCCGGCGCACGCGCCCCGGCCAGCGCCGCGCAAACACCGGCAGGTTGCCCCCGTGCAGCGTAAGCACAAACGGCTTGCCGGCCCACGCCAGCACCTGACACACCGCTTCCGCCCAAACAAACGATGGGCCGCTGTACACGTCCACCACCGCCACCTCATACCGGGCCTGCTGGCGCCATGCCGTGGCTACCATGTCGAACAGCCGCAGCGGCCGCGACAGCCAGTGCGAAGTCCGCATCACCCGCCACCCCGCCCCCTGCAGATGCTCGGCCAGGTCTTCACAGACGCACCGGGCGCCGTTTGCCGCCGACAGAAAGTTTCCCACCACCAGCACCGAACCGGCGTCTCGATCAGACATGGTTCACCAACTCGCGGGGCTGAACCACCTGCAGCTTCTGTTGCCCCACCAACTCCCGCACCTCCGCCAGCAGCGCTTCAAGACACGCAAACGACTGCGGCCCAGCCGTCGACAACGAGTGCGGATGTCCGTACACCACCGCGTAGCCACCCTCCCGGGCGCAACGCCGCACCATCTGCCTCGCCGCATCGCTGAAGCCGCAGCCGGCGTTGAGACGAAGACACGAAATCCCTGCAATCCGCTTCAGCGTGCCGGGCCAATCGACGGACCGGCGCAGCACCCGCTCCATCACACGCTGCGGCAGCGGACGGTACGCCCCCCGGCAGAAACGGTAGCCGGTAGACTTCAGCTCCCGGCACAGCCCCCCGAAACCAAGATGGTCCGGCCCCGCTTCGGCCCGCTCCGATTGACTGAAAGAGAGCGCCGCCGGGTAATGGAACGGTTGGTTGTAGGGCGGCACAAACGTCTCCACCGGCGCGCCAATGCAGGCTTCGAGTACCTCCCGGCTGCGCCGCAGGTTCTCGCGCAGCCGGTCCGGCGCCAAGCCAGGCAGCCAATCGTGATGCAGCGAATGGCAGCCCACCTCATGCCCGGCATGGTGGATCGCACGAATCTGCTCGGGATCATGATAGGGCCGCGCTCCCGGCTTCGCCGCCGCCGCCACCACGGCAAAACAGGACACCACCCGGTAACGCTCAAGCATCGTCAGCAGCCTCTCGGTATTGGTGAACTCCTCCGGCCCCCAGGCCTTCGGTCCTTCGCCGCTGCGGGAACGGTCGGCGCCCCACTGCGTATCGTAGTCCCAGAACAGGACCATGCGCCCCGGACGTGGCCGCCCCCTCATGCCCCGCTCCGGCGCGCCACCAGCAGCCAGGCCGAAGAGGGATCCTCCACTCTTGGCGCCCAAATCCCCATGGACCCCAGGGCCAGAACCGCCGGATACGCCAGCGCCCGCGCTAACGGGTTGCCGTCCGTGGCAATGGCCAACTGCTTGGCCAGCGTGGCCAACCGGCCGATCACGGGAAACAAACCATACGCTCCGGGCACGGCGATCTCAAAACCCTGATAGCGGCACAACTCGATCAAATGGTGCCGCGAAAAGCCCCAGTCGTTGGTCAGTGGCGGCAGCCATTCCGCCGCGGGAATCGCCTCCGGCTCCCTCGGCCCGTACAGCAAGAGCGTCCCCCCGGGCGCCAGCCATTCGGCGAACCGGCCGAACAGCTCCTCACTTTTCCCTACCCGGGCCAGATAGTGCGCCGAGGCGATCGACAACAAAACATCAAATCGTTCGGGCGGGTCGTAGTCAAGAAATCCCGCCGTCTCGAAAGTGACATTCTCCAGCCCCAACCGGCGGCCCCGGACCTGCGCCTCGGCGATCGACCGTTCGTCCTGATCGATGCCGAAAATCTTCCATTGGGGACGCCGCGCCGCCAGTTCGAGCGTCCACCGGCCGGTCCCACAGCCAGCGTCCAGCACGCGCAACCCGCGCCGGGGCAGTCCGCCCAGCAGCGGCCGCAACAGCCCCCACTTTTGGCGGGTATGGATATCCAAAAAGCCAAAAGAGGACTGTAACCACCCCTGCGAGCCGGACTGCAGCGCGGCCTCCGCCCGGCCCATCGCCCGCGGCAGATCAGAATGGGCCGCGGCATCGAGACGAAACGGAACCGCTTTGAGTTTGGAGATCATGCCGCATCCTTGATGTAGAATTCCCGGCCGGGCGCCCAACGCTTCCATTGCAGGGCCCCGAAGCCAAGCAGCAGAGAGGGAGCAACCAGCCGCATGCCGTTCACCGCCATATAAACCAGGCTCCAGGCCAACATCACCGCCACAAACGCTCGCGGCCCGCCGGGGTCGGCCCGCCGCAGCATCTGCAGGCCCATGGCGCAGAGCAGCCCCATGGCCACAATGCCGAACAGGCCATGGTCCGACAACAACCGGCTGAATTCGGTATGCGCAATGCTACTCGAATGGGTCCGCGCTGCCCGCTCCGACTTAGCCGCCCCGGGGCCGCTGCCCCCGACCGGATTTTCGAGCCAGATCGCGATATCAGCCATCACCAGATCGTCGCGGTGACTCAGGTTCGTGCTCTCAAACCGTCGTCCCAGCGCGCCGCCGGTGAACGAATCAAGAGCCGGACTGACCAGATAGGCCACCAACACATAACCGGCGACCACCCATAACGCTACGCGCAGCACAGCCTTCAGATCCTGCCGCAGGAACAACACCCCCACCAGCCCCGCCTGCAGCGCCAACAGTAATCCGCTGCGCGAAAACGTCATCGCACTCTGCATCCCGCAGGCCACCACCAGCGACAGAACCACCAGCCGGCCACCCATCGCCAGACCCGGCGCGAAGGCCAGCACCAGCAATCCAAACAAGACGCCCAGCCCAAGGCTGGATGCCACTTGATTGGGGCCGAACCCGCCGCTGGTGGCAAAGTTCGAGTTCGTGCCGAACACGATCGGTCCGGAAAAGTAGGTGGAAATCATCGTTATTGTCACCACGCTGACGAGCGGAGCCAGGTAGGCCAGCAGTATCTTGGAACATTCCCGCCGCCCCATCCGGCAATTGGCAAAAAACCAGACGCTCACCGCCAGCGCCAGTGGCCCGGACAGGTTGAAGCTCATCTGCTTGCGGGCCTCCTCAAAGTTGAGGGCAAGCAGCGTCATCACGCACGACGGGAGCAGCACCACGAAGTAGGACAGCGCTAGCGGCGGTACGCGCCAGGCAGGATTCCGCCCTATCGCCACACAAAAAATCAGCACCACCGCATACTTGCCGAACTCCCAGAACACCCCGGAACTCGTCATCCGCCACAACACCTCGGCGCCGGCGATATAGGCCGCCGCCTGCGCGGCGCGGTCCACGCGTCCGGCCAAGGCGGAATAAAGTCCGAACAGTAGCGCCAACGCTCCGTGCGCGGCCCCCGCGGCCGGTTGCGTCTGTAACAACAACGCGAGCGGAACATGCAGCGCAAACGCGGCCACCCAAAGCCGCATGTCGATCGCCTCCTCGCCGTCGTCGCGCAGGAGTTCCGTTGGAAGAAAAAGTAGATCGGTGCGGGTGCTCATTGCAGTGCCATCCGGTAGAGATTTCCGAGCGAGCGAGGCAGGCTGACCCGGGAGTAACTCTGCACGGCGCGGTCCCGCCCTCGCGCACCCATCCGCCGCCGCAAGCCCCCGTTCCGCACCAGCGTCTCGAGCGCCACCGCCAGGCCCACCTCATCGTTGGGTCGCGCCAGCAGTCCGGTCACCCCGTGCTCCACCAACTCCCCCACGCCGCCCGTCCGCGTTCCCAGCACCGGCAGCCCGGAAGCCATCGCCTCTAGAACCACGTTGGGGCTTCCCTCCGAGTCTGACGTCAAGGCCAGCAGATCAGCATCCCGGTAAAGCGGCGCGATATCGACTTGTGCCCCCAGAAAGCGAACCGCTTCCCGCAGCCCAAGGTCGCTGCTCTGCTTTTCAAGCACGGCGCGCAGCGGCCCGTCGCCGGCAATCGTAACGCGCACCTTCAGCCGCATCTCCGGCGGAATCGCCGCCACGGTGCGAAGTAGCCGGTCAAACCGCTTCTCCGCACTGAGCCGGCCCACGGCCAGCAAACGCACGACGGCCTCGTCGGCCGCCACGCCTTCGGCCGGCTGGAACTGCTGGGTATCAACCACATTCGGCAGGAGGAACAAACGGTTCGGACGCACCCCGAATTCAATCGCACTCTGCAGCGAAGCCCGGCTGTTGACGGCAATCGAACGCAAGTGTCGCAAGCTCCACAGCCGCATCGCGGCAAATCGCCCGCTTAACGTTTGCCGGGTGTCCGAGCGGATGGCGCCCACGTCCCGCGTCCCCGTCGCCAGGCAAGCCGCCGCCACATAGACGTTGGTGAAGCAGTGACAGCTCTGCAGGATCTGCGGCCTCAGGCGGCCCAGTTCCGCCATCACCCGTTGCAGGCGAAACAGTTGGGACGAGGATTCCCCCACCCAGGTCACGGGTATTCCCATCTGCTGAATCGGCTCCTCCCAGTACTCACCCCGCGTCAGCGACAGCACGGAAGGCCGCGCCCCCTGCGTCCGCAAAGCCGTCAGCATGTGCATCAACTGCCGCTCCGCGCCGCCCTGCCCGAGCGTGCCCGCCAGAAACGCGATGCGCAAACCATCAAGATTATCCGACCCCATTCGTCCCTCCCCACGCCGCCGTGAGTAAACCTCCCACTTCGGCATTCCAAGCTTCGAGCGAATAGCGGCTCGCCGTGTCCTGGGCGGCGGCCGACATCCGGGCATACACCGCCGGGTCCCCGGCACACTGCGCAATCGCCCCGGCAATGCTCACGGGCGACGGCTCCGGCAGGATCACCCCGGCAACACCATCGGTCACCAGCCAAGGCAGCACCGAAACCGGCGTCGTCACCACCGGCAACCCACAAGCCAGAGCCTCCACCACGGCCTTCGGGAATCCTTCCGTCGCCGTGGGGTAGCAGAACACCGTCGCCTGCCGCAGCAGCGCAACCACGGCGGCTTGGGGCAGCTGCCCATGAAAACGCACCCGACCGGCAACCCCCAACTCCGCTGCCGTTTGCCGCAGCGCGGGCAATGAGGATCCATCACCGACGATATCCAGACTGACCATCGGAAACTGCTCCCGCAGCAGCGGCAGAGCGCGAATCACCAGCGCTGTTCGTTTGTAAGGCTCCTGCCGGCATGCGTTGATCAGCCGCAGCGGAAGGTTGCTCTTCGCCTCGGCCGGAGCGCAGCGTTCGAGGTCGCGCCGCCATAGCGAAGTCGAAAAGATCCAGCGCACGTTCGGAAAGCTTGGCGAGGGCGACCCGCCATCGCCGCCAGTCGCCAGCATCACGTTCCGCCCTCCGGCCGAGCGCTCCATCAGCCATCGCGTCAAACTTTGATAGACGGATTTCATATCGCGCCAATCACCGCAGTAGCGGGCCAGCAGCGGCTTCCCCCGCACCAGACCAATCACTAGACCCACCAGCCCAACATCCCCGGGGATCAGGGCATAAATGGCATCGGCCCGACGCGACTCCCGCCACAGCAGCGCCACGTTCCGGCCCAGCCAACCGGCCATTCCCAACTTGCGCCGCCACCCCGCGCCCGTCGGCTCTGTCAACGGCACCACCCGCAGGTCCCGACCGGTCACCGGGCTGCCCTTCTTGCCCTCCGGCCTCGCACCCACCGGCACCGCTACCCGCGTGCTTGGGAACAAATAAGAAACCGCCTCGATCTGAGCCGGAAATCCGCCATCGGTGCTGTAACCCGACGGCGAATCCGCCGCCGGCCAACAAAGTTTGTGAGAGATTACGAGAAGTTGCATACCCGGCTCGCGCCAACCGATGCCCACTGGCGCAGCTCCTGGCTCAGCGCCCCGTAAGTGGAATCAAACCCGTACCGCGTCGCCACCCGACTCCGCGCCCGCTCGCTCTGCTCGGTGGCAAAGGCGGCATCCGTCAACAGTCGCAAAGCATGCAGCGCCAGCCCCAGGTCGTCATCGGCCAACAGAATGCCCTGCTCGTGGGCCATGTCCATACCGTCTACGGCGTCCGGATTGGCCACCACCGGCACCCCCACCGCCATCACTTCCACGAGACGGCTCCGAAACCCGTAGGTGCCCTTCCACGGGCACAGCATCAGCCTCATGGATCCCAGCACCGGCTGCACCTCGTCGATAAAACCCGTCACCCGGATCCGAGGATCTGCCTGCAGCGCCTGCAGTGCGGCGGGAGGATTACTGCCAACCAGCCACAGCTCCGTCCGCGGAAGCTGCCGCCACACAATCGGCATGATCTTTTGCGCGCATTGCAGCGCGCTCGCCGCGTTATGGGCGCTGCCAAACCCCCCGTAACAGCAGATCCGTGCCCCCTCCGGCTGCCAGCGGTAGCGCCACCGTTTCACCACATCCACCCCCATCGGCGTATAAAAATGACGAACCCGCGGCGCCATCCGCTGCATGTATAAATGCTCCTCGCGGTTGATCGCAATCAGCCCGTCGAACTGCCGCCAGGCGGACTCCTCCGCATCCCGGTACAACTCCACCACCCGCCGCTTCCACCATCCCGGAATCCAACGCCGCCGGTCCAGATCGGCCCGGTAGGCCTGCCACAACACATTGTGCGTATCGAGCACCACGGGAATCCCCCGGTCGCGGAAGTACTGCATCGAAGCGCTCGCATGCCAATACTCGAGCAGCACGCAATCAAACTCCCGGTCGCCCAGCAACTCCCCCCAGCGTGCAGCCGGAAACGCCACCTGGGACAAAAAGTAGTTCGATGCCCGCAGGCCGGTCCGGGCGCAATAGATCGCCGTCGCCACGCGGCGCCGCCAACCGTCCCACCAGCTCCCGCTTTCGTCGTAGGGCGCTACGATGGCCTCATCGCACCACGCCGCCAATGCCGCCCTGGTCTCCTGCACCTCGCCCGGCGGCACCGTCGTCACGAAAGTCACATGGAACTCCCGCCGCAACGCCTGAAGCGTCAACCCGACACGCTGCCGCTGCCCGGCCGACGCCGGAAACGGTAGAACATGAGAAACCACCGCAATGCGCCGCATCCTATGCCGCGGCCTCACCCGGCCGCACCTCCGGCGATACCTTTTGCGCCCGCACCAGCACCATGATGCCCGACGGCCCGGGGTTCTCCCGATCCTCCCGGCGCAGCTTCCGGTACAGCCTCAGCTTGCCCCACCAGTTCAGGCTCCCGCCGCTCACAATCCGCCGCGTAAACTCCTCGCGCGCCACCTCGCTCACGAAGATCGGATAACACTCCGTCACCACAAACCCCGCCCGCGTCAACCGCTCCCGGATCGACTCCACCGTGAAGTACTCCATCACGCTGTGGTCCGTCCGGTGCTTTTCAATCACCGCGGCCTCGCTGATCGTACCAAGCGAATCCACCGTGAAGTGAACATCGCCCCCCGGCTTGACTACACGCAGCAGCTCCGCCAGCACGACGTCCAGATTGGGAATATGCTCGAGCACGCAAAAGCTGAAAACACGGTCGAAATAGTCCGCCGGCAGTCCCGCCGTCTCGAGCGGCCCACAGTGATAGCGCAGCCGCGAACGCACCGGACTGAACCGGCTACTCACCCGCGCCTGCGCAATCGCCGTTGGACTCACATCGATCCCCACCACCTCGGCGCACGAAGACGCCAACAATTGCGTCTGCAACCCCTGCCCGCAACCCAGGTCCAGGACAGCGTCCTGGCGCCGCAAACCCGACCGGTCCACCAGCTCCCGGTACTCGTGCACCTTGAACGCGTTGCCCACGCTCCAGCGGTTCGGATAAAGCCCCAGCAACGTGAAGAGCTTCCTGTAGGTGTTCTTGATCCGTCTTTTGATCGTCATGCCCATGCTTCACTCGCTTGCGATATCCCGGCCGCCGACAACAGCGCCCGCGCCACGCGCTGGCCGCTCTTGCCATCCAACAAATCCCCAAACATCTTCGCGATCAACGCCTTCCGTTCCTCCCGCTTATGCGCCGGATCAAGCAGTGCCCGCCGCAGGCAGCCCGCCATCTCCTCCTGCGAGGACACAACCGTCACCGCACCGCTCTCGACAACCTCCCGGTAGTGGTCGAATTTGTAATAGGAGGCAAACGACACCGGCGAGATATCGGCCCCAGGCGGGTTGTAACCCACGTTCAGAATCGGCTTATCGAACATACACAGCTCGAGCGACACCGTCGACGAGATATTGATCCCCGCCGCACAATGCCGCAGCGTGTTCGTGTACATCTCCACATCGTCCGGCTTGGGCGTCAACCACACCTGCTCCCAGTTCACGGGCGAGAAGATGATGTCGGGCCGGCGCCGGCGCAGATCATCAAAGCGGTTCGTGCGATCCTTCGGGTAGACCCGCACGAGCAACTGCGGACGCCCCAGCTCCGGCTGCCCGGCCAGCAGATCGGCAATCCCCTCCACCACCCGCATCTCCTCCGGCATATAGTTCGGCATGCCCGTCGTGTAGACGAAAAAAGGGCGCGCGGGATCCAACCCCACGCGCCGGCAAAACTCCTCCCGGCTCCAGTGGTACTGGGGGTCGAAGTGAAAATCAAACTGCGGCGTGCCCGTCACAAATACCTGCGCGGGAGGAATGCGCGGATACAGTTCAAGCAGTTGATTCCGCATATCTTCACTCCAAACCAGGAAGAAGTCATAAGGCAGTAGAATGCGGCCCTGCGACGTCAGGTTGTCCCAGGAAAAGATAAACGTCGCCGTCGGAATGCCCAGCCATTGCGCAGCCTGCACCGCCTGAATCGCCACGCGGCAGTGCACATGCGAAGCGTTGAACACGAGCGTCGGCCGGCGCTGCCGGAACAAATTTAGATAATAGTCCGAAGTCCGCAGCACCCGGCTGCTCGTTCGCTCGATTACCGAAAGCATCGCCAAACCCGCCCGGTTGGCGAACGGCAGGCACATCGCCTTCGACGCGAGCCGCTTGGCCTTCAGCCAAGGCGTCGTCGCCTCATAGTCGCGCAGCCGCCAGCGGTCCTGCGCCGCCTCCGACCACAGCCAGCGGCCATGCGACATTTCAAGAACCCCCCGCATCGCCCGCACCACCCACCGCTCCGGAATCTCCGTCAACTCCATCACCGTGTCATAGCGGCTCACCATCAGCTGCCGCAACGCCTCGTCCGGCATCACGCTGATTACGTCCACCTCCATCCGCGCTCGCAGACGGTCAAGCGCCGCCGTGTAGACGAAGTTTCGAATCGCCTCGCCCCGCGGCAGAACGGCCTCGATCCGCGGCATGGCCGGCCTTTGTCCGGCCAGCCGCGCAGCGTCGAGCGGCGAAGAATGCATCTCTTTTGTCGGCATAGTTTTCCAGGAAGATCGGATTAACGGCTAACGGCAACACTAACGGCAACACTCTCCGCCGCCTGCGCGGAATCGGCCGACTGCGCCTTCAGCGACCATTCGGTTGACGGGGTTAACAGGGCGCCCCAACCACTGCTCTCCCCCGCAAAATCCAGGTGCAGCACTTCGGAAACATACCGCGAGTTGGCCAGGTTGCCCCGTAGCAAAATCTTGAAATATACGCCATACATCCCGGGCTCGAGCCACAGCGCCGGAATCTTCACCCGCAGCTGATAAGAGCCTTGCCACTCCTTCTCCGGCCCGAACTCGCCGCTCTCCCGCCGCAGATGAAATACACCTCGCTGATGCATATCCTCCATCTGGCACAGCAGCGTGAAGCCGCAAATCGGCTGGGCCAAATGCAGCACCGTGTGGACCTCGAAGCCCTCTTTCTGGTCCACGGTCCGGCTTTCGCAATCCCCCGCACGCACCGGGCCGAATCCGAAACCCGACTTCGGCGCACTCTCCTCCGGCGTGGCCGCCGATGCCGCCGTCACGTTGTAGTAGGTCTCAATCGCTGCCCCAATGTCGCCCTGGTACAGCAGCCGTCCGCCGTCGAGCACCACGCCCCGCGTGCACAGCGAACGCACCGCCCCCATGTTGTGGCTCACAAACAAAATCGTGCGTCCCTGTTGCGCCACCTCGCCCATCTTGCCAAGGCACTTCTTTTGAAACGCCAGATCCCCCACCGCCAGCACCTCGTCAATCAACAGCGTCTCCGGCTCCAGATGTGCCGCCACGGCAAACGCCAGCCGCAGATACATCCCGCTCGAATAAAACTTCACCGGCGTATCGATGAAACGATCCACCTCGGAAAAGGCGACAATCGCGTCGAACTGCCGGCGGATCTCCGCCTGCTTCATGCCGAGAATGGCCCCGTTCAGAAAGATGTTCTCGCGCCCGGTCAGTTCATTGTGGAAACCCGTTCCTACTTCGAGCAGCGAACCAATCCGGCCGCGAATCTCCGCGTATCCGCTCGTCGGCTCCGTGATCCGCGACAGAACCTTCAACAGAGTACTCTTCCCCGCCCCGTTCCGGCCGATAATGCCGACTACCTCGCCCGCCTTGACCTCGAAATCCAGATCCCGCAGCGCCCACAGCGTCGACTCCTCGCTTGCCGGACGCGGTCGACCGATCGACCGGAGCCTCCGCCACGGCGCCGCCAGGCCGCTCGCGATGCTATCCCGCAGCGTCTGGTATCGCTGCTGCGGCGCGCCAATCTGGTAACGCTTGGAAAGATTACAAACTCGAATTGCCGTTTCGCTCATGCTGCCCCTGCCACCCTGTTTTGAACCGCTAGCCCTAAATTGATCCACTGCCAGACGTAGAAGCTGTTGTCCTGTCCGCCCTGCTGAAACTCCCGCCACGCTCGCGTCACCGCCGCGGCGTCCAGCCATTCCCCCTGGTACTCCTCCACCGCCGCCTCGATGCAGTCCCGCGCCCATCGCCGCAACGGCCCCGCCAACCACTCCCGCTGGGGCGTCTGCACCGGCCGCTTCGGCGCCTCCACAACGCCGCTCGGCGCCAGTTGGCCGGCAATCTGCCGCAGCATCCACTTCTGGCATCCCTCCCGGACCTTGCGGTCGCCCGGCTGCCGCAATGCCAGCTCAAACAGCCGGTGGTCCAGAAACGGCTCTCGCAGCTCCGTCGAATACCGCATCGAAATCCGGTCGTTAAACCGTAGTGCCCGCGGCAGCTTCGTGTAGCAGGCGTCCAGATACTGCCGGTTGCGCAGCGCATCGGCAAAAACCGCCTTCGGCGCTAGCGGCTCAGCCAGCGCGCGAAACTCCGGCAACAAACACTCTGGCCGCGTCGCCCGCGTGCGCGTCCCCTGCAGCATCGCCCCCGCCGCCGCGCCGCCCCCCGACCCTTCCGCCAACCCGGCATAGTAGTCATACCCCGCCCACTGCTCATCCATCCCCTGCCCGTCGAGCAGCACCACGATGCCCATCGAACGCGCCAGCCGAAACAATCCCGCATAGGCCAACGTCGGAAGTCCGCCAAACGGACCATCCGCACTCGACTGCACCGCCGCGGCCAACTCCGGCACCTCCCGCGGCTGCAACCGGCTCACCACAGACCGGTGCCGAGTCCGCCCCAGCATCTGCTCCACCCACGGCGTCTCGTCATACCGCGCATCGCCCGTCACATAGGTGAACGCCATCACCGCGCTGCCCTCCCCCTGCTCCATCGTGTCCACCAGGCCAAGCAGCAGCGAAGAATCCAGCCCTCCGCTGATGTTGATCGCCACCGGCACATCCGAACGGAAGCGCCACTCGACCGACTCCCGCAGCAGCGCCGTATACTCCTCCTGCACCACCGCCACGCTCCGTTCATCAAACTCCGGACCCACCTGCTCCGCCAGGTCATACCAACGGCGGATGCGGACGTTCCCGTCCTGCCAGGTCATCTGATGCCCCGGCGGCAGCGCCATAACTCCCGCCGAAAACGTCTCCGCCGAGTGGTCATGCAGGCCATAAGCCAGATAGGAACTCCACGCCCGCGCATTCGCCTCTTCCGCCACCCCGGCCGCATACAGCGCCCGCATCTCACTGGCCGCCACCAGCGTTCCGTTCGGCCGTTGATGATAGTAAAGCGGCTTCACCCCAAACCGGTCGCGCGCGGCAAACAACCGCTGCTCCCGCTCATCCCACAGCAAAAAGGCAAACATCCCAACCAGGCGATCCAGGCACTCCTCGCCCCAGCGCTCCCACGCGGCCAGAATCACCTCCGTGTCCGTCTGCGAACGGAACGGGTAATCGCCCAGCTCCCTGGCCAGCTCCCGGTAGTTGTAGATCTCGCCGTTAAACGCAATCCACAATGTACCCGCCGCGTTCGACATCGGCTGCCGGCCGGAATCAGACAGATCGAGAATGCTCAACCGGTTATGACCCAGGCCCGCCGCGCCCCGCGGCGAAACATAGACGCCCCGCGCATCCGGCCCCCGGTGCTCCTGGCTATGGACCATCGCCACCAACTCCGCGCCGCTCCACTCAACCCCAAACATTCCCGCGATTCCGCACATGCTCTTCCCCTTGCTGCCCGCTGCCCTGCGCCGTAATCCAGCGCGCGACCTTTCCGGCCAGAAACACTTCCGTTCGTTCCATCGAGCTCCCGGTGCAGCCCCCGATATGCGGCGTCAGCAGCAGGTTCCCGTGCTCCCGCGCATAAACCAGCAGCGGGTGATTCACCCCCACGGCGTGTTCGTCCGCCAACACGTCCAACGCCGCCCCGGCCAGCCGCCCGCCCCGTAAGGCCGCCAGCAGCGCCTCCTCCCGGATCACCTCCCCGCGCGAGGTGTTCACCAGCCGTGCCCCCGGGCGCATTGCGGCAAACTGCGCCGGCCCCATCAGGCCCGTCGTCTCCTCCGTCAAACTCACATGCAAACTCAAAAGCTCCGCCCTCGCCAGTAGCTCATCCATCGAAACCAGCCGCACGTTCGGTGGAACCGCCGCCCGCTCCACATACGGGTCGCAAGCCACCACCTCGGCCTCGAACGCCTCCAGGTACCGGGCCACCAATTGACCCAGCCGCCCCAGTCCCACCAGGCCCACCGTGCTGCCGTACAACTCCCGGCCCCGAAACCGGTCGCGGTCCCACTTCCCGGTAGGGCCCTGCGCCAGGGCCCCCGGCAGGTCTCGCAGCAGCGCCAACAGCAAGCCGATCGTCAACTCGGCCGTGGCCCGCACCGAGCGCAAAAATTCCGTCTCCCCTCGCAAACTCAACACCGCGATGCTGCGCCGCTCCGCTTCCTGCAGGTCGATATGGGTCAACCCGGTTGTCGGAGTGGCCACCGCCCGCAGCGTCGGCGCCGCCGCCATCAGCTCCCGGTCAATCCGGCTCCGCAACCGCACCCAAAGCACCTCATGCCCCGGCAGCAACGCCAGCAGCGCCGCGCGGTCGGCATCGGCCCAGGTCACCTCGCCAACACCTTCGAGAATCCTCGCCGCGGCCGCCGAAAACTCAGCCGGCTCGGCCACTAGAATGCGCATGATCAACCGCCTCGGCCAGCAGAAACTCCGCCCAACGGAGGTCAAACAGATCGTCCACGTTGCACGACCGCTCGGCCGGCATCAGCCAGGCCTGGCACCGGGCCCCTTTGAGCGAATTCCGCTCCATCAACACGTCATGGCGGGTCAGATAAATCGATCCGTCGCGCAGATAGAGAGGCGGCAGTTGCTGCCGCGGTTGCCCCTCAAAGTGCTCGCCAAAGGGGAGATCCTCCACCCAGCCCTCCCCGTCAATACTCTTCATCCGCGCCGGGTGCCTCTCGCCCACCGGCGTAAACGAAATCACCGAATCGGCCTGCGTCCGCTCGAGCAACGCGATCGCACCGTCAATGTCCGTATCCCGCCGCAGCGGGTTGGTCGGCTGCAGGACGAGGATCGCATCGTAGCGCTCTCCGCGCTCCTCAAGAAACCGCACCATGTGCTGCACCACCGGAATCGTCGGCGTCTCGTCCCGCGCCAACTCCGCCGGGCGCAGCACCGGCACGGCCAACCCCAACAACTCGCCCATCCGCGCAATCTCCCGGTCATCGGTCGAAAGCACCACCCGCGACAATCGCTGCGCCCGCAGCGCCGCCTCCGCCGTGTAAGCCAGCAGCGGCCGGCCCCCCACCGGTACAAGATTCTTCCGCGGAATCCCTTTCGAACCGCCTCGCGCGGTCACCACCCCCAACACCGAAAGCATACCCATCGCGTCACTCCCCCTACACAATCGAACCGGCCCTCGGCCGCCAGCGCGCCTGCAGCGGGATGCTCTTGATGTAGCCGTAGAGCAGAATCTCCCGCACCGCCAACCGCACCGCCGCTTGCGGCGCGCTGATCAACAGCGCCTTCAGAAGCTTCGGCAGCGTCGGTCGCGGAATCGGCCACGTCTCCCCCGTGCTCCGCAGAATCGCCCGCCGCTCCCGCGTCATTATCTGGATCGCCTCCACCATCCCCCGGCGCCGCATATGCAGATACATCGCCTCGGAGCTCACCACAATGTAGCCGCGCTTCATCACCTCGCGCGCCCACAGCTTGTCCTCCACCGCCTCGAGCGTCTCATCAAACGGCACCTCTTCCCACAGACTGCGGCGAATCGCGCAACCGCTCGCAATGGGACCGTTCTCCACAATCGTGTACAAATCCAGCGGCCACCGCAGCACCTTCTGCTGCGTCCAGGACTCCAAGTCCCTGGTCTTGCTCACGATCGTGCAACGCACAGCCGCCACCTCCGGGTTGGCGAACTCCACCAGCGCCGTGCGGAAAAATTCCCGGCCCAGCACCAGGCTGTGCGAGCTGATGCAGAACACCACCTCCCCCGTGCACTCCCGCAGACCCATGTTCAGCGCCCGGCCGTAAGTGAAGTCACTCTTGGCAATCGGCACCACGCGGGCCCCGTAGCGCTCGGCAATCTCGCCGCTCCCGTCGGTGGACTCGTTATCCACCACCACGACCTCCCGCGGCTGCACCGATTGCAGCGTTAAGGCATCGAGCACCTTACCGAGATACCCCGCCGCATTACGCGCACGGATGACAACAGAAAAGCTTGGCAAGTTCTGCGTGTTCACAAACTCTCTCCTACCGGTTTAAAAAGCTGCTGCGCAAAGCCATGTCGCCCGACGCCTCCGCACGCGCCCCGGCGCCCGCCGGAACGTCGTAGATATAGTGCAAACGCTTCTGCACAAACGGCGTCAGACTCACAAGCGACTCCGCAATCCGCCCCGCCACGCGCCCGTCGCCGTACAACTGGCTCGGACCATACCGACCATGGGCCAGTTGCCGCCCCACCATCTCCGCCACCTCTCCGGCCAGCGGCGACGCGTGCACCACGTGCTCATCGGTCTCCCGCCCCTCCTGCCGCTCACCCACCAGCACCACCGGCGTCCCGAAATAGCCCGCATCGCGCACAAAGCTGCTCGAGTTCCCCACCGCGCACGCCGCCCGGCTCAACACCGCCAGGTACTCCTCCGGCATCAGATTCGTAATCGTCCGCAGCCACGCCGGCGCCGTTTGATCGCGGAACACCCGGATCGACTTGCTGATTTGCTCACTGCCAGCGTCAATGTTCGGCCACAGCAACACCGTCGGCATCGCCATCCGCCCCAGCGCTTCCAATAGCTCACTCATCTGCTGCAACTCGCCGCCAAAGCACGTCGTCGTCGGATGAAAAATCACCAGCAAGAACGGCTTCTCCGTATCAAGCCAGGCCCCGCTTCCCGAGGCGTTCACGATATCCGCGCTCATCGACCGGTCCATCTGCCGAGCAATATCGCTCCCCGGACATCCCACGCCCAGAATGCACTCCGGCCGCTCCCCCATCCGCACTAGATACTCGGCCGACCGCAGCGTGCTCGGAAAATGAAACTGCGACAGCTTGCTGATCGCATGGCGCGCGCTCTCATCAATCGAACCCGACACCTCCCCACCCTGGATATGAAACAGGCAGATGTTCATGTACGCCGCCGCAATCGCCGCCGAAAGCGCCTCGTAGCGATCCCCGATCAGCAACACCAGATCCGGCTGCAAACGCTGAAACTCACTCGCAAACTCCACCACCCCGATCCCCACCGATTTCGCCATCGTCGACGGCCGCGAACCTTCGAGTTCAATGTGAATCTCCCCGTCCACCGGAAAGCCATCCTGCCGCACAATCGCCACCGGATAGCCAAACCGTTCGAGCACCATCGTCCCCGCCGCCACCACTACCATCTCCAACTCCGGCCGCGCCGCAATCGCTGCCATCACCGGCTTCATCCGGCCATAGTTAGCCCGGTCCACCAGCACCACACATACTCTTCTGCGCTTCATCGCCATCCTCGCCTTACCTCCTATCGAAGAATTCATACCGCCTGCTTGCAATCCACGCGTTGCAGCGCGTAACAGTCCGCCCCCACCGCATTCCGCCCCGCCTCGGTGCTGAACGCACAGCAGAAATCAAGTTCCCGCAACTGCCCCACCGCCTCCGCCGTGAAAGAGTCCCGCTTGCCGTACGGGTAGCTGAACGGCGTCTGCTGCTGCGGAAACATGCGCAGATCCAGAATCCGCCGGCACTCCTCCAAATCCCGCCGCATCTCCCGCTCTGTCAAAGTCG
The DNA here is from genome assembly GCA_026393985.1 of Acidobacteriota bacterium. GTDB lineage: Bacteria > Acidobacteriota > Terriglobia > Bryobacterales > Bryobacteraceae. Next base: position 37,005 of record JAPKZB010000084.1, read on the forward strand.
CCAGCGCCTGATGACGATGCGTGTGCCCGCCCAGCATCATTCCCCCCATCTGCATCCGCCGCGCCTCCTCCCAACTCACGTACAACTGCCGGGCAAACGCCGACTCCTCGCCAAACTCCCCCGCGAAAAGCTCATCCACCACCGCCTCCCGCGCCGCCGCCGCCAGTTGAAAATTAAACCCGTACTTGAACGCCGCCACCTCCGGCCCATCCCACGGATACGTCCGTGCCGCCGTCGCCGCATCCACCGCCGGCCACTCCAGGCCCAGGCCCCGCACCCCTGCAAGAAACCGGCGCCGCCACTCGGCAAACCCCAACTGCGCCGTCAGAAAGTGGTTCTTGTGCACCGCCGCCACCACCTGCTCTTCCATGCAACCGGTCACCAGAAAAAACAGCCCTTGAATCCCGCGATCCACGAGCACCGGCGTCACCTCCCGGTAGTGATCCTTCACCCCATCGTCAAACGTCAACAGGCACAGCGGACGGCGCCCGCGATACTCCCCCCGCAGGAGCGCCAGCGCCGACTCGAGCGTCGCCATCTCATACCGGCGCCGCAACTCATCCACCTGCCGGCTGAAAGTGTCCGCCTCAAGGAAGTGCAATGCCGGAAAGGCATTCCCCTCCACCCGCCGTACGTAGTGGTACATCACCACAAGTAGCGTTGGCTGGTTCATGATCGCTGCCTCAATTCGGACGGTCCTGATCGGAATCCGCCTTGGTCCAGTACCACGGACATGCGGCGCCCGCCACGCAAGCCGGCCGGTCAAACTGCACCAGCATCGCGCTCATGATGCCGCCGCCCTTGCCATCAATTGGCTGAAAGCGGCTCGGTAGCGCTCCCCCATCCCCCACCCGCGACACCGGTATCATCCCGCCGTCCTCCAGGCGCTCGCCCGTCGGGCCATGGTAGCCGTAGTAGTCAGCCCCCAGCGCCCCGGCGCTCTCGGCCTGCTCCAGGAATGCCGCCAGCAATGGCTGTGCGTTCGCCGCCGATGCCGGCAGAAACTCCACCAGCCGAGCCATCCGGTCCACCGGCGCCCGCCCCTGGCCCGTCTCCTGGTAAATCGTCTCCAACCGCCAGATCGCCAAACCCGTCCGCCCGCCCTCCGGCACCGTCACCACGCGATACGAAAACAGCGGATGATCGAGATAACGCCAGCGGAGAAACGCCGCGTCGCGGGCCGCGCCCAGCGTCTCCTGCGCAATCACCGGCCAATTCTTCTCGTCCCACTCCACCGGGTCAAACTGCGTCCCCGCGCCGATGGGCGCCTCCGCCACCGCCGGCAGGGAAAACGCCGCGGCCAGCGAGGCCGCCCGGTCCTGCTCCCAATCCGGATGCGCCAGTGCCACCAGATGGGCCATCCGCCCGGCCGCGCCCGGAAACACGGCCAAATGCCGCGGAATATCCGCCAGCACCTCGCCCCGCAAAACCCGATAGATCGCCGCCGTCGCCGGGTTGATTCCGAAGGCAACCGTAATGTCGTACTCATGGCCTTCCCGCCCCGTCGCGCCCCGGAACATACTCAGCAGTTGCAGCGCCGTCGATCCCTTGCGATGATCCGGCCGGACGACGTAGTTCGTAATCCATACCCCCTGCTTGCGCTCCCCAAAGTAGTTAAACGGAAACGGGATACCACCCAGAATCCCCACCAGCTCCCCCTCGTGCTCGGCCACGGCCATGCTGCTCGGCCCCCTCCCCGCCTCGCGGCCTACCGCTCCCGTCCGGCCGAACGACCAACGGTACAGGTCCTCTCGCCGGCAGTAAATGTGGTTCGGCGCCCAGTAGTCATTTAGAAATTGGCTCACCGCGGGATATTCTGCGAGACCGGCATAACGAAACGAAACGCTCATAATTCATCTCTCCAATGACTTTTCTGCCACCACGCTGACGATCTTGGCAATCGACAGCAACTCCTCCATCTCCTCGGGCGAGAACTGAATGCTCCACTCCTGCTCCAAGGCCAGCACCAGGCTCAGGTGATTCAACGAATCCCAGGACGCTATCGACTCCGGCGAACTCTCCGCCGTCAGCCCGTCCAACGGCACCGCAAAGATATCCGCCGCGATCTGCCGGACCCTGTCCGTCAACGCACGCCAGTCGTCCTGGTCGAACCGCTCCAGTGGCCCCTGCTCCAAAGGCCCCAGCTCAAGACGCGATCGATTCCCCATCATTACCATCCTTTGCCAGCGATGCCCGAATCCAGCGCGGACAAGCCAGCGAACAACTTTCGACAGGTAGCCGCCACCGCGTCCCCGCCTCGCCCGCCTCCACCTGCGCAAACTGGTGGTTGGCGTAAAAATCTCTGGCCGGGCCGTTCTTGGCCGTCGGCACAAACCAGCCCTCGATCCACTGCAAGCTCAGTTGCCGTCCGAACCGCACGAGTAGCGCCATCATCGCGGTCTCCACCGTGCGTCCGATCACCCGGCAACTCATCAGCATCGTCTCGATGACGCCCACGCCAGCCGTATACCGGAAAACGATTACCCCCACAATGCCGTTATCGCCAAAGCGGTCCCGCACGGAAACCTCAAACACCCTTGCTCCCTCCCGCCGCGCCAACTCATGGATCTCCGCTTCGCTGTACCGCCGCCCGGTCAGGTTGAACTGATTGGTCTTCTGCGTCAACTGCGCTACCCGCTGCTCGTGCGCCGGATCCACCAGCGCCATCACCACCTCCTGCCGCAGCGATTCATAAAACTCCTCCACCGTCCCAAACTGCCGCTGCGCCGTCACCCGCTCCTTCTGCACCCGGTAAAGCTCCCCGCGCGCTTCATCCTCCTGGCTCAGCGCCAGCCGTTCAAAGCCCGGATGCCGCCGCACCGTCGCCGCATACGCCGCCGGCTCCCTCGGCAACTCGATCACCGTCACCTCCGGCAACTCCCGCCGCACCCGTTCGCACTCCACCGGACTGTCATCCAAAAACGCCAGCGCATCCAGCCCCACGTTCAACTCCCCGGCAATCTCCCGCAAATTCTGCGACTTGTCCGTCCAGTTGATCCTTGTGGCGGCAAACGCGCTGCTGCGCAGCAGCATGCCCGGATGGCTGTCCATCGCCGCCAGCGCCTCCGGTTCATCGTTCTTGCTGCACACCGCCAGCAGAATCCCTCGCCGCGCAAAGTCTACCAGCGTCTGCTGCAAGGCCCGGTAGTGCGCACCAGGATGCTCAATCCCCACCTGGATCCCCTCCGGCCCATCCTCGCCCAGAACCCCGCCCCACAACGTGTTGTCCAGATCCGTCACCACCACCTTCACGCCTCGCCCCGCCAGCGGCACCAGGTAACGCAGCCACTCGTTCACCATCACCGGCTGGCACTCGGCCCGCATCGGCAGCCGCACCAGCAGCCACTTCCGCTCGTCGTGCCACTGCAGCCGCCCATAGTTCGCCACCAGCCGGTCATAGCCCAGCAGGTACACCCCCGGCCACCGGCTCACCAACCGCCGCAACCCCTGATTGATCTCCTGCACCGCCGCCGCCTGTCCATCCGGACGTTGCCCGTCCAGCACGCCCCAACTTGGATGCACCGGCTCTTCGAGCGCATGAAGAATCAAATCCGCCGGGCTATCGCTCCGCAAGCGCTCCACCAGCGCCGTGAAGTGCCCCAGCACCTCCGCCACCACCGCCGCAAGCCCCGCGCCCGGCACCCCGTCCTCCCACAACTGAGGCGCAATGTCTCGCGTCTGTACCGCCACAATCACCGTATCCGGCCGGAACCGGTACAACCCGCTCTCCCCCTCGAGAACCTCCTGCATGTAAGCGCCCAGCGGACCCACTCCCACCGTCAGCTCCAAACCCACCAAAGCCCCGCCAGCCCGCAGCAGCGGCACCATCGGCTCCACGGTGAACGAACGCAGAAAGTACACCCGCCACGGCCGGCACGGTAGCGTCTCCCGCCAACGCGCGGCGCACTCCAAAACATAGTTGGCCACCGCGCCGTTGGGCTGCGCCCGCCACATCGCCTCCGCGGCCGACCGCGCCTCCCCGTAACGCCCCGCCGCCAGCGCCGCCTCAATCAACTCACGCATGCCCGCTTTCCCCCGCCAGCTTCACCGTCCCCCGCCCCTCCATCACCGTTGCCCCGTCCTGGTTCGTCGCCCGCACCTCCACCACCACGCTCCCCGTCCCCTCGGACTTATGGGCGATCCACAGCCGCAAATTCACCCGGTCGCCCACAAACACCGGAGACCGCCACTGAAATCGCTGCTCGGCCCACAACGCCCCCGGCCCCGGCAACTGCATCCCAATCATCGTCGATACGTAACTCCCCACCAACAACCCGTGCACTACTCTCCGGCCAAACTCCGTCTCCCGCACAAACGCGTCATCCATGTGCAGCGGATTAAAATCCCCGCTCAACCGCGCAAACGCGTCCACATCCTCGGCGGTAATCACCTTCGACAGCACCGCCTCCTGCCCCACCGCCAGCCCCTCGAACGTCCCCTTCATGACTGCCCCTGTAACTCCCGCATCACCGGCGAGGCAAAATCCTCCTCGGCCAGAAACTGCCCGCGGGTCACCGCCCGCGCCAACCGCTGCCCCACCACCCGGCCCAGCAAATCCGCCGGCAATCCCGTCCCCGGCTTGCGCAATCCCAGATGCCAGTCGTTCAATACCGTTCCCGCCGGCAGATCCGCCTCCGCCACAATGCTCTTCGTAAACAGCCGCCGCACGTCCTGCAGCTCCCGGCAAACCTGGTCTTTATCCACCGGATTCGCCATCGCCGTCTCCAAAAACCGCACCCCTTCCACCAGCTGCCGCAACTGCTCCGTCGTCAATGAACTCTCCACATCCGGACCGAAGCACTCCCGGCTGAACGTCAAATGCACCTCCACCACCTCCGCCCCCATCGCCACCGCCGCCAGCGACGGATATATCGTCCCCGAATGGTCCGATAGTCCCACCGCGCATCCATACCGCCGCCGGAACTCCGCCAGGACATTCACCCCCACCTTCTCCGCCGGACACGGATAAACCGAAGTACACTGCAACAGCACATACGGCACCCTCTGCTGCTCCAACCGTTCCACCGCTCCGTCAATCTCCGGCCACGAACTCATCCCCGTCGAAACATAAATCGGCAACCCGGACTCAGCCATCAACGGAAACAGTTGCGGGTTACTGATCTCACCGGAAGCCACCTTCCAGGCGTCCACCCCCACCCGCCGCAGTAACTCCACCGCTCGCTTCGAAAACGGTGAGCTCAAAAACCGCAGGCCCCGGCTGATGGCATGGTCCCGCAGCTCCTTCCACTGCGCCTCGCTGAACTCCATCCGCTGCCAGTACTCATAGCGCGTGGCGTCCTGCCGGCTGAAGCGAACCCGCCACGTCTCGTAGCTCGAGCTCTCGGCGTCCGCATAGTGCGTCTGAAATTTAATCGCGTCCACGCCCGCCCGCGCGGCCGCTTCAATGTAGGCATGGGCCGTCCCCAGGCTGCCGTCGTGGGCCTGCGCCACCTCGGCGATCAATAAACACGGTGCGTTACGTTTCATCCGATCTCCGTCTTAAACCACATCCGCAAAACTCTTCTCCATCCGCCGGAACACAAACGCTCCGCTCACCAGCAACACCAGCGCCACCGCCGCCGAAACCGCCATCATCGGCCCCGGCGCCGTATCCGTACCCAGCAGCGCCCACCGGAATCCTTCCACCACCCCCACCATCGGGTTCAACGCGTAAACCGGCCGCCACTCAGGCGGCAGCAAACTGCTCGGGTACGCAATCGGCGTCACAAACATCCAGAACTGCGTCACAAACGGCACCACGTACTTCACGTCCCGGAACTTCACATTCAGCGCCGAAAGCCACAACCCCACCCCCAGCGCCGTCACCAGCGCCAGCACCAGCAGCAGCGGCAGCCACAGCACATGCCAACCCGGGGTCACGCCGTAGTAGAGCATCAGCAGCAGCAGCACCAGAAACGCAAGCAGAAAATCCACCATCCCGCTCACCACCGTCCCCACCGGAATCGCCAAACGCGGAAAGTACACCTTCCGGATCAGATTCGCGCTCCCCACCAGGCTATCCGACGCCTGGCTCAGGCCCTGGGCAAAAAACGTCCACGGCACCAGCGCGGCATACGCAAACACCGGATAGGGCAACCCGTCCGATTGGATCTTCGCCAACCGGCCGAAAAACAGGCTGAACACTACCATCGTGAAAAACGGCTGAATAATCGCCCACGCCGCCCCCAGCGCCGTTTGCTTGTAGCGCACCTTGATATCGCGCCAAATCAGAAAGTACAGCAGCTCGCGATACGCGTAGAGCTCTTTCAACTGCAGTGACACCCAGCCTTTGCTCGGCGCAATCCGCAAGATCGGAAGAGAAGAAATGGTTTCAGACAATCGAGACGCTCCTTGAAGACGGATGAACTTGCTGTAACTCGGCCAGAATCTCGCGATACCGGCCGGACGGCTGATACTCGGGCACCAGGTCCTTCAACAGGCCCAGTAAGTGCCCCTCATCCCGCAGCGTCACCGCCCGCCGCACCTGCCCCACCCACTCGCGCATCTGGCTCCGCGCCATCCGCCGCCCGCGATAGATCTTGATCTTGTTGTGATGGGTCGGCTGAAAATCCTCGCCCTCCATCGAAAGCTCCTCAAACAGCTTCTCGCCCGGTCGCAGCCCCGTATACCGGATCTCAATATCTACCCCCGGCGTCTTGCCCGATAGCCGCGCCATGTTCTGCGCCAGATCCAGAATCTTCACCGGCTCACCCATGTCCAGAACAAAAATCTCGGCACCCTTGCCCATCGCCGACGCCTGTAGCACCAGTTGTACCGCCTCGGGAATCGTCATGAAGTAACGCTGCATCTCCGGATGCGTCACCGTAATTGGCCCCCCGGCCGCAATCTGCTTCCGGAACAGCGGAATCACGCTGCCGTTGCTGCCCAGCACGTTGCCGAACCGCACCGCCACATACTCTGTTTTTCCCTGCAGCCCCGGCTTCGAGGTCACAATCAGCTCCGCCACCCGCTTGGTCAAGCCCATGATATTCGTCGGGTTCACCGCCTTATCCGTCGAGATCATCAGAAAACGGGATACGCCATGCCGCGCCGCCGCTTCCACTAAGTTGTAAGTACCGATCACGTTGTTCCGCACCGCTTCAAATAAGTGACACTCCATCATCGGAACGTGCTTGTAAGCCGCCGCGTGCACAATCACATCCACCTCGTGGTAGCGAATCAACTCCTCCAGCCGCGCCGGATCACAGATATCGGCCACCGCTGGTGCCAACCGCTCCTCGGAGTACCGCTCCAGCAACTCCAGGTGAATCCGAAACAGGTCACTCTCGGCCTGATCAAGCAGCACCAACCGCCGCGGATCGTACCCCGCCACCTGCCGGCAGATCTCCGAACCAATCGATCCCCCCGCGCCCGTCACCAGCACGCACCGGCCCTGCAACTGCTCCCGGATCATCGCCTCGTCCAGTTCCACCGGCTCCCGCCCCAGCAGATCCACCACCGACACCTCGCGAATCTGACTCGTCAACACCTTACCCGTCAACATTTCCCCCACCCCGGGTATCGTCTTGAACGGCACCCCCGCCGACCGGCAGTTCGCCACCGCCTCCCGCATCTGCGCCGCCCCCGCCGAAGGCATCGCAATCAAAATCTCCGCCACCGGACGGTGCGAGCGCCGAGCCATCTCCACAATCAGCGCCGCCTCCCGCCCCGTTCCCAGAACCGTCGCGCCCGCCAGCGTCGCACCCTGCTTGGCCGGCGAATCATCCAGCAGACCAATCACGTCGTAGCCCAGCGACGGGTTCGACCGGATCTCCTTGGCAATGCTCAATCCCGCCTGCCCCGCGCCGTAAATCAACATACCCTTCACCGGCCCCTTGGCCTGCCGGTCCCGTCCCAGCCCTTCCCGATACACCCGCACCGAAAAGCGCAGCCCCGCCGTCGCCAGAAAACACAACAGAAAGTCGATGACGAAGATCGAACGCGGAAAACCCGGCCCCATCGCCGCCATCGCCGCCGCCGCAAATAGCGCCGACGCCAGCACATTACTTCCCGCCAGCCGCTGTAAGTCCACAATTCCGGAGTATTGCCACCACCCCCGGTCATGCCGCCGCAGCACAAACACCGGTAACTTCACCACCAGCGCCAGCCACAGCACTGCCGTCAACCGCGACGCCTCCTCGGCCGGTACGGTGTACTCAAACCGCAGCAGAAACGCCACCAGGATCGCCCCAACAATCAGCACCCCATGTAACACCGCAAGCAGAAACTGCCGGTGCGCCAGGACAAACCGCAGCATTCTATTCTTCTTCATGGTTGCTCTCTCCTCACTACCCGGCCCCGCCGGTCAACGCCGCCAACGGTCTGCGATATCTTGCACGGCCGCAATCACCCGGTCCACCTGCCCCTCCGTCATTGACGGATACAAAGGCAGCGAAAACATCCGCTCGTACAAACCAATCGCCCGCGGGCACGGGTAGGCATCGCCCAGCGCTGCGTACACCGGATGCAGCGGCACCGGAATAAAATGCACGCTGATCCCAATGCCCCGGTCCCGCAACTCGGCCAGAAACTCGTCCCGCCCAATCTGCAACCGCTCCCGCCGCAACCGCAAAATATACAGGTGCCAGGCGTGCCGCCCACCCACCGCCTCCGGCGGGCACTCCACCTCCGCCACCGCCGCAAACGCCCGCTGGTAACGCTCGGCCAGCGCCCGCCGCCGCTCCGTGAACCGCTCAATCTTCTTCAACTGCTCTACGCCAATCGCCGATTGCAGGTCGCTCAGGTTGTATTTGAACCCCGCCTCCAGCACCTGGTAGAACCACGAACCCTTCTCCCCGTAACGGTTCCACGCATCCCGGTTCAACCCGTGCAGCGCCAGCGCCTTCATCCGCGCAAACAGCTCCGGCTGGTTGGTCGTCACCATCCCGCCCTCACCCGTTGTCAGGTTCTTCGTAGCGTAAAAACTGTAAGCCACCGCATCGCTCTCCGACGCCCCGTCAGCACCCAGGTGCTGCCCCCCGTAGTAAGTGCCCACCGCGTGCGCTGCGTCCTCCACCACAAACAGCTTGTGCCGTCGCGCCAGCTCCCATAACTCGTCCATCCGGCACGGCAGACCCGCCAAATGCACCGGTAGCAGCGCCTTCGTCCGCGGCGTGATCCGCTCGGCAACCGACGCCGGATCCACGTTACCCGTCTCATCCACATCCGCCAGCACCGGACTCGCCCCCGTGTGCACAATCGCGTGGACCGTCGAACAGAAAGTCAACGGCGTCGTAATCACCTCATCGCCGGGCCCGACCCCCAGCGCCTCCAGCGCCAAATGCAGCGCCGCCGTACACGAATTCAGCGCCAGCGCATGCCGCGCCCCCGTGTACCGCTGAAAGTCGCTCTCAAAAGTGGCTGTCCGCGCGCCCGTTGTCAACCACCCGGAACGCATCGTCTCCACCACCGCCGTAATCTCTTCTTCGCCAATCTCCGGCAGATTGAATGGCAGATACGGAGCATTAAGCATAAAGATCCCCTACGCGGCCAAACGCCGCAGCACCGTTTCCGGTGTAAATCCCTTCGGCCACAAGCTGTAGCCAACCGTCAGCACCAGCAGCCGCCAGTCCCGCGCGAGCGACGACAGCTCCAGATAGCGCAGGTTCAACCGCAGCTTCTCCGGCAGCACCTGCTCACGGTAGAACCGTTCTGGCTCCTCCGCCTCACCCAGCAACTGCTCCTCGTTGCGGTACACCAGCGTCGCCAGGTCCGTAATCCCCGGCCGCACGCTCAACACCCGCTGCCAAACCGGGTCCCGCTCATCCACGTACCGCCGCACCTCCGGCCGCGGACCCACCAGACTCATCTCCCCCCGCAACACGTTCCACAACTGCGGCAACTCATCGAGCTTGTACGCCCGCAGCCACCGCCCCACCTTCGTCACCCGCCCATCCCCCGCCGCCGTAATCGCCGGCCCGCTGTTGTCCACCCGCATCGAACGGAACTTCAACAACACAAACGACCGCCCACCCCGCCCCACCCGCACCTGCCGGAACAGCACCGGTCCACCATCCCCGCACCGCACGAGGATCGCAATCAACGCCAACAAAGGCGCCAGCGCCACCAGCCCACAGAGGCAGATCATCCGGTCCAGCACGTTCCGCATCGCCGTTCTCCTACTCCCCTTCCTCGTTGGGCCCGTACCCGTAGCGATACGCGCCGTACCGCGATTTGTTCTTCACATCCCAAGCGTTCAAAATCGTCCCCAACACCGGAATCCCGTCTTCCCGCAGCCGCCGGCTGATGTTCAACGCCTCATCCCGCAGCGTCTGCGACGCCCGGATCACCAGAATCACCCCATCGGCCAATCGCCCCAGCACCCGGGCATCGGAAACGTACTGCATCGGCGGGGTATCGATGATCACCATGTCAAACTCCTCCCGAAAACGCTCCAACAGGTCCGTCGCCCGTTGCGAGTACAAAAGGCTCGAGATACTCGCCGTTCCCGGCCCGCTCGGCAGCAGGTACAGCCCGTGAACCTCCGTCTGCTTCACCAGCGCCTCCAGCGGAACATCGCGCAGCGAATTCTGCTCTCGCAGCAGATCGCTCAGGCCCCACGTATTGGCCGCGCCAAACGTCTTGTGCAACTGCGGCTTCCGCATATCAGCATCAATCAGAAGGACCCGCTGCTTGATCTCGGCCAGCGAAATCCCCAAATGCGCCACCGTCGTGCTCTTGCCCTCGCCCCGGTTCACGCTCGTCACCAGAATTACCCGCGGCGCCAAGGCAGGCGCCTTAGTAAACAGAATCGACGCCAGCGTCCCGCGAAACGACTCCGCAATCGCCCACGACCGTTCCTGCAGCGTCACCACCGGGCTCTCCTCGCCCGCTCCCCCCTCCGGTTCCCGCAGAACCTTCACGAGCGACGTCGTCGTCGGATCCAGCGCCGGAAACCGCTTCATGTCCGGAATCACCCCCAACTCCGGCAGCTTCAGCAGGTACGACGCCTCCCCCGGCGCCTTCAGGCTATGGTTGATGTTCTCCGCCCCCAGCACCAGCCCCACCGCCACCAGCAGACTCATGGCCAGCCCCAACGCAAAGTTCTTCCACCAGTTCGGCCGGTGCGGTGCCGTCGGCACCTCCGCCGGGTCCACCACCCGCACGTTCGTCGTCTGAATCGCCGCCGCCAGCCCGGCCGTCTTCACCCGCTCAAGCAGCTCATCGTAGAGCCGCCGGTTGCTCTCGGCATCCCGCTTCAAAATCTCGTAGGTCCCCATCTGCTTCGAGTGGTCCCGCGCCCGCTCCGCCTGCGCCACAAAACCAGCCCGCAGCAACTGCTCCCGCCGCTTGGCCCCGTCAAAGTCGTTCTTCAGCCGCGCAATTATCGTCTCCCGCTCCCGCCGCAGCGTCGTCTCCATCTCCCGTATCTGCGCCTCCACCCGCATCACCCGGTAATGCTCCGGCGTGAACATCGACTTCAACTCCGCCCGCTCCCGGCCCAACTCCGCCAGCTTCACCTGATAGCCGCTCAGCCGCCCGTTGTCCAGAATCTGCGGCACCGCCTCCGCCAGGCTCGTCTCCGCTATCTCATACGCCGACTGCTTGGTCACCCGGTCGACCTCGGTCCGCGCCAACTCATCCTGCAACTGCCGCAGCTTGGCCTCCTCAACGCTCTGCTTGTCGTCGCTGAACAGCATCCCCGAATTCATCCGGTACTGCTGCACCTCGCTCTCGGACTGCCGCAGCTTCGTCCGCAGGCCTTCCAACTGCCGCGTCAGCCACTGCGTCGTCATCTCCGCCGACTCCCAGCGCGTCTGCAGCAGCATCTGCGTATACTCGCTCGTCAGCAGGTTCAAATAATGCGCCGCCAGCTCAGGCCGCTCCGCCTCCGCCACCAGCTCGATCATCCGCGTCCGCTCCACCGGCAGCACCTTCAACTCCACCTCTCCGGAAGCCTCCCGCTGCCACCCTGGCAGCCGGAACAGCCCCCGGACCGAAGCCAGTTGATCCTTCACCACCGTCGGAGCCGCCGGCTGCCGCGACAACCGCTTGGCCATCTGCCTCCCCAAACTCTGGCTCTGCAGAATCCGCACCTGCGTCTGCAGATACAGGTCATGCCCGCTGCCCCCGCTCTCCCCGCTCTCTTTACCCAGACTCGCCACATCCGGCGGCGGATTCACCTCAATCGTCGTCCGCGCCTGGTAAGTCGGCGCCTGCCCCACCGTCCCCAGAACCGTCAACACCAAACCCACACCCACCACCGTCAGGATCATTCCCTTCCGGCCCACCACCAACCACCACAACTCCATCAGCGCGCTTTCCTTCGGACTATCCTCGGCCGGACTCGACTCCACCGGTTCCAATCGGTAAGTCCGCACGCCCGGCGTGGCCCGGCTCATTTCCATTCCCGTTGCCTTGCTCGTTGCCATAGCTTCCTCTCTCCCTTCTGACTGCCCGGTCCCGCCCCTAGAAGCGGCCCAGCAATAGCATCCCCGTCGACACCGCCGGAATCGAAACCGTTTGCAGGTAAGACAAAAACGTATTGGCCGGCACAATCACCACATCACCCGGCATCAACTCCAAATCCTTCGTCTTCCCGCTCATCACCTTCCGCAAGTCCACAAAAGCCGCCGAAGTCTGCACCCCGTCCTCGCCAATGTGCACAATCATCGTCTTGCCCGCCGATGCCGACTTCGTCAGTCCCCCCGCCAAAGCCACCAGCTTCACCAGCGACATCGTCGGCGACTGCACCAGCTCCACCGACCCCGGACGGTTCACCTCCCCCGACAAATGCACCAGCCGCAGCTGCTTCACCGTCGCTACCGAAACGACATCGTCCGGGTAAACCTCCAACTCCGCCTCCGGCCCCCGCCCGCTCATCACGTCCTTCAAATCCACCACCAACTCCATCGACGCGCTCCCCCCCTCGCCCAACTTCGTCCGCGCTCGCCCGTGCGCAATCGGACCCGACCGCTCCGCCCGCGTCAACATCACCGTCGGCCCCGCCTCCTTCGGCCCACCTGCCAGCACAATCGCGTCAAACAGCGTCGTGTGCCGCTTCAACTGATACACCCCAGGCTTCTCCACCGCCCCCACTACCGATACCGGATGGCTCCGGAACTCCTGCACATACACCGTCACCTGCGGGTCATGCTGATACCGCCGCAACCGCTCGGTCAGTAACTGCTCGCACTCCCCCACCGTCAAACCGCCCACCTTCACCCGCCCCACCAGCGGCAGATTCAACTCCCCGCTCGACGCCACCCGCCACTCCTTGCTCAACTCCTCTCCGTTGAGCACCTGCAGCATCAACGTATCGTCCGCGGCAATCGTCACCTCCCGCCCCGCCTGACCCACCGCCAACCGCGGCAACAGACCGGCCAGCAGACCACACGCCGCCATCACTCTCCGCATTCCTCGCATTTTGCTCACTCCTTACTCCCTACCGCACCGCCACGCTCAGCCGGTTCGAACTTCCCCGGCCGTTTATGGCCGTCACTGCCACACCCTGCACCGCGCTCGCCTGCCCGCTCTGCACCACAATCGTCACCGCCGCCGTAAACTGGCTCCCAAATGTCCGCGCCGTCGCACCCTGATACCAGGCCCCAAAGGCCGCCTCCACATTCAGACTCAGCTCCGTCGTCTCCAGCCGCGCCCCCGGCGCCGCCGTAAACTGCAAACCCAGCTGCGACACACTCCGCAACGGCGAAAGCCCCGTAATCAAAAGCTCAATCGTGTTCCCGCTCCGCGCCCCCACCGCCACATTCCGCAACACCGGCGGCCCCCCCGCCACCACCATCGACTTGGCCGGCGCCGGCGATGGCGTCACGTTCACCGCGCCCACCAGCCACGTCACCCCTAACGTAATCGTCCCCGCCACCGTCCCCGTCTGCAGCGGCATCGCCCGGACCCCCTCGCCAAACACCGCCTCCACCGTCCCCGCCGGCACCCGGAACTCCACCGTCCGCCCCCCGGTCGCGAACTGTATGCTCGGGTCATCGCCAAACGAATCCGGCAAAAACGACAGCGTCAACCGCCCCGTCAACTCCGCCTCGTAAGGCCGCTCCAGCACCAGCCCCACCGCCGGCTGCTCCAGGCTGTTCACCGTCCCGCCCATCCCCGTAAACTGCACCCCCGGCGCTGGACCCGGCATCAGCCCTACCCCCAGCAACGGCAGCACCCGGTCATCAATCTGCACCGTCCCGCTCAACGGACCCACCGCGTCCGGCCTGAAGCGCAACACGAACTCCCGGCTCGCCCCCACCGCCAGCGCCAGCGGCATCCCTGGCGCCCCCCGCACCACAAATCCTCGCCCACTTACGCTCAGCCCGAGAATCTGCGCCGCCGCGTTGCCCCCGTTCGTCACCACCAACCCGATCTCGTTACTGCTCCCCACCGTCACGTTCGGAAAAATCACCGTTCCCCCCTCCGCCACCGGCGTCACCGCATCCCCCACCCGCACCGCGTACGTCAGCCGCGGCGCCACACTCACCGCCTCTAACCCAAACTCCGCCAGCTCCACCACCAACCGCCCTACCGACCTCCCGCTCTCCCGCGCCGTAAACGCCATCTGCCAGCTCACCGTCCCCCCAGGCGCCAACGTCGCCGGCAGCGGCGGCAGGTTCACCAGGCGGAACACCGCGTTCGTCGTCGCAATGGTCCCCACCCGCCCGCTCGCGCTCCCCTCGTTGCGCACCATCATCGTCACCGTCACCGTCGCACCCGCCGCCGTCTCCGGCAGTTGCAGCGTCCCCCCCGGCGCCAGCCGCACCGCCGCCCCGCCCTCCACCGTCGCCGTGTACGTAAACACCGCCGCCACCCCCCGCCCGGCCAGCGCCACCTCCAGCCGCCGCCCGTCGCCATACTCCAGACTCAACTGCCCCACCGCCGCCTCGCCCCCCACCGGCTCAAAGACAATCCCAAATCGCAGCTCCCGCTCCGCCCCCACCGTCGCCGGCAGCAGCGGCAATCCCGTCAGCCGAAACCGCTCCCCCTGCACCCCCACACTCCGTACCGCCCCCGCCGCCGTCCCCCGGTTCAAAACCACTACCGTAGCGGCCGCGCTCTGTCCGGCCCCCGTTTCCGGAAAGCCCAACCGGTCCCCACTCTGCAGCAGCAATTGATTCCCGCCCGCTGCGAGAAAGTAACTCGCCACCATCTCCGCCCCCAGCCCCGTGCCCCGAACAAAGAAGTTGTAAGTAACTACGCTCGTGCCCGCCGCGTTGGCCACCGTGACCGCCAGCACCTCCGTCCACGTACCCTGCGCCGCCGGAGCAAACCGCACCGGCACCACCGCCGCCGCTCCGCCAGCTACCACCTGCGGCCCCGTCGCCAGCAACGCAAACGCCTGCCCTGTCACATTTACGCGGCTGATGGTCCAGGCATCCGCCCCCCGGTTCTCCACCACCACGAATGCCGTCAACGGCGTCCCCGCCGTCGTCGTCAAGGTCATCTGCCCGTTCACCGGCAACGCCGTCGCCGTCGCCGCCGCCTCCGTCCGGTAACTGAAGGAGACATTCGGCGCCGGCTGGCCAAACGCCACCGCCGCCGCCGCAAACCACAATCCGCTTAAGATAAAGGTACGCATCGACTTAGTCCACCGGTACAAACGAAACATGCCGCCTCGCGCAATCGAGTAACAGCAGCGGCCCCTCACCGGGCCGGTTCAGTAAATACAATCCGTCTCGGTCCAGCCGCGCCAACTGGCTCGGCCGTCCCCACAGCCCCACGCTCTCCCACCCCGTCCCGCCCGGCCGCGGCATCGTCAGCCGCGCCGCCGCCCCGTCCGCCATCACCACCTGCTCGCCCGCCTCCGTCGCACACACCGCCGGCCCCACCGGCTCCCCTACACCCTCGGCCTCGCGCAACATCCGCACCGCCGCCGCCCCCGCCCCCGCGCCCTCTACCTGCCATAACTCCTTCGCCCCCCGGTCCGC
This sequence comes from Acidobacteriota bacterium, assembly GCA_026393985.1. GTDB lineage: Bacteria > Acidobacteriota > Terriglobia > Bryobacterales > Bryobacteraceae. The sequence continues at coordinate 52,883 of JAPKZB010000084.1, forward strand.
GAAATACACACCGCCTCCCGCCGAAAACACCGCCGCCCCTATCTCTACCCCCCGCGCCACCCACTCCCAAACACCCTTCTCTTCCACCCGCCACAACTCCGGCCCGTTCGTCACCAACACCTGCCCCCCGTCCGCCGCCACCGCCAGCAGCCGCCACCCCTCCCCCGTCTCCACCATTCCGCCCACTCCCGATTCCCCTACCCACACCAACCGCCTTGCCAACTCGCCCGCCGCCTCCAGGTGCAACACCGCCCGGACGCCCATTTCGCTGAACACCACACGCTCCGCCGCCCCCGCCAGACCCTCCATCTCCCGGCTCCGCACCGCCACCCCCGTCCACACCAATAACCCCCATCCCCCCGCCGCCGTCCGGCACAGCGCCCGCCGTCCCACCGAAGAAACCGCGCAATCGCTCAGCCGCTCCTCCACCGCCAATCCCGCCCCCAACCGCGCCCCGCCCGGCAATCCCTCAATCGGCCGAATCAACCCCTGCCGCGCATCAAAAAGATAGCCCGTCACCGGACCCTGCAGCCCCGCCCCGGACCCGCCATACGCCACCGCCGCTCCCAACAGCGCTAATCTCTGCAACGTCCTCATCGCGGACCCCCAATGCTCACCCCGCCCACCGCCAGCGAAGTCCCCGCCGCCGCCGTGCCCCCGCCGCCGCCCCGCGTCGCCGCCACCCCCACCCCCGCCGCCCCGCCGGCCACCGCCGCCAGGCCGAACCATAACTTCCGCCCCCCGCCCCCCGTCGCCACCGCCTCCCGGCCGCCTGCCAATGTATTGCTCTGCGGAATCACCAACCGATACAGGTTCAGCAAATCGTCTTCTTGCAGCTTCACCTCGCGGGCCACACGCTGCCAACGGCTGGCACGGCTTTTCAAATCGGCCACCCGCACGATGTCGTCAAACGCCATCCACAAACGCCCCCCCGCCACACTCGCCGAAGGACCGCCCAACGGAAACGTAAACACTACCTTCGCCCCGGCCACCGGACGTCCATCCCGGTCCGTCACTACCACCTCCGGGTTATGCGCCACTTTCCGCTTGATGTTATTCAACGCCCCCTCCCCCGCGACTACCCGTATCTGCAACCGTCCCGTCTCCTGCCCCGCCAGCAGCCCCGCTGCCAGCAAAACCAACCAACCCGACCGCATCTGCTCCATCCGTTTCATATCCTTGCCTCCCCTACAACTTCACGATCTTTGCCGACACCCGGCCCTTCAACGCGTTCCGCGTATCCACCACCACCGCCGCCCGCTCCAGCACCTCGCCGTAGGGAAACTCGCTATGGTCCGTAAGAATTACCACGCAATCGGCCTCACCCACCCCCGCCATCAGCTCCACCGACTCCATCAGCTCCCCCTCAAACTCAATTCGCGGCACAAAAGGGTCGCTGTAACTCACCAGCGCCCCCCGGCTCTGCAGCACATGCATCACATCCAGCGCCGGCGACTCCCGGACGTCATCTATGTTTCGCTTGTAGGCTACCCCCATCACCAGCACCCGCGAACCCCGCAGCGGCTTACTCTGGTCATTCAGCGCATTCTGTATCTTCTCCACCACAAAATGCGGCATCTGCCCGTTAATCGCCCCCGCCAGCTCAATGAACCGCGCCTCCATTCCCGTCTGCCGCGTCTTCCACGACAAGTAGTAAGGGTCAATCGGAATGCAGTGCCCGCCCAGCCCCGGCCCCGGGTAGAAAGGCATGAAACCAAACGGCTTCGTCGCCGCGGCATCAATCACCTCCCATACATCCACCTGCATCCGTTCGCACTGCTGCGCCAGCTCGTTCACCATCCCGATGTTGATCATCCGGAACGTATTCTCAAGCAGCTTTACCATCTCCGCCACCTTCGTGCTCGATACCCGGACGACCTTCTCGAGCGCCTGTTCATATAACAGCGCCCCCAGCTCCGTGCACGCCGGCGTTACTCCGCCCACTACCTTCGGAATATTCGCCGTCTGATACACCGGATTTCCCGGATCCACCCGCTCAGGCGAGAAGCATAGAAACACATCCACCCCCACCCGCAAACCCGCTGCCTCTAACATCGGCAACACCAGCTCATCCGTTGTTCCCGGGTACGTCGTCGACTCGAGAATCACCAGCAGCCCCGGATGGGCATACCGCGCCACCTGCTCGCAAGCCGCCACCACGTACGTCATGTCCGGATCTTTGGTCTTCCGCAGCGGCGTCGGCACGGCGATGTTCAGCGTGTCCAACTCCCGGATCACCGCAAAATCGTCCGTCGCCCGCAGCCTCCCGGACTCCACCATCGCGCGGAAAGCCTCGGCATCGACATCCTGAATATAAGACCGCCCCGCGTTGACGGCCGCTACCTTGCCGGCCTGCACATCAATGCCGGTCACCGTAAAGCCGGCCCCGGCAAACTCCATCGCCAGCGGCAGGCCCACGTAGCCCAGGCCGATCACTCCCACCCTCGCCGTCCGCCTCCGTACCTTGTCCGCCAGAGCCGCGGCAATCGGCGATTGCCCGGCCGTCTCCACTTGATTCACACAAACTGTTGCCATGCTTCACTCCTCCCGTCCGGCTCTCGTCCGGCGCCTGTTCTTCAATCCCGCTCTGTCTTTTTCAGAATCTGAGAGAGCTTTCCGTCAATCTCCCTCATAACTTCGTTCAACCGCTCTAGATAGGCCGCAAAGGCGGAAGTCTCCGCCTCATGCGGCTCCCGCTCCATCGCCACCCGGCTCAGCACCGCCTCCCGGGCGTAATCAGAGAGGCTTCGGCTCTTGGCCTCCTCGCTACTCTGTTTCACGGACTCGTACTCCTCGCTCGATAGCCGGAACGTAACAATCGAACGCCTCGGCCGAAATTGTGTGCGCATGCGCCTCCCCTCCCCTCGGAAGAGGCTCTGATAGCCTGCGGCTATCGCCCTTCCGGGAACTTACTCGCGGCCCGTCTGTTACTTCGGGTCAGTTATCCTCCGGCCCAATCGGCCGGCTGAATTCGCCACCCACACCGGTACGCACGTCGCACCGGCTCTTACTAAACTATCCGCCGCGGCCGTTCGCCCCTGCGTCACCCGCACGCGGCCGAACCAGAACCCTTGGCCGGCCGCCTGCCCATCCGGGTGACACCGGAGGCCGGCACTCGGCCGCCCCCGAAACTCAACACTGTAAAAGGGTTAGCGACGCGCGCATTCCACGGCAACCCTTCGTCCCGTCGGCCGCTGCCCACCCGTCGGCCATTGCCTAGAAGACAGGCTTTCGCCAATCTCACTCCCGTGAGTCGTTTTTTGGATTATGCCGCGGACCGAAAAAACGCTCGCCTGCCTTCTTCCCCTCGGATCGGTAGTTTTCCCGGCTCCCCGATTATTAAATCCGCCATCGCGGATTATAATCGGCACACCGATAAAAATGCCAACCCAACAAGATCAGAACGACAACCGGAAATTACTATTACTGAGGTGGTACAAAACCAGTGTATGCGTCTGACATACCGCTGTCAACAGAAAAACCTCTTTCTCACTCGTCGGATCCTATTCTTTTCTCACGGAAAAAATTCTGTTACTCCACTCGGTCCGCGTGTCTCTATCTTGATTACCGCTCGGCTACCGCCCCGCCTGGTAACAGGGAAATGATATATTTTTTAAAGTTACGTGCATAGAGCTTTTCTCCTCTCCCTCCTGTGCTGCGGCGCCCTCGCCGGCCAATCCCGCTTTCTCTCCGAAGCCGATTTCGCCCGTATACGCGACACCATCGACGGCCAGCGCTGGGCCGCCACCGTCCGCACCAACTTCGTGAACGCTGCCGAAGCCTGGCCCCAGTCCCATCTCGCCCGCTACGGCCTCCGCGAACTCGCCCTGCCCCCGGATGGCGGCCAATGGACCCACTGGTACGTCTGCCCCTCCACCGGCGTGCGCCTCCGCTTCGAGCCGCCCAACGGCCACGTCTGCCCCAGTGACAACCGCCGCCTCACCGGCTGGCCCTACGACCAGGTCATCTACGCCGACCGCCACGATGCCCTCGCCAACGCCGCCCGCGACCTCGCCTTCGCCTACCGCCTCACCGGCAACGCCTCCTACGCCGCCAAAGCCGCCTGGATCCTCAACGCCTATGCCGAACGCTACCCCGCCCTCCCCCTCCACGACCGCGACAACCGCAACACCCGCTCCGGCGCCCGCGTCCACGCCCAAACCCTCGACGAAGCCATCTGGCTCCTCCCCCTCGCCTGGGCCTTCGATCTGTTGAACGGCACCGAGGCCCTTTCCCCCGAACAATCCGCCCGCATCGAACGCCACCTCCTCCGCGATGCCGCCGCCACCTTGCTCCGCAACGACGCCGGCATCTCCAACTGGCAGTCCTGGCACAACGCCGCTCTCGCCGCCGTCGCCATCACCGTCAACGACACCCCCCTCCTCACCCAGGCCCTCGACGGCCCCAGCGGCCTCCGCTTCCAACTCCGCCAATCCGTCACCCCCGACGGCTTCTGGTACGAAGGCAGCTTCACCTATCACTACTACGCCCTCGACGCCCTCTGGCAAACCGCCGAACTCGCCGCCCGCGCCGGCGACATCAGCCTCTTCGCCGAACCATCCTTCCAAAGCCTCTTCTCCGCCCCCCTGCGCTTCGCCCTCCCCGGCGGCACCCTCCCGCCCTTCAACGATGCCGTCACCGTCAACCTCCAAAACTACAGCCGCTGGTACGAATCCGCCTACGCCCGCTGGGGCGATCCTCTGTTCGCCCTCCTCGCCGCCTCCCGCGCCCGCGGCCGCGAAGCCCTCCTGTTCGGCCTCCCCGAACTCCCCGCCGCCCCGCCCTCCCCTCTCACGAGCGTCCTCTTCCCCGACGCCGGCTACGCCGTTCTCCGCGCCCCCGTCCCAGCCGACCATACGCTGGTTCTCAAGTACGGCCCCCACGGTGGTGGCCACGGCCACTACGACAAGCTCAACTTCGTCTCCTACGCCCGCGGCGGCATCCTCGCCATCGACCCCGGCACCCAAGCCTACGGCGCCCCCACCCACGCCACCTGGGATCAGCAAACCATCGCCCACAACACCATCACCGTCGACGAACGCACCCAGGCCGCCGCCACCGGCCAACTGCTCGCCAGCCAGTTCGAACCCAACTTCGCCTTCGTCCGCGCCACCGCCGGCCAGGCCTACACCCAGGCCCGCCTCACCCGGTCCCTCCTCCTGACGAGCGAATATACCCTCGATCTCTTTGAAGCCGCCGCCACCGACCAGCAGTCCCATCAGTTCGACTGGGCCTACCACAACCAGGGCGAAGTCTTGACCAACCTGTCCCTCGGCCCCGCCCCTCCCCTGCCCCGCACCATGGGCTACCAGCACCTCACCGCCAACCGCTCCGCCGCCACCGACGCCGATTGGCAGCTCCGCTTCGACGGCGCCCGCGCCCGCCTCCTCCCTTACGGAGCGATCTACGCCAGCACGACGAATGTCAAAGGAGCCTTCACCACCTCCCGCGAGCAGGCCGCCACGGGTACGGGCTCCGGCCGGATCGACTACCGCTTCTCCGGCCCCGGCTATTTACTCTACTCGACCCCCAACCTCACCAACCTCCCCCAGCCCGACAACCGTCCTGCCGGCCTTCGCCTGATGATCTACGGCGACGGCTCCCGCCACCGCATCGCCCTTCGGGTGAACGATACAACCGACGAGCGTTTCGTCGCCCCGCTCCTCACCATCGACTGGACCGGTTGGAAGGAGGTAACCGTAACCAACCCCCAGACCTGGACCCACTATCTCGGCAACGACGATGGTGTCATCGATCTGCCCATCCGCACGGCATCGATCGAACTCCAGCAGACCAACGGCGCACCTGCCGAAGGTGCCTTTTTCGTCGACGATATCGACCTGCTCTATGAAACGGGCGACCCGCTGCGGATCGCCGGGTTCGAGGTACCCATCCTGAGCCTGCGCCTCTGGATGTTAGGCGAACCGGGCACCCAGGTAGTCACCGGCAACGGCCTCGGCGAGGACTTAACCAAACCCGTCCCCTACGTCCTGGCCCGCCGCCGCGGCGCTGGAACCGAGTTCCTCTCCCTCCTCGAACCCTACGGCGCCGAACCCGAAATCACCGGCTTCCGCCGCACCGAAGACGGCGCCATCCTCATCACCGCCCCCAACTGGACCGACACCATCCGCTTCACCCCCACCGGCGTCGAATACTCCCGCCAATAGCCCGGTCACCCGGAAAGGGATCTGTGGATGGATATCCAGAGCACGCTCCACGCAAATGGAGAAACGGCCCACTACCCGGGTTATCTCGTCCGCCAGTCCGCCGAGGACAAAACCGTTGACGTCATCGATGGCCAGCAGCGCCTCACCACCATCACCATCCTCCTGCTGGCCATACTCAAGAACCTCCAACGCCTGCCCCAGCGCGGTCTCCACGCCCCGGAACACGCCGAATCAACTGCCGGTCACGAATGCATGCGACTCGCCCAACTGGGCGAAGACCGCAGCGACCGCCTGTTCTTCACCGTCATCACCGTCACCGACGAACCCAATGCCTACAAGGTGTTCGGAACGCTCAACGCCCGCGGCGTCCGTCTCTCGGCCACGGCTCTGCTCAAGAACTACCTGTTCTCCCTCCTCGACTCCGGCGCCGAGTCCGATCCCGAACTCCGTTCTCTCGAAGACCGCTGGGAGTTCGTCGTCGGTCGCCTCCAGGCCGAGAACTTCCCGGACTTTCTTCGCGCCCACTGGAACAGCCGACACCCCTTCGCCCGCCATTCCGATCACTTCAAGACCATCCGGTCCGCCGTACGCACCCGGCAGGCGGCCTTCCAACTCCTCCGCGAAATAGAGGAGGATCTCGATACCTACCTCGCCCTGTCGTCGCCCGAGCCCTCCGGCTGGAGCCCGGGGGACGACAAACAGCTGGCAGGAACCTTGCAACTCTTCCGGGTGCACCAGCCCTTTCCGCTCCTGCTGGCCGCCCGGCGCTCCTTCGCTCCGGCCGATTTCACAGCCCTGCTGCGCGCCACCGTCGTCATCTCCATGCGGTTCAACGTTATTGGCTCCTACAGCACCGGCGAACAGGAGCGGCGCTACAACGAGGTCGCCGAGCACATCGCCACCCGCCTACTCACCACCCTCACCCACGCTCTCCAACGCCTGCGCAGCATCTATCCCGAGGACTCGGTCTTCCGCTCCGCCTTCGCCACCAAGATCATCCGCACCACCGATTCCCGCAACAACAAAGTCGTCAGTTTCCTCCTCTGCGCCCTCGAAAAGCACCTCTCCGGCCAGGATCTGGACTTCGCCAGCGCCACGTTCAACAGCGAACACGTCCGTCTTGCCGCAAAACGCCCCCGAAGCCTGGGGCTGCATCGGTAACGACCACGCCGAGGCCCTCCTCTACCGCCTGGGCAACATGACCCTGCTCGAGTCCAACCGCAATGGCGACCTCGCCAATCTCGAATACGGCGCCAAGCGATCCGTTTTCGCACAATCCAGCTTCGCCATCACCCGCAAACTCGCCGCCGACCATGCCGAGTGGACCCCGGATCGCATCGCCGCCCACCAAAACTGGATGGCCAATCAAGCCGCCGCCCTCTGGCGCATTCCCCAGTTGAGCTGAATTCAACCGTACCGCCCGCACGGTCTGCCGCCCCAACCTCCCAGGAACCGCCCACCAGAAACAAACGGGGCGCCCCTCGCTTCCGAAGCGCGCCCCGCTGAATCAAACCCAACTCCTAGAACGACAACCGCAGCCCGAAACGGAGCTTCCGCTCGTCGCTCGCACTCGTAATCGCCATGAAGTTGTTCGGGTTCGTCACCTCACCCGTCGCCGCATTCACCGCCATCGCGCTCACATTCGCCGCCGGATTGCCAAACCGCGGCGTGTTCGTGAAGTTGAACGCCTCCGCCTTGAACTGCAGCACGAACTTCTCACCAATCCGGAAGTCCTTGAACAGCGCCAAATCCGCCTTCTGGAAGCCCGGCCCGCGTACCGCGTTCCGGCCCATCGTCCCAAACCGGAACGTCCCCGCCGGCCGCCCAATGTTCGGATCGCGGAACGCCGAAATCGAGTAATACTGCGTACCCGGTCCCACCGCCCCCGTCTTCACCAGCGGCCCCACTTGGTCCGCCGTCTGCGACGAACCCGGTGCGTTCAACGATGTGGTCGCCGCCGACACCGTAAACGGCGTCCCGCTGTAGGCCGAATAGATGCCGTTCACGCGCCAACCGCCCAACACGCTGTCCGCCAGGCCCTTCAATGCCAGCGCCTTACCCTTGCCCATCGGCAGTTCGTACACCCAGCTCATCACAAACATGTGCGTACGGTCATAGCCCGCCAGCGCCCGGTTCCGGCGAATCGACGACTGCAGATTCGTCAGCGGCAGTCCCGCCCACCCGTCGTCGTCCGACATGTTGATCGACTTCGACCACGTATAAGCGCCCTTCATAAACAACCCCTTCGACAGGTTCTTGTTCACCGCCACCTGCATCGAGTGGTAGTTCGACTGCCCCCACCCGTCCCACATCAGCGTCTCAATCAAACGGCCGAACCGCGCATTCAGCGGCACGCCCGTCGGACCCGCGCCAATCGGCGCCGCGTTAATGTCCCGATCCAAAAACTGCCGGATCGTCCCGTTACCCACGTAGCCCACCGACGTCAGGAAGTCGCCCGGCAGCCGGCGCTCCACCGTGAAGTTCCAGCTCTGAATGTAGCCGCGGTTCAGATTGCCGCCCCACGGGCTGCGCGGCCCCATGTTCACCGTCGCCGGCAGCGCCACCCGCCCCGAACTGATGTCCGGAGTCGGCACCTCGGGAATACCCTGGCTCAGGTTGCTGAAAAAGCCAAACTGCGTCGGAGCCACCCAAGTGGCCGCAATCGTCGCCGGATACAGCCCCCGCAGCGGCCGCGAAACCACCATCGGGTTGTAGCTCACGCTGTAGCCCGCCCGGATCACCGTCTTGTCATCCATCCGGTAGGCGAAACCAATACGCGGCGAGAACAACCGCTTCGACGTCGTGATCCCATTATTCGTCGGAACGTCGCCAACGCCGCCAATCGTCACAAGGTTCGTCGACGGGTCCCAACGCTCCACCCCGCGGCCATTCCCGCGCGTCATCAGCGGGTAGTACTCCCACCGCACGCCCAGGTTCATGGTCAGCTTCCGGTTCACCTGCCAGCGATCCCGGATATATAGCCCATACTGCCATTCCCGCGTCTTCATATCGAAGAACTGCACGCTCTTATTCGCGCTGCCCAAAATGTCCAGCAGCCCCGCCGCGTACTGATGCGTCGCCCGGCTCACCTGCCCCTGCAGCACCGTCGCGTTGCCCGTCGGCGTCAGGTTACCGCGCGGATTCGCAATCTCCGGCTGCCAGTGGTTCAGCGCATGCCGGATCATATCCACGCCCCAGCGAATCTCGTGCGCCCCCTGGATCTTCGAAAAGTTCGTCGTATACGTGTAGCTGCGGTCGGCATAAAAATTCGGGTTCGAAGCCGTGCAGTTACCCCACGCCGTGTAGCCGTTGTTGATACAAGGCTGGCCCGTATACCGCGCATCGCTCGCAAACTGCCGCCCGCCGTTGGTCCCCGGAATCTTCCAAACCTCCGATCCCCAGTTCTTCCCGTAGTCCGGCCCCGTCGCCACGTTGCTGAACCGCGTGTACCCAAACACGCCATCAATCAGAAACGTCGCGCTCGGATTGTAGTTGAAACCAAACGTCGGCAGATCCACCCGCGTCTTCGCATCGCCAATCTGCCCCAGGCCCGGTCCCGTCAACTCGCCCAGCGCGCCCACACCCTTCACCGGCGCATCCATCATCGAGTACTTGCCCCAAACCATCAGCTTCTGGCTGATGTTGTAGTTGCTCTTCACGTCAATCTGGTTCCGCGTCAGCGCCAGCGTACCCGAAGCAAAATAGTTGCCCGAGGTGTTGAAGGCATCCTGCGAAGGCTGGTTCGGCAGCGGCGCCAGCGCCTGAATCGCCGTCCAGATCGGCGACAGCCGCGCCGCCGGAATCACGTTGTTCGGAAACGGCTGACGGCCCGCCCCGTTGGCATCGCCCGTCCGCGGATCAAAAATCGCGCCCAGGCCCAGATACCGCGAAAGATCGCCCGTCCGAATATCCGCCGCCGGCACCGCAAAGTTCCCAAACTGGTTCGTTCGCTCCGAAGTCCGCTCGTAGCTGAAGAAGTAGAACAGCTTGTTCTTCACCACCGGCCCCCCCACCGTAAAGCCCGCAATGTTCACAATGCTCTTCGGCAGCTGCGGCCTCTTCACGTTCTGCTGAAAGAAGTACGGCCGCGCATACAAGTGCTGGTTGTCGTGGTACCAGAACGCCGAACCCTTTATCTCATTCGTGCCCGACTTCGTCGCCACCGTCACCGCCGCCCCACCCGCCATGCCCTGCTCGGCGTCGTACGACGACGTCGAAATGTTTACCGTCTCTATCGACTCCACCGGCGGGTTGTACACCGTGTGATGCGGCAGCCAGATGTACACATTGGTCGCGCCGTCCACCCGCGTATTGTTGTTGTTCCGGTTGGTGCCGTTCACATTCGTCGTCAACGACCGCCCCGGCGACGAACCCACCGAATTCTGAAAGGCAGAAGGCGTCGCCCCCGGCACCAGGTTCAGCATGCTCTGGTAGTTCCGGTACCCCGGCAGCGGCAACTCCACTACCGTCTTGTTGCTGAACTCCGCCCGCGTATCCGAACGGTCCGTCTGCAGCGCCGCCGCCGTCGCTTCCACCGTCACCCGCTCGCTCACCTGCCCCACCTCGAGCCGCGCTTCCACTCGCGTCACGTTGTTGATCGTCACCAAAACGCCCTTCCGCGTCTGCGTCCGGAACCCGGGAGCCGTCACCACCATCTCGTAGTTGCCGGGCAGCACGCTCACCACCGTGTAGCGGCCCTGCTCATCGGCCTTCAATTCTCTCTTCAATCCGGTCTCGGTGTTCGTCAGCACGATCCCCGCCGCCGGCACCGCCGCGCCCGACGGATCTTCAATCGTCCCCACAATCGATCCGTACAGCACCTGTGCTTGTACCGGACCCGTCAGCGCGGCGCTCAGCAACACAACCGCGGCGGACATTCCTAAATTACGCAATTTGCAATCTCCTGATTCGGCAAGGTGACTTCCCGGTCCCTCCGATCTACCGTAGTATAGCCCCCTATCCGGACCAGGCTCACCCCGAGCCCCCCCGCCCCCACCGCCGCCCAAAAATCACATCAATCAACACCACATGCGGGAACGTCAACGCCGCCAGACTCACGAACACCGTCTGCAGCAGCCGCGGCTCCACCGCCTCCTCCCCCGCATAAAACCAACACCCCGCCAGGATCCCGAGCGTCCCCACCATCGGCGCCGCCCCTGCCCACGCCACCTCCCGCACCGCCGCCCCCCGCGCCTCCCCAAGGCTCCGCAAAATATGCCGTGCACTGTGCATCCCGCAGAAAAACAACGTAAAGGAAGCCAGCGGAGGAACCACCGTACACAACATCCCCACCGCCCCCATCTCCAGCGCCATCTGCCGGTCCCGCCCCGCCTGCCGCACCATTCCCCACCCCAGTCCCCCCAGCCAGATCCACGCCACCCACCCCAATCCAGCCCGCAGCGCCCCCGCCACCTCCGCCGACGAGAGTACCGCGAATAAATGCTCCACCTCCGCCCCGTGCCGCAACACCGGCAGCACCACCGGCGCCCCGCCGTATACCACCCGCAGCCACCCCGGACAACCCTCCTCCGGGTCGCCCGAAAAATGCGCCACCGACACCATCAGAAACAACGGCAGAAACAACCACGGCGCCCGCGGCCACCCCAGGATCACCAACACCACCGGCGCCAGATACCCCGCCGTGAACAACAACCACCGCCTCACCCCCCGCACCCCGCACACCCGCCCCGCGTACACCGTGTCCAGCGCCCCGTGCGGCACGCCTAACAGCACAATCAACGCCGCTAACCCCCACAACATCCCTGCCCCGCCCGGCCACCCCCATAGCACCGCATACCCGCTCACCAATCCACAAGCCGCAGCAAACCACCGACCCTGCCGCTCCACCGCCGCCCCTCCGCTCAAAACCACCCTCTCAAGAGACAAACGACTCGCGCCACGCCGCCGCCGGCTCCGCGCACAAACTCCCGAGCGCCTTCACGAATGGCCCCGGAGGCAACGCCGCCACCACCCGCAGAATATCCCCCGCCGTCGCCCGGTCCCCCAGAAACCGCAGCACCGACCCCGTCGCCGCCTCCCCAAACAACTGCGCAAACAGCCGCGGCGCCAACTGCGGCCGGTCGCGCAACACCCGCAGGAACAGATGATCCAAAAACGCCAACGTCGCCGGGTCCTTCTCGTGCCCCACCGGCGAACCATGCTCCATCAAATGCTCCGCGCAGCGCGCCGCCCACCGCTGGATCCGCTGAAACGCATATCCCGTGCACGCCCGCGCCCCGCCGCCCGCCACCCCCCCCGGAACGCAGGACAATCCCCCCCCATCGGCAGCACCCCACTCTCCGTCCGCACCGTCCGGCTCTCCGCCCCCGGCGCCAGCCGCTCAAGAGTACCCCGAAGGAGCGGCTGCAATTCCGCCGGCGCTACCGCAACCGCAGAAAACTCCGTGATCTCCACGAGCGCCCGATGCGCGCTAAACGGCAGGATGTAGGTGAAAACCATCCGCTGCCCCGGCGTCTCCCCAAAATCCATCAACGTTACCCGCCGTGCGTCAAACCCCCCCCGCCCCACCTCCACCTCCACCCCCAGAAAGCTCTGCCACAACACCGCATCCCCCTGCCGGGGCGCCCGCGCCGGGCGCGTATCCACCACGTGAGTCGCCGTGTAACTTCCCCGCGGTGTCACCACCTCCCACCGTCCCGGACCACCGCTCACCGCTCCGTACACCGGAGCGTCGTGTACCAATTCCACCCGCCCGCACCGCCCCATCGCCGCCAGCGATGCCTCATAGAACCGGTCCCCGGGAACTGCGCAATAAGGCGTTGCCGAGCAATCCACTAACTCCTCCCGGCCCGCGCCCGCCACCCGGAACTCCCGCCACTCGTAGGCTACTAATTCCTGCGCCGCCGCCCCCGGCAGCCGCCAGAAACACCACGTCCGGTCATTCCCGTATCCCGCCCGGCCGTCCACCACCAACGTCCGCGGTGCCCCGCCGCCATGCCCGCTCAGCCGCGCCGCCAGACTAAGTCCCGCGCAGCCCCCACCAAGAATGATCAGGTCGTAATGATTCGTCATAACCAGCCTCCGGAACCAGAAGATGAACGGGGAGCCGGCCCGTTTCACCGGACCGGCCCCGAAGGCCTGCTAACCACTCGCTAAGACAAGCCAACTGTCTTAGTGACTACCCGCCTCCGCCTCTGACTTCCGCACCGCAATCATGTAGATCAGGATGCCAAAGCCGGCCTTGGCCACGATGTCCGCAATTGTATAACCCACCTGCACCGCCGTCGACGCCGCCCCTCCGGTCATGCCAATCATCGGCAGAACAAATACCACCGGGTAGAAAAGCCAGGAAACCACCGTGACGTATCGTGCCTGGCTGATTAGCCCCCTCGCCTCAGCGGGCTGCGATTCAATCGATTGCTTCAAACCCACAAATAAATCGAACAGAATCACTAGAAATGGAATCATCGACAGCGACCACCACAACCACCGCGTACCTGGATCCGAAGAGATCTCACCGGGGTAACCCAGGATCACCATCAGCGCCGCCAGTGAACCCAGTTTTGTTGCCTTCGCTACCGTCTCCGACCGCGAAAGGTTCATCACCAGAATCAACTCGATCAAAAGCAGCGGTACCGTCAACAGCCAGTCCACATACCGGTAGGCATCGTTAAACGCCACCCCGGTCACCGTGACCTGTCCGTTCAGAATCTTGTACGCCTCTGACCACGAACCCGCAATCCGCACATAGTGATACATCGCAATAAATGTGACCAGACCGGAAATCGAAATCGCGGTCCGGTAGATAGGCGCCACCTGTCCGCGATTCAGAAACAGAAACGCGGTCGCGGCGCCCATCACGGCAATAGTGAACGAGAAGGCGTTGTACACCAACTCGTATTGAGCAGCAGAGATAGTCTCGAGCATGAGACCTCCTTGGGTTTGAACTTCACACCGACTGATGGTGTACAAAACCGAAGGATTTTTTTTTGTTACAAATTTCTCACGAACCGCTCGCGCCGCCCGCCGGTACCGTAAGTACCCCACCCACTTAGTCTGTCTGCCTGTCCCCCCTTTCGCTCCGCCGCGGCTCCTAAAACAGGAACCGCACCCCCAACTGGATCCGCCGCGGCTCCGCCGCCGACGTAAACCCCAACGGCTGACTCGGCCCCCGGTCATGCCTTCCCCGCAGCCGGAACGGCCCTTGAATATTCCCCACCACATTGTTCACCGACAGGTAATTCAGCTGATTGAACACGTTGAACCCCTCCGCCATCAACTCAATCTTCCGCCCCTCCCCCATCCCCAACCGCTTCACCACCCGGAGGTCCACCCCCGTATACGAAGGCCCAATCCCCGTGTTCCGCCCCGCGAAAAACGGCCGATCCGTCGTATTATGCCGGTCGTTGTTCAACTCCGTCCCCGCCAGCAGGTTAAACGGCCGTGCACTCGTATACCGGAAGATCGGCAGCAACAAAAAATCCCCCTTCGTCTGCACCGACGCATAACTCACCACCTTGTGCCGCTGGTCAAAACTCGACAGCGCCCACTCCGCCCGCCGGTCCAACTGATCATTCGGCTGAAAATCCGAATTGAAATCCGTCGTCTCGTCCATCGCCTTCGCAAACGTGTAATTGAAATGCAACATCACCCGCCGCGACGGCTTATACGTCATCTCCGTCAGCATCCCGTGATACGAACTCACCGCCGTCGACTCATACAGGTTCTCCTGGAACACCAGCGGGTCCACAAAGAACGCCGCCCCCGTCGGATTCAACGCAAACGCCCCCCAATCCCGAATCCCCTTGGCCGGGTTCACCGGCGCCTCCCGCAGGTTGATATCACGCGACGTCGTCAGATGCAGCCCCTTCACCCCCACATACGAGACCGAAAACGCCAGATTCTTTACAATCTCCCGCTCAATCCCCAAGCTCGTCTGCTGCGCATACCCGTTCACATAGTCCGGCGACGGCCGGAACAGCACCGACAGCGGCGGCCGCGGTCCCGTCTGGCTCACGTTAATCCCAAACTGCCGCAAATCCGTCGCTTCAATCGCTCGCTGCGGCGTCGGAACCCCAATCACCCCCTGCGCCCGCAGCGTCGAAAAGATGTTGATCGGCCCGTTCGGCGCCGTCGGCGCCCCCGGATTTAACACCGACAACACCTGCGCGATCTGCCGCCGCCCGTTCACCTCGTTAAGCGCCTGCACCACATAATCAATCTGAAAATCAATCGGCGCGTAGAATATCCCGTACCCGCCCCGCACCACCAGCTTCTTGTCCTGCCCCGGACTCCACGAAAACCCAAACCGCGGCGCAAAATTATTCCCGTCCGTCGGCAGCGGCGCCCGCCGCTTATCCCGCTCGTACCGAATCCCGTAATTCAGCGTCAAACCCCGCACCGGCTGCCACGTATCCTGCGCATAAAATGCATACAGCGGCAGCGTCGCCCGCACAATCGGGTCCCCAAATCCCTGTTGATAGCTCTGCGCCAATCCCAAATTAAACGCCTGCAGCGCCGTAATCGAAGTCGCCGCCAGCGCCGGATTCACCAAGCCTCCCGGCAACGAACCAAACGTAAACCGACCACTGAAAAACGTCTTCGAATCCTGCGTCACATTCCGAATCAGCGCCGACGCCCCCATCTTCCACGTATGGTTCCCCCGGATCAGCGTCAGGTTATCGCTCCACTCCGTCCGCCGCGCCACCGTGTTCGACGGCAAAAACCGGTCCCGGTTAAACAACCCAAAACCCGCTATCTCCAGCGCCGGACCAAACGGGTCCGTCGACTCCGTCCGCAGCCCGTAGTAGTTATACTGCCCCCGGAACTCGTTCACCGTCTGCGCCGAACGGGTGTAGGTCCACCCCAACAACGCCGTGTGGTCCAGGAAATCCTGCACAAACCCGCGCGAAGCTCCCACCAACGCCCCAACCCCTTCGTTGGTATCGTAAATCCCCGTCCCGTTGTAGCGAAATGTCAACGAATTGGTGTCGGAAAACCGGTGGTCCAGCCGGAACAAACCCTTCCGGTCGTCCGTCGCGTAAGGGAAAATCCCGCTGTTCCGCCGGAACATCTCCTGCACCGCCGCCGGCGTCGAAAGCGCCCCCCGCAACTGCCCCGCCGCCGCCGCCGGCAGCCGACCCAAGATGGCCTCCTGCTCCGGCGTTGGACCAAAAATCGACAAATCCGTCAAAACCGGCACCGTCCGCGCCTCCCGCCGCCGCAACTGCTCGTAGCTCAAAAAATAAAAGGTCCGGTCCTTCACCAGCGCACCCCCCACCGTCGCCCCAAACTGCTGCCGGTCCGCCTTCGGCTTCACCCGCCGCAACACCCCTCCCTCCAGATTCACCGCAAACGGGTCCGTCGCATCCATCGACTGCTGCCGGAAAAACGCAAACAACGACCCGTGCACCGCATTCGTCCCCGACCGCGTCACAATGTTGATCATCCCGCCCCGCGCCGCCCCGTGCTCAGCCGAGTAGTTCGAACGGTTCACCTGAAACTCCAGCACCGCCTCCTGGCTCACCGTCGGCCTCACCCCGCCCCCGGGATCATTCGCCTCGCCCCCGTCCACGTTTACTGAATTTCCCCGCCCGTTCGACCCGTAAAACGACAACCCCGAATCCGGCGTCTGCTTCACCCGGAAACTGTTCGCATCCGCCAGTCCCTTCGAATCCGCCACCCCCGGCGCCAGCAGCGAAAACGTCAGATAATCCCGCCGGTTGATCGGCAGATTCCGTACCTCCTCCCGCGATAGCGTATTCGATTGCTGCGTCCGCTGCGGCTCCAGCAACGGTACATCGGCCGCAACCTCCGCCGTAAAACTGCTCCCCGCCACCGCCAACCGCACCTCCACCGTCGCCTCCTGCCCCACCGTCAACTCCAATCCCTCCCGCCGCCACTCCCCAAAACTCTCCTTGGTCACCTCCATGCGGTATACCCCCGGCGCCACCAGCGGAAACTGATACACGCCGCTTGCGTTCGAACTCGTCTCCCACCGCGCGTTCGTATCCCGGTTCCGCAGCACAATCTTCGCCCCGGCAATCCGCCCCGACGAGGCGTCTTCCACCACCCCGCGCACCGCGGCCGCCGTCTTCGATTGCCCCGGCAATCCATCCGGAACACCCGCAACCCACAGCATCAGAACAAACAGTGGCGCCGCCATCGCGCGCCAGGAATCGAGCATCAATCGCACAAAACCCCCTTCTTCTCCCGCCGGTGCCGGCGGAGGGAATAGCATACACGATTGCTCCCCCAGGAGATAGCGGGCACCCCACCCGTCTGCACCACCAGCAAATTTCTGATAAGCTTCAGCTCCGGGCTGGAAACCCAATCGGGGTTTCCAGCCATCCTCACCTTCTCAAAATCCCTAGGGAGCTGATCTTTACAATGCGTACTCTGTTTGCCGCTTTCCTCGCGTTCGCGCTCGTCCCGGCCAACGCCCAAACTTCTAAAGCACTCGTCTCCGGCATCGTCACCGATCCCACCGGCGCCACCATCGCTGGTGCCAAAATCACCGTCACCGACGTCCAGCGCAACCAGGAGTACAAAGCCGAAACCAACTCGGCCGGCGTCTATCGCGTCGTCGAATTGACCCCCAGCGTCTACCGCGTCGCCGCCGAAGCCCCCGGCTTCCGCCAGTACATCCTCGAATCCCTACCCCTCGCCACCCTCCAAAACGCCACCATCAATATCAAACTCGAAGTCGGCGCCGTCACCGAAAAGGTCCAGGTCACCGCCACCGGCCCCCTCCTCGAAGCCTCCAGCTCAGCCCTCAGCACCGTCGTCGAAAACAGAAAGATCATCGAACTCCCCCTCAACAACCGCAACATCTACTCCCTCCTCACCCTCGTCCCCGGCATCACCCCCTCCACCCCCAACAACCCCGAAAGCGACTTCTTCACCTCCACCATCCGCTTTTCCATTAACGGCGGCAAAGAGTCCCAGAACGACATCCAACTCGACGGCGTCTCCGCCATGGTCCAAAGCGACATCCAGGGCATCTACGGCGCCTCCGCTATCCCCTCGGTCGAAGGCATCCAGGAGTTCCGCGTCCAAACCAACACCTACAGCGCCGAATACGGCCGCTCCGGCGGCGGCCAGGTCACCATGTTCACCAAGTCCGGCACCAACCAGTTCCACGGCTCCGCCTTCGAGTTCCTCCGCAACTCCGCCATGGACTCCAAAAACTTCTTCCTCAACCGCAACAACCTCCCCAAAGCCTCCCTCCAGCAGCACCAGTACGGCGCCAGCGTCGGCGGTCGCGTCATCAAAGACAAAACCTTCTTCTTCGTCCTCTATGAAAAGAAGCTGATCAAGTCCGGCAGCCTCGGTATCTTCACCGTCCCCACCCCCGCCCAACTCTCCGGCGACTTCTCCAACACCCGCAACGCCAACGGCAATGTCCGCCCCATCTTCGACCCCTTCACCAGCCGCCCCAACCCCGACTCCCCCGGCAACTTCATCCGCAGCCCCTTTGCCGGCAATCGCATCCCCACCTCCATGATGGACCCCATCGCCCTCAACGTCCTCAAGCTCTACCCCTCCTCCAATCAGGCCGGCCTGCCCAACACCAACCAGAACAACCTCGCCATCCAGCGCGTCCCCCAATCCCCCACCGACCGCGTCGACTTCAAAGTCGACCATAACTTCAACCCCAACCGCCGCATGTTCGTCCGCTACAACCGCTTCAAACAAGCCACCGCCGCCGCCGACTTCTGGGGCAACGGCGCCGCACCCTCCGACGGCATCATGTACTGGGGCTCCCACAACGCCGCCGCCGACTACACCGAAACCATCGGCTCCAGCACCATCATCAATGTCCGCGCCGGCCTCAGCCTCTTCTCCGCCTGGCGCCCCGCCTTCTCCTACGGCTACGACGTCACCAAACTCGGCTTCTCCCAAGCCCTCCAGGACGTCACCCTCAAAACCGGCGCCCCCCGCATCCCCCGCTTCGATATCCAGGACTACAACTCCGTCGGTCCCAACAACGGCTCCACTTACACCAGCGACAACGTCGCCTACAGCCTCGTCGGCAACCTCACCAAACTCTCCGGCAAACACAGCCTCAAACTCGGCGGCGACGTCCGCATGTTCACCCTCGGCTTCGCCCAGTTCGGCAGCTCCCCGGGTAACTTCGCCTTCACCCGCCTCATGACCCAGGGCCCCGACCCCCGCCTCGCCGGCAACGGTGACGGACTCGCCTCCTTCCTCCTCGGCGCCGGCACCAGCGGCGCCGCCACCCACCGCATCAAACCCTCCGACATGAGCCGCTACTACGCCATGTACGCCCAGGACGACTACAAAATCACCTCCTGCCTCACCCTCAACCTCGGCCTCCGCTACGAGCTCGAAGGCTCCAACATGGAACGCTACGACCAGCAAACCCTCATGGACCCCTTCGCCAAAAACCCCCTCGCCGACAAAACCGGACTCGACCTCCGCGGCGTCTACCTCTTCTCCGGTAAGGATCAAACCGCCGGCCGCCGCGGCATCCGCCCCATCGAACACAAGTTCAACCCCCGCATCGGCATCGCCTATCAGATCAACGCCAAAACCGTCGTCCGCACCGGCTACGGCATCTTCTACGGCGTACCCAAGTTCGCCGCCACCGACCGCTACACCGGCGCACCCTACTCAAGCACCACCCCCTGGAACGCTACCCTCGACCAGATCAACCCCACCAACCTCCTCCGCAACCCCTTCCCCCAGGGCTACGTCCTCCCCGTCGGCCGCGCCCTCGGCGCCATGTCCGGCGTCGGCTTCGGACTCAACTCCGCCTGGGCCTCGGAAATGAAGACCCCCTACAACCAGCAGTGGAACCTCAACGTCCAGCGCCACCTCACCAACAACATGATGGTCGAGCTCTCCTACGCCGGCAATAAAGGAACCCATAACGAAATCGTCCAGGGCGACATGGGCCAGCTCCGGCCCGACCAGTTGACCCCCGCCAACAACCTCCTCACCCTCGTCCCCAATCCCTTCTTCGGCTTAATCGACCCCGCCAGCCCGCTCGGCGCCGCCAACGTCCAGCGCGGCCGCCTCCTGCGCGGACAGTACGCCGCCTTCACCAGCGTCGGACCCGGCAACCCGGCCTGGGGCAACTCCAACTACCACTCCTTCCAGACCCGCTTTGAAAATCGCTTCGGCGGCGGAGCCACCATGGGCGTCGCCTACACCTGGTCCAAGTCCATCGCCGACTCCTCCGACGGCATCTGGAACGACGGCCAAGGCACCCTCCGCAACTGGTACTGCCGCAGCTGCGAGCGCTCCCTCACCACCTACGACGTCCCCCACCGCCTCGTCGTCAACTACAACTACGAAATCCCCTTCGGCAAAGGCCACAAGTTCGGCGCCAACCTCCCCTGGCTCGCCAACGCCTTCCTCGGCGGCTGGCAGACCAACGGCGTCTTCACCATCGCCTCCGGTATGCCGCTCATCTTCAGCCAGACCACCAACAACAGCTTCTCCTTCGGCGGCGTCCAACGGCCCGATGCCGTCGGCGGCGACGCCCGTGTCGCCGTCCGCAGCATCGACCGCTGGTTCGACACCACCCAGTTCAAGGTGGCCCCGAACTACACCTTCGGCAACCTCAGCCGGACCCACGCCAACCTCCGCAACGATTTCACCCGCGGCCTGAACTTCTCCATGATGAAGAACACCCGGATCCGGGAACTCCTCAATGTCCAGTTCCGCGCCGAGGCCTTCAACCTGACCAACACCCCCATCTTCGGTAACCCAAACACGAACGTCGAGTCCGGCGCCTTCGGCACCATCACCGGTCAGAGCAACGGCCCCCGCACCATCCAACTCGGCCTCAAGCTGCTGTTCTGATACGAAACGACCTGTCAATACCTTCAACGGGTGCTGACGGTTTTTCTTGCGGCTGTCTCCCGTGCCTCCCGGCCACCAGGGCGGGAGGCACGGGTTTTTGTGGCGGCAGTTTGCGACAGCTGTCTGCAGTCAAAACCGGATCAGACCGCAGAAAGATGGCCAGCGCAACGAAGTGTCCGTGGCAATGGCTAGCTGGTGACGAGCCTGAACGAGGTGGAAACATGGCCCGACGGCACGCCGAAGCCTTCTTTGTCCACTTTGTCACCGCGGAGGCAGTGTCGCTTTGGAGAGATCAGTATTCGGGCGAGCGCCGGGCACCGGCGCCGACGGCGGTCCGCTCAGCAAGGTCGTGGAAGCCTTATGCGGCTTGGCGCCAGGTGTAGCGCCAGGTGTAGCGCCAGGTGTAGTGATGGTGGAGTCCGCCCAGGCGAAGGTGCGAGACTTCCATTGCTTCTCGAGATGGCCGTTGTTCTACCTCTCGGTGAAGCGGAGTGTCTTTGGCGAGGCTGTCAGGAATCCGATCCTCGTGAAAGTACGCAACAGAGTCGCCGACCAAGCGCCGCAAATGTTTTTCGTTGATCGGAATCACATGGTCCGGCACTTCGCGACGGCAACTGCCCACCCAGCGTTCAGCGATGCCGTTTTGCCAAGGCGCCTGAATACTTGTCCGTTTGGGCGTCAGCCCTGTGGCCTTCAGCAACCCGACGACCTCGTTACTGAAGATGGCATCGTGATCAAAGATCACGTAACGATGAGGACCGGCTTCGGAGAAGGCCTCGCGCAGTTGTTGAACCACCCACGCCGCAGTCGGATGAAAAGTCACGTTGTAATGCAGGATCCGGCGCCTTGCATGGTCGATGACGAAGAAACGGTAAAGCAGCTTGAAGGTCACCGTCGGAACAGTAAAGAAATCGAAGGCGGCGATGGCCTCGCGGTGATTCTGCAAGATGGTCAGCCAGCGCCCGGAAGAGTCACCGCGACGGCGGGTGTCTCGCAGATAACGAGCGACAGTCCGCTCGTCGACGACAAAACCAAGCTTCTGCAACTCACCGTGAATTTGGGGAGCACCCCAACCACGGTCGATTTCCGTAACCCATGGACCTTCGGCAAGGTGTCGAGCGACCCGCGCACCGCCTCCATCGGCGGCCAACCGCTGATGAACCTGACCCTGGCCATCTTCTCCTAAACCAGAAAAAAGGCCGGTCCCTTCCCGAGGCCGGCCTTTCTTGCGTTTACCGTTCCCCCGGAACCCGAACGAATTGATCCACCGCCAGTTCCTGGTCAGCTCAAACCCATCAGCCAACGCGAATAGCGCCGAAGGCCCGTCCAGTAGCCGACGAGCCGCCGGGACGGGCCAACTGCGTCTACCGCTGCACCGGGATGTAGGCGATCGCCGAACTGATCCCGTTCACCCAGATCCGCAACTCGTGGTCGCCATTCGCCTGGCCTTCAGGCACCTGGAAGCCGACCAGGTAAACCCCGGCGAAGCTCGACAGGCCCGTGTACAGCGGCGTCACCGTCCGTGCGCCAAGCTGCAAGACGACCTGCCCAGTCACCGGATAACCACCATCCCGGGCCACCGGAATCCGCCCGGTCGGTACCGCCGGATTCGTCGTCCCCAGGCCCATCCCGTAGGCGATCACAAACTCGCCCGGTCGCGCCGGCCGCACCGCCAACCCGCTGATCGAAGTCACCCCGAACAGATTCGCCGGCGCAATAAACGCCGAGTTATCCGCCGCCAAAGTCGCCGCGTACCGCCGAATTCCCGGATCATAAGTGAAAAACGAAGGATTCAGCGCCCGAGCCGTCACTGACACCGGACTACTGCGCACCCCATCGCGTTCCACCACCAAATTGACCGGCCCAGCGGCCACCCCATCCGGAGCGATCGCGTTCACCTGCCCCGGGCTCGTGTAGACCAGCGAAGCCTCCTGGCTGCCAATGAAGATCCGCGTCCCGTTCAACGTCTTCGGCGCTTCCCCGTTCACGAAAGCCTGGCTCCAATCGCCCGACCCGCCGCTCAGGCTGGCCCCGAAGATGGAGAAGAACGCTCCCGGCGCGATCGGCGTGCCCTCGGCGAACGTCGCCCCGTTTCGCACCCCGGCCGAAGTAAACGACGGCGTTGACGCCCCGATTGTCGTCGCAAACGGATCCCGGGCAAGCTGAGTGACCTCGGAGTCGGACAGCGCATTCGTATAGGCCCGGAGCAGCGCAATTCGACCCGAGGAGTAATCATCGCGGTACTGGTCGGCGGTGTTATCGAGGAAGAAGTGGACAATTCGATTCGGCGTCAGCAGGTTCATCGAGTTGGTGCCAAGGTTCATATCAGGTTGGCCGTTGACGTAGAACCGAAAGCGGTCGCCGGTCACCGTGATCACCACGTGTTGATACTGGCCGTTCGCTTGCCCGGCGGTGCCTGTGGCAAGCCTCGAAAGCGTATAACGGTTCTGCGCATTCACGTACAGGCCGCGATCAGAAGTGCGGTCCAGCACGTCGAAGACCCGGCGGTCAGTCGCCGGGCGTTCGGTGAAGGTAAAAACCATCTCAAAGGAGTAGGAAAGCGGATTGACCACCCCGGTGGTCAGCAGCGAGAGCCCGGCCTGATTGGTCGGGGTGCCCGAAAACTGGTACACGGTCCGCTGGGCACCGAACACCGTGTCAGTCAGGTAACTGCCGCGATTCAATGGATCAACGCCCACCAGCGCCGGACCGCCGGAGGTCGAGTTGAGAGTATTCTGGAACGTATAGGTTGCCGTCAGCGAAGCTGACTGACTGAATCCGGCGACAGTTGCGCCGACCACAAGCATCGCGAGCTTGAGCGAAATTGAGGGCATAATCTAGCAACGCGTCAAATTGGACTCAGAAACCCTCATTCTCAAAAAATAATTCTTATGGCCGACAAACGCCCTCTGCGCTTTGACTGTGCAAAGGCTTTCGACTTCGAACGCGGTTACCGGGCCATCGCCGCCGACTGCAGCCTGCCCCCAGCCGAGGTTCGCGCCCGCATCGCCTCGACCGACCTGGTCGTCCGCCTCGAAACCGGGCTCATCGAACCGGGCGATTTCGTCGCTCAAGTCAGCGATCTCGTCAACTTCCCTGGCAATTGCGCCGATTTCTGCGCTCATTCGACGGCCATCTCTCTCCCCGAGACGCTCTTCCCGGAGTCGCTCCTCACGTCCATGAAAGGGTGATACCGGCTCCTCGTCCTCTCCAACGCCATCCCCATCGACATGGTCCGCGAGCGCTACCCGGGGTCCCGTCAGAAAACGGAATGTGAAGTACGTTTGCCGAGAGGAACTCTGAAAGTCCGGCAGGAAATCTGTTGATGGTTGCTATTGTCTCGGTAGAACACGGTTACCAGCAAAAGACAGCAGAGCCCGACGCAGCGCTAGATGCCCGACCCGTGATTACCTCGGCGCATCCGCTTGAGGAGAGTTTAGCGGCGTTTTGGGCCTATTTGAACTCAACCCGGATGCCTGGCGTACGTAATATTCCGTCTTCTGAGGCGACCCCTGTGAAGCGGGCAACCTGCGGTTCCACCCAAGGCTCCGCGAGTGGCCTTCGCTACGCGAAAAGCTTAGGAACGTCAGCCTTACGGGCGGCCAGACCACCCACGACGACCTCGCCACCGCCCTCGCGCTGTACCTCTAAACCGTCACCCGAGAGTACCCCAAACTATTGACGCCCAACCCATATTGAACCCCAGGAACGCCCCAACCACCTCGTCCAACCAAATCCCCCAGCCGCCAACCAACAACCCCCGAAGCGCCAGGCCCTCCCCGTCAAGCCAAACCAGCACGTCCGCCACCCGGCAACCCAAGCACCACCACCAACCCATGCCCCCGGCAGTCCCACCCAACCGACCGCTCCCTCCCACCTGTCACCCGCATCCTCACCGCCCCCCCCGTTCGCCGGCTCAGTGGCGACGACCGCCCCGCCCGGCCCCAGACTTGGCCGGCGCACCCTTCCGCGCCGCCGGCCGGGCAGCCGCCGAAGCCACCGGCGCCGCCGGCTCCGGATAGACAATCGCTGCGGCCTTACCCTCGTACAACTGCTTGTAAACCGCCGCGTTCCGCAGCACTGCCTGCACATACCCCCGCGTCTCGTCAAACGGGATCGTCTCAATAAACTCGGCGGGCTCCCGGTATTGCGCAAACGTCCGCCACTTCATCACCCGCGTCCGCCCCCCGTTATACGCCGCCAGCGCCTCGTGCCAGTTCCCCTCGAGCGAATTCAGCAGGTGCCGGATGTAGTAAGTGCCCAAGTGGATATTCGTCGTCGGGTCAAACAGCATCCGCGGCGTAAACCCCTTCATCCCCACCCGCCGGGAAAGGTCGCGCCCCGTCGCCGGCAGAATCTGCGACAACCCGTAGGCGTTCGACGCCGAGACCACCGACGCGTTGAACTCCGACTCCTGCCGGATCAGCCCCGCAAACACAAACGGGTCAATCTCCGCCTGCCGGGCAAACTTCTCAAGCGAAGCCCGGAAGGGAATCGGAAACGCCAGCTGCCAGAACCGCTCGCTCACCGCCCCAAACGGGAACGACAAATAGCCCGGCAGCAGACCCTTAATCGTCCGTACGCCACGGTCCACTTTGCCCGCCCGCTGCAGCGCCCCAGCCAGTTCCATCGCCAGCTGCAACGGCACCGGCTCCTGCCGCGTCGCGCCGAAACGAAGCTCCGCCTCCGCCAGCGCCTCCAGCCCGGCGGCCAGCAGCAGGCGAACCCGCTCAATCCGTAGCGGAGATATCCCCGACTCCTGCGTCGGAATCGCCGGCGGCGGCGGAAACCGCACTTGCGACAGCCACCCGCTCGGCGGCAACTTCGCCGCGCCCTCCCGCAACCGCTCCCCCGCAATCAGCGCATAGTACGTGTTCGGGTACCGCGTGGCGACGGCTTGATAGTAAGCCGGATCCTCCGTCAGGCGTCCGATGAAATACAGCGCCGCGCTCACCTTGTCCGACTGCGGGTACCTCTCTGCGTGCTCCCGCAGCAGCGCCAGCGCGTTCGGCCGCCGCCGGATGTAACTCGACCACGCGAGCTTCCAATGGCAGAACGCTGCCCGCGAATCCGCCGGAAAGTCCGCCGCGCAGCTCCGGTAAAGCGGCTCGTACGCCTCGTACTCGTTCTCCGTCAGATGCCGATAAGCCTCCGCCAACAGCACCTCCAGGTACCGCGGCGACCGCGCATGATGTTGCGCCATCCGGCGAAAGGCCGCCCGCCGGTCCTCGTCGCGGTTGGCCCGCCGCGCGGCCTGGTAGAGGTAGTAGCACCGTTCGGCGTCCGCCGCCGGATCCTCTGGCGTCAGGCCGTTCAGCGCTGCAATCGCCGGCGCGTACTGCCGGCCATAGTAATCGGCCGCCGCCCGGCGCACCGCGGCCAGCTCTCCCGGAACCCCCTCCAGGTCCCGCTGCGCACGGCCGGGCAGAGAAGGGAGCAGCTTCTCCACCCGCGCCATCAGATTCTCCGGCGTGTTGTCCGGTTCCCCGAGCGCCCGCCACGCCGGCTCGGCCAGCGTCGCCTCTTTGGACAACGGGTAATGGAAGTAGATGCGGGCATACGTGAGCCCCGCCAGATCCAGGCGCTCCGCCGCACGATAAGCCTCAGCCAGCGCCAAATCTCCCGCCGGTTGCTGGAGCTGGGGCCGTAGGCGCTCCAGCAAAGAAACCGCGGCGTTCGGCTCGCTGGCGCCGGCGGCCAGCAGCGCGGCCCGCCCCAGTATCGGAGAGGTCGCGTTCGCCGTAAGCGCCGGCGCCAGCGCCGCCAGCGTCGCCGGCTTGTCCTTCAGGCCCGTGTGCGCTTGCGCGGTGAAGAAGGCCACATAATCCCGCAGCGCCGGCAGCTTCACCGCCTTCAAATGCTGCAGCGCCTCGGCAAAGTCGCCGCTCTCGGTGGCGCTTACACCCAGTGCCAGCCGCGCCGTCGGGGAGTTGAATCGCGTGGCGCACGCCGCCAGCACCGCTCGCACACCCGGCTTGGCGGGCGTGTTGCGGACCGCGCGAATCTCCTCCTCGCAAGAAGCCGCCCCGCCAACGGCGGCCAGCACGAAAATTAGGATAGGAACACGCATACCGGCACCCCTTCCATTGTGACGCGGCCAGGAGGACTTCGGGAGACCGCCCCGCGCCGATCCCGCCTACACCCGCTCGCTCGTTAACCCTTGGTGCAGCCGCTCATTCAGATTCGAAGATGCAAACTCGGCTGCCACCCGCACCGCGTTTTTTATGGCGTTCGCGTTCGACCGGCCGTGGCAAATGATCGTACAGCCCTTCACCCCAAGCAACGGAGCCCCGCCAAACTCAGAGTAATCCACCCGCTTCTTAAAGTTCGCAAACGCCGAACGCGATAGCAGGTAGCCGATCTTGCCCGACAAACTGGCCTTCAGCGACTCCTGCAACAGATGCTTGATCACATCCACCAGGCCCTCGCTCACCTTCAAAGCCACGTTCCCCGTGAACCCGTCGCAAACAATCACATCGGCATGACCCGTATAAAGATCCCGACCTTCCACGTTGCCGATAAAGTGAATGGGCAGTTGCTTCAGCAACGGCATCGCGCCCTTGGTCAACTCGTTGCCCTTGTGATCTTCCTCGCCAATCGACAGCAAACCAATCCGCGGGTTCTCCGTATGGAAAATCAGCCGCGAATACAGGTCCCCCATCATCGCAAACTGCGCCAACATCTCCGGAGAGACATCCACGTTGGCCCCGACGTCAAGCATCACTGCCGGCTTTCCTTTTACCGTCGGAAAAACCGTCGCCAGCGCCGGACGGTCTACCCCTTTCACCATCCCGCAAACGGTCTTGGCCATCGCCATCACCGCGCCGGTGTTTCCCGCGCTGACCACACCTTGTGCGTGACCATCGCGGGCCAGACGAAGTGCTACTCGAATCGAGCTATCCCGTTTCGACCGCAGCGCCTTACCGGCGCTGTCATCCATCGTAACCACTTCGCTGGCGTGATGAATGGTAATCGGTAGCTTCTCCCAACCCGGATGGGCGGCTAGCTCCGCGCGAACAACACTCTCTTGGCCGACAAGGATTACCGCTACCGGCAAATGCCGGACAGCACGGATCGCCCCTTCAACTTCTGATTTCGGGGCGTGGTCCCCCCCCATGGCGTCGACGGCGATTGTTACCATAGCAGTCGATTATGGCAGAAAGGAGTTACTGCTCGGCGACTTCGATGACGGCGCGACCCTTGTAAAAGCCGCAACTGCCGCATACACGGTGCGGAAGCTTGGGCGCGTGACAGTTCGGACACTCCGACATGATCGGGCGAACCAGGAAATCATGCGCGCGGCGGGTGGAAGTGCGGCGCTTGGAGTGACGTCGTTTTGGATTAGGCATGGCGAGCTCTCAAACTTCTCATTGTAGCGAATAATTGCCGATCGCGCTACAAGTTGCGCAGCGCCGCCCAACGTTCGTCCGGAATCGTCGTCGTGCACGTACAGCCCTGCTCGTTGCGATTCACCCCGCAAACCGGACAAAGCCCCTTGCACTCCTCCCCACAAAGCGCCCGCGAAGGAAAGTCGAGCAGAACCTGTTCGCGCAGAACATCGGTCAGCTCCATCCCCTCGCCTTCGTAGAAACCGAGATCGATGTCGCCGGCGTGCAACTCCAACTCCTGACCCGGCACCGTCTCCGGCAGCGGTTCGTAAACCAGATCGATCGGCGTATCCACCGCAAGCGCAATCGGCGCTAGACAACGGTCGCACTCCAACTGCAGCGTCACCGCTAGATGACCGCTAAAACGGATCTCCTGCGTCATCTCATCGAGCGTGGCTTCGCCGGTTGCCACCAGCGGACCGACCTGCGTCGCGTTCGGCGTCCACGCGATCACACCGGGGACAATCGACTCGTTGAATTTAACAGGAGCGAGATCAAGCTCGCGGACAGAAATAATCATGTACTTCTGCCTTCAGGCTAGCAGGTTAACGCAGGAAGCGGCGAATTCCGAAATCGTAAGCCGCCGCACCCACCAATCCACCAACCAGCGGACCAGCAATCGGAACCCAGAAAACCCCCGAACCATCGGTCAACCCATTATTGCGAAATCCCGCCAGCACCGTAAACAAACGCGGCCCGAAGTCGCGCGCCGGATTGATCGCATAACCGTGCATCGCGCCAAATGACATGCCAATGGCAACGACAATCAGTCCCACCAGCACCGGCGCAAAATAAGCGGGCGGCGGATTGCTGTGTTCGTCGCTGATGGCCAGAATCAGAAACAACAGCAGCGCTGTCCCAATCAACTGATCAAAAAATCCCGCCATCGGAGCCGCCGGAAAAGCCGGAAACGTCGCAAACACCCCGGCGGTCTTCTCAAGCGCAGGATCAAATTTCAGAAACGCTTCCCGGTAGCTGAAAAACACAATCGCCGCGCCGCTGAACGCGCCAGCTATCTGCGCCAAAAAATAAGGCGCCACCTTCGACCACGAAAAACCCCGAAAAACCGCCAACGCCAGCGTGACAGCAGGGTTCAAGTGCGCGCCGCTGATCTTGGCGGAAACGAAAACACCCAGCATCACCGCCAAACCCCACGCCAAATTGATATTCGTGGTTCCGCCGTTGACAACCTCGCCGGGTACACCGCTCCCAAAAAGCACAACGGAGGCAACCACGCCGCCGCCAATCAGAAGAATAATCATGGTGCCGAAAAACTCGGCCGCGATTTCGGCCAGAAGCCGGGACGTAGACATGTCCGAAGAGTTTATAACAGCCGAGAACTATTTTCTCGTCGCATACGGAATTTCTATCGTCCCGTCTTCCAACCCCTCAATCCGAATCCTCAACACCGGCAGTTGCGGCGGGGGGGCTGGCTGGGGAAGAACCGCTGCCGTTTCCCGCTTCGGCCGCGTCGCGGCCGCCTTCACCGGTAGCCCGAGAGCGGTCGCCAGCGTGGGAAACTCCTCGACGAGAACCGACTCTTCGAGATGCCCATTCAGGACGATTCCGCCGGTTTGGCGCAGAGACCCGAGCCGGGGTAGCCAGGAGGACAGAACGTAGGACGGGGAAGCCGGGCGGGACCGGTCGACATCAAGGACCCGCTGCGCGGATTCAACCAGCTTGGGATCCGGCAGGGCGATGCCGATGCTCAGGTCGGCCTGCTGCTTTACGTTCAGCACGAGTTCGACGCCGGCTTTGGCGTCCCAGGAGGCCGGACCGAAGCCCGCCGGCAGTTCGCCCGTAAGCGCCCAGACTTCGGCCTCGTGGCCGAGATCTAGCGCCCGGGCAAACAACAGGTTCGTTTGGCTGAGGGGCCGGGGAGGGTGGTGGCTGCGGTCGATCGCCGCTGTGACGCTCAGGCGGTTGCCGAGCAGAGCCGTCTGAGCATCGATAAGGGCAAAGTGGGTCTCTTCAGCAGCGCCGCCGGGCGGGAGGATGACCTCGATGCCTTTGTAGGTTTTCACCGTGGCCTGCCCCTTCGCAGCCATCTGCTTGATGCGGGACGCATTGAGCGGCCCCGAAAGAATAAGGATAGAGTCCGCTTTTCCATCCGGGAGGAACGCCGTCGAAACGAGTAACCGTTGGACGTGGCGGGACAGCTCCGGACCCATCGCGGCCAGGAACCGTTGTCTGAGCTTCTCGCCCAGGGGAGACTGGCCGAGCCGGAACAGATCGGCGCCGGCCAGAATCTGCGCGTCCGCATGCGCGAACCGCCACGCGGACGGCTCCGGGCGTCGCGTCATCTCCGGGGCTGCGGCCAGGGGCACGACGAAGGCCGGAAACAGGCGCAAGATGGAGAGCAGAGTTTTCATGCTGGTTCAGCGTAAAGGCAGTAGAGCGGTATTCGAACTTCGTCCGTTCACGAAGGCGGTGACGGGCACCTCACTGGCGGGCGCCAGATCCTCCGGGATCAGAAGCCGGAGGGCGACCAGGCCGACCTGCCCCGGACTGGCGATGGCGCTCACGGGCGTGAGCGTCAACTCCCCGAGGCGAATCGCCACCGGATCGGCGAGCGGATTAGGCGGGGTCAGCGGCGCCGGGAAGCCATCCATCAGCGGGCGCTGAAACGGTCCGAAGCCGGTGCCCACCAGGGTGATGGTTTGCCCGCGGCGCGCCGGGCGGTCCGGCGACACAACGCTCCCGTCTTCGTGGGTGGCCGCCACGTAAAATTTCTCGGCCAAGGTGAAGCCGAACAGCCCGGGGGCGTTGCGGACCACTTGGACTTTGCCTGGAATCGCCGCTTGATTGCCCGTGCGGACGCTAAAGGTCTGCTCGCCCTCGGGCAGGTCGGAGGGCGCCTGCACGTTGATTTGCTCCGGGGAGACAAACAGCAGCGGTAAGAGCCGGTTGTTCCACTGTACGACCGTGCCGGCGAGCGATTGCACCAACGGGCCGCCGGGCGCGGCCGCGTAATCGGGCGCGAGCATCCTGCCGAACACGGATACGATACTGCCGGGAGCGATGACTAGATCCGGGGTCTCGCCGGCAGCGTTACGGATGCCGGCGGTGGGAATCGTGGGAACCGTGTCGAGGAGCGCACGCACCAACCGGGGGGAGCCGAGGGACACGAAGCCGATGTTTGAGGTTCCCTCCAGGTCGCCCGCCCAGCGGCGGAAGCGGAAACCTTCCCGGGCCGTGGCCGTCACCCGGACCAGGGCGTTGGCGGGATAGAAGCCGTCCGGCGTCCCCGGGTCAAAGGCGAAGTCCACGCCGTCGGCCGGGTCAGAGAGGGCCCGCAGGCGGTTCGAAATCTGATAATTCAGCGTGATGCGGCGCTCATCGCCGGAGAAGGTGACGGGGCGGGTCTGCTCGGCCGCGTCGGACCAGCCGGCGAACTCAGCGCGTGAGTCAGCGCCGAGTTCAATCATCGCCGACGCGTCGAGGGTGGCCGTTGTGCCTTCGGCGCCGTCGAGCGTGCATGGCATGGCGCACGCTTGCCCGTTGACGAGCAGGCGGCCGGCAGGCAGGTTGGTCGAGATGATCACGCGCGGCATCAGCTCGTAGTTGGCAATGATGCGGAGTCCATTGTCGGCAGCGCCGGCCGGAGTGGTAAGCTCCTGCGCCGGCGGGCCCCCGTTGGACCAGTTCAGAAACCGGTACTTCCGGCCGCGGCTATCGGTCGTAATGGCCGGCGCCGTGACGCTATTCGTACTCCCGACCGCCCAGACGAAGTTGTAGGAGGGCCAGTTCTCACGCCCGTTCACCGAAAGACGCAGGCCGGCGGGTTGCGTGAGGAACGAGACGGTCGCGGCAGGAACAAATCTGGCGGTGATGGTCTGGGGAACATGGGCGTCCACCACCTCGTAGAGGCCGCCGGGACCGAGTGGAAGGTCAAAAGAATCAAAAACCCAGTACCGGCCCTGCAGGTCCTGCTGTGGTGACGGCGCGCTCAAAACGTGGCGGGCGCCGACGGCCAGTTCGCGCAGACCGGGATTTCCGCTCCCGATCGCTTCCAACCTCGAGACCGTCCGAAAGGGGGTCCGGTCGATGGAGACCTGAAACTCCTCCGGCGTGGTGTAGAAGAGCACTCGCTTGGCAGGAGCAAACTGAGGGCTGATGACGCCCGGTCCGCGAATCGTGTAGGACCGAATGAAGGCATCACCTGGCGGATTTCCGTTCAACAGCCAGCCGGTAAAGACGAATCCGGGGTTCGGAACCGCCGTCAGATTCAGCACCGTGCCCAGCGTGAAGTATGCCTCGAACGACGATTGGTAGCAGGTTTCGTTGACGTAGAGCTTGCCCGGAAAGGGCGACGGGCCGGCGCTCGGAAGGTCGCAGCCAGCTCCGGCACCCAAGGCGGGGGCGGAGAACAGGCTGAACTGAATACGGAATTCCCGGATATAGGTAATTTTAAAAAATGTGATGGCCGGATCCGCCGTAACCACTTGCACCGGATTGGTGCCGGTGGCCAGCAGCCCTCGCGAATCCTCCCACTTGCTGAAAGTAAACCGCGTATCGATGGAGCCGGTTTGCGTGAACTGGTCGTTTGCCAGAGTATGCTTGCTGCCGGTGGTCCAAAGAAAGGTTTGTGAGCTTCGATAGCGCACCCCATCGACGAAGAAATAGGCATCGGCGGGTTCGGCGAAGATCCGCACCTGCGAGGTGGTCTGCGACCAGCCGCCTACGGCGAACAGGGCGGTCAGGAATGCCAGATTAAGAGGGCGCGAACCGGCGAAAAAACTCATTACACGTCGTCCTATAGGGTCTTTCGACTGGAGGCGTCGCTTTCTGCATCGGGAAAAGACCTTACGCCCACCCCCCGAGCGTCGCGGAATCGAACGGGCCAGCTCGTGAAATCTCCCGATAGGCAGCGAACTCGGCCTCTTCGCTGACGCGCTGGGTCACCCGTCTGCGGAAGTTCGGTGATCGTCTGCGGTGCGTCGCGCCGGGCGGGCGCCGTCTTCCTGGCGGGTTATCCGATCGCGGTGGCCGGAGGAGGCGGCTTGCACTGTCCTCATCAGTTTTCAGTTTGTAATCCATTACTATGAAGACTCGAATCGTCATGCCGGTATCTCCCGTGGCTAACCCCGACCAACAGGCCGCCATCGAAGCCTTGGCGAACAGCGCCTCGTTCCGCAAGGCGCCTGCGCTGCGCGAACTCCTGCTGTATCTCTGGGCGCATCGGGAATCGCCTCCCTCCGAATACGCTATCGGCACGCAGGTCCTTGGCCGAAAGTCGGATTTTGATCCCAAAACCGACTCGGCCGTCCGGGTTCACATGTCCCGGCTCCGGGCCCGTCTCAAGGATCACTACGCCAATCATCCCTCGGAATCCGGTTTCACCGTCCCGCCTGGCGAGTACCGGTTGGCGTTCCGGCAAGACGCCTCCGCCCCCGTCCCTCTCTCCCGGCGGGAGTTCCCCTGGAAACTGTCCGCCCTTGCCGCCTCGATGGTAGCGGGAGTACTGGCCGTCGATGATATTCGTCTCCGCTGGCGCGCCCGCCCGGAACCGCCGTCCCTCGACCCGTTCTGGCTGAACTTCCTGCAGGAAGGGAAACCGCAGACGCTCATCGTACCCGCCCCGTTGTTCTTCCGGTCCCGGGAACAGCCTTTCCTGGCGCGGGATTTCCGGGTGAATCGGCCTGAAGACGTCGCTCAATCGCCCTATTTGAACTCGCTCCAGAAGCAATTTGGGGTCCTTGAAGAGAATCGTTTTTACACGGTCGCCTCCGACACTCTGGCCGCATCCGTGGTGGCCCGTTACCTGGAGGATCGCCGGTCCCCGGCCACAGTCCTTGATAGCCCCTCGGCTGGATTGGAGATTCTCTCGTCGCGGGATGCAATCTTGTTTGTCGGCCCCGGCACCAGCGCCCAGTTTCCGGAGATCATGGATCGCCTCGGTTACGGATTTCAGCCGAGTGACTCGGGCATGAATCGCGGTTTGTTGGACCGGCGCAACCCTGGAGTGGAATTCCCGGTCACGGTGCACTCCCCCACCAGGTCCACCGGCCACGGTCTGCTCGCACTCCTTCCCGGCAAAGCCCCGGGAACGCACGTCCTGGTGGTGGCTTCTTCCTTCAATCTCGCGCTCGCCTCGGTGCTGACAATTCCCGGTGAGTTGCAACAACTCCGCCAGTTTCGCGAGCAAACGAGCGTGGGTAAGTATTTTGAAGCCATCATTCGCTATGAACGCAGCGGCGATAGGATTCTCGACGCCCGGCCCGTCGAGATTCGGCGGAGCATTCCGTAACGTGTTGAATCCTTTGCGTTACAGTTTCGCTACAGAACGTCATAGACACCAAGAAACTTTCGGGGGACAGCCCGGTGTGGTCGAATCGTAAAGTGCTGCTACGCGCCGTTCTCATTTTCTCTACCTGCCTGCCGCTGTTGCTCGCGGACGAAAATCTGATCGATCGCCGAATCGAAAAGAAGGCGAAGGCGAACGGCGTTCCGTTGGCCGCAAATGCCACCGACGCTGAGTTTATCCGCCGCGTAACGCTGGATCTCCAGGGTCGCCTTCCAGACCCTGCGGTCGCGCGGAACTTCCTGGCCGATGCGAGTCCGGACAAGCGCACCAAGTACATTGACAGTCTGTTCCCCGCCATTCCCGTGCCGGGCATGCGCTCGGTGAGGGATCATCCTTTCCTCGATCGTTGGACCTACTTCTTCAACGACCTCTTCCGCAATGGCGAGTTACTCGAAGAGGGTATTAATACCTTTTACGACCACATTTACAAGACGCTTACCCTGAATCTGCCCTACAACGAGTTCGTGCAGAATCTGATCACCGCAACCGCCGTCTCGACGTGGTCGGACGGGCCGGCGAACTTCATCGCCCGGAGCCACATTTTTGAAGGCGATGGCTTTCAGATGAACCACGAGGACACCGCTGACGAAATTGCGATCAATACGACCCGTCTGTTCCTGGGCGTCAGCCTGGAATGCGTGTCCTGCCACGACGGGGCCAATCATCTCGAAAAAGTAAACCTGTGGTTGAGCCAGCGCAAGCGCGCCGAAATGTGGCGACACGCGAGTTTCTTCGGCAAGACCTACATCGCTCCTGTCTTTGGACGCAGCCCGCAGTTCACGGTCAAGGACACGCGGAGGGGCTACGACCTAACCACCCGGTCCTCGCTGCGCCCGCCGCGGGACCCACAGGCCAACAGCAAGCCCACTTTCCTGCTGACGGGCGAAGAGATCGCAGCCGGGGAGAAGCCGCGCGATGCCTACGCGCGGATGTTGACGACCCACCCGCAGTTTGCCCGCGCCACGGTCAACCTGTTCTGGGCCGAGCTGATGGGGCAAGGAATTGTCGATGGTCCGTTTGAGTTCGATCTGGCCCGCCAGGATCCGAAGAATCCGCCGCCCGCACCCTGGACCATTCAACCCTCGCATCCAGAATTGCTCGCAGAGCTCGCCGCCGATTTCCGCGACCACGGCTACGACCTGCGCCGCCTGATGAAACAGATCGTCAGCTCGCGCGCCTACCAGCGCGCCATCGCCGCGCCCAAAGGTTGGAGCCCGAACTACGACACCTACTTCACCCGCCGCGTCACCCGCCGCCTTTCCGCCGAGATGCTCTTTGACGCGGTGGGGCAAGCCGCCGGATTGAAGCCCACTTACAAGATCACCTTCTCGGACAAAAAGGCGCCGAACATTCTGCAGACCCGCTCGCCGCAGGATATCGACAAGTCGGATCCGGCCATGTACCGAGCGCTGCAAGCCTTCGGTCAGTGCGACCGCTACGCGATCGAGGCCGACCGGAAACCGACGATGGTCCAGGCAGCCATTCTGCTGAACGACAAGCTGATCCGCGAACGCCTGGTGATTCAAAAAGACAGCCGCCTCGAGTCGCTGCTGCGGTCCGATCCGCCGGTACCGAATGAACGGGTGGTGGAGGATCTCTACCTCGCCGCGCTGTCCCGCTATCCCTCGCCAGCCGAACTCGGGCAGGGCGTTGACCTGATGCAGAAGTACCGCGACCAGGGGGCCGAAGATCTGCTCTGGATTCTGGTCAACCGTTTGGATTTCCTCTTCTACTAAAGCCATGGCTACCCTTCCTCCCCTTCGCCGCCGCGACTTCCTGCAGTTGGGAGCCCTTTCGATCGCCGGCTACGAAATGGCCGATGCGTTTCGGCCCCACAACGTCCACGCGCAAAGCCGGACCAAGGTCCGTGGTTCGGCCGAGGCCGTCATTTTCCTCAACCTGCAGGGCGGTCCGTCGCCGATGGACCTTTTCGATGTGAAGTTCGGCAAGTGGGCGCCGGAGAATCGCGATGTGCGCTCGACGAAGTACGGCTACCAGTTCCCCTACGGTCTGATGCCGAAGTTGGCCGAACAGCTGAGCGAGATCGCCGCGGTGCGCAGCGGTCAGGCGTGGGAGACGGTTCATTCCCGCGGCCAATACTACCTCCAAACCGGGCACGCGGTCAGCGCGGCGCGCATCAAGGAGTCGCCCGCAATCGGTTCGGTGGTGGCCCATGAGTTCCGTGCGCAGCGGAAAGCCGAGGACTTCCTGCCGCCGTTTGTGGCGATGAACTACGAGGCCTCAACAATGTACGGGCCGCTGCAGGCAGAAGGCTGTCTGCCGGCCGATTGCGCACCGCTGACGCTGGACCTGGCCAGCCGGAACCTGCCCTTCTTCGTCGAACAGAGAGACCGCGCGCGGTTGCTCCGGCGCTGGGAAGCGCTGCAACAGATGGACTCGAGCCGGCACGCGCTCAATGACAGCTCGCCCGTGGGTATGCGCCGCTTCGACAGCTTCTCAAAGCAGGTGTTCCAAATGATGAACCACCCGAAGATGAGCAGCGTGCTGAACGTGACCGACGAAGAGCGCAAGGCCTATGGCTCCACAGCTTTCGGCGATGCTTGTTTGATTGCGCGCAACATGGTGGCGGCGAAAGCCGGCGCGAAGTTTCTGATGGTCACGCAGCCGGGGTGGGATCACCACAGCAACATCTACGGGGTGAAGGGAGTGGGCGGGTTGTACAAAACCTGCGCGACCCTGGACGCGGCCTATGCCGCCCTGCTGGCCGATTTGAAGCGGCTGGGGCTGCTTGAGAAAACCCTCGTCGTTTGCATGGGGGAGTTCGGCCGTACCCCGGGGGATCTCACCCCGGTGGCCGGGCGCGAGCATTACGCCGACACCATGTTTGCGCTCTTCTCCGGCGCCGGGGTAAAGGGCGGGCGGGTGATCGGCGCCACCGATGAGCAGTGCGCCAGGATAACCGAATTTGGTTGGTCCGGACGCCGCCCGGTCTATCCCGAAGATGTCTGCGCCACGATCTATTCCGTGCTGGGAATCGATTGGTCCAAGCGAATTACCAATACGCCCTCCGGCCGGGATTTTCTCTATGTCGATCCGGCGGCCGGCACCAAGGTCGTCAACTTCCGCGAGGTTTCCGACCTCTGGTCGTAACCCGCTACCCCCCCCGTGGAGGTGCCGGTGCTGTGCCTGACCAATACCCGGGCGGCGACGACGCCGGAGGCGGTGCGCGCCTTCCGGGCCGGGGTGTGGGCTGCGGCCGTCCGCACGTTCGCCGAGGGCGGGTGGCGCTGCAGGTCAGGGAGCGGACCGGAGAGATTCTGCAGTACCCGAGTTCCCGGCCGCGGTTTGTGGGTCTCGCACGCGGCGAGGGGAATGGGGTGTTGACCGACACCATTCCGCTCGAATGGGACCATGGCCGGCAGGTGGCGGGCGGTTCGACGGTGTACGAGGGCTACGTGGCGTGGGTGAGCTGCTGCACGTGATTTCGGGAGACGTGTTCGCCGAGCGGGGCGGGCAGTGGCGGCGGTACCGGAGGAAGGGAGAGGTGGATTGGCTAGCGACGCGGATGTGGCTGGGCGGGGAGGCGGCGGAGGTACGCCGGGCCGCCGAGGCGCATCTCGAGCAAATGAAGCATCTCGAGCAAATGAAGAAGATGCGCTGAGCGGGCACGGGGCGGGCTTCACGGGCACGGGGCGGGCTTCACGGGCACGGGGCAAGCTTCACGGGCACGGGGCAAGCTTCACGGGCACGGGGCAAGCTTCACGGGCACGGGGCAAGCTTCACGGGCACGGGGCAAGCTTCACGGGCACGGGGCGGGC